>JAHZHA010000017.1:23412-49195 GCA_019420525.1 Bacillota bacterium
GGTGCAGCGCTTTTCGCAGCGAGGCGAGAACATGGACGACCTGTTTCAGGTGGGCTGTATCGGCCTGATTAAGGCGCTGGACAACTTCGATACCTCGCATCAGGTAAAATTTTCGACGTACGCTGTCCCGATGAATGTCAAAAGGTGAGGAAATGAAAAACTGTCATTTCAGACAAAATATCCGACGGAAGATGGGGAAAAGAATTTTGTCAGAGCTGCACCAGATGTGCAGGATACACGATATGAAAAATGAGAAGATAATTTACAATCTATAAATTGTCCTGCTGAATATATTTAGACAAAACTTAGTTTGACGTAGATATTGACAAATATCAGACAATACTATAAACTGAACATATTGCAGGCGATATGTTTTTTTCGCTGCGTTGATATTGAGATCCATCGGTACTTTGTTAAGAGTAAAGGTATTCATTCAATATCAAAGATATACCAGTTATATCTAACGTACTGCCGAAAAGTACGGTATCAGAAAGAAGGTAGACAAATGTTTGGTTTCACAGAAGACATGACAGAAAAACAATTAATCGTTCGTAAGTTCTGCGAAGATTGGATTTATCCGAATCTGGCGGAAATCGATGCAGGCAAGTGCTGCCCGGATTACATCTGGGAAGAATGGTGCAAGATTCCTGGTTTTGCAAGCCCTTGCGCTCCTAAGTTCACAGGCGGCGAAGAAATGCCTTTCGCTACTTGCTGCGCTATGTGGGAAGAACTCGGTAAGGCAGACGTAGGTGTTGCAACCGGTTTCGGTTCTAACAACCTCGGTTCCTTCCCTATCCTCTTAACAGGTACGGAAGATCAGCAGAAAGAACATTTTGGAAACCTCCTCCAGGGTAAGTTCGGTGCGTTCGGTCTTACAGAAAAAGGCGCTGGTTCTGATGCCGGTGCGGTAGCTACTGAAGCGAGAAAAGAAGGCGAATATTACATCCTCAACGGAGACAAGTGCTATATCACTACATCCGGTAAGGCTATTGAAACGAAGTCCACATTAGCAATCTGCGCATCTACAGATAAGTCTCTCGGAAGCAAGGGTCTGACGATGTTCCTGATCCCTGGCGACACACCGGGACTTACAGCAGTCAAGGAAGAAGACAAGATGGGTATCAGAGGTTCCCAGACTTGCGAACTTCACTTAGAAAACGTTAAGCTCCACGAATCCAGAATTCTGGGCGGACCTGAAAAAGGTATCGGTTTCGGTTTCAAGACAGCTATGATGACTCTCGACGCAGGCCGCTGCGTAGTAGCTGCTCAGGCGAACGGTCTGGCTCTCCGCGTAATCGAAATCTTAGTAGATTACTGCAACAATCATCTCGATGGCGGCAGACCTCTCTCCAAGAACCCTGCAGCTACATTCAAGATCGCTGAACTCGAAGCTCAGACTCAGGCTTGCAGACAGCTCGTATATCACACTGCTCTCATGAGAGATGCTGGCCTCAACCACGGTCACGAATCCTGCTGCGCTAAGATTGTCGCTACTGAAAATGCAATCAACGCTACAAGAGTTGCTATGGACATCATGGGCGTTAACGGTCTCGAAAAGGGCTCCGCTATGGAAAAATTATATAGAGATGCTCGTATTCTTTCTATCTATGAAGGTACAAACCAGGTACAGAGATTAGTAGTTACTAATGGTCTCTTCCCTAAGAAAAAGAAGAAGTAGGATCCATCGGCGAACCGAACGTTAGTAAGGGAAAACAATAGATAGAATTACCATAAGGAGGATTTTTCAAAATGAGTGAAAAAAGTTTGATTCAAAAAGCTGCTGCAGATTTTGCTGCTGCAGAATTAGCTCCAGTATCTTTCGTACCGGAAAAGACAGCTGAATATACAGAAGACGCAGTTAAAGCAATGGCTGCAAAGGGCTTTTTAAAGGTTGCTGACATCGAAGAAGCTGCTATCGTTGCTGAAGAATTCGGTAAAGCAAACGCTTCCATGGCAGAAGTAGCTGTAGTAGCAAACGCTACCGCTCAGATTATCGATGCATATGCTCCTGCATTAGCAATCGACGGCATGACTGGTTATGCTGTATATGAAGAAGGTGACTCCTGCGGAGCAACGGTTACTGCTGCAAAGGCAGGCGATGCTTACACGATTACAGGCAAGAAGATCGCTGCTGCTTTAGGCGGTGCTGCTGATCAGTACATCGTACTGGCAACTCTCGACGACGCGCTCGCTGCTTTCGTTGTAAAGGCTGCCGACGTTGCTGCTGAAAAATTCGACAAGTTAGGTCTCAGATCTTATCCGACTGCTACTCTGACGATGAATGCTGCTCCTGCAGTATTACTGTCTGCTGACGGTGGCAAGGTAAGAGCTGAACTCAATGCAAGAATCGACGTATTAAACTGCTATGTAGCTGCTGGTATGGCTGCAACTTGCGCAGAAGTTTCCACTGAATATGCTAAGACAAGAGTTCAGTTCGGAGCTCCGATCGCTAAGCTGCCTGCAGTACAGTTCTTACTCGCAGAAATCTCCATCGCAGAATATACTCTGAAGGCTGTAGCTGCTCCTGCAGTTGAAGCTATCGTAGCAGGCAAGCCTTACGTTATCGAAGCTGCAAAGGCTAAGTATGTTGCTGCAAAGGCTATTTGGGATGCTACTTCCAACTGCGTACAGATCCATGGTGGTACAGGTTATTCCAGAGAATATCCGATCGAAAGATATTACAGAGAATCAAAAGCTTTATTCAACAATACTGATTATTTCGACTATGCAGAAGCAAAGATCGCTAAGGAAATGTTAAAATAGTCAGAGATAATTCTGAAATTTTATCCGCAAGATTCAGATAAATCCGAAAAATAAAGCAAGCCGGCAGAGTTTTGCTCTGCCGGCGGATTTATAGAAAAGGTCACCCTCGGGTGACCTTTTTTTTCGTAACACAGCAACATCCGCAACAAGATAAGGACAGTTGGATATAATTACACATCTGCTGAATATCCAGGCGGATGCAGCGTTGACGTATTTGAGGAAATGACAGCGCGAATCAGACGATCTGCGGCTTCCGGAATGATTTCCGGGCGTATTCCGGAGTAATTGACGATGAGCGTATGTGTTGCAGGCTGAACAGCCTCTTCTTTTGCGTCAAAACGGTGGTCATATTCGGACAGAGCCGATATCCGGATTCCTTCCTCAGCTGCCCGGTGGACGATTTCACGATCGGAAAGGGCCGAAGGAAAGTGGATCAGAAAATGCAGGCCGGAATTTTCTTCCGTAATGGAAATCTGCCGGGAAAGGGGATTTTTCCGGATGCAGTCGAGAATGGCATTGCGCTGATTCCGGTAATATTTTCGCATGCGATTGATATGTTTTTCAAAATAACCCTCGCTGAGAAAGCGCGCCAGCGTATACTGCTCGAAATTGGAAACTGTGCAGGAATAAAAGCTCAGTTCTCCGTAAAACCGTCGCATGAGCCGGGGCGGCAGGATCATGTAACTGATTCGGATAGTGGAAGACAGGCTTTTCGTAAATGTATTGATATAGATGACTTTCTCCTGTCTATCGATGCTCTGCAAAGTGGGAAGCGGACGCCCTCCCAGACGGAATTCGCTGTCGTAGTCATCCTCAATTATGAAGCGGTTTTCTGATGCGGAAGCCCAGTTGAGAAGCTCACGGCGGCGGCTCACCGGCGTGACGATTCCGGTAGGAAAATGATGGGAAGGCGAAATGTGCAGGATATCAGCGCCGCTGTTCGTCAGAGCGTCGATCCGCACTCCGCGGGAGTCAAGGGGAATATAGCAGCAGTGAGCGCCGTTTTTTTCATAAATAAGAGGAATTTTCCGGTAGCCGGGGTTTTCTGCGGCGAACGTCTTTTCGCGGCCCAGAAGCTGAATGAGGAGACCGTAGAGATATTCGGTTCCGGCCCCTACGACTACCTGCTCCGGCGCTACGTTCATTCCGCGGAACTGGTAGAGATAGTTGCAGATGGCCCGGCGGAGTTCAGGAATCCCTCCGGAAGGCGAATTGATCATGAGTTCATTCTGACGTTCACGGATCGTTTCGCGGAGGAGACGCACCCAGGTAGAAAAAGGAAAATTATCCGGATTAGTTCCGTTGCTGACGAAATCGGCGAAGAAGCGGACGTTCGCCTGGTCTTCCACTTCCTGACAGGAAGAAGCAGCACGGTCGTCAGACTGTTCCGCGGACTCCTGATATTCCGGATATTCCGAGGTCTGCAGGAATGCCGCCTGCTCTTTGTCCTGCCGCAGGTGATATTCCGGGGAATCAGTTCCAGAAACGGAGAGAAAGTCTCCGGGATCGGAAATATAATATCCTTTTTTCGGAAGTGAATAGATATAACCCTCATCCATGAGCATGGCATAGGCGTGTTCGACGGTCACCGTGCTGACGTTCAGATTTTTTGCCAGACTGCGCTTGGAAGGCAGTTTATCGCCGGGCATGATGACTCCGCGAAAAATATCGTTTTTTATGCACCGGTAAAGGTGTTCGTACAGGGAAGACGGAGATGTGCCGTCAAAAGAGTAAGTGAGCATAATTCAAACCGCCTTTTTCTTCTGATTTCGCTCTCATTATATGCGCGACCGGAAGAGATTGCAATATGATTCGTTTTGCATCAGCAGCTTCGGATTTTCGTTCATTTCTGCATGATCAGGCTCCAGTCTTGCCTGTGTGCTATGTGCGGCGGTCAGAGGTTGTAATCGATGACGGCGGAACCGGAACGAAGAGTGATGCGGTTGATTATTTTTCTCAGGAATATCCGGCGTTCTTTCAGTGTCATGTATTCCCAGAGATCCCGGACTTCGGTGATCTCTTTTTTGAGGGCTTCCCTGCGTCCGGACAGAAGACCGTTTTCTTCCTCCTGACGGAGGAGATCTTTTGTCTGCTGCAGCTGCAAATGCATCTCCTGAATCGTTTCCAGAAGAATATCGTCGCCGGATTCGGCGTAAAGGCTGTAGAGACGCTTCAGCTTCAGAGTTTCCCGCTCCGCTCTCTTTTTCAGGTCATCTAGGACAGAGGGAGCGGCTTCTTTTATCTCTCCGCGGATTCCCTCCTTCAGCGGCAGAGACCAGACATCCCGCAGCACGTATTCTTCCAGATCTTCCGCCCAGACGGGTTCAAAGGGACAGTTTTCATCTCTGACGAGATATGGCTTGGATTTATCCCTGGAATAGCATACCAGCTTACAGTCTCCCGCTTTGTTCCACTTCTGATAACGGAGCTTTGCGCCGCAGTATCCGCAGAAAAGCAGACCGGTGAGCAGGTGAGTGCCGCCACGGCGGCCGTTCTGGGATCTGCGCCGGAATTCTGTCATGGCTTTTTCGTACGTTGCGGAATCGACGATGGGTTCATGGAGCCCCGGATATTCTTCTCCGTTGTACACGATAACGCCGGTGTTGGATTTTCTCAGGAGAATCTGCCGGGCAAGACGTTCGTATTTGAGTCCCAGAACCCGGGCGATGTAGGAGAGAGAATAACCTTCCAGATAGAGTTCATAGACGCGGCGTACCGTCGCGGCGTCGGAATTGGGAACGAGGATGCCGCGGCTGCTGTCGTAATCGTATCCGAAGGGAATTCTTCCTCCTCCCGGCCAGAGGCCGGAACTGACGCGTTCTTTCATCCCCATCCGGGTGCGCAGGAAGATGTTTTCCCGTTCCAGCTGAGCGAAGGCGGAAAGAATGCCGATCATCGCTTTGCCGTAGGGACTGCCGGTATCCAGCCTTTCATTGACGGATACGAAATCCACGTCATTGGGGATAAAAATATCTTCAATGAGATAGAGCGTATCTTTCTGACTACGGCTCAGACGGTCGAGTTTGTATACGATTACGGTGGAGATTCTTCCGGCGGATGCATCTGCGATGAGCTGTTTCAGAGCCGGGCGCTGGATATTGCTGCCGCTGGCACCGGCGTCGGTATACGTGCGAATCAGAGATTCATCGTATTCTTTTGCAGTACATTCTGCGCGGAGAATCTTTTCCTGTGCTTCGATGCTATAGCCTTCTTCGGCCTGGGCTTCTGTGGAAACTCTTATGTAGAGGGCGATCAGCCGCGTATTTTCATTCTTCTGTTTCACAGGAACTCTCCTTCCTTATATCGGGGAACGGCGGATAATATTCGGGGAAATGAGGAAAGCGGCCCGGCGCCGGGAATGTGCCGGGCTGTGGATTTTCCCTGCGGCCGGGCAGGCGCAAAAAAGGGCGATGGCAGCTCTTCGACGATCGGGTGATTCAGTGAATGATCTGATTTTCGCCGGGAATCCCGGAAGCCGCTTCGCTGTTTGCTCTCTGACGGGCGGTGAGCAGAATGCGCAGCGCATCGTCATCGCCGATGGAGCAGAGCTCCGGAAAATCGTTGGCGGCTATTGGAATTCCGTTGACGGTGCGCCGGATGGAAAAACTCTCTTTCTCTCTGTGTTCCGCGGGAATGCCGGCAGCTGCGGCCTGTGACCTGCGGACTGCGGAAGAGTTGTCTGAAATATGTGAGTCGGCGGCATTTTTCTTTGTATTCATATATAGAACCTCCTGTCTGTCGCTTGCGGGCAGCGGTACTGATTTTAACTGATCACAGAGATTATCTCCGGAAACGGAGAAAATATTCACCAGCGCGGTGACGGAAACGATGCGGAATTCAGAGGAGAGTTTTTCATCCGGAGGATCCGGGCGATAAAAGCCTCAAAAGGTCGGAAAACAGCGGTTTTGGGCAAATAGTCTGTTGAAATAACGGGATTTTCCGATATAATGATAGAGAAAGCAGTTATTTATCGGGAGGAAAATTTACATGACAAAGCAGATGAAAGATTTATGCATCAAAGCGGATCAGGGCAGCAGCCTATCGGAATGTCTGAACAAGTATACGAAGCCTCAGATCAGAAAGATACTCGATTCCTACGGAATAAAGGTGGCTTCCGCCGCGAAGAAACAGGAAATGGCAGATGCTGCAGAAGCTGCAGTTAAGGAAAATATGACAGCATATTTCGAGAGCAGCGAAGGAAGAGAGGAACGGGATCTCGTAAATGCTTTGATGGAGAAACCTCTGCGTCTGGAAAACCCGGAAAACTTAGAAAAAATAGAAAATCTATATAATAAAGGAATTATTTTTCTCAGAGAGGAAGCAGATATGGCTGAAACTGTTGTACCGTCCGACATCTCCGATCTTCTCGGCTCCCTGAAGGCAGAAAGAGCGGAGAGCGCACCGGAAAAAAGTGTGCCTGCCTCCGCGGCGGTGAGAGCAACGAAAGAAGCGGAAAAGAACCGTTCTGAAAAGGAGGCGGAGATTATCCGTTTTGCCGGCGCTTTGGCTAATATTTACGGCGTCTTTACGATGCTGCAGCTGAAAGATGTATGGGATTATAATCATCAGAGAGGGATCGCACCGGCGGAACTGCAGGCAGCCGTCGAAAAAGCGGGCGATGAGGATGGTTTTTATCTGGAGCACGGTCTGCTGATAAATGTTATTCTCGGCAGTGAAGAAGCATATGGACAGATTATCAGCCGCTACGGCATCGGAGATACATACTATTATCCGTCTTTCGATGTTGTAGATGCATATGACGGCAGTCTCTGCATGGACGATTCGCCGGAATATGTCTATCTCAGAAGCTATATCGAAAGAAAGTGCGGCGAAGAAAAGGCCGGAAAAATCATGACATCCCTTCATCTCATGGCCATGCGGGATGTGACGCCGAATGAACTGGTAGACGGCCTGAAAGAGGAAGGCATCGAGTTCGGCGATCTGGAAGAACTCAATCTCTTTTTCTCGCTTTATACGGCATGGTTTTACGGGCTCCGCGTCTGGGTCTGCAAGGGATACAAGCCTTCCGAGTTAAAAGAAGAAAAACTGGCGCAGCGCAATTTCCGGCTGCCTGCCGGAGAAGGCCGCAGAGTGAAAAAAATCGGACGGAACGACCCTTGTCCGTGTGGAAGCGGCAGAAAATATAAGAATTGCTGCATGAAAAAGATCGGGTGAGGTCCGGAAAAGTAAAAGCTGTATATGAAGTTTATGTCGGTGACGGTGGCCCTAGAGAAATCGAACGACAAACGATAAAATAGAAAGAAGTCTGGATCGCTATCTGCGGTTCAGACTTCCTTCTGTTTTTATAATATTTCTTTATATATCGCCTATCTAAAATAGACGAGATCGTCCTTCAGAGGCTCGCACGGCGCGAATTCCGTGATATACAGAATCGGAGCGTCGCCGTGGAATTCTTTGTCGTATTCCGTGTGAATGACGGCTGTGATGTTTGCCCAGCTTTCTTCTGTGACGATTTCAGAAGCCTTGTCCATGACGGCGTAGAATGCGATGAAGCTGATATCGTCCGCGCAGCAGACCATGGCAAACCGGCCTGCGATAAAGCGGTTGTCAGCGTCTTCCGGGCGGCGGTGAAGCTGAACTTTGACTTTTACCGTCTTGCCGTCGTACTTTTCGGGATCGTTCATGGCATCCACATACCACGTCCCGAAGTCGTCGTCGGAGATTTCGATGACCGGCGCGTCGATATCGAAAGGAAGCGGAATTCCTTCAGAATAATCTTCCGCATTTCCGTTGCGGTCTTCCAGGAAGATGATGGCGCGGGGATTCATGGCCTTGACGTTGGTCGTGCGTATCATTTCGTTGAGTTCCGGCGTGCAGCGGTTGAAGACGACCAGCTCGGAGACTCCTACCTGTTCGATAATTTTCGGTCCCATATTTTTTAAATAGACTTCGTACGTCTCCGCATTGATCGTCGTCACGATCTGATAGATTTCCCAGCTTCTGGGGAATTCCTGTTCCATCAGCTTTATTTCCCACATGCCGTTGTATTCCACGATAATCCGGTCGGGTCTCACTTCCATGGCCGCCTTTTTCAGCGTGGCACCTTTGAAATCCTCTTTCGACTCGATCGGAAGCAGAACGGAGTTCGTTTCTTCCAGAAAGTCCTCGTCATACTCTTCTTCGCCTTCCTCGCAGCAGACGATGAGTGTCTTTTCATTTTCGGTGAATCCCGGATCCAGGAGAGTGTCCTTTATAAATTGAGTTTTTCCACTTTCCAGAAATCCGGCAAAGACGTAGACGGGTATCGTCATATTCGTATTCATCATAATGTGTCACCTCTCCGTTTCGACTGTCAGATGCGGAATAATTCAGCCAGTTTGACGCGGTCGAGGTTTGCTCCGATAACGCAGATCTGGCCGGAATAAGAAGGAGTTCCTTCGCGGATTTCCGATTCACCCGGCACGTAATCGAAGTGGAGCCATTTTCCGTCTTCGGAAGGCACGATGCCCTTTGCCCGGAGGACGGTACCCGTCATGCCGAGATCGAGTTCCTCGAGAGCATCTGTGAGTTCATCCTGCGTGTATTTGTGCGCCGTTTCCGTACCCCAGCTGGTGAAGACTTCGTCGGCGTCGTGATCATGGTGGTCATGACCGCAGGAACAGCTTTCCCCGTGATGATGCTCGTGGTCGTGGTGATGGTGTCCGTGCTCATGTTCATGTTCGTGCTCATGGTCGTGGTGATGGTGCTCATGATCATGTTCATGGTGGTGATGGTGTTCGTGCTCGTGTTCATGTTCATGATGGTGCTCGTATTCATGTTCGTGTTCATGATGGTGATGTTCGTGAACCGGTTTCTTCGCCAGTTCTTCCAGCAGTTCGTCTGCCAGGCTTCTGTCACCTTCCATGACCTCCAGGATCTGGGAGCCCGTTAGCTGATCCCACGGTGTGGTGATGATGCGGGCTTTTTCATTGTGAGCCCGGAGAATATCGATGCAGGCTTTGAGACGGTCTTCTTTCATTTCGCCCGTACGGCTGAGAATGATCGTTTTGGCATTTTCAATCTGATCGAGATAAAATTCGCCGAAATTTTTGGAATACATTTTGCATTTTTTCGCGTCGGCTACGGTAACAAAGCTGTTGAGGGTGACAGGGATGTCCTCCTCTGCGCTGCGGACGGCGCGGATAACGTCAGAGAGCTTGCCTACACCAGAAGGTTCGATGAGAATGCGGTCGGGAGAAAATTGCTGTGCGACGCTGCGGAGCGCCTGGGCGAAATCGCCTACCAGAGTGCAGCAGATGCATCCGGAACTCATCTCCGTGATTTCAACACCGGCGTCCTTTAAAAAACCGCTGTCGATATTGATCTCGCCGAACTCATTTTCAATGAGGACGACTTTTTCGTCCGGGAATGCTTCTGCGATGAGTTTTTTGATGAGTGTGGTTTTTCCTGCTCCCAGGAAACCGGAAAAAATGTCTATCTTTGTCATAGAAATACCTCCTGTCAGGATGTGCTAAATATATTTATATCGTTGTCTTTATATCTTGCAGCGCTTTGTCGTACCGGAATCCGTGCGCTGCGGCGGATTTCCATCATCTCTGCATCATACGCCCGCGAAATGGAAGAGAATTCCGATGATGGCGGCAAAGAGAATCCAGACGACGGGATGAATTTTTGTCCATATCCGGCTGGCTGTCAGAATGACGACGGCCAGAATCATTCCTTTGATATCGAAGATGTCCAGGACTGCGATACCGCTCTGCCCGATGAGTTTATAATGTATGAGCGAAATCTGGACTACCGAAAGCCCGGCGGCGCTGATCAGCGCTATGGAAGCGGCTCTCAGTCCGTAGAGAGCCCACTGTACATACCGGCTCTCTTTGAATTTCTCCAGGATCTTTGCGATGATGAGGATGATAATAATTCCCGGAGTGATCAGACCCAGCGTCGCGATAAGAGCTCCGGGAACGGATGCCGTCTCGAATCCCACATAGGTAGCCATGTTGATGCCGATGGCGCCGGGCGTCGATTCTGATATCGCCAGCATATTGGCAAGATCCGCGTGGCTGAACCATCCTGTCTTGTCTGAAAGGTCGTAGAGAAAAGGCAGCGTAGCCAGTCCTCCGCCGATAGAAAAAAGACCGGTGAAGAAAAAATTATAGAACAGCTGGAAATAGATCATCTGTTGCGGCCCTCCGTAAACTGTTTGATGAAGATACCTGCTACTCCCGATACGATGACCAAGACCGCTGGCGATACAGCAGTAAAAACTGTAAGGAGAAATACCGCGGCAAAGATCAGCAGTGTGATTTTGTCTGTCACCGATTTTTTCCAGAGCTTCAGAACAGCGTTCACAATCAGGACGCAGACACATACCCGTATGCCGGCGAAAGCATTCTGGACTGCCGGGTAGTCTGCAAAATTCTGAAGCAGGGCCGCCACGATCATGATGATGATGAGAGCGGGAGTTACGAAGCCCAGAGTTGCGATAATACCGCCGATGACGCCTTTCCGCTTTTCACCGATAAAGGTGGCCGTGTTGATAGCGATCAGTCCCGGCGTACACTGACCGATAGCGAGATAATCCATCAGCTCTTCGTCTGTAGCCCAGCCTCTCTTTTCCACAAGTTCCTTCTGAATGACGGGAAGCATGGCATAGCCTCCGCCGAAAGTGGTAGAGCCGATCTTTGCAAAGAGCAGAAAAAGATCCAGCAATTCTTTCATAAATACTCCTTTCCATTTATACCCTGTCTTTTTCGCGCAAAACACGCAGCGGCGAAGCAGGATCAGGAAAAACAGCCGTTATTAACTCATAACGCATCATTATACCACGTGATTGTAAAATTTAGATAAAAACTTCTGCTGCCGGCTGATCTTTTTCCTGACTGAGGAGGCTGCGTTCTGCCGTATGGGGCTGCGAAGCCGACAGCAAAATACGGAATGCCGTGCTCTGATTCCGAGGCGCTGCCGTCGGAAACTATGGTATAATAAAACAGGATAATAAAGTGGAAATCGGATGCGAAAAGCGGCATTTATGAAAAAACATCCGTTTTGACGGGTGGAAATGTCGTAGATAGCGAAAAGAAACAATACGGGAAATATAGGAATATGCAAAATATGGAAGTGATGATTTTTTTATGCCTAGCTGTTCTGATGATCCTGCTGATTCTGCAGGTTCTCCAGATTTTTCGCAGGCATACAGGACTGACACAGAGAGATAAAAAAGAAATTATAGAACAGATCGAGTCGGTGCGGAGAGAAGCAGCAGGACAGCAGCAGGCGGTAAAAGACGACATGGCTGCACAGCAGGCTCAGGCCAGGGGAGAAATCTCCCGATCGGTAAGAGAATCCATGCAGGCCTTCGGCGGTGTGATTACCGAAAATATGAAATATTCGGCGGAAGCTCAGGCACTGAAAATCGAAGAGATCGGAAAAATGCAGAATTTCCGGCTGGCGGAAAACAATAAAAAACTGGAAGATATGCGGGAGACGGTAGAGCGCAAGCTCACGGAGCTGCAGGGAGACAATAACCGGAAGCTGGATGAGATGCGGGGCATCGTCGATGAAAAGCTTCAGCAGACTATCCAGCAGCGGATGAATGAATCCTTTCGTCTGGTCAGCGAACGTCTGGAACAGGTATACCGGGGCCTGGGCGAAATGCAGACTCTGGCTTCCGGTGTGGGCGATCTGAAAAAGGTCCTTTCAAACGTAAAGACACGGGGGATTTTGGGAGAAGTACAGCTGGGCGCAATTCTGAGAGAAATTCTGGCGCCGGAGCAGTACGAAACCGAAGTGCGGGTAAGGCCCGACAGCAGAAATGTCGTGGAATTCGCCGTAAAAATTCCTACAGACAGCGGTTTTATTTACCTGCCGCTGGATTCCAAATTTCCCGGGGAAACCTACGGCAGACTGCGGGATGCTTATGAGGCCGGTGATCCGGAACAGATCAGCCAGTGCGCGAAGGCGCTGACAGCCGCTATCCGCACCGAGGCAAAAGCCATACGTGACAAATACATCGCACCTCCGTATACGACGGAATTTGCCATCATGTTCCTTCCGTTTGAAGGTTTGTACGCAGAAGTCGTCAATCGTGGTATGGTGGAGGTTCTTCAGCGAGAATACCACGTCAACATCGCGGGTCCCAGCACCATGGCGGCCATGCTCAACAGTCTGCAGATGGGATTCCGCTCCTTTGCGATTCAGAAGCGCAGCGGTGAGGTGTGGGATGTGCTGAACTCTGTCCGCACGGAATTCGATAAATTCGAGTCGGTGCTGAAAGCGGCTCAGCAGCGCATCAATCAGGCCAACGCGGAGCTGGACAAGCTGGTAGGTGTACGGACCAGAGCGATACAGAAGAGACTGAACAGCATCGGCGATATCGGAGAACTCGGTATCGGAGAAGATGCACGGGAAAAAGCGGCATTTTCAGGTTTTACAGAGGAAAAGACGCCGGAGGCGGCGGAGATAAGCGGAGAAAATCCGGAAAGGAGTGCCATTCGATGAATCTTAAAGACAAAGTACTGAATTGCCTGGAAGAAAACAGGGATTCCTATCTTTCAGGGGAGGAACTGGCAGCTCTCTTCGGCGTTTCGAGGGCGGCCGTCTGGAAAGCCGTCAGAAAGCTGCAGGAAGACGGATGCGGGATTACAGCTGCTCCGGGAAAAGGATACCGTCTCAGTTCTGGCAGTGACATTCTGTCCGCATCGGGGATTTCCCGTTTGCTGGGTGAGGGATGGGAAGAACGGATCATCGTCCGGAAAGAAGTGGACTCCACCAATAATCTTGCAAAAGAACTGGCTCTGAGAGGAGCTCCTCACGGCACCGTCGTCGTGGCGGAAAAACAGACGGCGGGAAGAGGACGTCTGGGCCGTACGTTTGAATCTCCGGAAGGTGCCGGACTCTATCTGACTATCATCATGCGGCCCGATGCCGACATGCAGAAAGCTCTGCTCATCACCACAGCCGCAGCGGTGGGCGTCTGCCGGGCGATCAGCAGTCTCACCGGTACAGAGGCGGGAATCAAATGGGTCAACGACGTCTATATCGGTGAAAAAAAAGTCTGCGGGATCCTGACGGAAGCGGTTACCGATTTTGAGTCGGGCTCCCTGGAGAGTGTGGTGGCAGGTATTGGCATCAATTTCAGAACGCCGGAGGAAGGCTTTTCGGATGAAGTGATGAACCGGGGAGTCTGTTCCCTTTTCGAGTCCGGAGAGCCGACGATTACGCGGAATCAGCTGGCGGCAGGCGTGATCGGAGAGGTGCTGGCAATCTGTGAAAATCTTGACGATAAATCCTTCTTACAGGAATACCGGCGGAGATCCATCGTCCTGGGCAGAGAGGTGACCCTCATACGGGGAGATGAGAAGAGACGTGCACGAGCACTGGACATCAGCGAGAATGGCGGACTGATCGTGCTGACATCTGACGGCGAACAGAGAGAACTGACATCAGGTGAGATTTCCGTGAGATGGTAAGATTAAGTACGGGAAAATGTTTTTCGAAAAACAGAGGAAATTTCAGAATATTACTGGAAAAAATATATCACAGAGTAAAATCTCCGAAAAAAATGAATGAATATTCATTTCTGCGGTATTTTTATCGCTTCGAGGCAGGAGAGAGACCGGGACGGGACAGGCCGTCCCGGTTTGACTTTCCTGTTAAATTATTGTATAATTTTAAGGAAAAATTTATATACAGTTATACAATTTGAGTGATTGTATGCTCGTTAGTATCTGCAGAAACTGGTTTTGCAGATCTATAAATTTATTTTTTAACACTGAAAAGTGATTAAGAAAAGGAGTAAGAAAATGAAAAACATGAAAAAGGTATTATCCGTAATGCTGGTGTTGGTAATGGCACTCGCTACGCTGGCCGGATGCGGCGGTTCCGATAATTCTGACGGATCTGCGGCTTCTGCTGACAAAACATCCGGAGACAAGTACATCATCGCTACAGATACTACGTTTGCTCCGTTCGAATTTACAAACGAACAGAATGAATTCGTAGGTATCGACCTCGATATTCTCGCTGCGATTGCAGAAGATCAGGGCTTCGAATACGAACTCCAGCCTCTGGGCTTTGATGCGGCTGTCGCTGCTCTCGAATCCGGACAGGCTGACGGCGTTATCGCTGGCATGAGCATCACGCCGGACCGTCAGAAGAAGTATGACTTCTCAGAGGCTTATTACGATTCTACCGTATGCGCGGCTGTCAAGGCAGACAATCCGGCTACGACTTTAGATGATATCAAGGGATCTGATGTGGCAGTAAAGAACGGAACACAGAGTGCCGCATGGGCAGAGTCCATTAAGGACGAGTACCAGCTGAGTCTCACATATTACGATGACTCCGCGATCATGTACCAGGCGGTAAATTCCGGAAATGCGGTTGCATGCTTCGAGGATTATCCGGTAATGAGCTATGGCGTAAGTCAGAATAACGGTCTGAAGCTTCTCGTCGAAGAAAAAGATGAATTTGCCACTCCATACGGATTTGCCGTATTGAAGGGCGAAAATGCAGAACTTCTCGAAATGTTCAATGCAGGTCTCAAGAATATCAAGGAAAACGGCAAATACGACGAAATCGTAGCAAAATATATCGGAGAAAAATAAAAAATAAGCTTATAGTTAGGGGAAATCTAATATGGATTTAATCAGAGTATTCAGCGAAGCATCTCCAACCCTGATGAAAGGGCTGGCAACGACACTTCAGGTGACGTGTCTGTCTCTGGTGCTCGCTCTGGTAATAGGTGTTTTCGCATGCCTGTTCGGCATATCGAAAATGAAACCGCTGCAGTGGATTGCGAAAATTTATATCTGGCTTATCCGGGGAACACCGATGCTGGTTCAAGCATTTTACATCTTCTTCGCTTTGCCGGTTCTGCTGAAAATGATACTGGGAACCGATGTCAGAATAGATGTATTTACGGCCAGCCTCATTACTCTGACATTAAACGCAGGCGCTTATATGTCGGAGATCTTCCGGGGCGCCATCGAATCCGTCAACAAGGGACAGATGGAAGCCGCCCGCAGTCTCGGGCTGTCATACAGTAAAGCCATGGTTAAAATTATACTGCCGCAGGCGGTGCGCATCTGTCTGCCGTCTCTGGTTAACCAGTGCATCATCACGCTGAAAGATTCGACGATTCTTTATGCCATCGGCCTTCAGGAAATCATGTACTACGGAAAGATTTATGTGGGAAGAACGTACGAGACGCTGGCTACCTATACGCTGATCGCTATTCTCTTCCTGATAATCATTTCGATTCTCACTATCATATCGAGATATATTGAAAGGAGGATCAAGTACTGATGAAACAGAGTTCAGAACCGAAAATTATCGTAAAAGGACTTGTAAAGAGCTTTGGCAACCTGGAAGTGCTGAAAGGCATCGACGCCGAGATAGACAAAGGAGAAGTGATTTGTGTCATCGGTCCTTCGGGTTCCGGTAAGTCCACTTTCCTCAGATGTCTCAATCTGCTGGAAGAGCCTACGGACGGCGAGATCATCGTGGACGGACTGAGCATCACCGATAAAAAGGCGGATATCAATAAGATCAGACGCCATATCGGCATGGTGTTCCAGCAGTTCAATCTCTTTCCGCACCGGTCCGTTCTCCAGAATATCATGCTGGCTCCCGTCTCGCTGAAGCTTAAGACGAAAGCGGAAGCGGAACAGAAGGCGAGAGAACTGCTGGAGAGAGTCGGACTCAGCGACAAAGCCGATTACCGTCCTGCAGATCTTTCCGGAGGTCAGCAGCAGCGTGTGGCCATCGCCCGGGCGCTGGCAATGGAGCCCGATATCATGCTCTTCGACGAGCCGACGTCGGCGCTCGACCCGGAAATGGTCGGTGAAGTTCTTTCCGTCATGAAAGAACTGGCAGCAGAGGGTATGACGATGGTGATTGTCACACACGAAATGGGCTTTGCGAGAGATGTTTCCGACAGAGTATTTTTCATCGATGAAGGTATCATCATGGAAGAAGGCACTCCTGCTGAAGTCTTCGGGTCTCCGAGAAATCAGAGAACCCGGGAATTCCTCAATAAAGTATTATAAAATCGACGACCTGCGGCACAGCTGAAACCGGCTGTGCCGCTTTTTTTATCAGAAAGAGCTCGGTTGTCTTTTGCACTTCATAGTGCTATAATGGAAAAAATTATCCGAAAGATCGAAGCGGTTTTTATGAAAACGGAGGAAGATATGAAGAGAGAAATTCTGAAGCTTTTAGAAGCGGATGCAGATACAACGACAGCGGCCATCGCGGAAAAGACGGGACTGACAGAAGAAGCGGTCAGAAACGAAATCGATGAGATGACGGAAGCCGGAATTATCTGCGGCAGCAGCGCCGTCATCAACTGGGACAAAGTAGACAAGACGACAGTTACTGCACTCATCGAAGTAAAAGTGACACCGCAGCGCGGCGACGGTTTCGATAAAATCGCACAGAGAATTTACCGCAACGATGAGGTGCGGGCGGTATTTCTCATGTCCGGCGGGTACGATCTGTGTGTCATGGTGGAAGGCAAAGATATCCGGGAGGTTTCCATGTTTGTCTCCGACAAGCTCGCCCGGATCAACGATGTGATATCTACGGCCACACATTTTGTCCTGAAAACTTATAAAGACCACGGAATTATCATGGATGAGCAGAAGAGCTGGGATGAGAGGAAGTCGATTTGGATATGAGCAACGGATCCGGAAAGAGGAGTTATATAGCAGATAATATCAAAGTGATGCCCACGTCGGGAATACGAAAATTTTTTGATGTGGCAAACATGATGGAAGATGTCGTTTCGCTGGGAGTCGGGGAACCTGATTTTCACACACCATGGCATGCCAGCGAAGCAGGTGTTCTCTCCATCGAACGCGGACAGACGGCATATACGTCGAATCAGGGAATGCCGGAACTGAGAGACGCAATCTCAGACTATCTGGATGAGAAATTTCACACGAAATACAGCCGCCAGGAGATTCTCGTAACGGTGGGAGCCAGCGAAGGCATCGATCTGGCTCTGAGAGCGCTTCTGAACCCCGGAGAAGAAGTCCTGGTGCCAGAACCTTCCTATGTATCATACAGACCGTGTGTCGTCATGGCAGGCGGCGTGCCGGTACCGGTAAATACGAAGGCAGAAAATGAATTCCGGGTGACTCCGGAGGAGCTGGAAGAGCTGATCACGCCGAAGACGAAGGCGCTCATCCTGCCGTATCCCAATAATCCCACAGGATCTGTCATGCGAAGAGAACATCTCGAAGCCATCGCTCCTGTGATCATCAAACACGATCTGATCGTGATCAGTGATGAAATTTACGCGGAACTTACTTACGGCGATGAGCCGCATGTTTCTATCGCATCCCTTCCGGGAATGTGGGAACGAACGATTCTTTTGAACGGATTTTCGAAAGCATTCGCGATGACCGGCTGGCGTCTGGGCTATGCGGCCGCGCCGCCCGAGTTCATGAATGAAATGGTGAAAATCCATCAGTACGTGATCATGTGCGCACCTACAGTGAGTCAGTACGCAGGGCTGGAAGCGCTGACAAATTACAGAAGAGAAGACGAGCTGGCCATCATGCGTGATGCTTATGATGAGCGGCGCAGAGTCATGGTGGATGGCTTCAGGGCCATGGGACTGGACTGTTTTGAACCTCAGGGAGCATTTTACGTTTTTCCGTCGATTCAGACCACAGGTCTCTCCAGCGAGGAATTCTGCGAAAGACTTCTCTACGAAAATCATACGGCAGTCGTGCCCGGTACTGCATTCGGCGATTCCGGAGAAGGATTCATCCGTTGTTCCTATGCATATTCGATAAAAAGCATTCAGATTGCGCTGGAACGGATTGAGGAATTTTTAAAGACTTTAAAATAATCCTGAAATTTTTTGTTCCAAAAGCTTTACAAACTGTATTTTCAAGTGCTAATATAACTGAGCGGAAGCTGTAAAGGCGAAAGCCGTGCACGTTATTGACAAGATTGCCGCAAGGGCAAATTGTACAGAGCATAATACAGGAAAGAGGAGACATCATGGAAGTTACAATGCTGAAAGGTAAGATTCACCGCGTCAGAGTAAAACAGGCAGCGCTGGATTATGTAGGAAGTATCACCATAGATGAAGATCTGATGGATGCAGCAGGCATCTTTGAATATGAAAAAGTACAGATCGTAGATATCGACAACGGAAATCGTTTTGAAACTTACACCATCGCCGGAGAACGGGGCAGCGGTATGATCTGTCTTAACGGTGCGGCGGCACGCTGTGTCAGCGTGAACGATCTCATCATCATCATGGCTTATGCGAATATGACGCCGGAAGAGGCGAAAGAACATCAGCCGAAGGTCGTTCTGGTGGACGGAGAAAATAAAATTACAAAAGTGACATCTTATGAGAAACACGGTCTTCTCACCGAGATGCTCTGATAATAAAGATGGATGAAAAGCCGCCGGGATGATTTTTCGGCGGCTTTTTCGATGTTTTAGGTCAGGGAAAATGACGGAACTGTTGGATATAAGCAAAAAGACCGCGAAAATATCGTTAATTATTTAATTTGCCGGGATAAATAGACGGATACTTTTTTCTGTGATAAAATTAACTTGTATTTTTCAAAAATTATTTATGTCTGTTTTCCGCCGTCCTGCACCGGGCTGCAGAAAGAGGACGTAAACTGAAATTATTCAATGACAAAAAATAAGGAGAAAGAAATGTCTATTAGAATTGGTATCAATGGTTACGGACGGATCAGCAGAATTATCGCGAGAATCGCCGCTGCGGAACCGGATAAGTTTGAGATCGCAGCGATCAATTACAGAGACGTGGATCTCGACTATATGGTATACATGCTGAAGTACGATACCGTTTTCGGCCGCTTTGACGGAACTCTCGACAAGTACGAAGAAGGCGATGAGTCAGGTCTCGTAATCAATGGCAGAAAAGTTCCTGTTATTTCCGGTATGGAACCGATTCCTTGGGGTAAATACGGTGCAGATTACATCATCGAAGGTACCGGACGCTATACGACAGCGGAAAAAGCGCAGGCTCATATCGACGGCGGTGCGAAGAAAGTTATCATCACAGCACCGGCGAAGGATAAGACGACGCCTACATTTGTCATGGGCGTAAACAACGAAAAATACACTTCGGATATGGATATCGTTTCAAATGCTTCCTGTACGACGAACTGTCTCGCTCCTGTTGCAAAAGTGCTTCAGGAAAAATTCGGAATCCGTCAGGGTCTCATGTCCACGATCCATGCTGCAACGGCAAAGCAGAAAGTCGTCGATATGCGTTCCATGAGCGACTGGAGAAGAGGACGTTCTGCATTCGGCAATATCATCCCTACGACGACAGGAGCGGCAAAGGCTGTGGCTCTCGTCATCCCTGAACTCCAGGGAAAGCTGACGGGTATCGCATACAGAGTCCCTACGGCTGACGTTTCTCTGGTGGATCTCAACGTCGAACTGGAAAAACCGACTACTTATGAAGAAGTATGTGCTGCAATGAAAGAAGCAGCGGAAGGCCCGCTCAAGGGTATTCTGGGCTATACAGAAGATGAGGTCGTCTCCACGGACTTTGTGGGTGAACCTTGCACATCCGTATTCGATGCCAAGGGCGGTACGATGATCGGTGATAATTTCGTAAAGATTATCGCATGGTACGATAATGAATACGGTTATTCCAAGAAGATTCTGGAACTCGTTGAGTACATGTATTCGGTAGACAATAAATAGACAAATAAATAACGATCTATCTGCGGAACGGAGAAGCCGGTGTTTGCCGGAAGATATTTTCCATTGAGCAGTGGATAGGCAGAATGAGGATGTTCCAGCTACAGCAGGGGCATCCTCATTTCTACAGAATAAGAAAGATGAGAAGATGGGACTTGTCCATTATCTCCGCAGCCAGTTCCGTTTTTCGAAAAAACAGGGAAAAAGATAAAATATTGTTTTGACTCCGGAGAACGGGATAAGATAAAATATATTCTGGAAATGAAATATAAAGGAGACGTGCAGCGGACCGGACACCGGGGAGATCCTGCCATAAGGGGAGGACTCCGGGAATGCATCTCTCCGATAAAAGGAGGAAATCAGAAAATGACACAGAGATTTTTTAAATGTTCACACTGCGGTAATATCATCGCTTTTGTGGAAGATAAGGGTGTTCCTGTTATGTGCTGCGGACAGAAGATGGAAGAACTTATTCCGGGAACGACAGATGCAGCTCAGGAAAAGCACGTGCCGGTAATTACCGTGGAAGGAAATAAGGTGACGGTAGAAGTCGGTTCTGTAGAGCATCCTATGCTTGAAGAACACTATATCCAGTGGATTTCCATCGAGACGAAGGAAGGCAATCAGCGCAAGATTTTAAAGCCGGGTGAAGCGCCTAAGGCTGTCTTTGCCATGACAGAAGGCGACGAGCTCATCGCTGCTTACGAATACTGCAATCTTCACGGACTCTGGAAAGCAGAAGCGTAAGGAACGGGCGACAGCGCAAAAGAAAACAGGAGCAGAAGTTCGTACGGAAACGATGCTCAAAATATAAAAGGACGTGGGAAAAGTGCTGCTTTTCTCACGTCCTTTTGCTTTTATCCGTCAGACATTCCGCTGATGATCAAGTCTCTGCCGTTGCTCAGCCGAGAACCTCTTTCGCGATATCCGCTGATTCTTTGGCGTCTCTGGCATAGAAATCAGCTCCGATTTTCTCCGCATAATCCGGCGTCAGTACAGCGCCTCCCACCATGATTCTGCAGTTATGGCCGCTGGCGCGGAGCGCAGCGATAGTGTCTTCCATGCTCTTCAGGGTCGTCGTCATGAGGGCTGAAAGTCCTACCAGTTTTACATCTTCTTCTTTTGCTGCCCTGACGATATCCTCCGGCGGAACGTCGCGTCCCAGATCGATCACATGATACCCGTAATTTTCCAGTATGACCTTGACGATATTTTTTCCGATGTCGTGGATATCTCCCTTTACCGTGGCAACGATAATTTTCCCTTTCGACACGCCGCTGCCTGTACCCTCGGAAGTCATCTTCTTTTTGATCACTTCAAAGGCTTCGCTGGCGGCGGCAGCGGAATTGAGCAGCTGCGGGAGGAAAATCTTACCTTTTTCAAAACGGTCTCCGACCCGGTCGAGAGCAGGGATGAGGCGCTGATTGACGATGGTCATCTCATCTTCCGATTTCAGAAGTTCTTCTACCGCTTTCGCTGCCTGGTCTTTCAGTCCTTTATCGATGGCATGATCGATCAGATTTCCGCCATGATCCTGCGAACCCGCTGTACCGCTGGAGCCGGATGGCTCTGACGACGATGATGAATCCTGCAAAGGCGAGCCTGCAGAAGAACCCGCGATATTCCGGGTTGCTGGCGGCATGTAATCGGCGAATTTTTCGATATATTTCATGCTGTCGGTATCTTTGTTGTCCAGCACGTTGAAAGCCATGACAGCATTCATCATAGATTCCGCATTCGGATTGATGATCGGAAGATCGAGTCCGCTGCCCATGGCCAGCATCAGAAACGAGTGATTGATGAGGTCGCGGTACGGAAGACCGAAAGAAATGTTGGATACGCCGAGAACCGTGTGAACTCCCAGCCGTTCTTTGACCATTCGGACAGCTTTCAGCGTTTCGACAGCCTCTTTCTGCTGTGCGGAGACGGTGAGTGTCAGACAGTCGATAAAGACGTCCTCTTTCGGGATTCCGTAAGAGAGAGCGGTGTTCACGATTCTCTCAGCGATGGCAAAGCGGTCTTCCGCTTTTGCGGGAATTCCACCGTCGTCCAGAGTCAGGCCGACGACAGCGGCGCCGTACTTCCGGATCAGGGGGAAGATGCGGTGCATGACTTTGGATTCGCCATTTACCGAATTGACGATGGGTTTACCATTATAGACTCGCAGCCCTGCTTCGATGGCTTCCGGATCGGAGGAATCCAGCTGAAGAGGAAGATCGAGAACCGACTGAAGATTTTTTACTGTCCGGACCATCATCTCCGGTTCGTCGATTTCCGGCAGACCCACGTTGACATCGAGAATATCGGCGCCGGCTTCCGCCTGTTCCATTCCCTGACCGACGATATAGTCCATGTCGTTTTCGATCAGAGCCTGGCGGAAACGCTTTTTGCCCGTAGGGTTGATCCGCTCCCCGATGACGCGGACGCCGTCTATGGTGACGACAGATGTCGGAGTGCAGATTCGGCTCTTCTTCTGAGGAGACCGGGACGCCACGGGTGTGTCTGCGAGAACCGACCGCAGCGCCCTGATGTATTCCGGCGTAGTGCCGCAGCAGCCTCCAGTAAACTTCAGGCCGATTTCGCTGTATTTTTTCATCGAGGCGGCAAAATCCTCCGGTGTCACGTCGTAATTTCCCGTCTCCGGATCGGGAAGACCCGCGTTGGCTTTGACGATGAGTGGAAGAGAAGTGCAATCAGCCAGTCTCTCGGCGATAGGAAAGATTTCATCAGGGCCGAGAGAACAGTTGATGCCCAGCGCGTCGACGCCGAGACCTTCCAGCGTGCAGGCCATGGCTTCCACGCTGCAGCCGGTAAAAGTACGTCCGCTGGCTTCAAACGTCATCGTCACGAATACGGGAAGACTGCAGTTTTCTTTTGCAGCGAGCACACCGGCTTTGACTTCATAAAGATCTGTCATCGTCTCAAAGACGACGAGATCTGCACCGGCTTCTGCACCGGAAAGAATCATCTCTCTGTAGATTTCGTAGGCTTCCTCAAAGGTGAGTGTGCCGTAAGGCTCCAACAGTTCACCGATGGGCCCGATATCGAGAGCGACATATATGTTTTTTTCCGCGCCGGAAGCGTCGGAGGCAGCTCTCTTCGCAGCGGTCACCGCGGCCCTGACGATTTCATCTGTGCAATATCCTGTCCCTTCCAGCTTGTGGGAGTTGGCTCCGAAAGTATTGGCATAGACGATGCTGCTGCCGCTTTCGATATACTGACGATGGACCTTTTCCACGACATCCGGGTTCGTTATGCAGAGTGCTTCGGGGCGTTCCCCCAGCCTCAGACCGCTGTTCTGAAGCATAGTTCCCATGGCGCCGTCCAGAAAGATCATCCGGCTGTCGGAAATATCCTGAAGCAGCGGGGAGACGCTTTGCGTAAAATTCTCCGTATTTTTCTTTTTTGCGCACGCATTGGCGCAGTTATTTTCACTTCTGTTATTCACAGGTTTTTCCTGCCTTTCTGAAATTACAAGTTTCTCTCATTCTGCAGCCGGCGCAGCCGCTGATTTTTTTCGGCTGGGGTCGCCCGGAAATACCGATGACGGCTGTAACAGACTTGGAAGGTATCATCATACCGCCGGCGCTGACCGTGAGACCGAGCCGTCTGTCCGTCCGGAGCACACGGCAGATTTCGTCCTGCAGACTCAGGGGCAGATCCCCGTATCCGGGACTGAACCGGTCTGTGAGATAGAATCCTTTCTCTTCAAATTCTTTCTCCAGATCGGAATAAACCTTGCTGCAGAGCTCTTCCGCAGCACTGCTGGCGCAGAAATCCAGAATGACGGCATCCGACATGTTGGAAATCTGAGCTTTTCGGATCAGACGGTCTGTTTCCGCTCCAATGGTTGCAGCCAGAAGAATACATCGGCTGCATTCCTTTAAAAGGGCGGAAATATCATTTCCCGTGAGCCGCAGCGAAGTTCCTTCCAGAATAATTTCTCCGGCGGAGGAAAGAAAAACGTCGCGGCTTCGGCCCTGCTGGCGGTCTGAATCACCGCTGCACGTACCGCGCTCAGGGCAGAGAGGAGATGTTTCTTTTGCCTCTTCGACCTGCCGCTGGATCCCGAATACACCGTAGACATACCGGGCCGATGCGGAACGTTCTATCCGGGATATGGCTTTTTCCACCTGAAGCTGAAGCTGCCGGTCGAAACCGGAAAAGGAATCCGATGTTCCGTCGATGCCGGCTGCATTATTATCCGCCGTTTTCCCGGCGGTGATCCAGCGGAATACATCTCCGCGGTTCACACGTATCGAATAGTTCTTCATATATACCCCGATGGTTCATTTGATTCGTCAATTAAAAAACTGTCTGCTGATCGAAATTAATAATTATGATATGATAAAAAATAATGCAAATCAAGAATGCCGGAGAGGATTTATCGCTGCTCCGGGAAAAATACACCGAAGAAAGAAAAGGATGACAAACACAGATGAGATTCAGACCATGTATCGACATTCACAACGGCAGAGTAAAGCAGATCGTGGGCAGCAGTCTGCGCGACAAAGACAACCGTGCGGAAGATAATTTCGTATCCGATGAAAATGCGGATTATTATGCATCGATGTATCGGAAGGACGGACTTTACGGAGGGCATATCATTCTCCTGAACCCTTCCGGCTCCGAATATTATGAAGAAGATTGCAGACAGGCGGCGCTGGCACTGAAGGCATTTCCCGGGGGGATGCAGATCGGAGGCGGCGTAAATGAGAAAAATGCGGCGGATTTCATAAAAATGGGCGCCTCTCATGTCATCGTCACCTCATACGTTTTCCGCGACGGCAGGGTTGATTTTGAAAATCTCGAAAAGCTGAAAAAAGCTGTAGGAAAGGAACGCATCGTTCTCGATCTCAGCTGCAGGCGAAAAGGGGCGGATTATTATATCGTCACAGACCGGTGGCAGAAATTTACGGACGTGAAAGTCAAACATGAGACACTGCGCCAGCTCTCGGATCATTGCGCTGAATTCCTGATTCATGCGGTTGATGTGGAGGGAAAGGCGGGAGGAATCGATGAAGAATTGGCGGCACTCATAGGAGGGTTCCATGAGATCCCGGTGACATATGCGGGTGGCGTGCGGAGCTTCGGAGATATCGACAGGCTGAGAAAAGCAGGAGCAGACTGCCTCGATGTGACCATCGGGAGTGCGCTGGATCTCTTCGGCGGGCCGCTGAAATATGAAGAAGTCGTCCGATACTGTGAAAAAACGAAAAATGAGGAAAACTCTGGATGCATTGAAATTTAAAGGATTGTAAAGAGTGTGGAAAAGAAAGTTAAAAAATATCGAAACTTTTTTCAAAAAAGGCGTTGACATATCTGTATATCATTGGTATTATGT
>JAHZHA010000018.1:0-48244 GCA_019420525.1 Bacillota bacterium
TAGCACGGCCAGAAGACCATGTCAATATCTTTTTTGAAGTTTTTTCAAACTTTCTCTGCACCGGCGGAAAACCATTGCCGGTCGCCGGGCGCTGCCGGCTTTTCTGCCTGTATTTCTGCAGCCCGTTCCATGTAATCCGGCAGCGCAGTCTAAAGCAGACATCGCAATCAATATATTCCTCTGTTTTTCTTTTCGAACATACAGAGGAATTTTATTATAGCTTTATAAAAAGAGTTTGTCAACGTCTTTTCCCGATTATTTGACAGCATTCTCCCAGTCTTTTTTAAATTGCTCCAGTCCATTGTCTGTCAGCGGGTGCAGGAGCATTTTCTTCAGGACACCGAACGGTATCGTGGCGATATCCGCGCCTGCCACCGCACAGTCGAGAACGTGCATCGGAGTCCGGATGCTCGCAGCAATAATCTCGGTATCGATATCATGTATTGCAAAAATCGCCACGATATCTTTGATAACCTGGATTCCTTCATTTCCTATATCATCGAGACGTCCCACGAACGGGCTTACATAGGATGCGCCTGCGCGAGCAGCCAAAAGCGCCTGTGCTGCCGAGAAGATGAGAGTTACATTTGTTTTGATACCTTCTTTTGACAACACATTAACCGCTTTGAGTCCCTCATCCGTCATCGGTATTTTAATTGTAATATTAGGATGAATCTGCGCCAGATCTCTTCCTTCTGCTATCATTCCTTCCGCATCATCCGACAGAACTTCAGCGCTCACCGAACCATCGACAATATCGGTAATCTCTTTCACGACCGTTTTAAAATCTCTTCCTTCTTTTGCGATCAAGCTCGGATTTGTAGTAACTCCGGACAAAATCCCCCAGGAAGCGGCTTCTCTGATCTCATCCACATTGGCTGTGTCGATAAAAATCTTCAAATCTATTTCCTCCTTCTCTCATTCAGATATAGTATGATATCTCAAAAAAGGGCGGACAGCAATGCCGCCCGCCCCGAAATCCGGTCTGTTCACCTTCTTATTTTTATCATCCATATCCTTTGATCCTGTCTCAGGAATCCAGCCCCGCAGGGCCTGAACGCCTGCAGCATCCTACAGATAATCTTATCTATATTGAATATGCAGATTTTGCATTTGCATACATTGCATACATGCGGAAAAAACCGAATTCTTAAATTAAAGTCCCTGAGCGATCATAGCATCTGCTACTTTTTTGAAACCTGCCACATTAGCACCGACTACCAGGTCTCCTTCGCATCCGACTTCCTTGGCGGCTTCCGCACAGTTTTTATAGATGTTTCTCATAATGTTATGAAGTTTTTCATCGGTCTCTTCAAAGGTCCAGGAAAGACGAATGCTGTTCTGGGACATTTCAAGGCCGGATGTAGCTACGCCACCGGCATTTGAGGCCTTGGCCGGAGCAAAGAGAACACCTGCTTTATGAAAAGCTGCTACTGCTTCCGGTGTAGAAGGCATGTTTGCACCTTCTGCTACAGCCTTTACGCCATTTTTGATAAGAGTTTCGGCAGATGCGCCGTCCAGTTCATTCTGGGTTGCACAAGGAAGTGCGATGTCGCAAGCGACGTTCCAGATTCCGGTGCTTCCTTCGATATATTTCGCCGTCGGAACATAATCGAGGTATGTCTTTATTCTAGCTCTCTTCACTTCTTTGATTTCCTGGATCACTTTGTAGTCGATTCCGTTTTCGTCTACGATATAGCCGTTGGAATCACTCATAGCGATTACGCAGCCGCCCAGCTGAGTCGCTTTCTGGTTCGCATAAATTGCTACGTTTCCGCTGCCCGAAATCACGACTTTCTTTCCTTCAAAGGAACTTCCGTTTGCCTTGAGCATCTCATCCGCGAAGTAACACAGGCCGTAGCCGGTAGCCTCTGTACGGGCGAGAGAGCCGCCCCATGCGAGGCCTTTTCCTGTCAAAACACCCGTAAATTCGTTTTTGAGTTTCTTGTACTGTCCGAAGAGATATCCGATTTCACGGCCGCCCACGCCGATATCTCCGGCAGGAACGTCTGTATCTGCTCCAATATGTCTGGAGAGTTCTGTCATGAAAGCCTGGCAGAAACGCATTACTTCCGCATCGGATTTGCCCTTAGGATCGAAATCCGAACCGCCTTTTCCGCCGCCCATAGGAAGACCTGTAAGAGAATTCTTGAAGATCTGTTCAAATCCCAGGAACTTCAGGATAGAAGCATTTACACTCGGATGGAAGCGGAGACCACCTTTGTAAGGTCCGATAGCGGAATTGAACTGTACGCGGTAACCTCTGTTTATCTGAATATTTCCATTGTCATCTTCCCATACTACCTTGAACTGGATGAGTCTTTCAGGTTCAACGATGCGTTCGATAACAGCATTTTTTTCATACTTCGGATCTTTTTCCACCAGCGGCTGTAAAGATTCGAGAACTTCGAAAACAGCCTGCAGATATTCCGGCTGATAGGAATAACGTTCTGCGAGTCCGTCATAAACGCTTTTAAGATATACATTAGTCAGTGCCATATTTTTTATCTCCTTTTCAAATTAATATGTATCTCAGATCCGGCGTTGTCCGCACTGGAAGCGGTCTCCGGTCTCAGCTTATTTTTATTATACTCTCAATTCCTTTTTTGTGTAGAAGTAAATTCCATTTCGCATACTAAAATACAATTTATGTCCAGTATTCAAAAATTATTTTCGTATTTTGGTTATTTTCGTTATTTCTTTCTTTGGCGAATTTCATTTCTGCCTTCCTCTAAAATTTAATTCCGAATAGCAGTATGAATTTCTGCCTACAATTAGACAATCCAAACAAAAATGCGCAGAAATCGTATACAATTTCTGCGCATTTTTTTCTTTTATAAGCTATTTGAAAAAAGTCTCTTTCTGCCTGTCTTCTTCTAAGAGGAAAGTAAAGCTTTGTCGTTTGCAAATTTCTCTCCGCTGACCTGCTCGAACTTCTGAAGAAGATCTTCCACTGTCAGTTTTTTCTTTTCTTCCTCACCGATATCGAGAATCACTTTTCCTTCGTTCATCATGATAAGACGATTGCCATAGGCGATGGCGTCGTTCATATTGTGAGTGACCATCATACAAGTCAGATTATTCTCTGCGATGATCTTTTCCGAAATTTCCAGTACTTTTGCCGCAGTCTTCGGATCGAGAGCCGCGGTATGTTCGTCGAGCAGCAGGAGGTTTGGTTTTTGAATCGTCGCCATCAGAAGTGTAAGAGCCTGACGCTGGCCTCCGGAAAGTAGACCGACTTTCGAAGACATCCGGTCTTCCAGTCCCAGATCCAGCTGCTTCAGAAGTTCATGAAAATGAGCTTTCTCTTTTTTCGTGATTCCCCACCGGAGTGTTCTTCTCTTTCCACGACGCATTGCCAGTGCAAGATTTTCCTGAATTTCCATTGTGGCCGCCGTGCCGGTCATGGGATCCTGGAACACTCTGCCCAGATATTTCGCACGTTTGTGTTCCGGCAGACCCGTCACGTTGATACCATCGATGAGAATGGACCCGGAATCCACAGGCCAGACCCCCGCAACCGCATTGAGTGTCGTGGATTTTCCGGCGCCGTTTCCACCGATAACCGTCACGAAATCGCCGTCATTGAGAGTAAAGGATACACCGTCCAAAGCAACCTTTTCATTTACCGTGCCTTTATTGAAGGTTTTACAAATATTCTTGATTTCCAACATCCTATTCCCCTCCTTTCTTTGCAGCTTTCATAAAGGAAGTGCTGTATTTTCCTTTCAGATACGGAACCGCCAGGAATATCGCCACGACGATCGCCGAAAACAGCTTCAGGTTCTGCGAAGACAGACCCAGCCACAGCACGAATGTGATGACGAGATAATAGATGACGGCTCCCATGGCTGCGAAAAAGAGTCTCAGCGCAAAATTCATACGCTTTCTGAAGAGCGCGTTTCCGATCACTTCGCCGATGATAACTGCTGCCAAACCGATAACGATGGCGCCGCGGCCCATGTTTACGTCTGCATTACCGGAATATTGAGCTACAAGAGCTCCCGAGAGACCCACCAGGCCGTTGCCCAGAGCCAGACCGATGACTTTGGCTTTGTTTGTACTGATTCCCTGAGCTCTGGCCATATCAGGATTGCATCCCGTGGCACGGATAGTGAATCCCTGTTCCGTACCGAAGAACCAGTACAGGATCGCGATAATGATGACAAGGAAAACCGCTCCCACTGTAATCGCCTGAGGAATATATCTCAGAGAAACGATCAGATCGTACCGGTCCACGCTGACCGCCTGATTGGCCTTTCCCATGATATTCAAGTTGATCGAATACAGCGCAATCTGGGTCAGGATTCCGGCAAGTATGTCCGGTATTCCCAGAAGCGTGTGAAGCAGGCCTGTTACAAGTCCGGCCAGCAGACCGGATATAAATGAAACGATAAGTACGATGTACGGCGGAAAGCCCGCCAGGATCAGCATGACGGCGACTGCACCTCCGAGTCCCAAAGAACCGTCTACCGTAAGATCCGCAAAATCGAGTATTCTGAATGTTATATATACTCCGATGGCCATAATGCCCCAGATCAGTCCCTGTGCCACAGAACCCGGCATCGCCCGGAACAGATCCATTATTTCAAGACCAACCATATCTCTTCCTCCGTCGCAAAAACCAGCGACAGGTTAAAAAACCTACCGCTGGTCAGAATTCGTAATTTTTGCTGTTATGAATTAAAAATGATAATTATTCTTCCGTAATCGCTTCATAGCCTTCAGGGATCGTGATATTCAGAGCGTCACAGATCGTTTTGTTGTATTTCTTGGTTACGTTTTCAGCTGTCTTGATTTCCATAGTACCCGGATCTGTTCCGTTTACGAGAATATCGTAAGCCATGAGACCTGCTTCATAACCGATGTCATAATAGCTGATCGTCAGTGTAGCGATACCGCAGCCCTTGCATATACCTTCTTCACCTGCAATAATAGGAACCTTTGCAGGCTGTGCTACATTGTTGATGGCTTCTGTATTCTGTGCCATCGTATTGTCTGTAGGAATGTAGATACAGTCGGATTCGCTGACTGCCTTCGTCGTTACCGCCTGAATTTCATTGGAATCGGCTGCCGCATATTCTGTATATTTGATATTTTTTTCGTCCAGATATTTTTCAACTTCCTTGATCTGGTATACGGAATTCGGTTCTGCTGAGCAGTACAGGAGACCTATCTGCTTTGCATCCGGTACAAGCTCTGTAATCATATCCACCTGCTGCTGAAGCGGAGCCAAGTCGGAAGTACCTGTAACATTCGTTCCGGAAACACCCTGCCAGTCTTCCGCATTTAATGCGGTGGCATAATCCGTAATACTGGTGGCCACGATAGGAATGTCAGCCGTAGCTGCAGACGCAGACTGTAATGCTGTCGTCGCGTTTGCCATGATCAGATCCACATTTGCAGAAACAAAGCCCTGGCTGATCGTCGCACAGTTGGCCGGTTCATTCTGAGCATTCTGAAGGTCGAATTCAACTCCGTCTTCACCGAGTTTTTCGATAAGAGCCGCCTTGAAACCTTCCGTCGCCTGATCAAGCGCAGGATGTTCCAGCTGCTGAACGATGCCTACATGATAAACATCGCCGCTCTTGTTCTCAGCAGAAGACGCGCTTCCTCCGGAGGAATCGCCGCCGCAGCCCGAAAGGGCCGCCATCAGCATTGCCATCACCATCAGGATAGCTGTAATTTTTCTTGTGTTTTTCATAGCCTTTCACCTTTCCTTAAACGTAATTTCCCAAAACTAAATGTTTCCTTCCGCCGCACCCCAGCAGCACGATTTTCTTTCACTGTTTTACTGTTATGCGGTAAAGCAGAGAGACAAAAATAAAACGCCTGCTGCTGACCGAAAACGAGCAGGAAACAGGCGTTACAATCTTTTAGTCAGATTAGCGTCCGTTTTGTCTTCTCTCACATTTAATTTTGTATTTATTATAAAACTCCGATTAATCCGCGTCAACAGGTAAATTATTTCTCTCTGCAATTTCCGGAGATTTATAAAGAAGATTTTGCAAATACTTTTACTTTATCTGAGTGTTTTCGGACGGAACCCTAAATTTTTTCGGTCTGCCCTCGGGAAGCTGAGCTAAAATTATAGCAGCAAACATCAGCACACAGCCAAATATCTCTCGGGGACTCATAACCTCATCCAGAATCACCCAACCTGCGACGGCTGAAATTACAGACTCCAAACTCATAATCAAAGAAGCCACCGTAGGATTCAGATCCTTCTGGCCGACGATCTGAAAGGTAAAGGCCACGCCACTTGACAGAATACCGGCGTAACATAAAGGAAGCCACGCCTCCAGTATCAGATCCAGATTCGGGTCCTCGAAAATCAACATACAGATTCCGGAAAGAATCGCTGCGGTCCAGAACTGAATACAGGACATTTTTACTCCATCCACTTTCGGAGAAAAATAAGATATCGCCAGAATGTGAAAAGAGAACGTAACAGCGCACAGAAAAACGATCGCATCTCCCTTTCCAACTGAAAAGCTTCCACCGCTCATGCACAGCAGATAAAGCCCTGCCACAGAGATTGCGACGCTGAGCCATAGCTTAATCCCGGCTTTCTTGTGCAGGAACAGGGAAAAGACAGGGACGAGAATAATATACATCGCTGTAATAAAACCTGCCTTGCCCACTGTTGTATATTGTATGCCAATCTGTTGGAGATTACTAGAAATGCAGAGTATCGTGCCGCAGGAAATCCCCCCGATAATAAGAAGTTTCCGATTTGCGTTCCTCTTTTCAGGATCTTCCCTTTCTGGTGCAGACTCCGCATTTTTCCCGGAACCGATTTTCTGGATAATCCCGATTACCGGCAGAAGAAAGAGACCGCCTAGCAGCGATCTCGACATGTTGAAAGTAAACGGTCCCATATATTCCGTCCCCACGCTCTGGGCCACGAAAGCCGTGCCCCAGATAAATGATGCGAGGAACAGAAGAATAGGACCTTTAAAATTGTACGATCCCTGATTATTCAACGTCCACTACCCTTTCCTGGCCGTTTTCTCTGTATGTATATACAGTAAATCCGTTATATGTAAGCTGACCGTCTTCACCGTCTCCCATGCAGCTCGGTGAATACTGAGAAGAAGATGGTGCTCCGATCGCCGCAATCAGAGCAGATGCGCTCTTGCCGATATAGGACTGTGCGGTTGCTTTGGAAGGAGCGCTCGGTGTGCCGGAACCGGAACCCGAACTTCCGGAGTTCGAACCGCTTCCAGAACTTCCCGAATTCCCCGTATTAGAAGAACTGCCGGAGCTGCTTCCGGATCCCGTAGAAGGTTTCTGCACCGACTGAGATGGTTTGTCCGCATTTCCTGAAGAAGTTATCGAGGAAGAATCCTCCTTTTCCGCCGCTTCTTCTTCCGTATCCGCTTCAGGATCTGCACTCAGTTCACTGTCAGGAGTTTCCGCACTGAGTTCTTCCTGAACTGTCGTCATATCCGCCGAAGCAGACGTTTCCCCTTCATCACTTCCACAGCCTGCAAAGGTAAATATCATGGCTGCCGTCATTACAAGTGCGAGAATTTTTGACTTTTTCATGTTTTTCCTCCAATCGTTTTTGTTTCAATTACTTAATATTTTACTCCCAGATTGTCTCACAGGAATTCCGTAGGAATTTCCCATTCCTGCAAAGGATAACAGAAAAATCCGCTCCGTTCAATACCTGATCCGGGATATATGCGGTAAAGCAGGCATCTGTCTGTTTTTCCTCCAGTCCCGTTCCCACCGGACAGGCTTCATACAGTGAACCGCCGGTTTCTATAAAAATTCTGGTATTCTCATCGATATCCTTCGGATCGTACGTTCCTGAAATCCGGTTGTATCCCGGCATTTCCGCAGAAGAGGAAACTATTGCGCTGACAGAATTTTCACCTGCCCCTTCAATGCTAATTTCCGTCGCATCCGCTTCTCCGCCGTCGATTCCGGAGGAACCAGTCGCATCGCTATAAGACGATATGATCGGAGCCGGCATCACAGGTGCTTTTGATGCCAGATTCTTCAGATTCCGTTCTACGATTTCGACGATAATATAATCGAATTCTCCGCCGGCCAGCCAGTCCATTCTGTAAGGAATCAGGCGCGAGAATGCCGAATAGGAGAATGTATCTGCCATGAAAGGATACAGAGCATTTCCGAAAGAATCCCGGAACATCAGAAGATTTCCGGTATCTTTATCGCTTACAGTCTCGATCTTTATATTATCTTCCGGCGGTCTGTCGTCACTGTAATAATCGATGCCGCTTCCATCAGCCGCTTCCGGGCTCATCTCAGACGGAGTCACCGGCTCCGGCTGTTCATTGAACAGATATTCAAAAGAGAATTTCCGGTCGAACTCGATATTCTCATCCAGTTCTTTTCCCGCCGGATAAAGCATCTCGTAGAGGTCTCCTCTGTGATTCCGTACGATGCGGTACGGCTCCTGCGTCCACGGATATATGCCGACACTCAACTGCGATGCCAGTTCTTCCGCTGCCACTGCCGCGCCCATATTATTCCAGTGAGAATCCAGTCGATGGTAATAAGACATTCCATCCGTACCCGTCGACAGGATATTGCTCAGAGGCGTATAACAGATATTGTCTTCTTTCATCGCTGTTTCCAGCTTCTGAAGGTTCTTTCCGCTTTGCTGAATTTCACCTATATCCGGCATTTTTTCCGAAGCCGGCGTCAGCGAATTTTTATTGGGAGCTACTGTAAAGAGAAATGACGTCCCCTGCTGTGAAGCGTACTCCTGCATCAGTCCGAGAGTCCTCACTATGCCCTGTATGCTTCTGTCGCTGAGCGTGCTTCTGTGGAGATAATCATCCGAAGTATCTTTGTAAAACAGCCATCCGTCCTCGCCCAGTATCACATCTTCAGAAGAGGACTCGCGGAAAACAGCGGCCTGAATCATCGCATATCCCGTGATCATCTCCTGCCGGAAGGCGAAGCGATCCGCAAAATACGACGTAAGTTCGTCTGTGATCTGCTGATTAAAGGTACCGTCCTCGAGGATCAGCTGAGGCCTCTGCGCCAGCATCTCGTTTGCCGCAGGCTGCGATTCTCCTCTGAACAGCATCCCCGCGGAAGGTATGAGACAGGCGATAAAAAAAGCGGCCGTGAATATACAGTATGCTATTTTCTTTTTCATCTCTGAATCACCGCCTTAGAATTGAAAGTAAATAAACGGATTGAATGTCGCTTGGGACAGATTGAGTACATCGTAAATAAACAATATAAATACTGCTACGTAAGACAACGTTCCCCATACCATCTGTTTCCTTGCCGTAAGAACTCCGATACGACTGCGGATCCGTGGAATCCAGTCCACCGACAGAATGACAGACAGGAGAATCATCGCTATATTTACATTTGTCAGGAGATCGTGAAGGATCTGGTTTGTCTCCGGCGTGATTTCAAATCCGGCGAACATCTGAGAAAACATGGTACCCGCCTGGGACAGAGTTTCCGCACGGAAAAGAGTAAATCCCAAAATGACTACCAGCAGGGTATAGATATGGCCTATAATCCTGCCTTCTATCTTCTTTCTCGGTATGATTCCTGTATCCTCCAGCATGGAAAACATCCCGTGCCACAACCCCCAGAGTACGAACGTCCAGTTCGCTCCGTGCCATAAGCCGGTGGTGAAAAAGACGACAAACTTGTTGAATACCGTTCTCGCCTTGCTGCAATAACTGCCTCCCAGCGGGATGTAGAGATAATCCCGGAACCAGGAGGAGAGAGAGATGTGCCATCTTCTCCAGAATTCCTGTATCGTCGTGGAAACATACGGATAATTGAAATTTTCCAGAAAATGGAATCCGAAAATCCGTCCCATACCGATGGCCATATCGCTGTAACCGCTGAAATCAAAATAGATCTGCAGCGTGTAACAGACGGCTCCCAGCCAGGCGATGCGGATATCCATGCTGTCAGCATTGAGAGCAAAGACCTGATCGGCTACCGCACCTGCCGTATTGGCCAGCAGCAGTTTTTTCGAAAGACCGATGATAAAGCGCCGCAGTCCTGAGGCTGTTTTTTCCGGCGTACATTTCCTGTCATCGATCATAGCCGCCACATCATGATATTTTATAATCGGACCTGCGATGAGCTGCGGAAAGAAGGAGATATATAGGATCAGCTTCGCAAAATTCCGCGTTCCCATAGTGCGGTCACGGTAAACATCGATAATATACGACATTCCCTGAAATGTATAAAAGGAAATACCGATGGGGAGTACGATTCCCGGCAGCGTCAGGGAAGCTCCAAACAGAGAATTCACATTCTCCACTGCAAAATCGAGATATTTAAATACAGACAGAAGTCCTACGTTGAGAACCACCGCCACAGCTAGTACTTGTTTCCTGTATTTTTCGCCGGTCAGCATCCATCCTGCAGCATAATTTATGACGACCGAAACAAGCAGAAGCAGCAGATATTTCGGTTGACCGAAGGAATAAAAGATGAGACTGGCGATGATGAGTATGATATTTTTCGCTTTCAGTCCCGGTATCAGATGATACAGAATAAAGACAGCGGGAAAGAAAACGAAGAGAAATATCGCCGAACTGAAAACCATTCACTTTGTCCTTTCAGAATACTTATCATTTGTTATTACAAAAAAGTTTACATTTATATCATTTCAATAACTATCTTAATATAACCGGCGCCGTTGAGTTTCGTCGCACAGCAGTTTCATTATTCTCCATTGCTTCATAAAAACCTTCTTTCCTGAATCAGCTGAAACCATATCCGAAATCATTGATTATTGTACCATCTTCACCGCATCGCGAAAAGACATCTTTTCCATTATCCGCGGACATAAAAATTTCGGCATTTTCCGATCCTCATTTCACTTGACAATGAGGGTGTCACTGTTAAAATATGTGTGGTATTATTTAGCCAATCAAACTATATTTACTTTTACTTCCAGTTTTGAACGTTTAAAAAAGAGAGGAAATAAATAATGTCAGAACCAAATAAAACGCCGGCCGTAGTACGACCTGCACGCACGCCGAAACAGGCTGCCCAGCATATCGTCTGTGCCGTGATCCTGAAATTTCTCTATCACGGTCTCAGAATCCTGTACCGTCACGATTCCCGCGTCAGAAATGATCTCGACAGAATCGACACGGGCACTGTCATCCGGCTTACCTGCTCTTCCCGCGGCCCGTCCCTGAAGATCATATCCGAAGAAAAGGGGATCTCCGTCTGTACGGATAAAAGCGCCGCACCGGATATCGACATCCGTTTTAAAGACCTTTCTTTCGCTTTCAGCGTCTTTACCGGACGCACCGGGATTGCAGAATCCTTTTCCAAGCATATGATGTATGTAAACGGAGATTTCAGCAAGATCATGTCTCTGGTCCGCTGCATGGAACAGGCGGAACGTTATCTGTTCCCGTCCTTTATCTCCCGCAGAATTCTGAAATCGCTTCTGCCGAAGAGCATCAGTTCGGTCCGCCTCTACGCTTCGATCTTCCGTTCGATGATAGCCGGATAACCTGTGCCTGCCGACCGGATTCCTTTCCTGCCGGCACAGGAATACTCAACGCAGAATACCGCAGTTTATCACAGAAAGAAGAGGTATCAACCATATGACCGATTTTTTTGAATTTCAGAGCCGCACGAAAATCCTATCCGGAAAAGGAGCTCTGCTCCGCCTCGCAGCCGAAATCCGTCTGCTCGGAGGAAGCCGTGCGATTCTCATCTCCGATGCTACACTGGACATGCTGGGAATGACGGAACACCTTATCTCCGTACTGAAAGAAGAAGAGATCGACGTACCTGTCGTCTATACAGATGTTCCCACGGATTCCTCTCTGGCAGTCGCCGACAGAATCGCCGGTATCTGCAGAGAAAACAGAATCGATATCATCATCGCCCTGGGCGGAGGTTCGGTTATCGATACATCAAAAGGCACACGTATGATTCTCTCCCAGAATTCTGATGACATTCTGTCACTTTCGGGCTATGAAGGTCTTCCCGCAGGGCACCCTCTTCCGCTGTGTGTCATTCCCACCACATCCGGAACGGGTTCAGAAGTCACAGGAGTAGCTGTGATACGGGATGAAAACCGGGATCTGAAAATGGAATTCATCTCGGCCAATATCCAACCGGATATCGCCGTTCTCGATCCTGTAATGACGCAGAGCATGCCTCCTAAAGTCACGGCTGCTACGGGAATGGATGCATTATGCCACGCAGTAGAAGGATATACCTGTCTGCAGAAAAATCCCCTCAGTGACGCTTACGCTGTCACCGCCGTCCGCATGATTTCAGATAATCTGAAAAAAGCTGTTATCGATGGTTCTGATACGGAGGCCCGCATCGCGATGGCAAACGCCGCTCTCATGGCAGGCATCAGTTTTTCGAACTCCATGGTAGGCATCGTACACGGGATCGGTCACGCTCTGGGAGCCGTCTGCCGGATTCCTCACGGCACAGCCATGAACATTCTTCTACCTCATTGTATGATGTATAATCTCGACGTCTGCCGGGAAAACTATGCTGATCTTCTGTTCTGGCTGGCCGGACCGGAAATCTACTCCGCCACGCCGGAAAAAGACAGAGCAGAGGCATGCATCCGGTTTATCCGCAATCTTTCCGAAGAACTTCACGAACTCTGCGGACTGCCTCTGACGTTGTCCGAAGCCGGTGCCTCAGAAGACGATTTTGAAAAAGTAGTAGAGACATCCCTGAGAGACGGAGCTAATCTTGTCAATCCGAAATATGTAGACAGAGATACGATTCTGTCGATCCTCCGAAAAGCATATTGAGACAGAACTGTTTTATCCATCGGAATTCACTGATCCCAGAAAGGAATTGCTCATGAACATGTCACCTTCAGCATGCCTCACCGCACAACGGGAATTTTTCGACAGCGGTGCAACAAAAGACTATCATTTTCGTATGGACGCTCTGAGACGTCTGGAAACAGCCATTCTCACCCGGGAAGATGAAATTAACCGCGCTCTTAAAGCCGACCTGAATAAATCTTCCTTTGAAACATATATGTGCGAAACGGGCATGGTTCTGTCTGAAATCTCCCACGCGAAAAAACATCTAAAAAAGTGGATGAAAAAGAAGCGGGTTCCCACGCCTCTTTCACAGTTTCCTTCGAAAAGCTTCGTCTGTTCCGAACCATACGGTTCCGTACTGATCCTTTCTCCCTGGAATTACCCTTTCATGCTGGCTCTCGATGTGCTGGCAGGTGCAATAGCAGCGGGCAATTGTGCCGTCATCAGTCCCTCCGAATACGCACCAGTCACGGCTCACGTCATCCGCAGCATGATCCGGGACACGTTTCCAGAAAACTATATCACCGCAGCCGATGGAGGCATCGAATGCAATCAGGAACTTCTCGGTCTGAATTTTGATTACATCTTTTTCACCGGCAGTCCCCGCGTAGGCCGTATTGTCATGGAAGCCGCGGCAAAAAATCTGACTCCGGTGACTCTGGAGCTGGGAGGAAAAAGCCCCTGCATCGTGGATGAAACAGCATATCTGCCTGTGGCGGCCCGCCGTCTCGCTTTCGGGAAATGCCTCAACGCCGGTCAGACATGTGTGGCGCCCGATTATCTGCTGCTCCACGAGTCCGTAAAAGATAAATTTCTCACTCTTCTGAAAGAGGAAATCACCTCTATGTACGGTGAAAACCCGCTGACAAATCCCGATTACCCTCGCATCATCAGCCGCAGTCACTACGAGAGAATTCTCCGTCTCATACGGGAAAGCTGTGCGGAAACCGCTCCTTTCACCGGCGGCCGCGGTGATGATATCACTTTAAAAATCGAACCCACCATCCTGGCGGATGTGACCCCGGACAGCCCTGTCATGCAGGAAGAACTTTTCGCGCCCGTACTTCCGGTGATGACATACCGCACACTTTCCGAAGCGTGCAGTATCATAAAAAGATATGAAAATCCTCTTGCACTCTATCTCTTCACCACAGACCGGGATGCCGAGGAAAAAGTGTTGAATGAAATATCTTTCGGCGGCGGATGTATCAACGATACCATCATTCATCTGGCTACTCCGTATATGGGATTCGGCGGAGTAGGAAACTCCGGCATCGGCTCTTACCATGGAAAGAAAAGTTTTGAGACATTCAGTCACGAAAAATCCATTCTGAAAAAATCGTCCCGCATCGATCTCCCTATGCGCTATCATCCGGCGACACCTCAGAAAGAAAGACTCGTCCGGAAGTTCCTGAAATAATATTTCACAGAAAACAGAAAACGGACCTGTAGCTGTTGCTCGCAGGTCCGTTTTCCGTATTTCCGCATTCTTCACTTTAAAGCAGCCGCTCCGCTAGCCCGTCAAAGCCTTCCTCTTTCAGAACTTTTTTATAATAATCCGCCTCATTCTGAATCATTCCGTCGATCACCCGGATGCCCAGAAGTTCCACTGGAGCCTTGTCGTCTGTCAGGATGCAGAAACCTCCTCCTGCGGGTATCAGCGCATCTGCGGTGTTCTCAACCGAAATCCGCAGTGCACCGTCTGCCAGCCGCGCCCCGTTTTCTCTCAAGTTCTCTGTGATCCGCGGATTGTCCGAGGCAAAAAGTTCCCTGTTTGTGGTGCCCGGCACATCGGCTGTCAGGACCGTTCCGAAGACAGACGCGATGGTATCCGTCAGATAATCATTGATATTCCCCTCTTCATCGGAATGCATATTCATATTCACCACCATTACACCGCCTTCTTTCAGATGATCCCGGACGATGGAAAAAAATTCACGGCTGGACATCTGAAACGGAATGGTGATATCCTGATACGCATCCACCATAATAACATCGTATTTCTTATCCACCGCCTGCAGATACGCTCTTCCGTCATAAGTCGTCACTTTGACGTCTTCCGGCAGATCGAAATACCTCCGGGAAAGATCCGTGATCTTCTCATCGATCTCCACTCCTTCGATATTCATATGATTCATATCCCCGAAGTACATTTTGCACTGCCGCGCGTACGTTCCACTCCCCATGCCGAGAATGAGCATGTCCAGAGGTTCGTCTGATGCGATTTTCTCCGTCATCAGCGGCGCCGCCATGGCGGTATCATAATACATGCCGGTAAGGCCCTCTTCCTTCTGCATGACCGACTGCACGCCGAAAAGTACATTGGTAGAGAGAATCACACTGTCCGCCGTCTCTTTCACCTGCAGATAATTGTAAACGGATTCTCCCTCGTACAGCAGATCTTCTTCCCAGAATGCAAAACTTCCGGAATTCCCGAAAATGCTGCAGAACATAAAGGCGGCCAGCGCTGCGGCACACGTCTTCCGCTTCACCTTCGAACTCAGGAAATAAATCAGACCCAGCAGCAGCAGAATTCCCGAAAAAATAAGAAACGTCACCGCCGTGCCCACCGCCGGAATCGTCACAAACGTCGGAAGAAACGTTCCGATAATGCTCCCGATGGTATTGAACGCTCCGAGAGTTCCCACGATCTTTCCGTTTTCCTCCAGATTGTCCGTCGTATACTTGACCAGAGAAGGAGTAACCGTTCCCAGCAGAAACAGAGGAAAGACAAAGATGATCATACAGGCCGCAAACGCAGCGATGACGAGGAAGTTGCTGTCTACCGTGAAAATCAGAAGGCCGGAAACGCCCAGTATGATATACCGGCCCAACAGAGGTATCGCGGCGATCCAGACCGCCGCGATGATGATCCTGCGGTAAAGGCGGTCGGGATCGGGATTCCGGTCGGCGCTGCGCCCGCCCCAGACATTTCCCAGCGCCATAGCGATCATGATGGTTCCGATGATGATCGTCCAGACGATCTGAGATGAACTGAAATACGGAGCCAGCAGCCGACTTGCCCCCAGTTCTACCGCCATGACCGCCATACCTGCAAAAAATTCTGTCAGATACAGATAATATTTATTTTTCAAAATCGGCCGTTTTTCCATGTCCTGTTTTCTCTCCTTTGCAGCTCCCGTCATTTACATTTATTTTTCATTTTAACAGAAAACAGAAAACGAAAAAAGCCTTCCGGAAGCCGTCATTTCCTTCCCGGATCCGACAGAACATCACATTTCTTTCCGGGAATCCGCACCGGCCAGCAGACGATACCATTCTTCCGTATCTTCCGAATTTTTGCTGTTGACATAGACTGTGAGTTCTTTCAGCTTTATCTCCAGTATCGGTTCATATCCGCTGTAGAGAAACATCATGCATTTTCCAGTCTCTTTGCCCCTGTAATATCCTATATCATACTTATCCGTAGCTCCCCCGTTCGTCCTGACAAAACGGTCTTCCGGCAGTTTTTCTCTCAGCCGGACGGATTCCACTTCATCCGCCATAAATTCACATTCATATCCCGCTGCCTCCACCGCAAAAGAGTCTCCGGTGCCGGTGAAAACGACCTCTGCCGTCTCGAACCGGAAAACTACAGCCGCTGCGAAGATCAGAATCCCTACCGTTACAGCTGCTGTCAGTCCTATAATAACCTTGGCAGCCGGGCGTGCCATGTTCATAGAGTACTGCATATCGTTCATGCGATCTGGAACAAACAGATGCGGATCCTCCGGATTGCTGTACCAGCCGTTTTTCCAGTATTCATCATCGTCTACCTCTAATGCTTCTCCGTCAGCCTCCAGAATCTCTCTCCGCCTGCGCTGTCCCCGGAGAACGGGCAGGATCAGAACGACGGCCATCACCAGCTGAAGTATGATGTAGACGAAAAAGTCAAATCCGCCCAACCATCCCTCACATGCCCACCGGATGGTCAAATACAGCGCGGAAGCCGCACAGAGACAGCTTCCTGCCGCCATCCCTTCGCTCCAGCCTCTCTTTGTCAGCATATTCGCCGCATAATTCACCTCACTGTTCCGACTGTACACGGCATTCGGCCGCCGGATCACCATCTGATGCATGCCTGCAAAAGAGACGATTTCCACGGCTGAGACCAGCAGGATCACCGTCACCGCCAGATCCTCCCCTGTAAATTTCGCATCGGTCAGCAAAAGGACTGCCAGGCACAGGATCAGAACGGCGATAGCCGGTATATGCCATTTCAGAGACAGCGCCATCCGGTCTGACTGTACGGAAACACCGGTATCGATTCTCACAATCCTGCGACTTTCTTCCCTCACCCAGCCGTTTTTTATCTTGATCCGGTAGAGTTTTCGGTGAGGATGATAGACGAGATACAGCAGCCCGGCGATATATTCCATCAGCCATACAGTCCAGACGATCATGAATACGATAAAATCGACAAAACAAAGGAAGCAGACGGCGACTGATGCAGCGATATTCCATCCCTGAAAAATCCGCCATGTCTTTTTATACTTCTGTACCATCCCGCTGATTTCCCCCGTATCCAACGCTTCTTTTGGAATGTGTACTCCTAAAAGCATTCCTTCCCGGTATTCATGTTTTTTTCCATAAGAAAAGCCGCAGATCAGTACGATGATCAAATCCGACAGAAGAAATATCAAAAACATTATAATATTCATCTCAAAGTCCCTCCTTTTACTTAAAGCCCGCCTTTTTATCCTTCGCCGGATACTCATCCTTCTGCGCTGCAGGGATTCATTCTGCTGAAAATCGACTCACAGATATACAGGAATTCTTTTTTTGTAACTCCTTTCAGGCAGGCTTCCGCCGACAGAAGTTCCAGTTCTTCTTCAAACTTTTCCATAAAAGCGTGGTCTCCGTGCTGTACCGGCCGGACCGTAGCTCCCTGCCTGCGATCGATATCGATATATCCCTCCGATTTCAGTATCTGATAAGTCTTATTTACTGTCATCATATTGACGCCGGCATCCTGTGCCATCTGGCGGACAGAGGGCAGCTTCTCTCCTGCTTTGAGATCTCCTTTGGCGATGCCGGTGACGATCTGATTTCTCAGCTGAATATAAATCGGAACGCTGGCAGCCATATCGAGTGTGATAATCATATAATCACCTCCTATGTTTTCTGGACGTTATGAAACAATAACATGAAATTCTCTTTATCGTATTAAGTATTATTTATAATAATACATATAATACTTAATGTCAATTCGCCAAGGCTGCAATCTGCAGACATGAATCGCAATGACTGCCCGACAGATATTCAAAACGAAAAAACGGCATCCCCGCCGGAGAGCCTCTCACAGGCCTCTGGCGGAAAATACCGCTTTCTTTTTCTCATATTGTCTTTTAGACTGCCGGGGAGCTGCCCTGCGAGCTCTTACAATTCCACTTTTGGAAGCTGCGCTGCCGCCGCGGCCAGTTCCTCATCAGATGGAATGTAGTCTTCCATCTCGCCGTCATTGAATCTCTGGTAAGCTACCATATCGAAATAGCCCGTTCCTGTGAGACCGAAGACGATATTCTTTTCTTCTCCCGTTTCCTTGCATTTCATGGCTTCATCAATAGCGACTTTGATGGCATGACTGCTCTCAGGTGCAGGCAGAATACCTTCTACTCTTGCAAACTGCTGAGCTGCCTCAAATACGGCAGTCTGTTCCACACTTCTCGCTTTCAGCAGTCCCTGATCGTAGAGTTCGGAGACTACAGAACTCATTCCGTGATAACGGAGACCTCCGGCATGATTTGCAGAAGGAATAAATCCGCTGCCGAGAGTATACATCTTTGCCAGCGGGCAGACCATACCTGTATCGCAGTAGTCGTAAGCGTAGACACCTCTTGTCAGGCTCGGGCAGGAAGCCGGTTCCACAGCGATAATTTCATAATCAGCTTCACCCCTGAGCATCTGACCAACAAACGGTGCGATCAAACCTCCGAGATTGGAACCACCTCCCGCACAACCGATAATCATATCGGCCTTTACACCGTATTTATCCAGAGCCGTCTTCGTTTCAAGACCGATAATCGACTGATGCAGCATTACTTGAGACAAGACCGAACCCAGCACATAACGATAGGAGTCCTGGCTGACAGCAGCTTCCACTGCTTCCGAAATCGCGCAGCCCAGACTTCCCGTAGTCCCCGGGAACTTGGCGTTAATCTCACGCCCCACATTTGTGAGCATAGACGGGGAAGGTGTCACTTTTGCTCCATAAGTACGCATGACTTCACGCCGGAACGGCTTCTGCTCGTAAGAACACTTCACCATATATACCTGACAGTCCAGACCGAAATAGGAACACGCCATGGAGAGAGCCGTACCCCACTGACCTGCTCCCGTTTCCGTCGTCACGCCCTTCAGTCCCTGCTGCTTCGCGTAGTATGCCTGAGCGATAGCCGAATTCAGCTTATGGCTTCCGGAAGTATTATTTCCTTCGAATTTATAGTAAATGTGAGCCGGTGTATCGAGTTTTTCTTCCAGACAGTACGCTCTCACCAGCGGAGCAGGACGGTACATACGGTAGAAATTTCTGATTTCCTCCGGGATTTCAAAATATGCTGTCGTATCGTCTAATTCCTGTCTGGCAAGTTCTCTGCAGAAAATCTGTGACAGTTCATCTTCCGTCACCGGTTTCAGCGTTTCCGGATTCAGAATCGGAGCCGGCTTTTTCTTCATATCAGCGCGGACATTATACCATTCTCTCGGCATTTCACTTTCTTCGAGATAAATTTTGTAAGGGATATTCTTCTCCATTTTCTTTTCCTCCTCTTTCGGATAATAAAAAAACTCCTGCCCTACCTGATCTGATAGGACAGGAGATTACTCTTCTGCGGTGCCACCTAACTTCATTCTGTCGAATGCGCTCTGCCATGTACTGACATACATGTTCTGCTGTAACGTGCAGTCCACGTCGCCCCTACTCCCGACATCTGCCGTTTTCGGTTTGCCCTCACGGGTCCATTCATCTTCCTTTCTGCTGCCGCGCTTCCACCATCCGCGGTTCTCTGAAAGCTTTCAGAAAGATTACTTCTCCCGATCACAGGTTTCTCTTTAGCAATTTAATTAAGTAAAGAATAAGGTATTTTATCTTTTCTGTCAAGAAAGAATTTTATTTTTTCGGGTATTTTTGTTTTCGTTCCGCTTTTCCATTGTAATCCTTCTGAAAAAACATATCATATCGAGTAAACGAAAACGCCCTCTTCATTTTGCTCAGCTTTCACTTCGCCTTTTCCGGCCAGATAATTCAGCGTCATGCAGGCAGGCAGGAAAAAGAACCATTTCGATACGTCGGAAAGGCTGCTGAGTTCTCTCGGAAGTTCTGCCCGGGTAGTGTACTCCGCTGTCTGCCAAGCGGTCATCGGTCCGTGTTCCTGTAGCAGCCCCGTGATCTGGCGACACTTGTCCGCATAATGATCTCTGAGCTCTTTAATCCTCGCATTTACGTCGAATTTTATCATTCCGTGACACGGAAGAATCGTATCGATAGGCAGCTTTTCCACGATATCGAGACTCTTCAGGTATTCGCCCAGAGGATCTTCGAGGCCCTCGTCGAAGAAGAGAACCGGCGCAGCATTGCTCAAAATCATGTCTCCCGCCAGCAGAGTCTTCGTAGTCTCATCATAAAGGCACACATGAGCAGGAGAATGACCCGGCGTGATGATACAGCGGAAACGATAATCCCCGGCTTCGATGATCTGATCTTCTTCTACAATGGTAAAATCGATGTCATCCTCCGTGAAAAATTCACAGGCAGGATGCGATGCGATAAACGCTTCATAGGACAGCGGCAGGCCATCTTTTTTGTACTGCGGATAACGCTGTCTCCAGTACTCATCTGTATGGAGCGCATTCGAAGCAGCTGCTTCTTTTGCCACAGCATATACTCTGTTATTTTCCGTTTTCAGCTTTGTGAGCAGCCCGCTGTGATCGGGGTGCATATGCGTCAGAAAAATATCGGTCCGGTCCATGGAAACACCCAGCTCGTCCAGATCTTTTTTCAGCGTTCCGTAATATTCTTCCTCATTGAGTCCCGTATCGATGAGCAGATCCCGTTCTTTTCCCCGGATCACATACAGCTTGATCTCATCGATGGACTTCACTCTCCTGCGCAAGAAAGGCAGGGAAATCATATAAATACCGTCTAATACTTCAGAAACCATCTCATTCCTCCACTTCAAACTACCATTAATTATATGATTTATTGTAGCACAAATATCAGATGCTGTCTTTGGCTTTGCACATGGCGAATAAATACCTCAGCGGAAAAAACAGAAAAAAGAGGATCATCTGCTGGGGAACAATCCTCTGATTATCATGTGCTCTGCAGTTTATTTAAAATCCTTTTCAAATTCGTTGACCGCATCCAGAAGAACAGTCGCCGAATACGCCATGCTAGGTCCTGCTCCGAATCCTCCCGCAGCTACCATAGCCGCTTCCAGAATCTCCTGTCTCGTGCAGCCTGCCGCATAAGCGTTATAAACGTGAGCTACGATACAGTACTGGCAGCGGTTATATGCGGCGATGCCGACACTGATCAGTTCCTTAGTCTTATTGGAGATCGCGCTGTCACCGAAAGTCGCCTCCTGCATGTCTGTAAATGCCTTTACCACTCCGGGATTTGATTCCTGCAGTCCGCCCAGACCATTCTGAAAATCCGCTAAAATCTGTCTTACATCTGTCATATCAAATTCCTCCCTCTATAACTACGTCCACATCTCTGTCTTCTGCGACAGAATGCATCTCCCGGGAACAGACCGCCGTGTCCCGTCTCCTCTCCGGAATGCGGGCTACCGGTAGAAATTACCATACCGGCAGCAATTCTTTTTTCATTATATGAAATTCCCGGATAAAGGAAAAGTACTTCGTAAATTTATGTGTTACTATTGTTTTACATAGTGACTTGATAAAAACATAGTTTTCCGGATATCATCCGGGTAACACCGCGGAAAGGAGAGCATGACATGTATCAGCCAAAACTCGAGAAAGAACTGAGATGCCCGCTGGAATACGGGCTTCATATCTTCGATGGAAAATGGAAAGTCCGCATTATATGCGCCCTTTACGAAATCGGCAATCTGCGCTATGGTCAACTGAAAAAGAAAATGGGAACGATTACAGACGCAGTCCTGACATCCACGCTGAAAGAGCTGATGGCCGAGGACATCGTGATTCGCCGCCAGTATGAAGAAATTCCTCCCAGGGTGGAGTATGCTCTGTCAGAAAAAGGGCATTCTGCCATTCCTATGCTGCATACGATCTGTGAATGGTCGGAAGCCCACAGCGATGATACGGAAGAATATCAGTTTATCCCCTGCAGTGACTGCAAATACATACAGAAATAAGACAACCCCGGAAACGCGATGTTTCCGGGGTTTTGTGATCTTGAAGATAATATGCGGAATTATCTCTTGGAGAACTGGGAAGCTCTTCTTGCTTTCTTTAAGCCGTACTTCTTTCTTTCCTTCATTCTCGGGTCTCTCGTGAGGAATCCTGCAGCCTTCAGGGAAGGTCTGTTTTCAGGATCTGCCTGGCAAAGAGCTCTGGAGATACCGTGTCTTAAAGCGCCTGCCTGACCTGTTGTACCGCCGCCGTTTACGAGAGCGATGACGTCATACTTGCCTTCGTTTCCGGAGATGGCAAACGGACGCTTAACTTCGTTCTTGAGGATTTCCATAGGGAAATAATCGTCAAGGTCTTTCTTGTTGACAGTGATTTTGCCAGTACCAGGGATTAATCTTACTCTGGCAACTGCGGACTTTCTTCTTCCTGTACCGATATACTGTTTCGCCATTTACGATTCCTCCCTTCCTTACCAAGTCCATGTTTCAGGCTTCTGAGCTGCATGATTGTGCTCAGGACCGGCATAGACCTTTAACTTCTTATACATCTGTCTGCCGAGAGGGCCCTTCGGAAGCATGCCCTTTACAGCGTGGCGGATGATTTCTTCAGGCTTCTTTGCCTGTAACTTTTCGAATGTGATTTCGCGGAGACCGCCCGGATAACCGGTATGTCTCTTATAGATCTTTTCTTTTCTCTTTTTACCCGTCACTTCGATTTTTTCTGCATTAATAACGATGACATAATCACCTGTATCGACGTGCGGTGTGTAGATCGGCTTTCTCTTACCTCTTAAAATGGATGCGGCTTCTGTCGCGAGACGACCGAGAGTCTTGCCCTCTGCGTCCAGTACATACCACTTTCTTTCCACTTCCTGAGGCTTTGCGATGTAAGATTTCATTGTTAACCTCCTGAATGCCTACTCTGATCTCCCGGAGGAGATACGGTTTCGACGCCTACTCTGTTCTCTGAAGAAAAACATTTTCGGCACTAAAAACAACTTTTGTCGCGGCCGGCAGACCCAGCCTGACGCCTGTATGGACACAAGCAGTGATATTTTATACTCTTCCGGCATAAAAGTCAAATATTTTTTTCATCTATTACAAAATGTCCCGTCATTCCCGTTATTTTTTCCTTGCGAAATCTTCGAAACCGATTAAAATAGAAATATCACAATATGTTTTGATAATCAAAATATATTTCACATCGACTTTTACTTTTCAGAAACGGAGAAAAGATATGATCTTTCATAAAAAAAATCCACTTAAAATAACAGAGACTGTCCTCCGAGATGCTCATCAGTCGCTCATGGCCACCCGGATGAAGACAGAAGACATGCTGCCTATCATTGAAACTATGGATGAAGCAGGATACGATTCCGTGGAATGCTGGGGCGGCGCTACTTTTGACGTCTGCATGCGCTATCTGGACGAAAACCCGTGGGAACGCCTCCGTACACTACGCAGCGGATTCAAAAAGACGAAACTCCAGATGCTTCTCCGGGGCCAGAATCTCTTGGGCTATCGTCATTACTCCGACGATGTGGTAGACACCTTCGTCCGTAAAGCAGTAGCTAATGGCATCGATATCATCCGTATCTTCGACGCCCTCAACGATATCCGGAACCTGGAACGGGCTGTACTGGCTGCAAAGAAAGAAGGCGCCCACGTCCAGCTGGCCATGGCATATACTACCGGAAAGACATATACGATGAATTACTGGCGCATTCTCGCACGCCAGATGGCCGACATGGGTGCGGATTCCATCTGCATCAAGGACATGGCAGGGCTTCTCACACCGTATACCGCGGAAAAACTCGTAAAAATCGTGAAAAAGACGGCCAAACTTCCCGTTCACATACATTCCCACTGTACAAGCGGACTGGCGCCCATGACATATCTGAAAGCCATAGAAGCCGGCTGTGACGGCATCGACACTGCAATCTCGCCTCTTTCCATGGGCACTAGTCAGCCGGCCACAGAAGCTATGTACACCGTCATGAAAAACTCTTCCCGCTGTCCGAAGCTAAAAGAGGAAAAACTCCTGAAAATCGCTGACTATTTCCGGGAATACCGCCGTCGTGCGGAAGAAGAAGGCCTCATCGATATCCGCGTCATGGATGTAGACACGAAGACGCTGCACTATCAAATCCCCGGCGGTATGCTGTCGAATCTCTACGCACAGATTCGGGAGATGGGTATGGAGGACCGCTACGACGAAGTCCTGCGGGAAGTGCCCCGGGTAAGAAAAGACCTGGGCGAACCGCCTCTCGTCACGCCTTCCTCTCAGATCGTCGGCACCCAGGCCGTACTGAATGTCGCCTCCGGAAAACGCTACAAAATGATCAGCCAGCAGACGAAAGCCCTGTTGAACGGAGAATATGGCCGTACGCCCCGTCCTTTCAACGAAAAGCTTCAGAAAAAAGTGCTGGGCAATAAACCTCCTGTCACATGCAGACCTGCAGACCTTCTGGAGCAGGAATGGTACCGCATGAAGATCCTCGGAGACGACCGCTTCCACAACGATGAAGAACGCTTATCCTATATTCTTTTCCCGCAGACAGCAGAAGCATATCTGAAAAAGCATGAGGCAGACAGACAAAAAGAACCTCCACTCTCACCGGACTCTGCAGAAACTCGATAAGATTTAAAAAATAATATCATGGAACAGGAAAATGCCCTTCTGACGACACGAATCAGACTTCATCGTCAGAGGGTATTTTTTATTTCCCCCAGCAACGTTCACATAAATTTAATCCGCCGGAATCCTGATTTCCGCATAATATTGTGAAGATACACACAATATTATCATATGTCTTTCGTTCATATAATTTTATATATCAGGAAGAAAGGCGGTGAGGCGTATCATCGATTACAGCCCGTTGTGGAAAACGATGAGAGATAAGGGTGTTACGCAGTATCGCCTGCTGAAATCAGGCATCGACAATAAGACACTCGACTCACTCAAAAAAAACAAAAACATCACGCTTCTGACGTTGGAGAAAATCTGCAGAATTCTGAACTGCACTCCCAATGATGTCGTGAAATTCAAAGAATAGGCTGTCCGATTTTTATCAGAGAATCCAGCAGTCTGTTTTTTGTTTTTACATCTTTCCCGGCGATGCTGAAAAGGGATTTCCTCACCGCATATTTATTTTACTCGTTCCAACGTTTCGTGTCATTTGACCGCTAGTCCAAAATATCCTGACATTCTTAGTATCAATCTTTCGAATGCGCAAAAAACGCATAAAAGAACGGGGACATCGATGTCCCCGTTCTTTTAAAGCAATTAAGTTTAGGAGAGTTATGAAAAAGATTTTTAGAAATTGTTGTCTGCCCTTCTGCACTTATAGAATAAACGATTTCTGTGTGCGTTTTTTATCCGTTTTATGCATTTTATGTATCGGTTTTGTGTCGGTTCTGCGAAGAAAAGGAAGTGGAACATCCGGACTGCTTCCTACCGTCCCTGATACACCTCCGCCGCAACCCGCCTCCGTCTTATCTGCTTTTTTTCATGATATTCGGCAAAACCATTGCGATAAACAGCGCCGCGTACAGATACGTCAAGGACGAAATCTGAAGGAAAAACTGCAGCTTCGTGCGGGCGAGAATCTCATAAAAAGCACCATCTCCCGGCAGAATCAGATATGGCTGGAACATCATCGCCGCGGTAAAAACCAGGATTATGATATAACCCGCCCTGGTGACACCGCCGCTGCTCTTCCACAGAGGGCAGACGCGGGAGATCAGAATCGTGCTGATACCCAATGTCATAAACAGTGCGATCATCAGCAGAGGCGGCAGAATCCGCACAAACAAAACATAGTCGAATCCACTTCCGAACAGCGCATTGGAAGCGTATGTACTGATCTTATACTGCAGTTCCGCCGCTCCCAGGATAATAACCGTCTCTACCGCAACGACCAGAAACAGCTTGCCCAGACTTCTTTTCATACAATCTCTCCTTTCTGAATTCTTGCAACAATTCACTTTTCAGATCTTTCATGATCACCGTACTTTAACTTCAGTTTCTTCAAATAATCTGCGTCTTTTGTAGTCATCCCGGCCCGTTTCCAGTCAGGTTCATCGATATCATTCGATTCACAATAATCCGCAATCTTCTGTTCAACGAGAATATACGGAATCTCATATTTCGGCTGTATCACGCTGAAATATTCCGATTCCCGAAACGAAAACGCACACTATTATACCTCAAATGATAATAATTTTCTTACTCATAATCTTCATCCTTTTTTCTTTCATTATATATTTTCCATAACTTTACAGCAATACATATTTCCCCGGGCAAACATAGGGGTACAGCGACATTGTACGGAAAAATATTTTCCTCCTCCCGGCTGAGCAGATATCTATCCGGATAACAAAACATCCGCACCTCTCCGGTGCGGATGCTCGATATTTGAGTTTTTACGATTTTGCAGATCTGATTTCTGTTCTTATTTTACCACAACTCTGTGGAACTTTTTCTTGCCCTTCTTGATCAGCAGCGCGCCGTCCTCAAACATATCCAGCGTAACCTGCTGTTTCTTGTCGGTGACTTTTTCGTTGTTTACAAGAAGACCGCCCTGCTCGATGGTACGGAAGCCTTCGCTGTTGCTCGGTACCAGTCCCAGTTCTTTGATGAGAGAGACAAGACCCATGCCCTCGCCTTCAAAGCGGGATTTTTCCATCTCAGTGGTAGGTACATTTTCCATATCTCCCGCTCCTGAGAAGAGAGCTTTTGACGCATCTCTCGCTTTTTTGGCTTCTTCTTCGCCGTGAACCAGCGTCGTCAGTTCCATAGCGAGAATTTCCTTGGCATCGTTAAGCTGACTGCCTTCCCAGTCTTCCATTTCTGCAATCTGTTCCAGCGGGAGGAAAGTCAGAAGCTTCATACACTTGATGACGTCGGCATCATCTACATCTCTCCAGTACTGGTAGAATTCGTAAGGAGACGTTTTGTTCGGGTCGAGCCATACGGCGCCTTTCCCTGTCTTTCCCATCTTCTTTCCTTCCGAATTGAGAAGGAGTGTGATCGTCATAGCATGAGCGTCTTTTCCCAGCTTGCGGCGGATCAGTTCCGTTCCGCCCAGCATATTGCTCCACTGGTCGTTGCCGCCGAACTGCATATTGCAGCCGTATCTCTGATAGAGTTCATAGAAGTCATAGCTCTGCATGAGCATGTAGTTGAATTCCAGAAAACTGAGCCCTTTTTCCATTCTCTGCTTGTAACATTCTGCTCTCAGCATATTATTGACGGAGAAATGAGGTCCCACTTCTCTGAGGAACTCGATATAGTTGAGATCCATCAGCCAGTCAGCATTGTTGACCATCAGAGCCTTGTCATCAGAAAAATCGATAAAGCGGCTCATCTGAACCTTGAAGCAATCACAGTTATGCTGAATCGTCTCCGGTGTCATCATCTGACGCATATCGGTACGGCCGGAAGGATCTCCGATCATACCGGTGCCGCCGCCGATGAGAGCGATCGGCTTATTACCCGCTTCCTGAAGTCTCTTCATCAGGCAGAGAGCCATGAAATGACCGACATGGAGGCTGTCCGCCGTCGGGTCAAATCCGATATAGAATACAGCTTTTCCATTGTCAACCATTTCTCTGATAGCTTCTTCATTTGTAACCTGGGCGATCAGTCCCCGCGCCACTAATTCGTCATATATCTTCATACTCCCTCCAACTGTACCGTTACTCTTCGATCATATCAATTCTTCTTCTGTGTCTGCCTTCTTCACATTCCGTGTTCAACCAGATCTCCACCATTTTGAGAGCCGTTTCCGTATCCACGACTCTGGCGCCCATAGCCAGCATGTTCGCATCATTATGCTTTCTCGACATCTCCGCCGTGAATTCATTCGTGCAGAGCGCACAGCGGATGCCCTTCACTTTATTTGCCACGATGGAAATCCCGATTCCCGTTCCGCAGCAGATAATACCTCTGTCACATTCTCCGGAAGCAACTGCCTCTGCAGCCATCCGTCCGAACACCGGATAATCGACAGATGCGGTGGAATTCGTTCCATAATCTGTGATGTCGTAATTATTGTCAACCAGATATTTTTTAATCGCTTCTTTGAGTTCAAAACCCGCGTGGTCGCTGGCTAATGCAATCATTTTCAAACCTCCGTTTTTGATACGCTGACGACTTTTCCGTCGGCTGCGCTGCGCATCCTGTTCATCACAGCGATGCCGGCGCCTTCCTCTCTGATGCCCGCTGCGAAGATCATATCGGCACTTCCGGCTTTATATTTCCGCAGTTCTTTAAAAAACAGACGCGCGGCTTTTTCCGCATCGCCGCCGAAGTCGATCACTCCGGCTCTTTTTCCTTCCGCCTCCGCCTTTTTCACGGCTTCGCCGATCGCTTTCCGGACGGCTTCCGGTTCGCCTGTAAACAGTGTCATCGGTACTTCCGGTACATAATGCCGGTATTTCAGCCCCGGAGACACTTCCTTACCCTCACTGTCTCCAGGCTGTGCTACAGTGAGTTTTCCGAGGGGACCTCGTAAATCTTCTTCGGAATCACTTCCTGAAGCTGATCCTTTGTGATCGTACCCGGCCGCACGATGATAGGAAAATCTTCCGACAGATCGATGATCGTCGATTCGATACCCGTCTTGCAGTCAGGTCCTACGAGAATCACGTCTACCTTGCCGTTGAGATCATCGATAACGTGCTGTCCTGTAGTCGGACTCGGATGTCCTGAAATATTTGCACTCGGTGCAGCTACCGGGGTTCCCACTTCATCGATCAGTGCCCGTGCGATGGGATCATCCGGCTGTCGTACGCCTACGCTGAGCTTTCCGCCCGTCACATTGCTCGGTACTCTTCCCTGAATTCTCGGCATTACGATTGTGAGAGGACCCGGCCAGAATTCCTCTACGAATTTCGACATAAACTGATTGTTCGGCGCGGTGATGTCGATGACGAGATGGATATCGAGATCTCTGGCGACCAGAACAGAAACGGGATTGTCTTTCGGACGCTGTTTCACCTCAAACAGCTTGTCTATCGCTTCTTCGCAATTGATAGAAGCTCCTACCGCGTAAACCGTGTCGGTAGGGAATGCCACCAGGCCGCCGTTTCTCATGATCTCTGCAGCTTCCGCGATCTTGTCATGATCCTTTTCAGGATCTGTAATCGTGTAAATCTTTGTTTCCATAAAAAATTACCTCCGGATAAAACGTCCTTTGATTAGAAGTTCTTCATCTTTTCCGCCTGATCGGACGTGATGAGTGCATCGATGACCTCATCCAGATCGCCGTCCAGGAAATAATCCAGCTTGTAAATCGTCAGTCCGATGCGGTGATCGGAAATACGGCCCTGCGGGAAATTATAGGTACGGATGCGTTCGCTTCTGTCGCCGCTGCCCACCTGGCTCTTTCTCTCTTCCGCCATCTCGTTATGCTGCTGACTTAACATCATATCGTATAACTTTGCTTTCAGAACTTTGAAAGCTTTTTCTTTGTTTTTCAGCTGAGATTTTTCATCCTGGCACGTAACCACCAGACCGGTGGGAACGTGAGTCAGACGCACGGCGGAATCCGTGGTATTTACGCACTGGCCGCCGTTTCCCGACGCACGGTATACGTCTACACGGACGTCATTCGGATTGAGATCGACTTCCACATCGTCTGCTTCCGGAAGGACCGCCACTGTCGCAGCAGACGTATGAATTCTGCCGCTGGATTCCGTTTCCGGAACTCTCTGTACTCTGTGGACGCCGCTTTCGTACTTGAGACGGGAATAGGCGCCCTTGCCCTTGATGAGAATGACCGCTTCCTTAATGCCTCCCATGCCGGTATCATTGACATCCATCATCTCTGTCTTCCAGCCCCGGCGTTCTGCATATCTCGTATACATGCGCAGCAGATCCGAAGCGAAAAGCGCCGCCTCTTCACCGCCAGTGCCCGCTCTGATTTCCAGAATGACGTTCTTCTGATCGTTGGGATCTTTCGGAAGGAGTAGAATCTTCAGTTCTTCACTGATTTTTTCGTCCTGGCCTTCCAGATCGGAAAGTTCCATCTTCGCCAGTTCTCTCATATCGTTGTCGGCAGAACTGTCCCCGAGGATTTCCTTGGCCTCCTTGATGCCTTCCACTACTTTTTTATATTCCGCATATTTCTGGACGACAGGCTCCATTTCGCCGATTTCCTTGGCATACTTCTGCCAGACGGCCTGATCCGCGATGACCGCAGGATCGGATACTTTGAGACTCAGTTCTTCATACTTGCTCTGTATAAAATCGAGTTTATCATACATAATAATCTGCTCCTAATGAAAAAGTGTTTTTCCGTCCGTTTTCAGTCGTCTTTCTTCTTATCATCCGCGCTGTGCGCACGAAACGGACGAAATTGATTTCAGTTATACATTATAACATAAACCCGCCGGAATTGTCTAAAAAACAGGAGGTTCTGCACCGTATCTTATCAGCAGTTCCACTTTACGGTTATACTCATCGGAAAACGCGGGAAATTCATCGATGAGACGAAAATAACAGTCGAAATCATCGAGTCGGACAGATGTACCGAGACACTTTTCAAAAAGAGCCTGTGTCATGCGCTCGGGATTCTGCATAGCTTCCATCTCCTCTTCGCTGTAATCCTTCTTTTCTTCCCACTCCTCCGCGGAAAATATACCCTCCGCATACCAGATATATGCATCCATTTTAATCCTGTCCAAACCCTTTCTGCGGAAAAATTTCCGCCTATTGTGAATATACTCACAATATTATATCAGACATTTTGTTAGTAGAATTATTCAAAAATGCGGAAAGGCGGTGGCATTATCATCGATTACAGCCCGCTGTGGCGGACGATGAAAGAAAAACACGTGTCGCAGTACGGTCTGCTGAAATCCGGCATCGACAACAAGACGCTGGACAGACTGAAGAAAAACAACAATATCACACTGCTGACACTGGAAAAACTGTGCAAAATATTGGACTGCACACCTAATGATGTCGTAAAATTCACAAAAACAGACTGCGGAATCTCCTGAAACTTTTGAGAAATATTGCCTGCAGTCTGTTTTTCTGTTTTGTTCTGTATTTTATTCTATCCTGACTCTGCGGTTGTGTCATTGGATCATTAATCCAATCCGCACCGTCATTTTTTCATCTCCCGGTTTCGTCATAAACGTACCGGATCGTCATATGAAAAAAAGCCGGAATCGAAATTCCGGCTTGCGTTCTTATTCCATATTGAACTTTTTCTTGAACTTTTCCACACGGCCGCCGCGGTTGATAAACTTCTGCTGACCTGTGAAGAACGGATGGCATGCAGAGCATACATCCAGTCTCATTTCTTCTTTTACGGACATCGTCTCAAAAGAGTTGCCGCATGCGCAAGTTACCTTGCAGACTTTGTAATCAGGATGGATTCCTTCTCTCATCTTTTTCACCTCTTTTCGCGTGGAGTATATGTTAACTTCACGTTTCTCTGTTTTATGTTTTGACATGCGCCGCTGTGATGTTCACAACGATAGCTTTAACAGCATATCACACTGGAACGCAAAGAGCAAGTATTTTTCTTCGTATTTTAAAATTATCCCGCTCTTCCGCCTGTATATCCGCCGGCATCATCTTCCGGGCCGTCATTTCAGCTTCCGGCAGCTGACGACGCGCTGAAGCCCTGCCAGATCCCGGGTAACTTCGATCTCACCGTAATATCCGGCATCGCGGAGAAGGGATGTGACAGCTTCCGCCTGATCGGAACCGATCTCAAGAAGCATCAGACCGTCTTTTTTCAGACTTTCCGCCGCTTCCTCTGCGATACGCCGGTAAAAATCCAGACCATCGGCTCCTCCGTCGAGAGCCGTCAAAGGCTCATGGTCTTTCACCTCTGTCTGCAGCGTGCCTATAACCTCTGTCGGTATGTACGGCGGATTGGAGAGGATCATATCGAAAGTGTCTTTCATGTGAATTTTCTTTTTTCTCTTCGTCACATAAAAGAGATCGGATTCCAGAAACTCGATTCTTCCTCCCAGACCGTTCTTCTCCGCATTTCTTCTCGCCACTTCCAGAGCCTCCGGACTGATGTCGCAGGCTGTCACTTTCGCTTTCGGCAGAAAGTGGGCCATGGACACGGCGATGGCTCCGCTGCCGCAGCACATATCGAGAACCGACAGCGATTTTTTCTTCTCAGCAGCCCGGCTGACAGCCAGTTCCACCAGAGTCTCCGTATCCTGCCGCGGGATCAGCACGGAAGGATTCACCTCAAAGCTGAGTCCCATAAACTCCTGACTTCCGAGAATATATTGCAGCGGTTCTCCTTCCGCCCTCCGGTCGATGAGACGGAAATACGCTTCCGCTCTGTATTCATCTGTAGGGTCATATCTGTGGACGTAGAGAAACGTTCTGTCGGCATTTTCCATATGCAACAGAAGCGTTTCCGCATCCCGCTTTCCGTCAGATATATCAGCTTCTTCCAGACGTCTTATTCCGATTTCCAGCACATGTCCGAATGTTATCATTTCTGAAACTCTCCAACCTTCTTTTCCTCATCCTCGTCTGCTTCCTGCGGGTCCGGCCGTTCCAGCTCTCTTAAAAGCTCTTCAAAGGCCGCCGTCTCACGCAGCTCTTCCGCTTCTTCTGTCACTTCAGCTTCCGCCGTTCTTTCAGCCTCTTTTTTCCGGCGCTCTCCGACAGACGACTGTCTTCCTTCGGGACTGATGTCACCGTCCGCTATTTCCTGCGCTTCTTTCCAGCGTTCCCTGTCGATCAGATTTCCTTTACCGTCGGTATCGAAAATCCGCGACTGAGGCGGCTCAGAGCTGAGGCACACTTTGACCGCCACGATAGCCACCTCCAGCATGCTCTCGTCTGGCACCTTCGTCGTCAGCCGCTGCATCAGCAGTCCCGGAACGCTGAGAACTTTCACCACCACAGAATCACTTCTGCCTGCCCAGCGCAGAAGCTCATAGGACAGTCCCGCCACCACAGGGATCAGGAGCAGTCTCGACAGAAGTCTTACGATTACATTCGGCCATCCCAGAAAAGAAAAGAGCAGAAGGCTGATGATAAAGACAAACATGATGAAGCTCGTTCCGCATCTCGGATGGAGCGTTTCGAACTGTGCGCAGTTTTCCGGCGTCAGTTCCAGACCATTTTCATAGCAGTGAATCGTCTGATGTTCCGCACCGTGATACTGAAAAACTCTGTGTATATCCGGCATCTTCGCTATCAGCGCCACATACACCACAAACATTGCGATCCGCAGAATCCCCTCTATGAGATTCAGGATAATCGCATTATGCGTAAACACTTTGCACAGTCCCACCACCCAGGTAGGCAACAGGACAAAGATTCCTACAGACACTACCAGAGCTATAATTACCGATCCGTAGAGAAGAAAATTAAAGAGAGCTTTTTCTCCGAATTTTCCGCTCAGCCACTTCTCAAATCTGCCCGGCTCTGTTTCCTCTTCCTCCTCAGCGATATCTTCTTCGAGAACTCCTGCAGAATACATCAGCGTTTTCGTTCCCGTCACCAGAGAATCCACAAAAGCCATAACTCCTCTGAGAACAGGCCACTTCATCCATTCCTTTTTCGGAGGCAGCGGTTCTTCCTTTACATTAATGGAACCGTCCTCCCTTCTGACCGCGATAGCTGATCTGTCCGCTCCTTTCATCATAATGCCTTCCATGACGGCCTGCCCGCCCATTTTGGTAGGATTGGCATCTTTGATAAATATCTTGCTGAAATCCATTGCTCTTTACCCCTTAACCAAGTACCTTTGTTCTGTTTATTATATCTATAAAGTCCGCATTGTTTTTTGTATGGGCCAGATTGTCAATAATCGACTCGGTAACCTCCTGGACCCCCATATTCGCCAGCGCTCTCCGCACCTTCCAGATAGCTTCCAATTCTTCTCCGGAAAGAAGAAGATCTTCTCTCCGCGTTCCCGATTTGTTGAGATTGATAGCCGGGAAGATCCGCTTCTCCGAGAGCCTTCTGTCGAGATGAAGTTCCATGTTTCCCGTACCCTTGAATTCTTCAAAAATGACGTCATCCATCCGGCTTCCCGTCTCGATCAGCGCCGTGGCCAGAATCGTAATACTTCCGCCTTCTTCCAGTTTCCTGGCCGCACCGAAAAATTTCTTCGGCTTGTGGAGCGCCCCCGGATCGATACCTCCGGAGAGCGTCTTTCCGGAGGAAGGTACCACCATATTATATGCTCTGGCCAGGCGAGTGATACTGTCCAGCAGGATGACGACGTCCTTGCGGTGCTCCACCATCCGCTGCGCATGCGCCAAAACCATCTCTGCGACTCTCACATGATGTTCCGGCTGTTCGTCGAAAGTGGAATATATGACATCGCCTTTGATCGAACGCTGCATATCGGTCACTTCTTCCGGCCGTTCATCGATGAGAAGTACGATTACGTGCATTTCCGGATATTTTTCTTCGATGGTTGCTGCGATATTTTTCAGAAGTACCGTCTTTCCTGCTTTCGGCGGTGCCACGATAAGACCTCTCTGGCCTTTTCCGATAGGAGCCACCAGATCGATGAGCCGCATAGACAGATCGGCCGTGCCGTTTTCCAGACTGATGCGTTCATAAGGAAAAATCGGCGTCAGATCTTCAAAATTAGGACGGCGCATCGAAACGCCCGGTTCATCATCGTTTACCGTATTGACATACAGCAATGCGCCGAACCTCTCGCCTTCATTCGGTTTTCTTGAAATTCCTCTGATTTTGTCTCCGGTTTTCAGATTAAAACGCCGGATCTGCGTCGGAGATACATAGATGTCTTTATCACTTGTCAGAAAATTGTGAAATCTTAAAAAGCCGAACCCGCCTTCCGCTATGTCAAGAATTCCGTCCACAGGAGGTCTCTCTTCTGCAGAATACTGTCTCTTTTCGGTTTTTTCGGTCTTTTCGCGCGGATCACTTTTTTCACGTTGATCACCATTTCCTCCGGACGCGAAAGAATGATGACCGTCGTAATTGTTATTTTTTTCAGAATAATTGCTGTTTCGATCAGAATGGCTGCTGTTTTTATCGGAGTAACTGTTGTTTCTTTCGGAATAACTGTGAGGATAAGATGAACTGTACTGATAACGCGGTTTATGCTGGTGAAAATCGATATCTTCTTTTTTTTCCAAATCCGGATGATTTTTTTCCATTCCTTCGTCAGAAGTATTTATTCCGCTTTCCGTATGATCGCTGCGGCTCATCGTTTTCACAACGCTTTCTTCAGCGGATTCTTCTATTTTCTTTTCTTTCTCCGGCGCTTCGGTATCCCGCCGTTCCGATATCGTTCCTCCGGACTTTTCATCCGGTCGGGATAAAATCTTTTCTTCTGCGTCGGGAACTTCCGAAATCAGCCGGGCGATCAACTCGGTCTTCAGTTCCGGTTTCCTCATACTCTCCGGATCTTTGATACCGAACTCCAGAGCGAGTTCACGCAATTGATCAACTTTCATAGACTTTATGTCATTTGCGTCTATATTCGTCATATTAAATAAATTCCCCCCATGGTACAACATGCGGATCCGCACCGAATAATCAGGTCAGATCCGCACGTTCCAGTCATTCTGTTATTTTACTTTTGCATACGCCGGTTTCTGATTCATATCGTGAACTGCTTCGATAAAGCGTACAGTGCCCGTCGCACTTCTCATCACAACGGTATGTGTCTTGATCTTATTGTTCGGAAGGAATCTTACTCCCCGAAGCATATCACCATCGCTGACACCGGTAGCGATGAAGAGAACGTCGTGACCGGCTGCCAGATCGTCTGTCGTCATGACTTTATAGTAGGATGGATCTGTCTGAGCCTTTTTGATTTCTTCCGATGTATGCGCCACAAGTCTTCCCTGAATTTCACCGCCCAAGCATTTCAGCGCTGCAGCCGCCAGTACGCCTTCCGGACATCCTCCGATGCCTACCAGTACGTCGACGCCGCTGTCTTCAAAACATGTCGCGATCGCTGCGCCCACGTCTCCGTCTGTAAACAGTTTAATACGGCAACCCAGCTGGCGACACTGTGCCATGATATCCTTATGGCGATCTCTTTCCAGAATCGTCACCGTAAGGTCTTCGATTTTTTTATCCAGCGCTTTTGCAATATTTACCAGGTTTTCTTTCAGCGGTTTTTCCAGATCGACAGCTCCTTTTGCCTTCGGTCCTACCGCTATTTTTTCCATATAGAAATTTTTTGTGTTATACAGACATCCTCTCGGAGCGATGGCGATGACTGCAATCGCATTGGACAGTCCCTTTGCTGTGGAAGTCGTTCCGTCCAACGGGTCGACTGCAATATCAACTTTCGTCGCATCCATGCCGCCCATACCGATTTCTTCACCGATATACAGCATCGGAGCCTCATCTTTTTCCCCTTCGCCGATGACGACTACACCATCGATATTTACCGTATCGAACATATTTCTCATACCCGTTACCGCAGCCTGATCGGCAGCATTTTTATCTCCTCTGCCCATCCATTTTGCGGAAGCGATGGCTGCCGTCTCGGTTACACGCGCCAGTTCCAGTCCCAGATCTCTGTCCATTACTTTTGTTTCTTTATTTTCCGTAGTCATCTGAATCTCTCCTTTTGGTCATTCTGTCTGTTTCTATTCACTTTTGCTGTCGTCAGAAGCGGAATCCCCGCCATCTTCTGTCTTCACCTGATAAATATCCCGCAGCATCTCTTCTGTGGCCGTTTCATCCTGGATGTAATAGGAAGTTCCACCGATATACTGGCCTTCTCCCGGCAGCGTATATGTCGTAATATCGCCGCTTTCCAGTCCCATCGCTTTCAGCGCATATTTGGAAGCCGCGCCCAGAGTGATGTCCGATTTTACATTTGAAGTGATGAGTTTCGCAGAATCCACGATTCCATGATCGATACACTGTTTAAACAGGGATTCCATAAATACCTGCTGTGCCTCAATTCTGCCGATATCGCCGTTGCTGTAGCCTTTCCGGAATCTCAGATACTGCACCGCATGCTCACCGTCCAGAGTCTGAACACCTGCAGGAATGCTGATGTGGAGCGGCGGATCATCATACGGATCGTCATATTTCATGGCTTTCGGCACATCCACCGTCACTCCGCCTACACCGTCTACGATTGTTTCCACCGCATCATAATCTATGATCGCATAATAATTGATCGGAATACCCATGAGAACATCGCTGACTGCGTTGGCTGTGGAAATCAGACCTTCCTTGCTGGCATAGGCCGCATTTATCTTTTTCTGTCCCGGTGACGTATAACCTTCTCTCTCATAATACGTATCTCGCGGCACAGAAATCAGATCGACTTTATTTTCATCCATATCCCAGCTCACCAGCATCAATACGTCAGAAAGACCGTCATTTATTCCCAGCGCCAGCAGATTTACCCGTTTTGCGTCAGCAAAGGCTTCAAAAAACGGACTGTTCGGATCCACCAGCACATCAATCTCATCTTCAATACCTCCGCTGATTCCGGAATTATCGAAAATCTGAATATTTGATATGAGCTTGATCACCGGTATGAGAATCAGCGTAAACAGAACCAAACAAATCAGAAATACTTTTACAAAACTTTTAGCCATCTCTATTTCCTGTCGTTTTCCCTTCTACTGAAAGATAAATATGGTTAACATACCTAACTTTTACTACTGCATTGACTATTCTTTCCCTTTTATCTCGATACCTAATCATATACTTATTTTTGGAACAGCGCAACAAAAAAAACGGCCGGACAGGCCGGCCGCGCAATTCTTCAGAAATTATTTATATTTGTAAAATCCTTCTCCCGTCTTCTGTCCGAGCTTTCCGGCTCTTACCATCTTTCTCAGGAGAGTGCTGGCTCTGTACTTCGATTCTCTGAACTCTTCATATAATACATCCATAATGGACAGGCAGATATCCAGGCCCACCAGATCTGCCAGCGCGAGAGGACCCATCGGATGATTTGCTCCCAGCTTCATCGCCTCATCGATATCTTCAGCCTTTGCCAGACCCTCTTCGAGAACGAGAACTGCTTCATTGATCATTGGCACCAACATTCTGTTCACCACGAAGCCCGGTGCTTCTGTAACGATAATCGGTTTTTTCTGAAGCTTTTTTGCCATATCGACAGCGAAATCGATAGTCTCTTGAGAAGTATTGTATCCCGGAATCATCTCTACCAGTTTCATCACCGGTGCAGGGTTAAAGAAATGCATACCGATGACTTTATCATCCCTCTTGGTTACGGAAGCGATTTCTGTAACAGAGAGGGATGATGTGTTTGTCGCCAGAATCACTTCCGGTCTGCACATCTCATCCAGCTGACGGAACAGTTCTTTCTTTGTTCCCATATTTTCGGAAGCCGCTTCGATAACGAAGTCCGCATCCTTCAACAGCTCAATATCGGTAGAGCCGGCTATTCTCGCCATGCTGGCATCCCGCTCTTCCGGAGTGAGCCATCCGTTGGATATCATAAATTCATAATTTGCAAGTACCTTATTATATGCTGTATCTACCGATTCCTGTCTTCTCGCACGGTAAACCACATCGAAACCGTGCTGTGCGCAGATCTGAATCAGTCCCATTCCCATCGTCGATGCGCCTAAAATACCGATTTTCATAAAATAACCTCCTTCGACTACCTGCCCTTAAATTCCGGCTTTCTGCGTTCTAAAAATGCTTTCATACCTTCTTTCTGATCCTGAGTGGCGAAGCACATTCCGAACAGATCCGCTTCGATGAGAATACCTGTTTCGATATCCGTTTCAAGGCCTCTTTTTATAGCCGAATTAGCCCACTTCACCGCCAGCGGAGCATTGGAGGCAATTTTCGATGCGAGAGCCATCGTCTCCTCCATCAATTTTTCTGCAGGAACGGTACGGTTCGTCAGTCCTATCTTTTCCGCCGCAGCCGCATCGATATTCGAAGCAGAAAGAATAATCTCCGCTGCTTTCGCTTTTCCTACGACAGCTGCCAGACGCTGTGTTCCCGAAAATCCCGGCGTGATGCCCAGACCTACTTCCGGCTGGCCAAAGACAGCATATTCGGAAGCAATCCTCATATCACATGCCATCGCCAGTTCACAACCTCCTCCCAAAGCAAAGCCGTTGACCGCCGCAATCGTCGGTTTTTCCGCCCGCTCGATCTTTCGGAAAAGAATCTGCCCCCGCCGGCCGAAAGCCCGGCCCTCTTCCATGCCGAGATCTGCCATCTCTCCGATATCCGCTCCGGCCACAAATGCACGGCCGGCGCCTGTAAAAACGATAACCCGTACGGAATCGTCATTCAGAACATCATCGACTGCCTCATCCAGAGCTCCGAGAACCTCGGAGTTCAGTGCGTTAAGCGCCTCCGGGCGATTGACAGTGACGACGGCGACAGCATCTTTTTTCTCGACTAAAACGTAAGGCATAACCTTTTTTCTCCTTTCCCCGTCCGTGCTGCAGCTGCGGGATCATGCCCGCAGACCGGTCTGCTTTCTATCACTCCTCAGTGAGCAATATTATGCTCAATTTATTATATCTATAACAAGTATTATTTTCAAGAAAATCGGTCATGTATAAAGTATGTAAGATGTTTCTATACAAATGCACAAAACGGTCGTTCCGCTCACGCGGAATAGAGATCCGCTACGTCGCATTTGATCATCTCAGCCACGCGACAGGCCGCCGCTCTGTCCCTGGGCAGACAGTCACCGTCCTCCCACGCTTTCAGCGTATCCAGAGGTACGAACGTCTTGTTCGCGATATCTTTCAGTGTGATACCGTATCTTCTCCTGCATTCTCTCATCTTCAGATTCATTTTCATCACTCCTCCTGTTTTTCATCTCTGCGGACAGAAAAGGCGCCAACCACTGCACCATTCTTCGTTCCGCGGTTTCAGCTTTTTTTCTGTAATTTTATCTTAAAGCCTGTCCCTCTCTGCGTACAGCGCCATTCCTCCGCCAATATCTGTTATGCTTTTACAAGATTCGACAAAATAACTACAATATATTGATATTTTTATTAATATAGCTTCTTGTATTTTACAATATATATGTTTTTTAGTAATTTCATCTGATAAACTCCCCAAAAAACAAGAAAAGACGCGCGCAGCGTATCTTTTTTCGTGAAATTTTCACTTGAGATACGCTGCGCGCGCCGTCACAGCCATATTGATTCTGTCATTCTGCCCAAATGAGATTTTTCTGTTATTTCAGGAAACACGGGCCGTTGTTTTCGGCTGCCTCTGTGCCGAGCAGTTCTTCCGCATCACTCTGATCGATGACGAGAATGACATTCGCTCCTCTGTCTGTCTCACTGTCGATAGTATAAGCGATAACCCAGCAGTCCTCGTAAACGTCGTCAAGGCTGCCTCTCTCGCAGACCATATCATCACCGTCCGGCGAGCAGGTATAGACGATGTATTCATCTTCTATCGCCAGAAAGTGATCCGTTTCATCGCCTTTTCCCGTGTAATACCGCACCAGACTGTCTGATCTGCGCTCCACCTTTGAGAAAAGCGGTATCTTGGAATTATCATCCGGAACGCAGGTAAGGATGCACTTTACGCCCTCCGAAGTTTCTACGTCCTTATCTACTGGGGTAATCTCTCTGACTTCCCCGTTTGTCATCCGCAGGCAGACGAGACCGCTCTTTTCGCTGCACTTAGTCAGATCATCCATCAGGAATTCATCCGTCAGCAATTCGTGGGTACCGTCTCCCATCAGGAAAGTGATGCTGCCCGCCACGTCTCCGTCTTTATCGAGGGCTGCCCCTGTCTCCAGGATAATGCCGAACGCGCGGCCGCTGAAACTATCCAGACGGTCGCCGGTATCCGGCTCTTCAGGTTCTTCAGGTTCTTCCGGCGTATCCGCTGTCATGCTATTATACGTCATAACAGCTGCATTGCCTCTGGTCAGGGTCTTGTGCGCGTCAGCCGACGGATCACAGTTCTGCAATCCTGCAAAAAATCCTTTTTCTTCCGCTCTTTTCATGTAATTGTCCGGCCACACACCTCCGAGAGAAGCGTCGCTGTCGCCGCCAGCTCTGCAGAGAATCGTCGCGTATTCTCCCAGTACGATCTGCTGATCGCCCTTAAATGTCATATCCGGATATCCTGATATGATGCCTTTCTCTACACAGTAACCGATATATGGAGCTGCCCAGTCATCTTCCGTTACATCGCTGAAAACCGATACCGATGCCGCCGCCTCTTTTAATTCTTCGTCAGAAGCTCCGAGCATGCGCGCTACCGCAGCACAAACCTGTGCTCTTGTTATGACGCCTTCCGGCCGGAAAGTGCCGTCTCCGAATCCGTCAAAGACACCTTTTTCCGCCAGATATTCCACTGATGTTTCGTACGGTGTTCCTTCCACATCATTAAATCGCTCAGTCGCAGATGTTCTGGAGGTATCCTGCGCTTCTGCAGCGAAGGATGAGACCACTCCGGCCGTCATCACGAGAACGCATGAAACGATAATCGAGATGATTTTTTTCATTGTCATTTCCCCTTTCGATTTTTCTCATTTTCTGAAAATTGTCGTCATGCAGAAGAGAGCGGAAATCCGCTCTTTTCATTTTGTATTTTATCACAGAGCCTGCGGCAGGACAATCCACAGGCAGGTTACGTTATGTTTACAAAAAAATGCATATTGACATTCCCCGTCTTTCGTGTAGAATTCTAATGTAAGAGACCTTATCAAGAGCGGCTGAGGGAACAGGCCCTGTGAAGCCCGGCAACCATCGCATCCGGAAGCGTGGATGCGAGAAGGTGCTAATTCCTGCAGATTTTTTCTGGAAGATGAGGTGCACGCTTTTAAAGGATGATACACCTCTTCTCTGCGTGAGAAAGAGGTTTTTTTATATCCTGAAAGCCTCAGAAGATCATTTCCGGGAAATCTTCCCGAAATATAACACCGGTGGACTGATTCCAGACATTCCACCGTTCCTGTGCGGCAACTGCCGCAAAAAGAAAAGGAGCATCAGATATGAGAAAATTATTTACTTCCGAGTCGGTGACAGAAGGACATCCCGACAAAATCTGCGACCAGATCTCCGATGCCATTCTGGACGCAATTCTTGAAAAAGATCCAAACGGCCGTGTGGCTGCCGAAACTACGGTGACGACAGGCATGGCTCTTGTCATCGGTGAAATTACCACCAACTGCTATGTTGACATTCCCAAGACGGTGAGAAATGTTATCAACGAAATCGGCTATACGAAAGGCGAATATGGCTTCGACGGAAATACCTGCAATGTACTCACCGCCATCGACGAACAGTCTGCTGACATCGCTCTCGGCGTCGATGAAGCGCTGGAATACAAGACAGGCGAACTGGAAAAGACAGAAGAAGATATCATCGAATCCACAGGAGCCGGCGATCAGGGTCTGGTATTCGGCTATGCGTGCAACGAGACAGAAGAACTCATGCCGGCGCCGATCATGTTCGCCCACAAACTCGCCAAAAGGCTGGCTGACGTGAGAAAAGACGGTACCCTGACTTATCTGAGACCGGACGGCAAAACACAGGTTACCGTAGAATATGACGATGACGACAAGGTCTCCAGAATCGACACTGTCCTCATCTCAACACAGCACGATCCGGAAGCAACACCGGAACAGATCCGCAATGACCTCATCGAATATGTGATTAAACCGATCCTTCCTGCCGAACTGCTGGATGATCAGACAAAATATTTCATCAATCCGACAGGCAGATTCGTTATCGGTGGACCTCACGGTGACGCCGGACTTACAGGCAGAAAGATTATCGTCGACTCCTACGGCGGCTACGCACGTCACGGCGGCGGAGCATTCTCCGGCAAGGACCCTACAAAAGTCGACCGTTCTGCTGCATATGCTGCAAGATATGTAGCAAAAAATATCGTCGCTGCAGGACTGGCAGACAAATGCGAAATTCAGATCGCATATGCCATCGGTGTGGCAAAACCGGTATCCGTACTGGTAGACACCTTTGGAACGGCTAAGATTCCGGAAGATGAAATCGTGGAAAGAGTCAATAAAAACTTTGATCTGAGACCTGCGGCTATCATCCGCGATCTGGATCTCAGAAGACCGATTTACAGACAGGTAGCCGCTTATGGACACTTCGGCCGTACGGATATCGATGTGCCATGGGAAAAGACAGATAAAGCCGATCTTCTGAAATAATCTGCCGGAACATCGCAGGCCGTTTTCAGACAGAGCGGACAGACGCATAAAAATTCCGCTCCGGCGGAATAAAAACGAGGGACGGGAAAGTCAGACTTCAGACTTTCCCGTCCCTCGTTTTTTCTGTATTTCCGGATCTCTCCGTTTAATTCATTTTATTTTTTATGCTCTCATAAAGAAGCCGTTCCAGATGCGCTCTGTCAAACTGATACTTTTTCCGGCAGAACTGGCACGTCAGCTCTGCACTGCCGTCTTCAGCTATGATATCCCGGATTTCTCTGCTGCCGAGACTGAGAACAACCTGTTCCAGACGTTCTTCCGAGCAGTCACACTGCCAGCCGATATCGAGGAAATCCATGGCGGACACAGTAAATTCCTCGGGAAGTCCGCTGAAAGCGCCGTTGATCAGTTCTTTCATAAGAGTTTCCGGAGATTTGGCTCCGGCATTCCCCGCGATATCGGATACCAGCTCTGTGATCTTCGGCATCTTCGGAAGCCATTCTTCCAGCGCCTGAATCGCCTCTTCCGAAGCATCCGGAAGCATCTGGATAATCATTCCGCCGGCAGCTTCCACACTTCCGTCGCTGTCGAGCTTTACACCCAACGATACCGATGTCTGCTGCTGTTCCGAAATAAAAAAATATGCCGTCATGTCGTCTGCGATTTCTCCAGACACCAGATCGATCCGTCCAACATAAGGTTCTTTGAGACCCGTATCCCGAATACATGTCACCGTACCGATGCCCAGAGCACCGCCCACGTCCGGGCTTCCGTCGCTCTTAGGAGGAAGATCCACGTCCGGATTTACGATATAGCCCTTCACAGCACCTTCCGAAGAAGCGGTACAAAGCACTTGCTGCGCCGGTCCATCACCTTTGAACTGCAGTGTCACTTTAAATCCCGGCTCCCGGAGCATCAGCCCCATCAACCCGGTCCCGGTGAGCGCCCTTCCCAAAAGATGCGTAGCCAGAGGCGACGTCTCATGAATCAGCCGTGCATCTTCTGCCATCTTCGTGGTAATCGCCATATATACACGGAAAGATCCGCTTTTATCTATTCCTGTAATTGCTTTGTTTATTTTCATTGATGTAAACCAACATATTTCCGTACAAGATATAAATTAGTCTTCGACGCACGTTGCAAAATAAGCTTCGATTTCGTCCCAATCGGTCAGACGAGTTTCTGCCGTACACATCGGCTTTACCTGCTTTTCAAATTCACCTGTAGGATTCAGCCATTCCTTCGGCACATCCAGCTTATAGAACTGGAAACCTCTCTCAAATCCGTATTTGAGACCTTCCAGCTTGATCGTTCCGTTTCCTTCTGCATCAATGGGATTTACGGTATATAATTCTGTATTTGCATATCTGCTGGTCTTTACGCCTAACTTTCTCATCTGTGTTACCTCTCTTTTACTTTTTTATCATTTCTGCTTTTAACGTCAATCCGTTATATTATACCATAATTTTCCCCGATACGATATCATTTAAACGCTGCATGTAAAAATAACTGCTTTCCCCCGGACTTTCTTCTCGCACCGCACTATTTTTCCCCAAAAAGTTCCAGCGTCTTAAACTGTAGATGAAGAACGGTCTGATGTTTGCCATGAGCGGCATTATACAACACGGAATATTTTCCGCGCATGATGGAATCTTTCAGCACATCGTCCGCGTTCTGATCCCTTTCATCCGATTCAGTGTCAATCAGACAGAGGGGAGGGTAGAGAACACACCACCAGTTCTGTCCATTTCCTTCTCCGATGGTGACATTGAGAGCTTCATAATTTCCTGCCGGAAACGAAAGTGATCCGTAAGATTTCTCCGGAATCCAGCACACTCCCAGTTCTGCCGTAACCTCATACTGCGAACCTTCACTACGCACGATTTCCTCTGCTTTTTTCTGAATCGCATCGATATGGCTTTCAATATAATCGCGGGTCTGTTCGATATCAAATTCAGCCGTCTGTCCGCTGCCGTCCGACTGATGCATGACTTCTCTCCGCAGTCCGTCGTTCACATATTCTACCAGCCGGTCCCGGACTTTCAACTTCAGTGCCTGATCTTCATCGGAATCGCTGTTGGCGATGACGTGAAACCGGATAAAATCTTCATTTGTAAACGAATTAGCCGTCTGTCGAAGCGCCATTCCGGTGAATAACAGCGCTGTCGCAAGAACCGCTGTCAGCACCGGAAGAACCGTCTTTATCTTTTCTGTCTTTCCTGATCTTTTCTCCATGAGTAAATTTCTACCTCCGCAGAGAATATGTACCTCCCCGCGTCTTTTTATACCTGTCTCCCTGAAAAACGGAAAAACTACGGGAATGAATCTAAAGAATCAGAAGTTTTCTTCCCTCTTCGACATAATCACTTTCTTCCAGACTGTTTATCAGACGCAGCTGCTGTAACGTTGTGCGGAATTTTCTGGCGATACTCCACTGAGTATCTCCGGGACGAGTGACGTAGATCACCATCCCCGCCGTCTCAGATTCTGCTCCTTCTTCTTCGATATAGCACACACGGTCGATGAAGTCTCTCGACTCAACTTTCCACACATAAACCGACACAAAAATGGTGCAGTTGAATTCCACCTGGCGCGCATTCATTCTGTCAAACCAGATATCTTTCAGTCCGCAGCTGTACTCCGCTTTCATCTCTTCATCGATTCCCGGAATATCCAGCTGTGCGCGGAACGGCAGTTCCTGCCGATAAGACGAAAATCCCCCTTCCCCGTCTTCTTCCGCATATACCGTATTGGTATCTATCATACCTTCGATACGGCAGCGCCCGTTTTCTACTGTAATCTGCGGATTTTCAGCACAAGCCGATATATACGGAATATTGCGGAATCCCGGTTTCTCTTCGGGCAGGGTGATAATCTCTCTAACAGAAATCTCCGCGGTACCGTTACCGCACAGCTTGGAAAGCCGGCGAGGCGTGGTGGAAAAATCCACATTTTTGGTTCTGTGGTACATATCGGTGACAATTTCCCGTTCAATCTGACGGAATACATCTGCAGACGCAGCTATCGAAGCGTGCAGCATCAGTTTCTGCGGACCGCCTTCTTCCGGCGTCTCAAAATCGATCTGAGTTGAGATGACATCGAAAGAAATCCGGCTCTCCATATCACCTGCCACCGGAAAATCCGGAAATTTAATAAACTGCGTAAAATCGATTTTTCCCCGACAGAAAACAGGCATTTTTTCGTCTCCGTCTCCCGTCTCCTCAAAATCCGTAGAAACATCGTTTCCACTGCTTTTCGGCATATACAGAATGCTGTAATACGCCGAAGCGTCGACCACCGCCTTTCCTCTCCCGACCTGCCGGCGGTTTTCCGCGATATTCACATCATAGTTGAGAATTTTTCCCGGTTCCGGCATATTTTCCTTCAGAACGATCTCCCCGCTGATATCCGTCGTATCTCTGCGCCGCTGTGCTATATCAGTGAAATATATCTTCTCTTTCCTCAGATTCAGTTCACTGTCCCTTACGCCTTCCAGAAACTCCGCTTCTTCTTCTGAATATTTTTTTACCGAACAGCGCAGTTCAGCACTGATGCGGATTTTTCTTTCATTGATTACTCTCGCTTTTACGGAAATGAGATCCGCGGATACTGTCTCTGATGCATCCGGAAGCCGGCCCGGTCCTGACTGGCCTCTCACAGCTTCTTCTTCCGGCAGAGGACACTCTCTCCGGAAATCGATCCGTGAGTTCATAGAAATCAGCTCGCCGCCGCGCGATACTGGAAGATACAGGGTATTGACAGAGATGCTTCCTCCGATTTTATACGCATCCTTCCCCTCCTGATTCCGTATCATCTCGTGAGACGATATCTCCGGCCTGGCCTCTACATTCAGAATCTGATCGAGATCCGGCTCCACATCCGGGACGAGTACGTCTTCCTCTACGGTTATCACCGGAAATTCGATATGATTTATTCCGGTGATTTTCAAGCGGCTGCTCTTGAGGTCCTCATCTGCAGATATCAATTTCGACGGTGTCTGTGGAGACGGAGGAGTGACTGCAAAATCAGGCGGAAAATCTCTGTGTCCCGCCGTATGTATTTCCTCCGACTCTTCCGTCTGTGCGGACTCTCCGGATTCCGTTCCGCTTTCTGCTGCCGAAGTCAGATATTCCGGCCCGGCGGATTTTCCGTCCACCTCATCTTCCGGTTCCTGCCGCTGCACCTGCACTGCCTCTTTCTCTGCATTTTCCTTTCCATCTTCCGCCGTAATCACCGATTCCGCTGCGGAAATTTCGTCCTCTTCTGTCTCTGCTGACGGTACCACCGGTCTGACTCCCGTTTCCCGGAAAAGTTCCGTATTTTTGTCATAAAAATCGCTCATCACTGCTCCTCCTCACAAAAAACTGTCTTTTCTATCCATAATACTATGCTAGGTTCGGCAGCCTTATGCATTTGCCATAACCGCCAGCGCCAGCACCGAGAGCAGCCGCAGATGTTTCAGGACGAAAAAAGAGGAAGCACTGAATTGTGAATTTCGCGCTTCCTCTTTATATCTATCTGTTTTTTCTGTAATCGTTTTTCACCGTACCGGTTTTATCATACATATCGGCGCAGAATATCGGTGAGATAAGACTCCCAGGCCTCCGGGCTTTCATTCTGTGCGATGATGCTGCGGAACCGGCTGATCTGATTCTGGGACAACATGCCCATATGAGAATACTCTTCCACGATGCCGTGGCGTCTGGCTATCTGATACAGTCGCTGCTCGCTCTCCGACAGATCGAGTACTTCGTCGATTTTTTCAACCATCTCCGCCTTCCGGCTGACCGGATGATGAAGAGAACCGATCAGATTTACGATATGATCGCTGACGATGATTACATCGGGAGCCTCCGTCTTTTCGATCAGCAGCCGTATTTCCCGGAGTTTTTCTATGTCTGTAAGTTCCGTGAATTCTCCTGCCTGCTTCATCTGGTACATCTCTGAAGCCAGCGGCAGGACGAACGTTCTGAGCCGGACAAAATCGGGATTGATCTGATTGACGACG
>JAHZHA010000018.1:48254-57348 GCA_019420525.1 Bacillota bacterium
ATGCCGTCTCCTCCGCATTTTCCTGATAAAACTCGGCTCCGCCGATGCCCGGCATGAAATATACGGAGAGCTCGATTCCCGCCGCTTTCACCTTGCGCCCGCCGTCGATCTGCTGCTCCTGTGTCAGCCCTTTACGAATCATCTGCAGCACCGCATCGGAACCGCTCTCATATCCGGAATGAATCCGGTCCAGTCCGCTCTGTCGCAGCAGCCGCCACTGATCCTCCGACCAGCGTGCCAGTGTCTCAGCTCTTCCATAAGTCGTGACACGCTCGATATGAGGGAACTTCTCCCTGAGATATATCAGCACATCAGCCAGCTTTTCCGGCTTCAAAGCAATAGAATTTCCGTCCTGAAGAAACACCGACTTTCCGCCATGAGACAACCAATTATAGATCATGTAGAAACACTGCAGTTCATCGTTTGTGAACTTTTCCAGATGACTGTAAAGCTTCGCCCTGTCCACGACACCTCCGTCTCCGGTGCAGGACAACAGAAGATCTCTGAAATACGCCATATTGTCGATATTTTTCCGGATCTCTTCCGGCTGCAGAATGCTGAAGCCAGAACCGCGGTAAACCGTACAGAACCGGCATTTATTCCACGTGCATCCCCGCGTCACCTGCAGCAGCAGACTGGACGCTTCGCTTGGCGGACGGATCGGTCCGATTTCAAATGATCTTTCTGACATGGTATCACACTCCTAAACCGCGATACATACAGCTCCGGGACATCTGTTCCGGAGCCTGCAGTGAGATTAAGAATTCGCGCCGGGGCGGAAATCTTCCTCCCGGTCAATGGATTTTCTGAGATTATTGATATGCTCGATGGAATAGCCTCGTGCCTCTTCCGCATCTCTCTTTTCCATCGCATCCACAATCAGCTTGTGCTCATTTACGATCTCTTCCGCCCGCTTGCTGGACTTGAAATAAACGTAACGGAAACGGGTTACTTTTTCCTGCAGATCCTGACACAGATTGATCAGATACGTATTGCCGCTGCCGTGAGTAATTACACTGTGAAAATACGTATCTGCCTTCGTCAGTTCTTCCTGATCTCCGGAAGCGATGGCTTTTTCGCAGGCATCCGCCGCTCTTCTCACTTCGACGAGTTCTTCATCTGACATGTTGATCGTAGCCAGATAAGTAGCCAGCCCTTCCAGCGGTTCTCTGACCACCATCATACTGTCGAAGTCCTCTGCCGAGATATCGGAGACATAAGCCCCTTTTCGCGGCTCTATGGTTACGAGATTATCCTTCTCCAGCTGCCGTATAGCCTCTCTTACGGGCGTTCTGCTCACTCCCATACTCTCTGCCAGCTCGATCTCCATCATTCTCGTTCCGGGCTTGATCTGGCCGGTCATGATCAGCAGCCTCAGTTCTTCATAGACTAATTCTCTAAGCGGTTTGTGCTCCTGCATGTTGATATTAAACACTGCACCTCTCCTATCCTGGATTCTTCCTTACTTTCTTCGTATTTTTCCTGTACAATCGATTGATATATTATATTTGAATTATTTACAGGCAGTCGGACGGCGCTGTACAGAAGACTGAAATTCCGCGCCTCGCCGTCTTATTTATTATAAACGAAGTGTACTGTGTATACAAGGTGCTTACTGCAGTGTTTTCGTTAAAAATATACTGTATCCCTGTTCTTTCAGGTCTTTCAGAGAGGCCTCAGCCGCCGCCGCTTTTTCTCTGCTCTGGAAGAGTGCAAAGACGGTAGGGCCGCTTCCGCTCATCATCGATGCCACGCTGCCCTTTTCTGCCAGACGTTCTTTCAGCTTTGCGCTCTCCGGACACAGGGCAAACGTTACATTTTCCAGCACATTGCCCATGGACGCTTTTATTCTCTGCATATTGCCGGATTCTATACCTTCGATCAATCGCGTAGTTGCCGGATGCTCTTTTATTGTAATTTCGTCGAGCCTTCGGTAGACTTCCGCTGTAGATACGCCTGCCGGCGGTTTTGCAAGTACCACCCAGAAGAGAACCGACCTCAGCGGTGTCAGAATTTCACCGATTCCTTCGGCCAGAGCGCAGGAAGCTCCTCCTTTCACTTTTAGAATCTCGTGCTGACCGTCGGCCGCAGCCATGATGCAGAACGGAACATCCGCACCGATCTTTTCGCCGATAGCGCAGAGCCTGGTCATGGAGAGCTTCAGTCCCAGAAGCTGATTGAGTGCCAGAATGACGCCGGCGGCATTGGAACTTCCCCCTGCCAATCCGGCAGCTTCCGGTATTCTCTTTTGAATGTCGATGTAAATCTCCAGTCTGGAATCGTCTTTCTTACCTTCATCTGCTTCCTTTCCGGCATCTCCGAAAAGCTCCAGCATACTCTGCGCTGCACGATAAGCTGTATTTCTCTCGTCAAGAGGCAGATCCGGACTGTCTGAAGTGAGAAAAACCCGGTTTTCATCAGCGTGCTTCACTTCCACGGTAAGCGTATCGGACAGATCGACCGCCTGCATCACCATGGAAACTTCATGGTAGCCGTCTTTCCTGACTCCCGTGACATCCAGCGAAAGGTTGATTTTCGCATAAGTATTGAGCTGTATGACAGACATGATTTACCTCCTTTGGACAGCGAAAGAAGAAGCTTTTGTTCCGCGGAAAAATGCGCGGAAGAGCAGAAAAGACTGCCCCGGAACATCATTTCTGATTCCGGGGCAGTCTGATTGCCGGATCAGCGCCGGGTCCGCGGACAGATGCCGGCCGGAAATCTATTTTTCAACGATCATAGCAGTTCCCATACCGCCTCCGATACAGAGCGTAGCCAGACCATATTTGGAGCCGCGTCTTTCCATCTCGTACAGGAGTGAGATGAGGATTCTCGCGCCAGAAGCTCCGATCGGATGACCGAGAGCGATAGCTCCACCGTTTACGTTAAGTTTTTCAGGATCAAATCCCAGATCTTTTCCTACAGCCAGAGACTGTGCGGCAAACGCTTCGTTCGCTTCGATGAGATCGATATCATCCAGGCTGAGACCCGCTTTTTCAAGAGCCTTTTTCGTCGCTGGAACAGGACCGATCCCCATGATGGACGGATCCACACCTGCGGAAGCATAAGATTTGATCGTACACATCGGTTTTATGCCCAGCTCCGTGGCTTTATCCGCCGACATGACGATAACTGCAGCCGCGCCGTCATTTATCCCTGACGCATTAAGTGCCGTCACTTTTCCGTCTGCCTTGAAAGCAGGTTTTGCACCGTCGAAAGCTTCTCGTGCGATGCCCGGAATCGGATGCTCATCTGTGTCGAAAATCACCTTGCTGCCGTCCCACTGTGGAACTTCCACCGGTACGATTTCATCTTTAAACTTACCCGCCTTGATGGCCGCTTCACATTTCTTCTGGGAATTGTAGGAGAAATCGTCCATTTCTTCTCTCGTGATACCCCACTGTTCCGCTACGGTCTCTGCCGTGATGCCCATATGAAGACCGCTGAATGTATCCGTTAGTCCATCTCTCAGCATAGCATCCTCGAGAGGTACATTGCCCATGCGGGCGCCCCATCTGGCTTTCTGTACGAGATAAGGTGCCATCGTCATACTTTCCGTTCCGCCTGCCAGTACGATTTCCGCATCGCCCGCCTTAATCATCTGAGCCGCCAGGCTGATGGATCTCAGACCGGAGCCACACATTTTATTTATGGTGAAAGAAGGAACCTCTTTCGGAATACCTGCGCCCATAGCCGCCAGTCGCGCAACACTCTGGCCCTGGCCTGCCTGAAGAACACAGCCGAATACGACTTCATCGATCTGATCCGAAGAGATTCCAGCACGTTTTACAGCTTCTTTCATAACGACTTCGCCCAGTTTCACCGCTGTCACACCATTTAATGATTTTCCAAAACGACCGATCGGCGTTCTCGCCGCACTTACGATTACAACATCTTTCATAGAGGGACCTCCTTCTGTCCGGGGGGGGGGGATAAGTGCTCATTTCTATCGGGAATACCGCCATGATATGCAAGATAACCTTTTAACCCTGTATGGCGCCGCACCCTTTTTTCATCTACAGTTTAACATTAATTTACATTAAAGCCAACCGATTTTATTATTCTATGCAATTATTTTTTTACATATATTCAGCCGGCAGAATATCGAAAGGATATATTTTCATATGAGATATATTTTGACTTGAACATTATTTTGTGCAGATACACAAAAACCGGAAAGGCCTGGCCATCCTTTCCGGCTTCTATTATAATCTGTATCACACATATGGCCGCTTTTCCCGGAAAATATTCCCGGCGATTTCCGGCTGCCCGTCTCTCTTTCTTCTCTCTGCTCCGCCGCCTTTTCCACTGTTCCAACTCTTTTAATATGGATTTCCATAACATTCCAGAGCTTTCTCATCGCCCAGCAGCAGCATAATTTGTTTTTCCACGAGACGAAGCGGTTTATATGACATTTTGGACTTCCGCAGTCCTTCCAGTCCCATATCCTCTTCACGGTTCACATATTTATATCTGTCTTCTGCCGCGCGGCAGAATTCGTTGTTGAGTTTTTGATAGATTCCGGTATAGGCGACATTGGCTTTCTCTACATGTTCTACGATAGTATCTTTCCCCAGACGGCCACCGAAAGCAAAAGCCTGAAGTTTTCCACCAATGCGGATAGCTACGCCTTCCAGACCGATTCTTTCGAAATCAGGAAGAATCTTCTGCATCATCTCATACTCCCCATCTAGCAGAAGACGTTCGCAGTAGGAAACTTCCTTTACCCCATTTATGCACTTGACCAACTCAAGAGCCTCTTCTGTCAGAGTAGATGACATCGGAACCACTTCGCACTCCGAAGCATAAAGGGTATTGAACCGGTTGAGATGATTCTTTTTTCCGTGAAATCTCTTGCCCCGAAGAGCTGCCAGATCTTCTGTCAGATGGATATAATCCGCATTTGACGGGTCATCGATAAAGACAAACCGTTCCGGCATCGCTTCTTCATAGATCTTTCGAAGATTTTCGGGAACCAGCCTCATGACAAAAGGTTTTCCAATATCGGAAAACCGCTGTATCAACAAGTCAAAAACGTATCTCAGCTTTTCCTTTTCCCATCTTCCCTCTCTGGGCAGAAGCGGAAAGAGAAACGGTGCTTCTTCTTCATTTTCAAAATTACTCAGTCCTGCAATACACAGATAATCTTCGATTATTTCGTAAGTATAGGTATATTCTCTGCTCCACATGTAAATCGAGGAAAAGGACAGTCCTGATGTTTCATGAGGAAAGCCGTTCAAAAAAGATTCTAGCTCTTCTTTATTCTCAAGTGATATCTTATTCTTAAAAAAGTCCATTGAATTTTGTGTTTTTTGCCCCTTTCACCGCTTTGTGCATTCTATTTCACCTGCAGATCCCATTTCCGCACAGCATCCAGAAGCACATAATCCGTCAGATCCAGTTTCAGCGGTGTAATCGAAACATAGCCTTCCTGCTGTGCCAGCGTGTCGGTATCTGCTTCCAGATCGGTGAATTCCACTAATTTTCCGCTGTACCAGAAATATTTTTCCTTTCTCGGATTGAGAAGAATTTCGAAGCTCTCGTCGTATTCTCTCGGTCCCAGCTTTGTTACCCTCAGGCCTTTGATTTCATCTGCAGGCAGAGCCGGCACATTGACATTGAGCAGCGTCGTCGGAGCCAAGTCCGGTAGCGCTTTTGCACATATCTCCTGAATGACGGTAACACAGTTCTGAAGCATATCGCTGGTAGGACGATGAGTTCCTACGGACACAGCCACTGCAGGAACTCCGCAGCACAGTCCCTCTGCAGCTGCGGAAACCGTACCGGAATAATGGACATCACTCCCGATATTTCCCCCGTGATTGATGCCTGAAAATACTACATCGATGTTGATACCATGTACCTTCTTCAGATGACGAATACCGAATTTGACCGCATCCGCCGGAGTTCCCGATACAGAAAGAGCCATCTCCGCTCCCTCGACTTCCTCGTCATGGACCCGGATCATTTCCCGCATGCTGATGCCGTGTCCGCATGCACTGCGCTGACCGTCAGGAGCACACACATATATTTTATTGCCGGGAACTCCGCTCAGCGCCCCTACCAGCACCCGCAGTCCCTCTGCCTGTATCCCGTCATCATTCGATACTAAAATGTTCAATTTTTTCCTCCTCTTATTCAAATCTTCTTCCACTTTTCAGTTTTGGAAAAATCCCGTCTTCTCACGGAATTATTTATCTTCGCTGTTTTTTTCTCCCCGGAGCTGTACGGGAATCTCGGAAAATTCGATGCCATCCACTACAGAAGAGAAAACTTTTCCCAATGAATCGTGGATAACCAGGTCCGCTTTTTCATCGAATCCCGTCTCCTGCTTGTTTATCAGCACGAGATGATCGCCGTTGAAATACTGAATCAACCCTGCCGCCGGATAGACGATCAGGGACGTACCGCCCACGATAAGAGTATCCGCTTCGCTGATGGCCCGCAGCGCACCCATCATGATATCATTGTCCAGAGGTTCCTCGTACAGGACTACGTCCGGCTTGAGAATCCCGCCGCATTCACACAGCGGTGTATATGTACCCTCTTTCCAGTGACTTTTGTCCAGAGTATATTCGAGAGTATGCTCTTTTCCGCATTTCATACAGTAAGCTCTTGAAATCGTTCCGTGAAGTTCATAGACCTCTGTGTTTCCGGCCGCCTGATGGAGCCCGTCGATATTCTGTGTGACGATGGCCCTCAGCTTGCCCATCTGCTCCAGCTTTGCCAGCGCGTAATGGGTGGCATTCGGATGCACGTCCGGAAAGATCAGATTCTGCATATAATACTCATAAAAATCGTCGGTACGGCTCATGAAGAAAGAATGGCTGACAATCTCCTCTGGCGTACAGTTAAACCGCGTCTTCGCATTCCAGAGTCCGTTTTCCGAACGGAAATCCGGCACACCGCTCTCCGTAGAGACACCGGCACCACCGAAAAATACGATTTTATGGCTGTTATCGATGATTTTTTTCAGTTCTTCATACATATGATTTTCCTCCCTCCGCGGTCCGGTAATTTCTTCCGCTTCCGCTAAAGCGCAAATCTGTCATCATCTTCCGGCTTCGGCAAAATTCCCATATCCTGAAATCCCTTTTTGGCGATGGAAGCCATGAGTTTATGACCTGCCGGATTCGGATGAACACCGTCCATAAAATACCTTCCGTACCCAGCCCGCAGCTTCGTCTTCATCTCAGTGTCGAAGTCGATATACGGCAAAAGATTTGCCTTGGCAAAGGTGATAAGCCATTCCTTGTACGTGGCCATCTGTTCCCGCACCTGATTATAATCCATGAGCTGATGCCATTCCTTTGGAACATCCTTGGGGGACGGTTCCGGTGCAATTCCGATCATCGGCACGATGCCCTTATTGAGCGCCATCTGCGCCATCATTGCCACACAGTTTGTAATATAGTCCAGCGGAGTGCCTGCCAGAATATCGTTTCCTCCGCCCATGATAAAGACGGCCTTTGGCGTCAGATCGATGACATGCTCCTTGAACCGGGCCAGCATATTTCCACAGGTGTCGCCGTTGATGCCCACGTTCAGAAGATTGATCTCCTCCTCCCGGCGCAGACGTCCGATCCATGTCAGCGTACCTTCTACTTCATATCCATAGGTGATACTGTCACCGATACAGACAATGCGATCATCTTTGACAATCTTTTCCAGATACTCAGCCACCTGCTCCGGATCGATCTTAATCTGCTCCTGTGCCTCTTGTGCGCTGACTGCCTTTGAATCCATATCCAGATCGAACAGATCCGCCTGTTCTTTTTCTTTCTTTTTCTGATAATCTGCGATCTCTTTATCGATCTCCGATTCTGTCCGTACATTATATACAGTATCGGCTCCGTCGGCAACACGATAAGTCCGGATATGCACACCGTCCTTCACCGTTTTTTCTACCTGACTGCCTACGACTTTTTCCTTGTCCAGGGTAATCCGCTCCATCCTGGCGTTGCGCTCTTCGATCTCCGCCATCTTCGCCAGATCGCGTTTCGTATCTTCATCTTCGTCCACATTGATTTCGCTGTGTTCGAATTTGCCGTCCTGATTATCTCCGATTCCGTGAATATTCAAATTCGCGAATTTCTTTCTCTTGTCTTCTGACATCCTGTCCCCGCCTCTCTGTAATCTTCCGTACCCGCTTTTCCGCGGCCGCGCCTCCACGTTCAGTAAATATACCCTTCCAGCGCTGTCTGCAATAATATAATTTTACTATGTTTTACCTCCTGCCGCAACAAAACCGCCTGTGAGGAATCTGTAAATTCTTCTCCATCCAGCCCATGACATTCCGGTGTCGAACCTTTGAAAATATATCCATCCGCTCCACTTTAAATTTGACTGACTGTCAAATGCTTTTCTGCCGCAATTCTGATATGATATCTGTACATACCGACGTTGAATATCTGACACCGCAGCGTTCCAAAGGAGGTCGATCTGGCTGTGAAAGAAAAATACAACGCACCGCTTTATTCCGTGGACAGCAAAAAAACAGGCCGGCACATCCGGGCTCTGATGGATGCCAGAGGCCTTTCCGTCCGGGATGTGCAGAATTACCTGGGACTCTCCTGCCCTCAGGGTATCTATCGCTGGCTGAGAGGCGACACCCTGCCCAGCATCGATAATCTCTACGCCATGCAGGGACTGCTGGGCGTATCGGTGGGACACATACTCCGGGGCAATTACTCTCTTCCGGCTCCGGAGGAAATAGACTTCATCTTATTTTACCAGCGAAGCGTCTCCGCATACAGTGCAGCTCTTCAGACTCTCCGATTCCTGTTCTGCCCTGCGGCACGCCTTTAAAAGTTACCTAGCAGCAGAATCTTTTTCTGTTTATCAAATATCGTCTATTTTCAATTCGCAATATTTTATATTATCTCAGGTACTGGCCCGTATCGATCTGAGCCCGGGGATGCTTGGCCATCAGGACACGCCGGGCATTGCGGTCAGATATGTGAAGATAAATCTGGGTAGTGGATATCGTACTGTGTCCCAGGTATTTCTGAATATGGGACAGATCCACCCCCTCTTCCACCAGCATGGATGCGAAAGTGTGACGGAAGGTATGGGGCGTCACTTTCTTCTTAAT
>JAHZHA010000019.1 GCA_019420525.1 Bacillota bacterium
GGCAGAGGTCTGCAAAACCTTTATTCCCCAGTTCAAATCTGGGTGTCGCCTCCATCATAAGAGACTTCCGATTGTTCGGAAGTTTTTTTATTTTCTCCAGGAAAAGATGAGAGACCGCCGCTTCCGGCATTTACCGGAAGCGGCGGTCTCTCATCAGAATATTTTTCAGATTCTTTTTCTGGAAAAATCATTTCCTTTCCGCATAACATTTTTCATTCTTCCGCCGTTACCGCTGTTCCGCATCGACGGCATCCGTATCGGTGAGAGATACACTTTCTGCAATCTGAATGACCTCGCTGTCGCTGACATTCGCCGCAGCACACTGAACGCGCAGCGATACGCCGTTCTGGTTCCAACAGATCACTTTCTGACCTGAACCGATATTCAGCAGATTTCTGTAGTACAGGATTCCTTCGCTGCCATTGACGACAACATTGCTTCCGCCTTCTGCAGCGCTTTCATAAAATCTGGAACCGTCTGTATCATACTGCAGCGTGATCATCGTCTGCTGATTCCAGTTTTCGAACACGATATCCATATACTCGCCTTCCGAGACAAAAGTTCTCTGGTATCCCTCCGGAAGATATGACGGATAATATACCTGCTCAACGCTTTCCGGAAAACGAGACGGATCAACATTTACAGGCTGAATTGAAGGAAAAAGCCCATTTCCTCCGGAGGCGTCTTCATCAGACTCATCTGTTCCTGATCCTCCGCCCGTCTGGCCGCTGCCGTTATTCATATTGCGATCTGGTTCATCACCCCTAGATGGTTCATCTTCCTCAATTTCTACATCTGTAGTATCCAAATCCGAATAATATCCGGATTCTTCCAACCGTTCAAGAGAACCTCGTTCTTCCTCTCTACCGCTGTCAACAGAATTCAGCTGCCTCTCTTCCTTCGCCTCTTCCGAAGAAATTCCGCCGTTTTCGTCAAAATCACTGTATACTGGATTTTGATCCGGTTTTCCCTCCGAATCGCCGCCAGCCATTTCCTCTGTTCCATTGGAACCTGAAATCAGTTCATAAAGCGCTTCCCTCAGATCGTCAGACTGCGGAGAAAACAGCACCCCAACTCCTACAGCGACGGTGAGAAACAGCGCACACAATGCGGATACGGTCCGCAGATGCTTTTTGTCTCCGAAGAATCTCCGTTCTTTTGTCTCCGCCCCTGCAATCTTTCCGAGCTTCTCATACAGCTGCGGAGGAATTTCTACGTCTGACATTTCGCGCTCTACCGCTTCGATTTCCTCCTGAATCCTGTCTTCAAAATATACAGCCATTTCATCGAGGATATACTCTATCGAATCATCGCTCCCGCCAGACGCGGAAACAGTCTCTTCCTCCTGCGGTCTGCCATATCCTTCGTCTTTTCTACTCCAAAATCCGTCTGCGTGAGCGGACTTCAGAGCTGTCTTTTTCCAGTTTCTCAAGTCTTCTCACCTTCCCTTCCCCTTAAGATCTTTCCCGAACTCATCGGTTATTTTTTGCCGGATTCGCTGCATTCTTTTTCTGCACGCAGCCTCGGATATCCCAAGAATTCCGGCAGCTTCCCTGTAGGCATTCCGCCCGCCGAGACGACAGGTGAGCAGTATCTTTTCTTCCGTACTCAGTTTTTTTCTGCGAATGCGAGAATTTCGGATATCTCCGCATTTGACGAGACGGAATCGGAATCCTTCTGCCTGTCTATAAGATAAAACAGTTCATCATCCTGTTTTGTGACATATTTTTCTTCACGTTTTCTCAGATCGGCTGCTGCGGACAGCGTAATCTTATAGATATAACTTTTCGTCTGAGGTGATCCGGATTCTTCCAGTCGGTCAAGATATTTTATCAGCCGCTCAAAAGCCGCCTGAGTACAGTCCTGGGCAAGATCAGGCGCCGACAATTCTCTCAGCGCTACCCGATAGACAAACGATGCGTACTGTCTGTAGATTCTTTCAAATTTTGTCCGTTCCGAACCTGTCATCCCGCTCGTCATCAAAACAAAAATCATGGTCTCCCCCTTATGCCGGATTATTCGCTTTCTTCTGACGGGTCAGTCCGTTTACTCCGGCAGACGCACCATATCCCGCACAATTTCTCTCAGCGATGACGCTCCGCACATTTCCATCGTATCCCTGAGTTCACCACCGATCTTGTCGATATATGCAGCAACCCCCTCTTCCGCGCCTCCATATACAGCAGTCACAAAAGGCCTGGCGATGATAACGGCATCCGCACCCAGAGCCAGCGCTTTAAAAACATCGGTGCCGGAGCGGATCCCACCATCCACAAAAATTTTCATGTTTTTTCCCGCCGCTTCTGCGATTTCCGGAAGAACTTCCGCCGTCGCCGCGCACTGATCCAGCACGCGGCCGCCGTGATTCGACACGACGATAGCCGATGCGCCGGCCTCTTTTGCTTTCAGCGCCCCTTTCACTGTCATAATACCTTTGACGATAAACGGTTTTCCTGCCTCAGCGATAATTTCCGCCAGTTCTTCCGTCGATTTACGTCCCGCAGGAGGTTCCATATTTTTCAGAAAAGGCAGTCCTGCTGCATCTACATCCATCGCCACTGCAAAGGAGCCTGATTCCTGCACCAGACGCAGTTTATCCCGGAGAACCTGTCCGCTCCAGGGTTTTACTGTCGGAATTCCCATACCTCCGGCCTTTCTGACAGCTGCAGATGCCGCTTCCATAACGGATGGATCCGTCCCGTCACCCGTAAAAGCCGCTATCCCGTTTTCGGCGCAGGCTCGCACCAATACATCGTTATACGTGGTATCGTCGTACGCCTCACTGTAATGAAGGTTTACCGCCCCTACCGGTCCGGCAAAAAAAGGATAGCGGAATTTTTTTCCGAATATTTCTAATCCTGTGTCGGTTTCTTTCATCGGAAAAATCGTATCCATATTAACGCGGATTTCCTGCCACTTGCTGAAATTCCGCACCGCCGTATCTCCGATACCTTTTGCACCCGGTCCCGGCATCGTATTTCTGCAGGCGATCCCGTTGCAGATACTGCATGCCCGGCAGCGTGTGCCGATATTTTCTCTCGCATTTTTCACTACTTCTTCGTATTTCATAATATCATCTTCCTCCGTCATTCTTCCGGTTTTTTTTAGTTTTCTCCGGCGATATTGTACCATAATTATAATAATCTTTACAATTTCTTGACATTCAAAATTTTTTTGTATATAGTAGTTTGCGGATAAAATTGGCTTGAACGTTGCAACACCAATGTTTACGACGCATCAGCATATCTTACGGAGAGACAGCTATGACATCAGAAAAAAAACGTGAAGAGATCATCGAACGGCTCTCTTCCTACTACAGCGCATATTACGATGTTAACCGACAGGATGAGAAGGAAAAGCCTCTCGTTCTCCGGTGCGATCTTCATGTCAACAATCAGAAATACTTTCTCTTCCGCAAAAATGTTCTCTGGGAAGCCAACTGTCACGAGTACGTCTATGTATTTTCCGTCACCAGGCTGACTCCCGAGATTTACCGTGAATGCGAAGAGATCGTGTATCGCGAAGGAATGAAACTGGTCGATCCCGCGCCGGGACACATGTATACCTATCTGACGTGCATGATCATCGCCGATGAAACAGAACCGGAAGCTGTCAGAATGCTGAAAAAGAGCCGTATTCAGAAAAGTTTTCGCTTTTCGCTGAGAGGCTGGATGGAGTTACATACAGCCGCCCTGGACTGCTCGAAGGAAAAGATATTTACGAACTTCAGCGGCAGGGCAAACGCGAAATTATTCCATAATATTATTTAATAAACATTTCAAAGGAGAGTTATCATGAACGCAGTAATCATTTTACTCGTCGGACTGGTAATCCTTATCGCAGCTTATCTTACCTATGGCAAGTGGCTGGCAAAGCAGTGGGGCATCGATCCTTCCCGTCCTACGCCTGCTCACGAGCTTGAGGACGGTAAGGACTATGTGCCTGCAAAGGCCCCAGTTCTTCTCGGTCATCACTTCTCATCTATCGCCGGAGCCGGCCCTATCAACGGACCGATTCAGGCTGCCGTGTTCGGCTGGGTTCCCGTTCTGTTATGGGTTCTCATCGGCGGCATTTTTTTCGGAGCCGTCCACGATTTCGGCGCTTTATTCGCGTCGATCCGCCACAAAGGACAGTCTATCGGTGAAGTTATCTCCGACAGCATCGGTTCGAGAGCGAAAAAATTATTCCTTATTTTCGCTTATCTGACATTGATCCTCGTAGTCGCAGCATTTGCTTCTATCGTTGCGAACACATTCAACGCTACATTTACCGACACAGGTGCCGTAGACGTGGCTGCCAGCACGGCCAACGCCCGCACAGCGATGATCTCGATTCTGTTCATTCTCATCGCCGTTCTCTTCGGTTTCTTCGTATACCGCAGAAATGCAGGCCTCGCCGTTTCCACCATCGCAGGTGTGGCTGCCATCATCATATGTATGGTAATCGGATACAACTGGCATCCGCTTTACCTGAGTTCCTCTACGTGGATGATCATTATCGGAATCTACATCATGGTAGCTTCCGTAGCTCCCGTCTGGATACTGCTCCAGCCAAGAGACTATCTGAGTTCCTTCCTCTTATACTTCATGATGATCGCCGCAGTCATCGGCATCATCGGAGCTCATCCTTCTCTTGACATGCCGGCCTTCACCGGTTTCACAGATACGATCGCACCTACGGGAACATCCCTGGGTATGCTCTTCCCGGCTCTGTTCATCACGATCGCCTGCGGTGCTATCTCAGGTTTCCATTCGCTGGTAGGTTCCGGTACGACAGCGAAGCAGCTCAACAGAGAATCCGATGCCAGACCGATCGCTTACGGCGGCATGCTCATCGAATGTGCACTGGCTATCATTTCTCTCTGTGCGGTAGCATATATCTGGAACGACTACGCATCAGGAACAACGGTAACTCCGACGGTGGTATTTGCAACGGGTATTTCCCAGATGCTCGACGCCATCCCGTTCCTGCAGGGAACTGCAGAAGTGACTTACTCTATGCTGGTACTCACCGTATCGGCATTCTGCCTCACTTCACTCGATACGGCCACCCGTCTTTCACGTTACATGTTCCAGGAATTCTGGCTGGACGGACAGACGCCGGCAGAAGCTACTGGATACAAAAAGGTTCTTGCGAACCCTTATGTGGCAACGATCATCTCTGTCGTTCTTGGCATCGCCCTTGGTATGACAGGTTATGCCAACATCTGGGCTCTCTTCGGAGCAGCCAACCAGCTGCTGGCTGCCATCGGTCTTCTGGCTGTGGCATCCTGGCTGGGCAAAGTGGGCAAAAATAACAAGATGTTCCTCATTCCGATGGCATTCATGCTCATCGTAACGATTACATCTCTCTGCTTTACGATCAAGACGAATATTGCAGGTGCGATGGCCGGTGCAGAGGGCGCAGGCTGGTGCTGGATCCGCGGCATCATCGCTATCCTGCTGGTAGTCCTCGCAGTAATCCTTGCAATTGAAGGCATCAACAGCCTCATCAAGCAGCACAGAGAAAAGAAGGCTGCAGCTTAAACATTGTCTGATTTTTGTTTCGTATTGAGTTCCAGCCTCTCCAGCAAAAAAGCGAAATAAAGCAGGGCCTTAACAAAATAAGTCCCTGATCGTAAACCGTCAGTTCCGGCAAATGCAGGTTCTGACGGTTCTTTCTTTTATTATCTTGCAGCCCAGGTATCGCCCGGCGCAATGTCGATTTCCCAGTGACAAAGAAATCCTGATAAATATGTAAAGTGTTTGTCTTTCAGAATTCATATGACCGCTCTCTGCCTGAATGAAAAGCTTTTGCCCCGTGATTTCCAGTATTACAACGAGGCAAAACAACAGTCTCTAATTTATTAACTGAATTCCTATATATAAGAAATAACAGGAAAAAGGCGGGAAATATATCCCACCTTTTTCCTGTTGAGTTGTGCATTATACATGTTTAAGGATTTCATAACCTTATGGTAAAACACTATTTCTTTGCCTTGGACATCGCTCTGTAAACGAACGTCAGAACGAAACCTGCTACGGCGAGACCGAGAGCGATTAAGATCGCTGTGCTGTAGCTCTGAGTTGCTGCATACTGGCTGGACATGATCATAGGTCCGAGAACTCCTGCTACACCAAACGCGATGAACATGATTCCGTAGTTAACGCCGTTGTTTTTAGCACCGAACTGGTCAGCTGTGAATGCAGGGAATACGCCCATGAATGCGCCGAAACAGAAACCTACAAAGCATACGCCTACGATGAAGAGCGAGCTGCTCGGGCTTCCAATGCCGGACTTCCATACGAGAGCCAGACCTACCATAGCGAGAACCAGGCAGATTGCCAGTGTATTGATTCTTCCGAGCTTATCAGAAATAACACCGCAAAGTACACGACCCGCTGCATTGAATAATGCGAGAACGGATACGATAGTAGCTGCTGTTGCAGCAGTCATGCCGATCATATTCTGAGCTACCAGCGAGCACTGGGAGATCATCATGAGACCGAAGAATGCGCCGCAGACGAGCATGATGAACAGAACGTAGAAGATAGGGTCTTTGATCATCTGGGACCAAGTCTTATCTTCCGGACCCTTCTGACCCTGAACAGGTGCAGGAGGAGTAAATCCTTCCGGAACGAATCCTGGAGGGCACGCAGTAATCAGGAAAGCGCCTACGCAGATTACTACCAGATATATGATACCGAGAACTTTGAATGTGCTCGTAATGCCCATACTTTCAACCATCCAGCGGGCAACAGGAGCGAGGATAACGGAACCGAGTCCATATGTAGCTGTCGTCAGACCACCTACCATACCCCTCTTGTCCGGGAAGAACTTAACGGTATTACCGATAGTACAACTATATACAAGTCCCATACCTAAGCCTAATATAATACCGTAAGCAAATACCAGGAATCCAAAACTCTTTGAGAAACCTGCAAGGAAAGCACCGCCGCCGAACATCAAACCTCCGACGAATACGACCCATTTAGGGCCTAACATATCATTGATCTTTCCGCCGGTTATCATAGTGACAGGACCTACTGCGTTACATACTGTAAATGCGAGAGCCGCATTTTCAATACCCAGTTCCTGTGCCCATGGACCAGCGAATACGCTCCACGCGTATCCCGTACCGATAATAATGTTGACGATACAACTCACTACCAGCACGACCCATCTCTTTTTGTTATAATCCATAACATATCTCCTTTCTAAAATATGCTCAGACCAGAACCGATGATTGAATCGATTGGTGTGAGGAACTGCCGAAAAAACAATTCCTCACAGGAGAGTTTTCCGCTATTTGAGACCATAGAAAGAATCCTGACAAATCTTCAAAATTTCTTTTTAAAGTCAGAAATAACTTCGCTGACAATATAGCTTTGTATAAGTGCACCAACCAAAACTCGATTTTATTTCGGCGCCCATCGCGCCTCCCGCATAATCATGCCTCGCCTTCCGGCAGCTCCCGCCGTATGCGGCCGGCGAAAATTCTGTTTTCTATATAACAATTTATGCGCGTGCATATCTTTGTTATAAACATCTTTTGTGTTATAATATCAGGATAAAGCGACTTACCGGCTGACCGCAGTGTGGCGCTGTTATCAGCAACTTACCTTACGGTATCCGCTTCCGGCAAAATGAATGCGCTGTGTTTTGCAGCTGCTCTACTGCCGATAATTAAATTATATGCCGGTCTTTCAACCTGAGTATCATAAATTTACTTTGTCTGCTAACTAAATATTAAAGGGTTTCGACATAAATAGCAATAATTACCTTTTTGTAAGTAGATTACCTGTAAGTAGCTAGTTACCTAATAATTGTCAGGCTTATATTAAGTAAGCATATTATGCAAAGAATATATTTTATGTATACTCATAAACGGCGCAGTCTGAGTGGCAAAAAGGAGAGTTTGAGTATGAGTAAAATCCAGAAAGGCGAATTTCCTTACGGTCATTTTTTCCGGATGATCAGTGGGAAATGGAAGCCTTACATCCTCGTGGCAATCGACTATGAAGGAAGCATCCGCTTCAATGCGATATTGAAATTCTGGGGTGAAATTTCGAGTAAAGTACTCTACCAGAATCTGAGAGAACTTGAAGAAGATAAACTGATCTGCCGTTACTGTGATCCCGACAAAAAACAGCACGTGGAATACCGCCTTTCGGAAAACGGCAGAAGAATTATGCCCGTCATAAAAGCGATCTATAAATACTCTATCGACGATATGATCGACAAGGATATTCTGATCGATTCAAGGGCATTCGATTACTATAACCCTGCCAACAAAAGCGCGCAGGAAAAACAGGCTCACAGAGAAGCTGCTGAAAATCCGGAATCCTCAAAAAATACGACACTTTCTTCCGGTGAATCCGACGGCACGATGAGCGCGTAAACAGCAGACGGAAATGCGAAATTTCTGGATGATCCCGCAATTTTCGTCTTCCTTGAAACACGGATAAAAATAGAGAGAGGCCGGCCATTCCGCAGGAATACCGGTCTCTCTCTTTTCAATTATCGATTCTATTTTTCACAGTGCCGGGTAATTCCCGGTCTTTTTCTTTTCGACGGCGTTCCACCGTTTACATGCTTCGGGATTTTTCCGCCGAAGCGATCACCGCGCTCATGGCGGCATGACGGAAACCCGCTGCTTCCAACACACGGACCCCTTCTATCGTCGTACCTCCGGGCGAACACACGGCATCTTTCAGCACGCCCGGATGCTGCCCCGTCTCCAGAACCATCTTCGCGGATCCCAGGACGGTCTGGGCTGCAAATTTCAGAGCTTTTTCCCTGGGAAGCCCGGCCAGAACGGCACCGTCGGCCAGCGCTTCGATAAACAGGTAAACATAAGCCGGCCCACTTCCCGACACGCCGGTCACCGCATCCATAAGGATTTCCGGTATCTCCTCAGCCTGCCCGATTTTAGAAAAAATTCCCATTACATAATCGAATTCTTCGTCCGTCACCGCCGTACTCCGGCAGAGAGCTGACATACCTTCTCCCGCCATCGCCGGCGTATTCGGCATAACCCGGACGACTTTTATCTTTTCAGCGGGCATTTTTCCGCTTTCAGCTGCCATTTGCTGAAGGTCTGCCACCGACAGGCCGGCGGCTATGGAAATAATCATCTTGTCCGGTGACAGAACCGGAGCGGCCTGATCTATTACCGATTTCACATCTTTCGGTTTGACTGCGATCATCAGAGCGTCACACGTCTCCACAAGAGACGGGATGCTGCTGCAGACACCGATTCCCGTCTCCCGGGCAAATGCTTCGATTTTCTCCGGGGTGCGTCCCGCGCCGGATATCTCTTCCGCCGGCATACCGGAGGCGATGCATCCTCTTATGATGGCAGAACCCATATTTCCCACGCCGATTACACCTAGTTTCATCTCGAATCACCTCTGTCTCTGTCGTCTATTCGCTGCAGAATACGGTAGCTTTTTCCTGACCTTCTGCCAGCTTATTCAGAATATCCTGCTTATGGCTGTTTGCCAGAATCATGGAAATCCCGTATTCATTGACCATCTCAGCCGCATGTAGTTTCGTCACGATTCCTCCGGTACCGAAACGGCTCTTCCCCTTCATATCGATGGATGCCTTTATCTCCGCTACATTCGCAATATGCTCGATGAGGACCGCGTCTTCGTATGTATTCGGATCTTTGTCATAGACGCCGTCGATATCGCTGAGGAGAATGAGCAGATCTGCCGCCCAGAGATTGGCAGTGAGAGCTCCCAGAGTATCGTTGTCCCCGATTTTGATCTGATCGACACTGACACTGTCGTTTTCGTTTATGATGGGGACGACGCCCTCGTCCACCAGCGTGAACATGGCATTGCGGATATTCAGTTCCCGGGTGTGATCATGAAAATCTTCACTCGTCAGAAGAATCTGCGCTACGTGAATTCCATACTCTCCGAAAAGTTCCTTGTACATATTCATCAGTTCCACTTGGCCGATGGCACAGAGAGCCTGCTTATAATTGATATCTCCTTTGCGGCTCCACTTGTTGATGGCGGAAACGCCGCAGATTCCCGCTCCGGAAGATACGAGAATCACACGTTTTCCGTCTCTGATGAGAGCGCAGACCTGGCGGATGATGTCGCTCATCAATGCTCTGTTCACCTTGCCGTCCGCGCCGGATATCGTATTGCTTCCGAGCTTGATTACGATTTTATTTGCTTCTTCTATGAGCTGTTTTGCACTTTTCATGATAAATCTACACCTTAAGATCGATGTCTTTTCCCAGATATTCTCTGTTTGCCTCTACGACTGGACGGATGTATTCTTCTACGAATTCTTCCGTCTGCTGTGCAGAACGGCCTATATAATCAGACGGCTCTGTCAGTTTTTTTACATCTTCGTGAGACAGACCAAACATTTTATCCTCAGCGATACGCTCCAGGAGATCGTTGGGTCTTCCGAATTCTTTGACCTGTCTTCCGGCTTCCATCGAATGGACGCGGATACCCTCGTGGAGTTCCTGACGGTCTCCGCCCTTTTTCACGGCTTCCATGATGATATTTTCTGTCGCCATAAACGGAATTTCGTTCATGACGTGCTGACGGATGACCTCTTTGTATACTACGAGTCCGGAACACACATTGACGGCGATATCGAGAACCGCGTCGATCGCCATAAAGCTTTCCGGAATGACGAGTCTCTTGTTGGCCGAATCATCCAGCGTCCTCTCGAACCACTGAGTAGAGGCTGTCATCGCAGGAGATGCCGCGTTACTGATGACAAACCTGGACAGCGAAGCGATTCTCTCACTTCTCATCGGATTTCTCTTATATGCCATGGCGGATGATCCGATCTGCTTCTTTTCGAAAGGTTCCTCCACTTCTTTGAGATGCTGCAAAAGGCGGATATCGTTCGTCATCTTATGGGCGCTCTGGGCGATCCCGCTGAGAACCGCCAGCACTTTCGCATCGATTTTCCGCGTATACGTCTGTCCGGAAACAGGGATGGATTTCTCGAATCCCATCTTTTTCACGACTCTGCGATCGAGTTCTTTTACTTTTTCGTGATCTCCGTCGAAGAGCTCCAGGAAGCTGGCCTGTGTTCCCGTAGTTCCTTTGACTCCCAGAAGCATCAGGCTGTCGATGAGGCTGCAGACATCGAGATAGTCGAAATAGAAATCCTGCATCCAGAGAGTGGCTCTCTTCCCCACCGTCGTCAGCTGAGCCGGCTGAAAATGCGTGAATCCCAGCGTCGGCACATCTTTGTTTTCCATGGCGAAATCGCTGAGTCGGCTGAGCAGATCCGCGATTTTATGTTTGATAAGCGTCAGGCCTTCCCGTATCTGAATGATATCCGTATTGTCCCCGACATAGGCACTGGTAGCCCCCAGATGAATGATTCCCTTCGCTTTCGGACACTGTACGCCGTAAGCGTAGACGTGCGACATGACATCATGTCTGACTTCTTTTTCTCTGGCCTGTGCCACCTCATAGTTTATATCATCTTTATGTGCGATCAGCTCGTCGATCTGCTCCTGTGTGATATCTAGGCCGAGTTCTTTCTCCGCCTCAGCCAGAGCGATCCAAAGCTTTCTCCATGTGGTAAATTTCTTATCGGGAGAAAAGATCGCCGACATTTCTCTGCTGGTATATCTCTCGATAAGAGGGTTTTCATAAGTATCTCTTTTCACGTTTTTCCTCCGTCTGTATTAAAAAAACCGGGGATGCATCCGGCTGCCGCCGCATCCCTTCTCCGGTACCTTACAGGTCTCTGAAATGGAAGCTGCGTTTGCCCGCTGCATAATCGCCGACGATATGGCCGTCGCCGAAAAGTCTGTATTTATAAGTGACAAGACCTTCCAGACCTACCGGTCCCCGGGCGTGGATTTTACCCGTACTGATTCCCACCTCTGCGCCGAATCCGTAACGGAATCCGTCGGCAAACCGCGTGGAACAGTTGCAGTAGACGCCCGCGGAATCTACCAGCTGCATGAAATGCTCGGCGGCTTCCGCGTCTTCCGTAATGATGCAGTCCGTGTGATGTGATCCGAAGCGGTTTATGTGCTGGATGGCTTCGTCGATATCGTCAACCACTCTAGCAGAGATGATGTAATCCAGATATTCCGTACGGAAATCCTCTTCATCCGCAGGTTCGCATTCTACGATTTTTCTGATCTCTTCTGTTCCCTTCAGACGTACGTGAGCTTCCGCAAATGTTTCCGACAACGCCGGCATGAGTCTTTCCGCCACATCCCGGTGAATCAGAAGAGTCTCTGCAGCATTGCAGGCGGCCGGATACTGTATTTTGGCATCCAGAATGATAGGAACCGCTTTTTCCACATCAGCCGCCCTGTCCGCATAAATGTGGCAAACGCCGTCCGCATGACCCATCACAGGAATCTTTGTATGATTCATGATATGCTGAACGAATTCGTTTGAACCGCGCGGAATCAGAAGATCGATGGATTCGTGACATTCCAGGAGATTATCGATATCATCGTGTGTCTCGGCCAGCATCAGACATCCTTCGGGGAGTCCTGCCGACAGAACCGCATCGTAAATGACGCTGAAAAGCTTTCTGTTCGTCAGTTTTGCCTCACTTCCGCCTTTCAGCATAGCGCAGTTTCCGCTCTTGATGCACAGAGAAGCCACCTGAACCATAGCATCGGGACGCGCCTCGAAGATGACGCCGATCACGCCGATGGCGCATGTCCGGCGATAGAGTTTCAGGCCGTCGTCCAGTTCTCTTGCAAGGGTGGTTTTATTGAGGGGATCATCAAGACTGATGAGTTCCCGGATTCCGTCCAAGACTTCGCCGATCTTCTCCTCTCCAAATTTCAGCCGCTTCAGCACAGGTGCTGGAATTCCCTTTTCCTCCGCAGTCTTCATATCTTTGAGATTTTCTTCGATAATCTGCGGCTTCTCTCTTTCAATAGCATCTGCAATCGCCTGAAGTGCCTTATTTCTCACACTCTCCGCCGATGCTGACATAAACGGGCTTACAGCCCTCATTCTGGCTGCTTTTTCTCTGATGTCCATAAGTCACCTGCCTTTTCCGACTGAACGCTTATGAAACGCGTTTGGACAAAAACACATATTAACTTATATATTTTACCTCAATAAACGTCGTTATGAAATACGTTTTTCCTCTTCCTCCCTGAAAACACAATTTACTGCAGCAGACCGCCCAGAATGTTACGGATGAGAGAATTGATCTCGCGATAATTCAGATTTTCCCGTTCTCTCAGAATCAGAAATCCGCTTTCATAACCGCCCATTTCCCTGAGAGACGGGCAGTCTACTTTCATCTGAACCGTATCAGCCACCATATTTCCCGATACATCTTCTGCAAATATATTCAGCTGAAAATCGGGAGAATCGCCCGACAGGACAAATTCATATCCGTCACCGAAACATCGATAGGAAGAATGAGGGCCGTAAACCATGCCTTCCGCGCAGATCATGTTTTTTTTCGTCTTTATCTTTCTCACAAACACATCTGCCTCTCCCGCAAGAGCGGGAAATCCCTCCTCATACAGGATTTCGTGAAGGTTCAGAGTGCGAAGAATCCGCATCATGTCCGAAAGGCGAACGATATCATCCCTGTTGTGCAAGAGAATTCGCTCCCTCAGCCTGTCTCTTTTTTCACCGGTACTTTTGCCATATTCATAATAAAGTTCCACGCTCTCTGCGCCGTCGATCTCGTCTTTCCGCTCTGCAGAATCACCCAGAAAGGCTTCCACCGTCTTCTGTTTCAGATTCGGCAGAATTTTGGGAAGATGAGAATGGTACCTGAGAATCCGGTAGATGTCCATGGAATACAGTCTGTCGAGCGGAGATGTATCGATCCGGTGGTACTCCATCCGTTTTTTCAGAAAAGGAAGATCAAACCTCTGTCCGTTGAAAGTGACCGCCACATCCGCTTCCGAGAGCAGTTCTGCATACCGTACCAGAAGTTCCCTTTCCTCTCTGACGGTATCCGCAAAAAACTGAACCGCTTTCCGCCCTCCGCCGTCGGCCGTCACGGCACCTCCCAGTATTACGGCCGATCGGGCAGGAGACAGGCCGGTAGTCTCGATATCCGCCACAATCATATTCATTCCTGAAAAATATTCCGAAAAAATAGGTGAATCGAAAAGCGGTCCTTTCAGCCGTTCCTCAAAAACGTGTACCATAATCTCACCTCCTGCCGTATGTTCTGTCTGTTTTCTTCCGTTTTATCATATATCATACCATAAAAGAGAAAGACTCGCCTCTCATTTCGCCGTCAGCGAAAGAGAAACGAGTCTTTTCATCGGTATTTCCGTAAATCCTTCGAAAGTCTCAGACAGTCTCTTCTCCGGCCAGACTGATGCTGCCACCCATCATACACTGGATGATTTCGTGCTTCTTCACCATGACGCCGGCTTCGATGATGCCGCCTGGCTGATGGAATTTCAGACGGTAGACCCCGTCCTGATTCAGAAGCCCTGTGCTGCCAGCCAGATACCAAGCGCAAGCAACGCTTCCGGAACCGCAGGAAGATTCCCATACAAGGGATTCCGTGCTGCGCACGTAAACTACCGGCTTCAGTTCGTCGCCGTTCAGAAATAGGATTCCACAGGCGTTCGGCTGCCATTTTCCCATGGCGCGCAGCGCATCTTCTGCCAGTTCTTCGTCCGCATCAGCACCTTCCAGGATGACATGATCGATACCTTCCATATGAACGACAGGACGCATCGTGTCTTTTACCAGAACTTCTTCCACGCCGAGAGGCTTCGGCATCTGGACGTAAGCCAGGCCGGCATCCAGATCCACATTCGCCGTCACCGGCTTTGAAACTCCCGAAATTTCCACCGACACGGCATGCCTGCCGCCGGAATACTGCTCGGAAGCCCTCAGATAAGCGAATGCGCGCACCGCATTTCCGCAGAATTCTCCGCCCATCATCTCCAGACGGCAGTCGCCTCCATTGACAGGGGTCGTCTCAAAACCTACCTGCTCCGCTTTCTCCTGCTGCATGATGCTTTTGGCCAGCTCCACGCGCTTTTCCGCATCGAATTCACCGCGCACGATAGCTGTCATATTGCCTGCCGGATCTACATAATGTATCTTTGCCATTTCATCATTCTCCTTTTGCAAAACGAGCTAAAAACTGTCTTGTCCGTTCTTCCTTCGGATGTTCGATCACTTCGTGCGGATCGCCCTCTTCCACGATATATCCGCCGTCCATGAAGATCACTCGATCCGCCACATCCCGTGCAAATTCCATCTCGTGTGTTACGATAACCATCGTCATCTTTTCTCTCGCCAGTTGACGGATAACTTTCAGTATCTCACCTGTCAGTTCGGGATCCAGCGCCGATGTAGGCTCATCGAAAAACAGAATATGCGGCTTCATCGCCAGAGCCCGGGCGATGGCAACTCTCTGCTGCTGCCCTCCGGAAAGCTGACATGGATAATACTTTTCCTTCCCTGTGAGCCCCATCTTTTCCAGAAGATCTTCAGCGTCCCGCTGTACTTCCGCTTTTCCGCGCTTCTGTACGTGTATGGGAGCATCCATGACATTTTTCATTACGGAATAATGAGGAAAAAGATTGAAATTCTGGAATACGAGTCCGAAATACTGCTGAATCTTCTTCAGCTGATTTTTCGGAGAATAGACACTTTTTCCATTCTCACTTTTAGCTGCATTCTCGCCCAGATAGACGAGCTCACCGTCATCCATAGTCTCCAGCATTGTGGCACACCGAAGCAGAGTAGATTTTCCAGAACCGGATGGGCCGATGATAGCTACTACTTCTCCCTCTTCGACAGAGAGAGAAATATCGTTGAGCACATTCAGATCGTCAAACGACTTTTTACAATTTTTAATTTCCAGCAGTTTCATGAATGCACCTCCTTACTGATAGTAGTTCATCTTTTTTTCCACTCTGCCCATAACGACTGCCACCAGCAGATTGAATATGTAGTAAAAAGCACCCGCTATAAACAGAGGTACGATTGTCGATTGAGCTGCTGCCACCTGCTTTGCAAGCGTGAAAATTTCTACATAAACCAACACGAATGCCAGTGAAGTATCCTTAACGAGGGTGATGATTTCGTTTGTCACCGGCGGCAGTACCTGCTTGATCATCTGAGGAAATATGACTTTAAAAAACGTCTGGACCCTGTTATATCCCAGAACCTTAGCGGCCTCCCGCTGTCCGGGAGAAATTCCCTGAATCCCTGAGCGAAAGATTTCAGCGAAATAGGCGGCATAATTGATACTAAAACCCAGTACCGTTGCGGTAATCCGCCATTCCGGTGTCAAGCGGATTTCGAAGAGGTAATACGGTCCGTAATACCAGACGATAAGCTGCAGCATCAGAGGCGTTCCCCGCAGTACAGAGATAAAAAACTGGACGATCAGTCGGATAGGATTGAAGCGCTTCAGCAGCTGCACTCCCCTGCTGTTGGATTCCAGCCTGCGGAACGGCCGGATATCACTCATCCGGATCAGCGCCACCAGAAGTCCCAGAGGCAGCGATATGATCAGCGTTGAAAAAAAGATTGTCAGCGTGGCTCCCGTCCCGGAGAGCACCTGCTGGATCATGTCAGATATGCTCATGACACACCCACTTTCTAAATGATAATTATTTCCATGCAAGGCAAAAGAAGAGGCAGAGTCTGCCTCTTCTCCGTTCGTTTTTTGCCAGATTATTATATTCTGTTCTGATTATTCTGCGGATCCGCTTTCTTCAGAACCGGCATTTCCTTCTATATAATCCTGAAGACAGATCATCTCAGGCAGGTTATAGTCAGCATACTTTTCTGCTATCTTCATGAAAGTACCGTCCTCATACATTTCAAACAGTACTTTCTGAACTGCATCGCGGAGCTCTTCATTGCCCTTCTTGAATCCGATCGCATACTGCTCCGTGGAGAGAGGTTCCTCCAGCTGACGGAAAGTATCACCGCGTGATGCTAGCTGATACTGTGCAACACCGATATCCACTGCGATACAGTCTGCAGCGCCGGATTCCAGGTTCAGGAATGCAGTATTATAATCCGGTACTTCCTGAAGTTCCGCAAAAGTCTCTTTCAGAGCCAGATTTTCATCGTTGTCCTCTGTGGAAGTCAGCGCCGTCAGAGCGGAAGATCCTGCTTGTGTCACTACGATCTTGCCTGCGAGGTCTTCTTCTGTTTTTATATCGGAATCATTCATTACGATGAATACGATGGAGTTGTCCACATAAGGAGCAGAGAATGTATAATCATCTTCACGGCCTGTCATGGTAAAACCGTTCCAAATGCAATCGATAGTTCCGGCATTGAGATCCGCGTCCTTATTATCCCAGTTGAGCGGCTGCTTTTTCAGTTCCCAGCCCATGCGGTTGCAGACTTCCTGCGCGAGATCGAGATCGAATCCCACATACTCGCCGTTTTCATCCTTATATCCGTATGGCGGATATTCCGCATCAAATCCTACAGTCAGTGTTGTCATCTCCGATACAGGAGTCGTCTGTGCATCTGCAGATGCGCTTCCGCCTGCTGTGTCGTCTTTTTTGTCACCACAGCCGGCGAATACGCCGAGAACCATGACGAGACATAACATTACAGCTAAAATCTTTTTCATATTTCCTCCTCATACCCGCACAAACCGGGCACTTTCTTTTTCTTTGTGCTTCCCAGCACCGCATCTATGGCTTATTTTAGCATATGCATTTTACCCGTGCAACAATTTATTTTATCAGCTTACCACATTATCACTTTATATGAGAAAAGCAGAATATTTGGACAGTTCCGACTCTCCTCCACAGAAAACAACGCCCCGGCTATTCATAAAAAAGTTTTCAAGTTCCTTCAAAAAAGTTATTGACAAAAAATGCAAAACATTATATTATATTTTGGTCAGCAAGAGCTGAAGAAAAAAATATGCACGCGTGGCGGAACTGGCAGACGCGCACGGTTCAGGTCCGTGTGGATTAACCTCCGTGGAAGTTCGAATCTTCTCGCGTGCACCATGGGACACGGTACCGGTATCGGTATCGTGTTTTTTTATATTCCCCCGATTCTCTGTCCGGTAATTTCCGCCGGTTCAGAAAGTGGAGCGGCTCACAGATCTGAAAGACTAACTATATGAAGTCAAGCGATTTTTAAGTAAAAATTGCAGTGAATCT
>JAHZHA010000002.1 GCA_019420525.1 Bacillota bacterium
GATACTCCCCTATAAAAATGGCTATTTATCAACTGTTTGTTGTGACATAGCCTTAATTATATTTACCAATGCATCTGCACAACCTTTTGCAGATTTTAAGGTGTAATCGTCAAAGAAATTTTTAGGGTCACATGATCCAATTAAATTGTTCATGCTTGGCTTTACAAAAATTTCCTTAATTGTATCCTGACTAGCTCCGGCCGCTTTTAAAGCTTTTTTGATATAATCTTCCGCGCCTTCACCATTCGTACCATACTGTGTATTGAGAACGTCCACCAGATTTAATTTGATTTCAACTCCCGTAACCGGATTTGCGGCTTTTTCTTCACCACTATAGATATCATTCAGAACGACGGCATAAGCGTCAATTGCTGTCACAATCTTCTCGTTTGATATTCCTATCGTCTCAATCAGATCTTTGGTGTTTAAATCAATATAGTCATAGAGATTGTTTTCATTAATATCCTTCAATTTAGTTGCAATTTTGCTTACTACCTCCAAAGCGTCCTCTATAGATCCGTTATTATCCCACTCTTTTTTAAACGCATCCTGTGTAGTAACACCTCTGTCAAGTATATCTAAAACTTTGTCAATAAGACCTTCTGCGTATCCGTCAATGTCGTTGGTATCAATAATATCACTTGCTTTAAGCGTTTTTACTGTGACATCCTTTGCCTTAATCTCCTTGGTTTTTGTATCTTCTTCAAAAAATCCGGTGCTTGGCAGAGCATTGATTATTGCAGTTATCTGAGCATAGTCATCACCGCCATCATTTTTTACAAGTTCTTCCGCCAGATTAATTAATGTGACATCACTCGTATCGATTGCATTCCCTTCCGCATTAAATTCGACTTCATGTAATGCTGATTTAAATGCATCTAATTTTAAACCAGGTATCGTAGTACCTACCGACACCTGATACGTATAAGTCTCTGCAGCGACAACCGAAGATCCGCCGCCACCGCCACCGCCGGAGGATGCCCACTGAGCGGTGAATGCAGGTGTGCCGTCAGCTGCTTCTGTCACCTTCCAGCCCTTAAACGTATATCCGCTGCGTGTCGGAGCCGGGAGAGTCAGGCTTGCTGTGCCTACAGTGATGGTGAATTCTGCGTCGTACGTCTTGCCGTCGTACGTGATCTTACCGCCGTTCGGATCGACGGTGAAAGTGTCGCCTTCCTTGACTTCCATCATCACGGTTTTGCCGTTTTCATCGGTATAAGTGACCGTCAGAACGCCTTCTGCCAGGAAGGTCATTCTCTTCAGAATCGTTGCGGCTTCCGCACGTGTGATCGACTTCAGCGGCTGGAAGCTTCCGTCTTCGTAGCCCGTCAGAAGTCCGATCTGGCGGCAGTACTCTACAGCATCCTTTGCGTAATCTGAGATGGAGGACGCATCGGTAAAGCTGTCCACTTTTGCACCGGTTTCAGGTGTCAGACCCGTGGCTTCGCTGTACCATTTCAGGAAACGCTGTGCCAGTACGGCCGTATCCTGACGTGTAATCGGATCGTTGGTGCCGAAAGTTCCGTCGCCGTGTCCCTGTACGAGACCTTTTTCAACGCCCCACTGAACGGCGCCGGTGTACCACTGACCGCTCGGAACGTCGGTAAATTCTGTGACGGCGTTATTGTCTGTCTGGGCGCCTGCCACTCTCGCCATTACCGTAACGAACATCGCCCTTGTCATACTGTCGTTCGGGCTGAATGTAGTGGCGCTGGTTCCGTTCATGTAATCTCTTTCCGCTACGAAATCAACGCTGTCGTAATACCAGCTGTCGGCCGCTACGTCGGCAAAGTCTTTCACATCTGCCGCTGAAACGGGAACAACTGTGGCTGTCGCAACCATGGCTGCGCTCAGAATCAATGATATGATTTTCTTTTTCATTGCTTTCCCACTTCCTTTTTTACTTAAAACTTCTGCTTACATTTTATAAAAACCGCCAATGCCTCCTTTCATACGGCGAATTTATAACGAAAAACGATTGAAAAACCATCATCCCAGCTGTGAAAGGTAGGATGCCTTTTTCAGAGTCTTTTCCTGGTTATAGGAGCTCTGTATCTGATCCGCCAGCGAGGTATCCTGCCCCAGCTCCGTCAGCCGCGCTCTGAGAGAACTCAGAAGACTGTTCACCTGAGCGTCGCAGGAGCTTTCCAAAGAAGACGCTTGACTTATCTTGGCCGCGACGATGCGTCTTTTGGCTGTGGCAGTCTGCTGTTCCGCCGGAAGACTGGCGAATTCGCTCTTCGCAGATGAGATCAGCCCGCTGAGCTGGGAAGAATAGCTGCTCCTCAGCACATACAGCGACGCGACGATCCGCTGAACCTCAGCATCCTGACTTGCGTCACCTCCGCCGGACGTACCACTGCCCTCTTCCGAACTGCCGATCACCGTATCCACAACATCTTCTACTTTGAGAGCTCCGCTGACGACAGCATCGATCTGCTCCTGTGTCAGATTCATGTCAGCTATATTGAATTCCTCTGCAACCTGATCGAATTCTTTCTGATTTTCATCCAATTCCGACTGAATCTCTTCTTCTGACATGCTCTGAGAGTATTTCAGCGCTTTGATGTTATCCCACTGCCAAACCAGCGCTGCACATACTGCTGCAAGCAGTATCGCTACAATAATAATTATTATGTAACGTACCTTTACCTTTCTCTTCGCTTTATCCATTTTCCCCCTTCCCCGGAATGCGAACCCGGTTTCCGATTATGCGGAACCCGTTGCATTCTGTTAAATTTAACAAGTATTTATTCTTATGATATACTATCTCGCCGCTGTTAGCAACCCTTCAGAAGGTTCATCCTGTCAGAAGAAGCGGCTTTCGTATATATAATTTTTATTATAACAAAAATCGTCCTTTTTTCCATTACATTATTATAAAACTATCTGTAAATATATTTTATATATGGTAAAATATTCAAAATCACTTTGTCTGTCAGGCAGAATTTATACGCAGGAATAGAAAACGCCGCAGTTCATTCCGCGGCGTTTTCTACTCTTCAACTCTGCCTGTGACGCAGATTCGTTTTTCTTCCTATTTAATCGCTTCTGCGATGAGTTTTCCGGTCTCAACAGTTCCGTAGACCTTCTCACCCGGCTTTGCGATATCGCCGGTACGGACTCCGTCGGCCAGTACCTGTTTTACGGCATTTTCGATGGCATCGGCCTCTTTGCCCAGGTTGAAGGTGTAGCGGAGCATCATGGCTGCGGAAAGGATCGTCGCCATAGGATTCGCGATGTCTTTTCCGGCGATGTCAGGTGCGCTTCCGTGAATCGGCTCGTACATACCGAAGCTGCCCTGTGCCAGGGAAGCGGAAGGCAGCATGCCGATGGAGCCCGTCACCTGGCTGGCTTCGTCGGACAGGATGTCTCCGAAGATGTTGCTGGTGAGGATAACGTCAAACTGCTTCGGATTTCTCACGATCTGCATGGCGGCGTTGTCCACATAGAAGTGATTCAGTTCCACTTCCGGATATTTTTCCGCCATTTCGGTAACGACTCTTCTCCAGAGTCTGGAGCTGTCCAGCACGTTGGCTTTGTCCACGCTGGTGACCTTCTTGTTTCTCTTCATTGCCATGTCGAAAGCCACTTCTGCGATGCGTTTTACTTCGCCTTCGGAATACTGTTCCACGTCATATGCGGCAGGACCCATGTCTGTCATCTTCGTGCCTCTTTCGCCGAAATAGATGCCGCCGATCAGTTCTCTGACGACTACCATGTCGAGGCCGCCGGATACCAGCTCCGGCTTCAGAGGGCAGGCATCTGCCAGCTCTTCAAACATCATGGCCGGACGGATATTGGCGAAGAGTCCCAGTTCCTTACGCAGACCCAGAAGAGCCCGCTCCGGACGGTTGTCACTCGGCTGTTCGTCCCACTTCGGACCGCCTACCGCACCCAGCAGAACGGCGTCGCTGGCTTTGCAGACGTCGATAGTCTCTTGCGGAAGAGGATGGCCTGTGGCGTCGATGGCGCATCCGCCTGCAAGAACCTCGGTATAATTAAATTTATGTCCGTAGATTTCTCCTACTTTATCCAGAGCCAGCATAGCCTGCTCTACGACAGACGGACCGATTCCGTCACCTTTGATGACTGCGATATTGAATTCCATTTTTCCGACCTCCTCTGTGTCTCTTATTTTCCCTGCAGCTTGCTTCTCGTGTAGTTTACGAGTCCCTCTTCCGCGATGAGATTTCTCAGGAATTCGGGAAGCGGCTCCGACTGATACGTCTCGCCCTTCGTATTGTTTGTGATAATACCTGTGGTGAAGTCCACGTCGATGTCGTCGCCGGCGTCGATCTTCGCCGCCGCTTCCGGACATTCCATGATCGGAAGGCCGATGTTGATGCAGTTTCTGAAGAAGATCCGGGCAAAAGATGTGGCGATGACGCATTTTACGCCGGATGCCTTGATGGCGATCGGTGCGTGTTCTCTGGAAGAACCGCAGCCGAAGTTTTTATCAGCTACGATAAAATCGCCCTTCATCACTTTTCCGGCAAACTGCGCGTCGATGTCTTCCATGCAGTGTTTTGCCAGTTCGTCCGGATCGGACGTGTTGAGATATCTCGCAGGAATGATTACGTCGGTATCGACGTTGTCTCCGTATTTATATGTAAAACCCATATCGATTTCCTTTCTTTTCCCTATAATTCATCAGGTCCGGCGATTTTTCCGGCTACAGCTGACGCTGCCGCCACTGCCGGGCTGGCCAGATATACTTCCGATTCCACGTGGCCCATACGTCCCACAAAATTTCTGTTGGTCGTTGCTACAGCTTTTTCTCCGGCTGCCAGGATACCCATGTGGCCTCCCAGACAAGGTCCGCAGGTCGGCGTGGAGAATACAGCGCCGGCATCGATGAATGCTTCCGCATAGCCTCTTCTGATGGCTTCCTTATATACGTTCTGAGTACCCGGGAAGATGATGCATCTCACGTTGTCGGCCACTTTTCTGCCTTTCAGAATTTTTGCTGCCGCCTCCATGTCTTCGATGTTTCCGTTTGTACAGGAGCCGATGACCACCTGATCGATAGTAATATCGCCTACTTCATCGATGGTTCTCGTATTTTCCGGAAGATGAGGGAATGCCACCGTCGGTCTGATCTCGGAGAGATCGATGACGATGGTCTCATCGTATTCCGCATCTTCATCAGCTTTGAATACCCGCGGCTCTCTCTTGGCTCTGTCCTTCAGGTATTCCATGGTGATCTCGTCCACCTCGAAGATTCCGTTCTTGGCGCCCGCTTCGATGGCCATGTTCGCCATGGTGAGACGGTCGGACATCTTCAGATGCTTCAGACCTTCGCCGGTAAATTCCATTGACTTGTATCTTGCGCCTTCCACGCCGATCATGCCGATGATGTGGAGGATGATGTCCTTGCCGCTGACCCAGCCCTGAGGCTGACCCTTCAGTTCAAATTTGATGGCGGAAGGGACCTTGAACCAGGATACGCCTCTTGCCATTCCTGCGGCGATATCGGTAGAACCCATTCCCGTGGAAAATGCTCCCAGAGCACCATACGTACAGGTGTGAGAATCGGCACCGATAACGACGTCGCCTGCTACCACAAGACCCTGTTCCGGCAGGAGAGCATGTTCGATACCTACTCTTCCCACTTCAAAATAGTTTGTCAGTTCCTGCGCTCTGGCGAATTCTCTTACAATTTTGCACTGTTCTGCAGCCTTGATATCCTTATTCGGTGTGAAGTGGTCCGGGATCAGATAGACTCTGTCCTTATCGAAAACCTCCTCTGCACCCATGGCCGGCAGATTTTTGATGGCCACCGGACCGGTGATGTCGTTTGCCAGAACGGCGTCCAGCTTCGCTTCGATAAACTGGCCTGCCTTAACCGAGTCGAGTCCCGCATGAGCTGCGAGAATCTTCTGTGTCATGGTCATTCCCATAATATATTCTTCCTTTCTTTTCTGTATTTTCTTCTTCCTCTCCGCCGTCGCCCGGCAGAGGAACGTTTTTTCTTTCGCTCCGTTTCTTCCGAGGAAACGTTCTTTCTATTTTATCACAGAAATGCGGTATGCTATTGTAAAATTCTGTCCCCCGCAGATCTGCGCGCTTCTGAGTCGGCAGCCGCTACTGCGCGGTGTGGCTTTCCTCGTAGAGCATCTTGTTGACGGCGTTGATATATGCCATCAGGCTGGCTTCCAGGACGTCAGTGCTGATTCCTCTTCCCTGTGATGTCAGACCGTTTTCTTCATCTTTTATGAGAACGGTGGCGTCACCCAGGGCATCTTTGCCTTCCGTATTGGAGAGGATGCGGAAGTCTTCCAGATGGAGCTTTTTGCCCACGATCTTTTCTATACTGTTGAAAGCGGCATCCAGAGGGCCGTCTCCGCTTCCGATTTTTTCAACCAGCTTTCCGTCTTTGCTGAGACGTACGACGGCCGTATTGGTGATGGTGTTTCCGCTGTTGACAGCGAAACGGTCGAGAGAGTAGACTTTCGGAATCTTTACACTCTCCTTGGTGACGATGGCTTCGATATCGCTGTCGTAAATCTGTTTTTTCTTGTCGGCCAGTTCCTTGAACTTGATGAACGCTGTATTGAGATCTTCTTCGCTGATTTCGTATCCCAGCTCCTTGATTCTTGCCTGGAGCGCATGCTTGCCGGAATGTTTGCCCAAAACGAGATTCTTTTCTGTGATGCCGATGGATTCCGGCGTCATGATCTCGTATGTCTGTTTGTTTTTCAGCACGCCGTCCTGATGGATGCCCGCTTCATGAGCGAATGCATTTTCTCCTACGATCGCTTTATTCGGCTGAACCTTGACGCCGGTGATACGGGAGAGCATCTTGGAGGAGCGCATGATTTCCTGCGTGACGATTCTCGTATCCGCCTGATAGAGATCTTTTCTCGTCTTCATTGCCATGGTAATTTCTTCCAGGGATGCGTTTCCGGCCCGTTCTCCGATTCCGTTGATGGTACATTCCAGCTGCGTGGCGCCGGCCCGGACAGCTGCCAGAGAGTTAGCTACCGCCAGACCCAGGTCATTGTGACAGTGAACGGAAATATCCACATTATCGAGTGCAGGACATTTTTCTCTGATCTCCGTCAGGAAAGCGAAATATTCCTCCGGCGTGGTATATCCTACGGTATCCGGAATATTGATCGTGGTGGCGCCCGCACGGATCACGCGGTCGAAGATTTTCGCCAGGAAATCCGTATCACTTCTCGTGGCATCTTCCGCCGAAAATTCGATATCGGAAACATACTTTTTCGCATGTTTCACCATCGCCTCTGCGCTCTCCATAACCGCTTCCGGCTTCATCAGAAGTTTGTATTCCATATGGATAGGCGATGTGGCGATGAATGTGTGAATTCTCGGGGATACAGCATCTTTGACAGCCTCATATGCTCTGTCGATATCCGCCGGAAGCGCTCTGGCCAGACTGGCAACCGTACAGTTTTTCAGAGTTTCTGCTATGGTTTTTACCGACAGGAAATCTCCCGGCGAAGATGCCGCGAATCCCGCTTCTATGATATCCACATTGAGACGCTCCAGCTGCTTCGCCATCTCAATCTTTTCCTTCAGGTTCATGCTGCAGCCCGGTGACTGCTCGCCGTCACGAAGAGTCGTGTCAAAGATTTTAATCTGCTTCATGGTTTTTCCTCCTGTTTCCGTTTCCTTATTTATCCTTCTTCTGCTTTTTCGCTGTTTGCCTCACCGCATCTGTCGCCGGATATAACGGCAGCGGCAATAAAAAAATCCCTGAAGCCACTTTCTGTGACTCCAGGGACGATAATTTTCATGATTACCGCGGTACCACCCTGCTTACTGCATCGATACGCAATCGCTCTGAGGTTCTGACAAACCCGAGGCCGAGATAACGGGGCCGTCCGTCATTCCATACTCGCCTTTCCCCGCTTTGAAATCGCGCAGGAAATCCGCGGAAAATGCTCCGCCGCTTTCCGGAATGCTGCTCGGGAGTGAGACTGACTTATGCTGTGTGCCGGACTTTCAGCAGCCGCCGGCTCTCTGTGACACAGGGAACAAATCGGTATCTCCGTCTTCGCATTTGACTTTTTCAGTGTTCAGCGCATCGCGGCGCTAAACTGATTAAGATTATATATTACCTCATGCGCGCGTGTCAACCGTTAAGATTGCACAAAAACGGACTTTTCCCGGCTGCTGTATTTCCCCGGCGGGAACTGCGTCGCATGATCTATCACAGAATACAGATAATATATATCATTCGTTTTTTTTATCTTCAAAAGAAAAAACGCTGCAGAAAATCTGCAGCGCTCTGATTGGTACACCATCACAGGCTCGAACTGTGGACACCCTGATTAAGAGTCAGGTGCTCTACCAACTGAGCTAATGGTGCATGTCCGCGTCGCTCACCAGCGACCTTAGCTATAATACCAATAATACGATATGCTGTCAACATATAATTTTAAATTTTTTCGATTATTTTCATTTTTTTGGTCCTCTCGCCTCCGCATTTCCTTTATTTTTCCCTTTTCCGGATGATACATACACCGATATCTCTGTCCTCTATCATTCGTTTTTCATATTTTTTCCGCTTATAGAAATGGATCACGGGAGCAAAATAAGACTGCAGCCGACAAAGGCTGTAAGGAGGCAAAAATGAGAAGAGAAAGAGAAAAAGAAAAAGACAGCTACACCACAAAGGGAAGAGATATCCCGATTCTGAGAGGCGGCGGATTCACGTATTCCACTGACCACAGAATGACGGACTGCGGAGGAAATTCCCCGACTGACTGCGGCGGGAATTCTCCTTCACAGAAGAATTCTTCCAAATCCCAGCACTCTATGAAGTCCGGTACACAGAGCAGAATGACTTCCGGTATGAAAGATTCTGCTTCTTCCGGACGGGGAAAATCTTCTGCATCCGATATGCGCAGCCAGGCGACAGACCGTATGAATTCCGTAAAATCAGAAGACAGCGGCAGACCTTCTGACTGCAGATAAAATTGCCGCTGATGTCCGGCAGCAATCGGAAGAATGCGGGGAACGGCGGTGATAACCGGCGCAATGCTGTAAACTGACCGCCGACCACCGTTATTTACGGGCTGAAAGCCCCGGACAGATACCTGCGAAGCACAAGAAAAGGGAACGGCTTTCCGCGCAGATGCGGAAAGGTGTTCCCTTTTCGTTTTTCGTTGATTAGCCTCTTTCTTTATTATATAATTATTAATTAATGTGAGAGAGATTTGCCGTGTTTGGGAGAAAAGTGAAATTATGAAATGTAAAGTATGTAATCACGAACTGATTTCGGGTTCCAGGCAGTGCCCGTACTGCGGAGCCGCCGTTCCCGAAGAAAAAGAAACTTTTGTAAGCGAATTCAAATGGAACATACAGGATTATCCAAAACCGAAAAAACAACAGAAACAGAATATTTCCATCGACTGGAAATCCGGACGGATACTCGATGAAAATTCGGGAAAAATCTATGATCAGTCACTGAATGAGTGGGCTGAACCCGAAGAAATCAGAGATCTGTTTACGTTCGACACCAAAAATGAACGGCGCCAGCAGACGCTGGACCGTGAAATGGACCGCATTTTCAGAGGCTCCGGAAAGCCGTCCGCAGCGCACTCCGATGCACCGTCAGACCGCACAGATCCGGAAACAGATACATTCCATCTTCCTTCCTCCATGGAACACGGTGCTTCCGGGGATATGCCGGAGATGCACCGCAGTCTCCTGGCCGGTCTCTTCGATGACAATCCTTTCGAAAAAAAAGAGGACGAGCCCGGCGACTCAGGCGAATCGGTACAAAATGACACATTTCTCCCGCAGAGAGAAACTGCGGAGCACAGCTCCCGGAAAAATGAAATCACAGCGGAAAAGCCAGCAGTTCACGATACCTCATCTGCCACAGATATTCAGGAACTCCGCAGTGGAACGAAATCCGCGGAAACGGATACATCCTCATCCAGTGCCGATAACCTCGTGGACGATTTTATCCGGGCACTTCATAATATCTCCGGAGACATTTACGGCAACGGAAAACAAAAACAGAGTACTTCCGAAAACAAGGCGGACACCGGCGGCGCGAAACAGACTTCATCTGCAGAGCCTCCGGAATCCCGTCCCGACGAAAAACATTCCGAACTGCCGGCAGATACCGGATCTGCGCCGACACCAGATTCCGTCGAAAACGGTACTGCTGCAGAATACACGCCGGAGGCCGACAGCGGTTTTTCCGGCTTCAGCCGTCTGATCGAAGCGGAAAAACGCTTCAAAGACGATATGGAAAAAGTCACTTTCCTGACTCCTGCCGAATACGAAGAAGCCGAAAAAGCCGAAACGAAAAGCCAGAAGCTGCGTTTCGTTCCGACTATTTCTTTCCGCACCATAGAAGACGAATATGAGGCTTACCGGCGCGACAATCATGCAGCATCGAAACCACCTGAAGAAGAAAAAGGCGTTCAGATCAGCATCAATGAGCCTTCCGGCACAAAAGTCACCGTCAAGACTCAGGAAATCAGTCTTGCATCGTTAAATAACGATTCGAAAATCCAGACGAGAGAAGTACGTCTCGATGATGTAAAACAATCTCCGAAAAACGTTCAGGTTTCCGTCGAAGTCAATGCCGCTCAGGGCAATGCTTCTGTGGAAGTGACGCGCAGACATGACGGCGCTACCGTCGTAAAGACTCTGGACAAATCGGATGCCGGTCATATTTATATAGACGGAGAAGACAAGACAGATTACGGTAACGCGGTGGAAACGGCAGCGGAAAACATCGCCGAAAAATTGAAAAAGCCGGAAGAAAACGTCATGCCGTCGGAGAACCCCCAAAAGGAACCGGAACCTGTCGTCTCAGACTTGCAGGAGGATGAACACCCCTGTGTTTCTGACTCCGACAGCTTTCCTTCGGAGTCCTCCGCACCGGAAGAATCCCTTGCGAAAGACGCAGATTCTGCCGGTTGCATCGCAGATGATTCTGTCATCGACGGTCTGGACGAAAAACTCACAGCAGAAAACGAAACCGACAGACAGGCTGAACACGAGAGCGAGCGCGCATCCACCATCACGTCCGACGCAGTAGCCGACGGATCTGCTTCGTCGGAGGCTGCCCAGCAGACGGTACAGATTCCGGCACTGGAAGCCAGAGAACTGGCCGCAGCACTGGCGGAAAGAAAAGCCGCTCAGGAAGCCAGCCGCCAGATATATGAAGACAGTTCCGATGAACAGAATGTTTCTGCTGAATTCTGGGAGAAACCTTCCGGTGTCTCAAAAATGACGATAACCGATATTTTCGGTCCGGAGGCCAGAAAAATCATAGAAGAAGGAAAGAAAGATCCTTCCGGCGATCCGGAAAAACATACGCAGACATCTCAGCACACAGCTGCAGCAGAGACGGAAGAGACGAAAGATTCCGGTGTCAATCCGGAAGATTCCTCTATTCTCAGCATCCAGCCGGAAGATATCGCGCCTTCCCGTTCCCAGACAGAATCGATCTACATTCCTGCCGCAGATCCTGATACGGACAGACGGGGCGTTACCACAGACACGATTTCCCGTGAACGCCAGGCTGAGATGAAAGAGGCTCTCGATGCTATCGATTCCATCCAGGAAGCGGAACGCAGGGAAAGGGAAAAGGCGGAAAGAAAGGCAGAAAAAGAACGTCTGAAAGCAGAGCGCAACAGACGCAAAGCGGAAAAGAAAGCGGAAAAAAAAGCCGCCCGTGAAAGCGCAAAAGCGGAAGCCGCCGCAAAATCCGGCGATCCGGACGATGAAAGCGAAGGACTGAGTTCCCCTGCGAAGATTCTCATCATCGTCCTCTCAGTCCTGCTGGTGATCGAATTTACGATCATTGGGATCAAACTGTTCGCTCCGGATTCAGGAGCCGCTACTCTGATCCATCGTATTGAAACACAGGTCACCGGCATTTTCAATACCGACAACAGCAGCGTATCTGCTCTCAGCGAATATGACGGAGTTTCTTCAAGCGTTCCGACAGTGGACAGCGGTGAAGATACATCCAATGTGAATCTTTGATTCCATTGCGTTCCTGCCGGTTGACTGATAAAGAAATTAGGAGTAAAAAATGCTAAAAGCAAAAAATAAAGGTACAAAAGAAAAACAAAAAAACAAAAGCAGCAGCAGAAAGAAAATCGGTCTTTCAGCCGTCATTCTCTTTCTGATCATTCTCATTCTGTGCTTCGGTACGATTATCACGTTTGTCACAGATTACTGGTGGTTTAAAGATCTCGGCTATACTCAGGTCTTCTTCAAGAAGCTCTTCACTGAGCTGAAAATCGGTATTCCGGCTTTCATCATCATATTCGCTCTCTCTGAAGTCTACCTGAGAGCGCTGAAAAAAGAATATCTCAAAAAACTCGAAACCGTACCCGGAAGGGCTTCCGATAAATCCATCAGCCGTATGACACATATTGCCAGTGCTGTTTTTTCTCTGATACTGACTCTGATGATCACCACTTCACTGTGGCAGCAGATCCTGTACGCCATGAACAGTACGGATTTCAATATTACCGACCCTATTTTCAACAATGACGTATCATTTTATGTGTTCCGTCTGGCGCTTCTCAATTCCGTCAGCAGCATGGCGATTTCCGTCATTGTGGGATTCCTGGCGTTAACTTTTATCTACTACATGTATCTGATGAGCGTGAGACGTCCGGCGATTCTCGACCGCCACAATGCCTATGAAGATGTGGAAGAAGCTGACGTGGTGGACGATGACGGAAATATCCAGTCGAATCCCTGGGAGCAGCTGTTCGGCGGAGGCCACAGACCGTCCCGAAAGCGTACGCCGTCCGTCACTCTCGACAAAGGTAATCTGGGAGTCTTGCTCAGCATCGCAAAACGCCAGATCATCGTTCTTGCGGTGCTTTTCCTGCTGTCGGTGGCAGCGACACTGTTGCTGAAACAATATACGCTGCTCTATTCCAGCACCGGAACTGTGGTGGGAGCCGGTTATACCGATATACACATTACACTCTGGGCATACCGGATCGAAGCTGTTCTGGCAGTCCTTTCCGCTGTGGGCGTTCTGGTATTCGCAAGGAAAAACAGCTACAAAAAAATGCTCATTCTTCCGGTGATCACAATCTGTGTATCTGTAGTCGCCGCACTGGCAGGTACGGCTGTTCAGTCTCTGTACGTTTCGCCGGATGAGCTGAACAAAGAATCCGAATATCTCAAAAGCAATATCGAATTTACACAGAAAGCTTACGGGCTGGACGACGTCAACGAAATCGATTTTCCGGCGAGTGAAAATCTTACCGCGGAAGGCATTCTGGAAAATTCAGCAACCCTTTCCAATGTGAGAATCAACGATTTCTCGCCGTCCATGCAGTTCTACAACCAGACCCAGAGTATCAGGGCATATTACAGCTTTTTCGATGTGGATGTAGACCGGTACATGATTGACGGTGAATACACCCAGACATTCCTCTCCGCGAGAGAAATCAATTATGATAATCTCGGACAGGATGTATCCTGGCTTTCCAAACATCTGAAATATACTCACGGCTACGGTATCACACTTTCGAGAGTCGATGCCATCACAGCCACAGGTCAGCCGCAGATGATCGTGGACAATATTCCTCCGGAGTCCGATACGGAAGACATAAACATCACCCGTCCTGAGATCTACTTCGGTGAATCGACAGACGACTATATCATCACAAATACAGGCGAACAGGAATTCGACTACCCGAGCGGTACCTCAAATGTGTACACGACTTACGAGGGAGACAAAGGTATTAAACTCTCCCTGCTCAAGCGCATATTCTACGCGATAAAAGAACAGAATATCAAAATCCTCGTTTCTACGAATATCGACAGCAATTCAAAAATTCTGTACGAAAGAAATATCCTGGATCGCGTGACAAAACTGGCACCGTTCCTCTACTACGATTCCGATCCGTACATCGTTGTCTCTGAAAACGGAAAACTTTACTGGATAATAGATGCCTATACTACCAGCAGTTATTATCCGTACTCGAAATCATATCAGCTGGATGAAACCAATTTTGTCAACTATATCCGCAACCCGATAAAAGTCGTTGTGGACGCGTACAATGGTTCGGTGGATTTCTATCAGGTATCCGATGAACCGATCGCTGATACCGTCGCAAAAATCTATCCGGGACTCATCAAAGACATCTCCGAAATGCCGGAAGATCTGGTAAAACATATACGCTACCCGAATACTCTATTCGCAATCCAGGCAAACATCTATCAGCGTTACCATATGGATGACGTGAGTGTCTTCTATCAGAATGAAGACAAATGGAGCATTGCTACCGAGATCTATGGACAGGAAGAGAAGCAGATGGAGCCGAATTACTATATTATGAAGCTCCCGGGTGAAGAATCCGAGGAATTCATATCCTCCATTCCGTTTACACCGAACGGCAAAAAGAATATGACCGGCCTGCTCGTAGCACGAAGCGACGGGGAAGAATACGGCGATCTGGTGCTCTACCGCCTGCCGAAGGACAAAGTCGTCTACGGTCCGATGCAGATCGAATCCCAGATCGACCAGAATACAGAAATCTCAAAAGAATTCTCGCTCTGGAATTCTTCCGGTTCAAAATATACGAGAGGCGATATGTTCGTCATCCCGATCAACGATTCAATTCTCTATGTAGAGCCAGTCTACCTTGAATCGTCTACCGACACCAGTCTCCCGGAAGTAAAGCGCGTCATCGTGGCATACGGAGACAGAATCGCCTACGAACCGACACTGGCCGAGGCTCTGATCCAGCTCTTCTCACTGGACGAAGATTATACGCCGAACGGTATCCCGCCTGAAACGCCATCAGACACGGAAGATCCGGGTCAGACGGATACCGGTTCCGGCGGAAATGCTGATTCTGATGCGCCGTTGTCGCTGACAGAACTTGCAGGACTGGCTGCAGAAGCGTATGATAATGCTGTGGCTTCTCAGCGCGAGGGCGACTGGGCAGCATACGGACAGTATCTTGACGAACTCAACGGTTATCTGGAACAGATGGCCGCATGATAATATCTCCGGAAAACAGACCGCAGTCATAGCGGCGCGGATTCAGAAGAATCCGCGCCTGCGGCTTTTGTCCGCAGATAAAATGATGATTATTTGGAGGATTTAAAGAAAAATGTTAGACATCAAACGTATCCGTGAAGATTTCGACAATGTAAAAAAAGCCGTGGAATCGAGGGGCAAAGGCGATTACAATATCGGCCATGCCATAGAACTCGATGATAAAAGAAGAGAACTCCTGGGTCAGGTGGAAGCTCTCAAAGCGAAGCAGAACAGGGATTCACGGCAGATCCCGAAGATGAAAAAAGCTGGCGAAGATACGACAGAACTCATGGCTGAGATGAAAAAACTTTCTGACGAAATCGCCGCTCTCGACGAACAGGTAAAAGATGTACAGAAAGAACTCCGCGATCTCCTTCTCGGCATTCCTAACACTCCGAATCCTGACGATCCCATCGGAAAAGACGATTCCGACAATGTGGAAATCCGCAGATGGGGCGAACCGAGAGTCTTCGATTTTGAACACAAAGCTCATTGGGACATCGGCACGGATCTGGATATTCTCGACTTCGATAGAGCAGCCAAACTCTCCGGTGCGAGATTTACCGTATACAAAGGTGCGGGTGCAAGACTCGAAAGAGCTCTCATCAACTTTATGCTCAATCTCCATACAGAAGAGCAGGGTTACCAGGAAATCCTCCCTCCGTTCATGGTAGGAAGAACTGCTATGACTGGTACGGGCCAGCTTCCGAAATTTGAGGATGATATGTTCTACATTCCGGACAAAGACGAATTCCTGATCCCTACGGCAGAAGTTCCCGTGACAAATCTGAGAGCCGACGAAATCATCGACTTTGCAGAACTGCCGATCTACTACACAGCCTATACACCGTGTTTCCGGAAAGAAGCAGGTTCTGCAGGACGCGACACCAGAGGTCTCGTAAGACAGCATCAGTTCAACAAAGTCGAAATGGTAAAGATGGTTGCTCCGGAAACATCTTATGATGAACTGGAAAAACTCACAAACGATGCCGAAGCCGTTCTCCAGGCACTCAATATTCCTTACAGAGTCATCATTCTCTCCACAGGAGATACGGGTTTCAGCTCTGCCAAAACTTACGATATCGAAGTGTGGATGCCGAGCTACGGAAGGTATGTTGAAATCTCTTCCTGCAGTAATTTTGAAGACTTCCAGGCGAGACGCGCCAATATCCGCTTCCGCCGCGAGCCGAAAGCAAAGCCAGAATTCGTTCATACTCTCAACGGTTCCGGTCTGGCAGTAGGAAGAACCTTCGCCGCGATTCTGGAAAATTATCAGAATGCGGACGGTTCTGTGACGATTCCGGAAGTTCTGAGACCTTACATGGGAACAGACAAAATCACGAAATAATACAATTGTACGATTTCCGGTTTCCGGGAGAAAGAAGAGAAACGACAGGACGGAAAAGAACAGGAGGAATACTCATGCCGCTGAAACTCAATCCGGGCGATATCATCGAACTGAAGAAAAAACACCCCTGCGGAGGGAAAACATTCGAGGTCGTGCGTGCCGGCATGGATTTCCGAATCCGCTGTCTTCAATGCGGATCCCAAATGCGTCTCTCACGCCCGAAACTCGAAAAGAGCGTCGTGCATGCGTCACTTCCCGCGGAAAGAGATGCGGATACCGCTAGAGATATAAAAAAAGAAGAAGCAATCGAGTAGGAGGCGGTGACTAGCCGCCGTCCTCTCACACCACCGTACGTACGG
>JAHZHA010000020.1 GCA_019420525.1 Bacillota bacterium
GATACTCCCCTATAAAAATGGCTATTTATCAACTGTTTGTTGTGACATAGCCTTATGAAAAAGAAATTCATATTGATCACAGCGGTGATTCTGGTAGCGACGGGTCTGGCGACGCTGAGCTTTGCGGCAGAAAGTAAGGGAATTTCGGCCGGTGTAGCAGAGGCTGAGAATAATGATATGACCTCAGTATCTCAGGGGGTATTTCAGAATGAATCGGAGGCTGACGTCAATATTGACAGGATCTCTGTCGACATTGTGTATAATGCAGCCAACGGATATACTTATATTACTGACGGACTTAATGGAACGATTACGCCTGTTAGAACAGAAGATACGGAATCGGAAGCGGATTCTGTAGATGTAGAGTTGATGTCTCAAGCTGAAGACAAAACTTTTACTTATGGTGATATGACGGCGACAGCTGTTTCCAGAGATGGAAGTATGCTTGCTGCATCTCTGGCGCCGATGAATCCATCCGGCCAGGGCCGTGTGATTCTCTTTGAATGCGGAACGGATGGTACTTTGAAATTTATCGGTATGGCGCCGACGGGAGTTCAGCCTGATATGGTCACTTTCAGTGAAGATGATTCGCTGATTCTTACTGCAGATCGCGGTGAACAGCGAATGGAACGCGGGAAAGAAGGCAACCTGAAAGGCAGTGTGACGATCGCTGACATTTCCCAGATGAGGTGCTTATGGGCGAATTGTCAGGAAGAACCCCGTCAGGACACCGTAGAAGGATACGAAGGATCATCAGTCATTATAGATTTCTCCGGGTTTTCTGATGTGAGTCTTCTTTCTGATGCGGCCGCAAAAGGAATGCTGCAGGAAAAAGGCTTGGAGTCGCCTGAAGGTTTTGAACCGGAAAGAATCACGATAGCCGGAAGTTATGCATATATTTTGTTTCCAGAAAAAAGTAAGGTATTTGTAATCGATTTGACAGATAAAAAAATTCTGAAGGTTGATTCTCTGGATACTCTGAAGAAGGACAGTCAGGAAAAAAGGTAGCACCATATCTGCGATTTGCGCAGATATGTCAACAATATAGGACGCCGTTTGCGATGAGGCAGGCGGCGTCTATTTTTGATTTTTCTTTTTATCATCGGCTTTCCGACACTTGTGGTATAATAGTCTCTACTATGACCCGACAGCCATATATGAGGTTCTCTGTTGTGCTGGGGAGCAAAGAGCGATTTGTAACAGAGTTGGTCTGCTGAGATATTCTGTATCGTGTATGGTTGGAGAAAGAATATAATAATTTTTCTATTGGAAATGATGAATGGAGATGGGAGTGATGGGTATTTATGAATTTCATCGATGATCCTCAGAAGAGCAGAAAACTTGCTCATTGGCTGATACGGATTGTAGCGGTATGTCTCATCATCTATCTGGCTTTGAGATATGTTGATGTGATAGGAGAAGCAGCAGCTTTTATTGCAGATCTATTTTCACCGCTGATTTTAGGGTTTATCCTTGCTCTGATTTTGAACGTGGCGATGAGGCCAATTGAAAAAGTACTTTTTCCGGGAACGAATAATCGACGACTAAAAAAAATGAGACGTCCGTTTGCGGTTGTAATATCGATTCTGCTGGTATCAGGTATTTTTGTTTTTGTAGTATGTCTCATCGTGCCGGAATTGATAAAAGCACTGTATATTATTGCAGAAGGGTTAGTAAGTCTAGGAAAGAGTCTGAGTCAATGGAGCAGTAATATTGCAATATCAGATACAGCTCTGGGACGTTTGGCAGAGAATATGGATTTTGATTTGGCTTCTTTGCAGAAGAAAGTGATAAATTGGATTTCGGAAACAGGTCCGAAGATTGCTGCAGAGGCTGCAAATGCATTCAGCGGTATCGGATCCGGGATCTTTAATTTTATCGTAGGTCTTGTATTCTCAATTTATATTCTTCTGGATAAAGAAAATCTGAAAAAACAGGCAACACGTCTGGTAAGTGTTTGGTTTCCGGAGAAGACATCTGATGTGATTATTCATGTAGCAGGTGTGTCTAATGTGACATTCCGGTCCTTTGTCGCAGGACAGACAACAGAAGCCGTTATTCTTGGAACATTGTGTGCTGTGGGAATGCTCATTTTGCAGATACCGTATGCTGCGATGATTGGGGCTCTGATCGGTGTAACGGCACTGATACCTATTTTCGGTGCATTGATTGGTACAGTGATCGGTGCAATCATGATTATATCGGAAGATCCGTTCAAAGCTTTGGTATTTGTCATTTTCCTGCTGATTCTGCAGCAGGTGGAAGGGAATGTGATCTATCCGAAAGTTGTGGGATCTAAGATCGGACTACCTGGAATCTGGGTGTTAGCTGCGGTAACAGTAGGAGGCAGCCTGGCGGGTGTTCTGGGAATGCTTTTAGGCGTTCCGGCGTTTTCTGTACTCTATACACTGATCAATGAGGCTACCGATTGGAAAGAGGTTCAGCTGAAAGATCAGCGGAAGAATGCGGTCCTGGAAGAAAGCACAGCACTGGAATCTGAAGAAATGGCGGAAGCCGCTGGTGCGGACTGTGAAATGAAGGAAATGGAAACCGGAAAAGAAAAATGATCAAGCGTCAGGTAAAATCTGAATAATATGAAAGACATAATTCTCTTCAGGCTTCGGCATGTCCGAAGCCTGTTTTTCTTTTCAGATTTTTATCTGTTATAATTAAATTAATAAAAATTATTGCAAACTAAAAAAATTATTCTTCTTTCAATTTGCTTTTTCCGTATCGGGATGCATTTTTATGCGAAAAAAATTATTTTGAGAAAAATCAGTTGGAGTATTATTAAATTAATGCAAAAAAAGAGTCTTGATTTAATGGCACCATTTATATTTGAATGAATAGAAATCATCGTTGTAACGGAAGGGTATAGTACAGATTTTAATGATATGAATATTAACACATTAATTGGAAAAGTAAAGGATAAACGCAGTAATAGTTGCAGTGATGCGGCGGATAAATCGATGAAGCGGAAGTTCTTTGAGGAGGAAATACTTCCGCATTATAAAAGTCTGTATTATTATTCACTCAAAATCCTGAAAAACGAAACGGCTGCGGAGGATGTGGTTCAGACTGTACTGGAGCGGGCATGGAAAGGTCTGGATAAGCTGAAGAATCCTGAGAATGCAAAGGCATGGCTTTTTACCATTGCAAAAAATGAGATGAACACAATGCTCAATCCGAAACGTACCCGGATCGATCTGGAGTTTTCTGATGAGATCATGTCGGAGATCGAGATGAAAAATGTGGAAATGGATGTGCTCGGAATTCTGGTGAAGAAAGAAGAGATCGAAAATCTCTGTGAAGCAATCGGCCGCCTGACGGAAAAATACCGCACTCTGATCGAACTGAGATACTACTGGGGATTCAGCGAAAAAGAAATCGCAAGAATAACCAAACTGAAGTACAGTACGGTGAGAGTCTATATACATAGAGCGCTGAAGATGCTTCTCGACATATATAATGATATCGATCAGAAGGGAGTATGACGTGAGAAAGAAGAATGATTTCAGCGGAGACGAATACAAAATAAAAGAAAAAATGAGTGAAATTTTCAGGGACATGGCGGAAGAAGAGGATATTCCTGAGCCGGATCTTTCTTTTCTGGATGATAAAGGTTCCTCAGGCAAGACAGAGATGGATCCGAGAATCAAGCGTCGCCGGCGCAGGGAACGTCTTAAAAATTTCCGCAGGACGGCGACGGTATTCTGTGCAATCTGCGGCGTGTTCCTCCTGTCCAGCGGCATAGCGGTGATGATCAGCAATCAGGAGGCGTATGCAGGGAATCCGGTGATTGAAATTATTGATAGATTTGCAGGATATATAAAATTACAACGAAGTGGGAAAGAGGAGTATGATTTTATAGATGAGAATTATCAAAATATTGATATTACAGATGAGTCCGATTTGTTGGCTGTGAAAAAAACCTTTCCTATATTGTTAATTCCTGAAAGCAAACCGGAGAAATATATATTTCAAAATTTAAATATCAATATATATGGTAACAATATGTTTACATATACATATACATATAAGAATTTTTCTGATATAGATGATATTCTAAGAATAGACGTGGTGAAACGTACGGACAATTCTCGAATTACGATTTTCAATGATGCAGGTTATAAAACATTGAATAACACGAAAAACAAATTATACTATCAAAATGATTTTAGTACAGGGGGAGTAACTGGCATATATATCATGGAAGAGAATATAGTTACAATATCCGGAATATTGTCTGAAAATGAGGTAATAAGTATTGCAGAATCTTTAAAATGATTCTGCTATCCTGTAGGCATCGAAAAAGGATGCCTGCAGGATTTATGTTAAATATCTATATAAACTTTGAGTTTCAACGATACCATTGCAATTTGCGGTTAGGTCAACTTTTATACGATACTTATTAAGTATAGATAAGTCAAACGTATGCGCAAAAAAAGTGAAGATTTATTTTCAACATAGGAAGAATAAGCTGGACCCGGTGAATCCACATATTTGTCAGACCAGAAACTATATTCCTGAAGCGTGATTTTGATTTTGATATATCTGACATCTCCAGTTGCAGCAACATACGCGGTTGCGGTACCTTGGGTCAGACCAGACTGTTCAAAGGTAACGATGGCTGAAGTTATCATCCTGTCTTCAATTTCCGGAGAAACAGGAGTATCGAGGGATGGGGAAGATGCGGCAGAAACAGGTACGGTGCTGAAGGCGAGAATGAAGATCAGCAGTGTTGTCAGGATGAATTTCAGTTTTTTTCTTTTCATGTTTGACCTCCTTGTCTTTATCTGGGGATTCCGGAAGGGCAGTTTCCGGAATGTTTCTAATTATAAGACTTTGGAGTAGAGTTGATTGTTTCACTTTTATAGGGAATGAAAGAGTTTTTGGTATATTTTTGAGAAAATGCGTATTTTTCTGTCTTATCATGTAACATTTTTTTCATTTCTGCGTCTTAGTAAATGAAATATTTCAGGAAAGGAGGCAGAAATTTTGAGAACACTGCTCGCCTGCTTTAAATTGCTATTCGTCGCGGCAGTGACGATGATAGTTGTTTATCAGCTTTCTCTGCCGTTTTTTTATTTCTCACTAACGTGGGAAAACGGTACTCACAGTGTTATGCTGGAAGATATCTTTCTCGGTTCCCTGACTGCTGCAGGCTTTTTCGGATTTCGATGGTTTGACCGCATATTCAGGGATGACGGATCAGGAGATCTCTATCTCTGGTCTGCGATGGTCATAATCACGGCGATCCTGTTCGCTTTCCGGAGCAATTCCTCATATGCTGTGGATCTGGGGAGCAGACTGTATCGGGACGGTGTAAAGTATAAGAATATGCTGGTCTTCGACGGTGGAACATTATGGGGTAATCTCACGGATCTGATGAAGTTTTCTTCCGTCTACATCATAACCTATGCAGCGGCGTTCTGTTTTCTTCTGGCGATGTTCGGGCGCTCTCTCTGGAATCAGAGGATGCCTGCATATCTCAAAAAGCTGAAGCTGGATTTTTATGAGTGGTCAGATCGCATCAAGGATTCAGATATCAAAAATGACGGACCTTCCGGCCGGAGCGAGAAAGAAGAAAGAATGCACAGCAGTTTTCATTACGAATGGTATCCGGACTGCGGGACAGAGGATCTGACTGCAGAAGAACGGAGTTCCGTCGGTGAAGAGGAGGCCGGAAACGACAAAAAAGACTGGTCCAAAAAGCTTTTTTAGCAGTGGTATTCCGGATGCGTTCCAAAGGGAAAGGGCGAAGACATCGTTTTGTTCTTCGCCCTTTCAGATTATCCGGAAAAACTATATGACGGTCTGCCGGCTCAGCGTGTGACATTTACGACTTTGTAACCTTCTTCTTCCACTGCTTTGATGAGCGCTTCGTCGGGCACATCTGCGGAAAGTGTCAGGCACGCTCTGTTCTGTGTGTGGTCCACGATATCCGCCTGAACGCCGCTGATGGCGTCGAGCGCCTGACGTACATGGCGTTCACAATTGTGGCACATCATTCCTTCGATTTCCATGACTGCATCATATTTTTTTTCTTCTGACATTTCGTCCTCCTTTTGTGATTCAGCAGCAGATCTGTCGGGAGTTCCGGAGATCTGTACGTTTTCGGGTAATATTTCCGGCATTTCCGCAGAACCATCAGCATAGGCACTTTTTGAGCCTGCGGTGTCATCCGGGCCGGAACCGGAAGAAAGCATTTTGTTCGGTTTAAAGAATTTCAGCCGCAGTGCGTTTGTTACGACACAGACGCTGCTCAGACTCATAGCAGCGGCGCCAAACATCGGGTTGAGTTTAACAGCGAAGAAAGGATAGAGCACGCCTGCTGCCAGAGGTATTCCAATGCTGTTGTAAAAGAATGCCCAGAATAGATTCTGACGGATATTTCGGATCACCGCTTTGCTCAGCTGTACCGCAGTGACGGCGTCCAGCAGATCGCTTTTCATGAGTACGATATCGGCGCTTTCTATGGCTACGTCGGTACCGGCGCCGATGGCGATGCCTACGTCGGCTCTTGCCAGTGCAGGAGCATCGTTTATACCGTCTCCGATCATCGCTACGGTATGGCCTTGGGCCTGAATTTCCGCGATTTTCTGCTCTTTTTCCTGCGGCAGAACCTGAGCGATGACCTGGCTGATCCCCATGCGCTGCTGAATTGCCTTTGCCGTACGTTCATTGTCTCCTGTGAGCATGATAACGTCGATATTCATCTGCTGAAAATCATGGATGGCCTGCCGGCTGCTCTTTTTTTCCATGTCTGCTGCGGCGATCATGCCGATAAGACATCCGCCCGCCGCGAACAGGAGCGGAGTTTTTCCTTCGTCTGCCAGCCGACCGAGCCGCTCCTGAGCGGACAGCGTGTCGATTGCGTTTTCTTCCATGAATGCGGCATTGCCGGCAAGATATTCCGTTTCTCCGATGGAGGCGCGGACACCCCGACCGCTGACGGAACGGAATCCGGAAAGCGGCAGAGCGGCGATGCCTCTGTCATTTCCGCAGTTCACGATGGCTTCTGCGAGAGGATGCTCGCTGGGGCTTTCGATGCTGACTGCGATGCGGAGAAGCTCTTCTTCTGAAATGTCTGACAGAGGGATCACATCTGTGACAGTCGGATGGCCTTCCGTGATCGTTCCGGTTTTGTCCAGAACTACGGTGTCGATGTTATGTGCGATTTCCAGGGCTTCACCGGATTTGATCAGGATGCCGTTTTCAGCGCCTTTTCCGGTTCCTACCATGATCGCCACGGGAGTGGCGAGTCCCAGGGCACAGGGACACGAGATGACGAGAACGGCGATGCCGATGGAGAGTGCAAATTCAAAAGAAGCTCCCAGAAGCATCCAGATGATGAATGCGGCAGCGGCGATGGTCATGACGGCAGGGACGAAGATGCCGGCGATTTTGTCGGCCATTTTGGCAATCGGGGCTTTGGATGAAGAGGCTTCTTCCACCAGACGGATGATCTGGCTCAGTGTCGTGTTTTCTCCTACCCGCACGGCCTTTCCTTTGAGAAAACCTGTTTTATTGATAGTAGCGGCGATCAGGCGGTCTCCGACGCTTTTTTCGACGGGGATGCTCTCACCTGTCACAGCGGATTCATCCACTCCGGAAGAGCCTTCCGTCACGATGCCATCCGCGGGAATGGAGGCGCCCGGCTTTACGATAAAAATATCTCCCTCTGCGATATCGCTGACGGGGATTTCAATCTCCTGTCCGTCCCGTTTCACCACGGCTGTCTTCGGCGCAAGGTCCATAAGCTTTTCGATCGCTTCACTCGTCTTTCCCTTCGATTTTGCTTCGAGGAACTTTCCGAGAGTGATCAATGTGAGAATGGTGCCGGCGGATTCGAAATAGATATCCATGCTGTATCGGCTGACCAGTTCCGCATCACCGTGTCCAAGCCCGTAGCTGAGGCGGAAGATTGCGAAGATTCCGTAGACGATAGAAGCGGAGGCTCCTACGGCGATGAGGGTGTCCATATTGGGACTCCTGTGTGCCAGCGTCCGGAACCCCGTTTCGAAGTATGCTCTGTTGAGCCATACGATGGGAATCAGCAGGAGAAACTGGGAAAATGCAAATGTGACGGCGTTGGCGTCTCCGTGGAAATAGGCTGTCATGAATGCCGGCGGAGAGATGCCGAGTGCCGAGTAAATCATATGATTCATCGAAATATACATCAGCGGAATCAGCAGGCAGAGCGAAACGATAAACCGGAATTTCAGATTGCGGATCTGATCTTCACGGGGATTGAATTCCTGCTGTCCCTGAACGCTCTCCGTGCGGCCGGACTCTTTTACCGCCGCACCGTAGCCGGCGCGTATGACAGTCCGGATGATTTCGTTCTCGTCTGTGACATCTTCATCGTAAGAGAGGCGCATACTGTTTGTCAGCAGATTTACGCTGACATCAGATGTACCGTCTAATGCCGATACACATTTTTCGACCCGCGAGGAGCAGGCGGAACAGGTCATACCTGTGATCACGAAGTTCTGCTTTTTCATGTATCTCTCCCTTCTGCCGCGGTAATGCGGCTGGATTATTTCAGCAGCTTTTCGAGAACGTGCGTCAGTTCGTCGATCCGCTCTGTTCTGTTGGATTCGTCTGTTTCGTTGAGAATGCAGCCGTTCATGTGTGCGATCAGGATTTCTCTGTTTACTTTTGTGAGAATTGCCTGAGTAGCCAAAATCTGATTTGAAATATCGATGCAGTACCGGTCCTGATCTATCATTTTCAGAATGCCGTCCAGTTGTCCCCGGGCGGTTTTCAGCAGCTTTTCCACTCTTTCTTTATCTGCTTTCATGATTTTCCTCCTGATACCACACCCCTGAGGGGTGTTGCTTTCTAATTCAAGATAACCCTTTCCACCTCATAAGTCAAGGCAGCATGAAAAGAATGTTAAAGAAAAAATTAATAAATATTCCGCAAGTTTCTATATAAAATAATAATATAACGTGCTATTATGGTTACGATTAAAATTCTCAGGCGGAGAAGTACGCTGTGCTTGAGATTTTTCAACGAATGCCTTTAGTTTAGTTAAAGGCATTTTTTAACTGGAAATTAAAAGGGACTAATCAAAACGAAAACCTGCGAGGTGCTGTAAAAATGAAACTGAAAATACAGAAGAAAGGACGGATTGCGGTTGCCGTTCTGGTATATTTTATTATTGCAATTCTGATTCTCATCATCATTAAATTTCCTGTGGCTGATAAAATTAACAACAACTGGAAAGATGTAGAATCCGTCGATGCGGGGATGCAGATGCTAAGCAGGTACGATTCGCAGGATACTTCTGAAGTCGAGAAAGAAGTGACGTCGATCCGGGCTGCGGTAGCTCAGCGCATGGCGATGGGCGCCAGCGCGGATGCAAATGCGGGACAGGCTGATCTGTCCTCTGTGTTTGCAGATGCGGTGATAATGGGAGATTCCCAGGCGGAAGCTTTTGAAGCGTATGCGATTCTACCGTCTCAGAATGTGGCGGCTACCATCGGACGGAGTATCATCACGGCCGAAGATGATTATAGTAAGACGGTATCGAGAAGTCCGAAGCAGGTTTTCATTACATACGGAATGAACGATTGTCTGATTTACAATGGAAATACGGAGAAATTCATATCTGTCTACAGTGATCTGATCGATAGACTGCAGACGGATATCCCGGGTGTTCAGGTTTATGTGTGCTCGATCATCGTTCCCAGCGATGCGGCGATTCAGAAGAAGCCTGCTTTGGCGGCTGTGACAGATTATAATGCCGCGCTTCAGCAGCTTGCTGCGGAGAAAGGCCTCCTGTATATCGATGCGGGTGCGCTGATTCAGCCTGACCTGTATGCGCCGGACGGCCTGCATATGCAGAAGAGTTTTTATAAGTCTTGGGCGTATTATATGGCGACCTGTGCGGGTCTTCAGTAGATGTGAGACTGCAGAAAGAATTTTAGCGGGAAGGTTGACGAGATGACGAAGTCAGAGAAAAAGTTTGATAAATTTGCAGTCCAGTGGAAGGAGAATATTTTTCTGCGCTATAATATCCTGAAAGGAATTCTTCTGATCTTGCTTGTGATTTTTGTGGCAAGTCTGCTGTCTGCCAATGCGGGCAGTGACAAGAGTGTGGATGAAATCGTTCAGAAAGTGGTGCCCGATCTGGTGCAGTCTCAGCAGGAAGAAGACGCCGGGGATGTGGGAACCGCTGAAGAGCAGGAAACGGAAGGAGATGAAGAAGGCGGGGAGCAGGCTGAGACTCAGGATGAAGGAGTCTTTGACGGAATGGGACAGGCTACGGTTCTGGATTTCAAACGCATATTCGGTCTGAATGCGGAAGATTATGAGGGCGTGGCATATTTCAAGCCGATTTCCCAGATGGATGTAGAAGAACTTCTCATAGTCAAAGTGAAATCGGAAGATCAGATAGAGACTTTGGAGAAGGCGGTAGAAGAACGTATAAAAAGTCAGAAAAACAGTTTTGACGGATACGGTGCAGCGCAGTGCGCGCTCCTGGAAAAGGCGATTGTCAAGGAAAAAGGCAATTTCTTGTTTTACTGTACGTCTCCGGACGCTGAAAAATACTGCGATCTGTTCATCGATGCCCTTTAGCACGATGCGGAGCAAAGATTCAAAGGATTCAGAAGAAAAGACTGACGCAGTTCAGGCGGACAGTCTGTTACTATCAGAAAATACAGCATGAGTTTGAAGTTATGACGATATAAGAGAGGCAAGAGAATGGTTTTCAGCAGTATTATCTTTATATTTGCGTTTCTGCCAGTAACGCTGCTGCTTTATTATGCAGCGCCGGAAGTTCTGAAGAACCCGGTGCTGCTTTTATTCAGTCTCGTTTTTTATGCCTGGGGTGAGCCGATCTACGTGATGCTGATGATTTTCAGCATTCTTTTCAATTATCTGATGGGCCTCGACATTGAAGAACGAAAGAGAACAGGCGCCCGGTCGGCGAAAAATAGTCTGATTTTCACGATTGCAGTGGACATCGGTCTGCTGGGATTTTTTAAATATTACGGTTTTTTCACGGAGAATCTCAACCAAATTTTGCCGTTTGATCTGCCGTCAGTCGATGTGACACTTCCGGTAGGAATTTCATTCTACACCTTTCAGACACTTTCTTACGTCATCGACATTTACAGGGGGGAGACGAAGGTACAGCGGAATCTGATCTCTTTCGGCTGCTATGTGACGATGTTCCCGCAGCTGATTGCAGGGCCGATCGTTCAGTATAAAGATATCGATGATCAGCTGAGAAACCGCAGACTTTCAGTAAGCCAGACCGGAGAAGGTGCCGTACAGTTCATCAGAGGGCTGACGAAAAAAGTCATTTTCGCAAATAATATCGGCGCTGTATTTACGACGCTGACGGCGCAGGATATCGGGGAAATGTCGATTCTTTCCGCCTGGATGGCTTGCATCGCATATACATTCCAGATCTATTTTGATTTCGGGGGTTATAGCGATATGGCTATCGGTCTGGGAAAGATGCTGGGTTTTGAGTTCAAGGCGAATTTCGATTATCCGTATATCTCCACGAGTATTACAGAATTCTGGCGCAGATGGCATATCTCACTGGGAACCTGGTTCCGGGACTATATCTACATACCTCTTGCAGGAAGCTATGTAAATCCGGCGAAGCATACCCGGAATATGTTCGTCGTCTGGTTGTTTACCGGTCTCTGGCATGGGGCTGCCTGGAATTTCGCTTTCTGGGGTCTTTATTACGGAGTGCTGCTGACGCTGGAAAAGTATTTCCTGTTGAAATATCTGGAAAGAGCGCCGAAGTTCTTGCAGCACGTCTATACGATGGCAATCGTCATGATCGGCTGGGTTTTCTTCTCCAGTGCGTCGCTGGGCGATGCCGCGTCACTTCTGGGTGTAATGTTTGGCTTCGGAGATCATCCGCTGACTGACGATACGGGACTCTATTATCTGACGTCAAATCTATTGCTGATCGGCATTATGGTTCTGGCTTCCGGGCCGGTGCTTCACAAGCTGCTGGACAGACTGATCTGTATATCGAGAGTTCCTAAGGTCACAGCTCTGGTATGCTATACACTGCTCTTCGTTCTGTGTATTGCTTTCCTCGTAAACGAAACGTACAATCCGTTCCTGTATTTCAGGTTCTGATCTGCCGGAAAGGGAGAAAGATATGTTACATAAACTGATGAAAATTTACCGCAGGACGGGACGTGCGGTAGAAAAAAAGAATCCGGAACGAAACCGGGAAAACATCGGGAATAAAAACGAAGCGGAAAACGATGTGAATGACCGTATTCGGGAAAAAGAACGCAAAATGAAAAAAGCCGCATACGGAAACGGAACGGCGTATATCGGGAATTCTGAAACAGGAGAGTCTGCAGCGACGAAAAATGCAGGGGCAGGAACGCTTACAACTCTGCAGAAGGGAGAGATTTTCGCAGGTATTGTGGTGATCGTTCTCATTTTTGCGGTGACTTTGACGAATATCCTGCTGCCCGATAGAGAATTTTCTGAAAAGGAGAACCGTATGTTAGCGGAAAAACCGGAAATTTCGGCATCGAGTCTGTTGGACGGACGTTTTATGAAGCACAGTGAGTCATATCTGGCAGATCAGTTCATGGCGCGCGATTTCTGGATTTCGCTGCGGTCGAGATTTCAGCTGCTGATGGGAAGCAGCGATTCCAATGGCGTATACCGGGGAGCGCGCGGGTATCTTTTCCAGCAGGAATCCGAACCGGATGAAGAACACCTTAAGGCCAATGTGGAAGCCATCAATCAGCTGGCGGGGAATACCGATCTGCGGATTTTTATGATGGTGGTGCCTACTGCCTCAAATGTGCTGGAAGAATATATGCCGAAATTCGCGCCTGAGTCGCAACAGAATGAAAATCTGGAGAAACTCAAAAAATCGATATCGTCTAATATCAATTTTATCGATTCCTATGAGGCGCTGAAAGAACACGAAAGCGAGTATATTTACTATTATACGGATCATCACTGGACGACGAAGGGAGCGTATTATGCGTTCCTGAACGCAGCTCCTTCGCTGGGCATTCCGAATCCGGAGGAAATCAAATATGAACGCTATGCGGTTACCGATTCTTTTGCAGGAACTCTGGCGTCGAAGAGCGGGTTCCCTCTGAAGGAAAAAGATACCATCGAAATCTGGGTGCCTGAGACGGATGCAGAACAGCTGGAAGCGACAAAATCTTCCGAAAGTGAAGAATCGGCGGCTTTCAAATCTTCTGTGAGTTATATTGTGGAGTACGTTCAGGAAGATAGAAAGAGTGCCGTTCTGTATGACAGCGAAAAGCTGGAAAGTACCGATAAATATGCCGTATTTTTCGGAGGAAACTATCCGCTGATCCGGATTACTACGGCGAATGATACGGGCAAGGACGGACCGCTGCTGATTCTCAAGGACTCTTATGCCAACTGTTTCGTACCGTTCCTGCTTCCTTATTTCGACGAAATTATCATGGTAGATCCGCGGTATTATTACGATAATCTGCAGGAATTGATAAAGACAGAAGGTATTTCCCAGATTCTGTTCCTTTACAATGCGGATACGTTTTTTGAAGATACTTCTCTCGCGGATGTGCTGGCCGTCGGAGAAACGCAGGAGGAATAACAGAGGTTGTGTATGAATGAAGAGCGGACGTGTCTTACCTGCAGCCGTTTTTCGGAGAACGGTTCCTGCAGGCTGCTCACGGTGCTGGAAGTTGAAGAGTGTCTGAAACACGGCAGGTTGTCCCGGTGGACCAGCAGATTTAATGAACAGTATGAAATGGATCTGGAGGGACTCGATCCGGAATTGGAATGATCGGCTCAAAACAAAAAGCGGCATATCCTCTCTTCCTTGGAAATACGGGAAGAAGGGAGATGCCGCTATTAATTTTTGCAAATAAATCAACGATCAAGAAGAATCGTCACCGGTCCGTCATTGACGAGGCTGACTTGCATGTCTGCGCCGAATTCACCAGATTCCGTGTGGATTCCGGATTCCGACAGTTTTTTTATGAAGTAGAGGTAGAGAGCTTCCGCAGGCTCCGGAGCGGCAGCTCCGACGAAGCTGGGGCGGTTGCCTTTTCTGCAGTCCGCATAGAGTGTGAACTGAGAGACGACGAGAATCTCACCTCCTACATCTTTGACCGAACGATTCATTTTTCCCTTTTCATCTTCAAATATTCTCATATTGATGATTTTTGTTGCGATATAATCTGCGGTCTCTTCAGTATCCTCAGGGCCGACGCCGAGAAGAATGAGAAGGCCCTGACCGATTTTTCCGGCGGTCGTGCCGCTGATTGTCACATCTGCGCGAGAAACGCGTTGAATTACTGTTTTCATTTTTATTCTCCGGATTATTTTCTGTCATTTTTCTATCGTATTTTTGCCCAAAGGGGTATCTTATGATTCCGATTCCCAGCCAGCGGCGCAGTTTACAGCTCTGTGCCAGCGGGAGAGATGTTCTCTGCGGAACTTTTCGCTGCAGTCGGGGGCAAAGATTTTTTCCGTCCTGCGAAGGGCGGCGATTTCATCCGTATCTTTCCAGACACCAGAAGCAAGTCCGGCCAGATATGCCGCTCCCAGTGCTGATGTTTCCACGCAGGCCGGCCGATCGACGGGAATATTGAGCATGTCGGCCTGAAATTGCATCATCAGATCACTGACGCTGGCTCCGCCGTCCGCTCTGAGAACGGTCAGAGGGCGCGAAGAATCTTCTGACATGGCATGGATGAGATCTGACACCTGGAAAGCGATGGATTCCAGTACCGCTCTGGCGATATGACGTTTGTTGGTTCCTCGGGTGAGACCAGTGATCGTCCCTCTGGCATACATGTCCCAGTAAGGCGCGCCGAGTCCGGTAAAAGCAGGAACGATGACGACACCGCCGCTATCGGGAACTTCTGCCGCCAGGACATCGCACTCCGGAGAACTGGAAATCAGTCCCAGTTCATCGCGGATCCATTGGATTGTCGACCCGCCGTTGAATACGCTGCCTTCTAGCGCGTAGACCGGCTTTTTGTCTTCGCCCAGGACCCAGGCGATCGAAGAGACCAGGCCGTTTTTTGAACGGACCGCAGAGGAGCCTGTATTCATCAGAGTAAAGCAACCTGTACCGTAAGTATTTTTGATGTCTCCGGGAGTGAAGCACGCCTGGCCGAAGAGAGCTGACTGCTGATCGCCGGCGGATCCACATACGGGAATTCCTTCGAGTTTTGCCAGCGATGGGATGCGGTCTCCGGAAACATGGCCGTAGATCTGTGAATTGGAAACGGGGTGGGGCAGCATGATTCCGGGGATATTCAGCATCTCACAGAGGCGGTCATCCCATCTCAGATTTTGGATATCGAACAACATCGTACGTGATGCGTTGGAATAGTCTGTCACATGAGCTCTGCCGCCGGTGAGATTCCAGATGAGCCAGGTATCGACGGTAGCGAATAGAAGATCTCCCTGCTCCGCCTGCCTACGGGCGTCCGGCACGTTGTCGAGAATCCAGGCTATTTTTGTAGCCGAAAAATATGCATCGATGAGGAGACCCGTCTTTTCTTTTACATATTCGTCGAATCCTTCGGCTATCAAGCGGTCGCATTCAGCTGCCGTGCGCCGGCATTGCCATACGATGGCGTTGTATACAGGTTTTCCCGTATGTTTGTTCCAAACGATGGTAGTTTCTCTCTGGTTTGTGATGCCGATGCCTGCGATGTCAGAAAGAGAGAGGCCGCTCTGCTGGAAGGCTTCCGTCAGAACGCGCAGCTGTGTGTCGAGTATTTCCTCCGGATCATGCTCCACCCAGCCGGGACGGGGATAAATCTGGCGGAAAGGCATCTGGGCTCTGGCGATGATTTCTGCATTTTTATCGAAAATGATGGCTCTCGAACTGGTGGTTCCCTGGTCGAGAGCGATGACATAATTTCCCATGATAAGTTCCTTTCTGTCGTGGTTGTGTCTATTATACACGAAATATACGGAAACTGCAGAGGAATCTCCCGTGAAAAAGGAGGAAAACGCGTCAAAAAGCAGATGCATCGGGGCGGAATTGTTGACAAGCTACGCGATGCATAATAAAATAGCATTTGTATCGTTATACAATTAAGGAGAAGCAGTCAAATGATCGAAATAAAAGATCTGGCAAAAATTTACAATACAGAACACGGTGAGTTCAAGGCTATCGAAAATATAAATCTGACCATTGAAGATGGCGATATTTTCGGGATTATAGGCATGAGCGGAGCCGGAAAGAGCACTTTGCTACGGTGCATCAATCTGCTGGAACGTCCGACATTGGGAAAGATTCTCATCGACGGACAGGATATTACAAGCCTCAGCGGAAAAGCGCTTCTGCAGCTGCGCAGAAATATCGGGATGATTTTCCAGCGTTTCAATCTGCTGATGCAGCGCACGGTGGAGGAAAATGTGGCGTATCCTCTTGAGATCTGCGGATACCCTAAAGCAAAACGAAAAGAACGGGTTGCCGAACTTCTGGAATTGGTGGATCTCGCGCCAAAGGCGAAGAATTATCCTGTACAGCTTTCCGGAGGACAGCAGCAGAGAGTTTCCATCGCTAGAGCTCTGGCGAATAAGCCTTCTATTTTACTGTGCGACGAGCCTACTTCTGCTCTGGACACTCTGACGACGAATTCGCTGCTGGAGCTTCTGAAGGACATCAATCAGAAGCTGGGCGTGACGATCGTCATCATCACTCACGAGATGAGTGTCGTACGCAAAATCTGTAACAAAGTGGCAGTCATCAACGATGCACATATCATCGAGCAGGGTCTTACGGAAAATGTTCTGAACAATCCTCAGGAAGAGATGACACAGATGCTGCTGAAAGAAATATCTTCAGGAGGTGAGAAGATCGATGGCTGATTTCTTTTCGGAATATGGTATCATGCTTCTGACGGAAACGGGAGCGACGCTGGCGATGACTCTCATCTCAACGCTGGTGGCCTATGTGGTAGGTATCCCTGTCGGAGTGCTGGTCACTATTACAAACGAGCATTCCGTTCTTCCGTGCAGACCGGTGAATATCGTGCTGGGATGGATTGTCAATATGGGACGTTCCATACCGTTCATCATACTTCTGGTGGCTCTCATGCCGTTTACCCGCATGATCGTGGGATCGGCAGTCGGAGTACGGGGAGTTATCGTTCCTCTGAGCATCGCTGCGATTCCTTTCGTGGCGCGTATGATTGAGACGGCTCTGGCGGAAATCGATGGAGGTCTGATCGAAGTGGCTCACGCTACAGGTTCTACCACGTGGCAGATCATCTGGAAGGTTCTGCTTCCAGAGAGTATCCCTTCTATCCTGATGGGTGTGCCGATCACTCTGATCACATTGGTGGGTTACTCCGCTATGGCTGGTACTGTCGGCGGCGGAGGTCTCGGTGACGTAGCTCTGCGTTATGGTTATTACCGTTACCAGACGGAAGTTATGATTGCCACGATCATTATCCTGATCATACTTGTTCAGATTATGCAGTCTTTGGGATCCTTTATCGCAAGAAAGAGCGACAAAAGGATCAGAAAATAAATTATCTTTTGAAAAGGAGAGTCAAAATGAAAAAGTTATTATCTTTACTGATGGCTCTGGTCCTCGTATTTGCGTTTACCGCATGCGGCGGCCAGGATTCCCCTGCATCTTCCGAGAATGGAGGACAGAAGGACGGTGAAATGACTACAATTACAGTAGCAGCATCTCCGACACCTCATGCAGAAATTTTAAATGCGCTGAAGGATAAGCTGGCGGAAGAAGGTATCGACCTTCAGGTTAAGGAATATACGGATTATGTCATTCCGAATACTGCAGTAGAGGACGGTACAGTAGATGCTAACTATTTCCAGCATATTCAGTATCTCGACAACTTTAACAAAGAAAACGGAACGCATCTGGTCTCTGTAGCCAGTGTTCACTATGAACCGATGGGCATTTATGCAGGCAAAGACAAATCTGTGACTCTGGAGACAATTCCTGATGGCGCCCAGATCGCTGTTCCGAACGATCCGACAAATGAAGGCCGCGCACTTCAGCTTCTGGCAGCGTCCGGTCTGATCGAGCTAAAAGCTGACGCAGGTCTGGAAGCTACGCCGAAGGATGTGACGAAGAACGAACATAACATTAAATTCGTAGAGATGGAAGCAGCTGCAGTTCCGAGCACTCTGTCTGATGTGGATTTTGCTGTGATCAACGGAAATTATGCATTGGGTGCAGGCCTCACGGAAGCTGACGGACTGGCATTCGAAGCTGCCGATTCGGAAGCGGCTCAGACTTACACAAACATTCTCGTCGTAAAAGAAGGAAATGAAGACAATCCGGCGGTAAAGAAGCTGGTGGAAGCTCTTACTTCTGACGAGTGCAAGGCATACATCGAGGAAAACTACAAGGGTATGGTGCTCCCTTCTTTCTAAATCCGCACTCAAAATACTGAATAAAAATATCCCGGAAGCAGTTTTTCTGTCTCCGGGATATTTTCATTCAGAAAAAGTTTTTCATCAGAACCTCAACGAGGATGAGTTCGGCTGCCAGCAGGCCGATGATGATTCCTGCAGCGATGAGCGCTTTTTTTCTTCTGTTGTTTTCGTTATTGCTCATTTAAGCGTCGTTCTCCTTTTCGGGGCTGATCCACCAGTCGCAGTCCGCATAATTTGCCTGAAGCGCTTTTATATCTTTTCTCGTATCCAGGAAAAGCTGTTTCTTTTCGGCGAGATAAGCCGAATGTGCATCGAGACTTGCATGGGTCAGATGATGGTTGAAAGAAGGATCATATTCCATTCTGAAACCGTTCTCTTTCTGAACAAGTCTTCCTTCTCCTGCACAGACACAGCAGCGGATTTTTCCGTCCGGATGGATGTGAAGGGCTGTGCTGGAGCAGAACGGACATTCCAGCGCATCGGAAGTCGGCTCCGGCATTCCTTTATGACCGTCTTTCAGGAGACCGGCCAGACGGTGCAGTTTTTTCAGATTTTCGCCTCGAACGCTGTCACCTGGCAGGGTAGCCAGCATCAATTCCGTACCGAGAACGTTAAAGTGGAATTTTCTGGCGAAGAGAATGAGATCCTCTTTGGAAAGACCTTCCCATCCTGCGAATCCGTAAGATACGGCGATCACGCAGTCGGCAGGCCCGAAAACAGGGTATTCGCTGACGAGACTGATGAGACGGTCAAGAACACGCTTGATCATCGTGTGTCCTCCCAGCATATAGGCAGGGGAGGCAATGACGACTTTATCGGCTTGTCTCACCTGTTCCACGAGAAAGCTCAGATCATCCTTCTGTCTGCACAGAGAACCCTGAGGAACGCAGGCATAACAGGCGGTACACGTTTTTATTTCGAGATCGTTTATATTGATCATGGCTTTTTCCCAGGAATCCGGAAGTGTCTTCAGTATTTCTTTTACAGCCAGTTCGGAATTTCCGCCTTTGCGGGGAGATGATATGATTCCTAAAACACGCATGGTAATCCTCCTTTTTTCGTATTATTTGAATTGTCTACAGTATAACATAAACTAGGAGGAAAATCCTGCGATCTTATGCATAAAAATATTATGCAGGACAAGTGACGGAAAACGGAAAAACGGTGCCGCTGTTGATAAAAAATATCAGTTGTGGTAAACTGTTCCCGCACAAATAGTGAAGACTAACTTTTTCTGCGGAAGGAGATAAGGAGATGAAACGAGAGGAGATTATGACTCTTGACCGGCTTCCTATTGGAGGGTCGGCGGTGATCACCTCAGTGGGCGGCCAGGGCGGCCTCCGCAGGCGGCTGCTGGATATGGGGCTGACACCTTATACGAAGGTGACCGTACGGAAAGTAGCACCTATGGGAGATCCCATAGAAATTACGCTGCGAGGGTACGAATTGACGCTCAGAATAGATGACGCAAAGAAGATTGAGATTGAAGAGACAGGAGAAGTATGAATTTTGCATTGATCGGAAACCCGAACTGCGGAAAGACGACATTGTTTAATCAGCTGACAGGCAGCAAACAGCATGTGGGAAACTTTCCGGGAGTTACGGTGGATAAAAAAGAGGGACGGATCCGCAGACAGGAAGACGTTTCCGTGGTAGACCTGCCGGGCATTTATTCGCTGTCCCCTTATACGGCGGAAGAAATCGTCACCAGGGATTTTTTGATAAAAGAAAAGCCGGACGGGATTATCAATATCGTGGATGCAACCAACATAGAGAGAAATCTGTATCTGACTCTGCAGCTTCTCGACCTGGAAATTCCGATGATCGTGGCACTCAATATGATGGATGTGGTAACGGCTAACGGTGGGAAAATCGACGTGAAGGGTATGGGAGAACGGCTTGGGATACCGATTATTCCCATATCGGCTTCAAAGAATCAGGGAGTAGATGATCTGATTAGCCGGGCAGTAGGATTGGTAAACGACAGACAGAGACCGAAGAAGAGAGACTTCTGTACTGGTGATGTACACCGGGCAATTCATTCCATAGCTCATCTCATCGAAGAGGAAGCCAAAGAAGGCGGTGTGGCCCTGAAGTTTGCCTCAATCAAGTTGGTAGAGGGCGATGAAGTGATGATGAAAGAGCTGCGTATTCAGGAACCGGAGAAAGACATCATCCAGCATATCGTGGACGACATGGAATTTCACTGCGGTATGGACCGGGAAGCGGCTCTGGCGGACGCGAGATATAAATACATAGAGGATATCTGCCGGGAACTCGTGGTGAAACCTCATGAGACGAAAGGGCAGAAGCGGTCGGTACGCATCGACAGAGTGTTGACGCATCGGATTTTCGCAATTCCTATTTTTCTTGGCATTATGCTGTTTATCTTCTGGATTACTTTCGGAGTAGTAGGAGCTACACTGAGCGACTGGTTTTCCGGAGGTATTGATTTTATCGTAGGGCAGATCGATCAGGGACTGACGTCGCTCAGGATCAACGACACGCTGCATGCGCTGATCATCGACGGAATCTGCTCCGGAGTGGGAAGTGTTCTGTCTTTTCTTCCAACCATTGTTCTTCTGTTTTTTATGCTGTCGATTCTGGAAGACAGTGGGTATATGGCCAGAGTGGCATTTGTCATGGATAAGCTGCTGCGGAAAATCGGATTGTCGGGCAGGTCGTTTGTGCCGATGCTGATCGGCTTTGGATGTTCTGTCCCCGCTATCATGGCTACCCGGACGCTTTCCGGAGAACGGGACAGAAAGCTGACAATCATGCTGATTCCATTTATGTCATGCAGCGCCAAGCTTCCAATCTATGCCATGTTTACCGCGGCGTTTTTTACGGAATATAAAGCGCTGGTCATGATCAGCCTCTATCTGCTGGGGATCGTCATCGGAATTCTGTGCGGCTTTGTCATGAAGAAAGTGCTGTTCAAAGGCGAACCGATACCGTTTGTCATGGAACTTCCGGAATACCGGATGCCGGCAGCCCGGAGTGTCGTTCTCCATATGTGGGAAAAAGCGAAGGATTTCGTCAGGAAAGCGTTCACCGTTATTTTTCTGGCTACGATCATCATCTGGTTCCTGCAGACATTTGATATCAGATTCAACATCGTGGCTGACAGCGGAGACAGCATTCTTGCCGGACTGGGGCATATTTTCGCACCGCTTCTGGCGCCGCTGGGATTCGGCGACTGGCGCTCGGCTACCGCTCTGATCACAGGATTTTCTGCAAAAGAGACGGTGGTCAGCACACTGGCTGTGCTCATGGGTGCAGGTGATTCCTCACAGCTGGCTGTACTGCTGGGAGAAATTTTCACACCTCTCACCGCGTACTGTTTTCTGGTATTCTGCCTGCTTTATACGCCGTGTGTGGCGGCTGTGGCTACTGTCCGCAGAGAACTGGGCAGCATACGCGGAACGCTGGGGGTCGTCGTCTTTCAGCTTCTGATCGCCTGGGCAGTCACGTTTGTCGTATATCACATCGGTCTTCTGATATTTTAGCGGCCGACGGGATGATCTGACTGAAATCCGGCGGAAATATTTTCTGCCGGATAGAATATAATGAAACTAAGACCTGGAAAAACTCCGCGAACCGATGCTTTTGCAAGCGTCGGTTCGCGGAGTTTTTCTGTTACAGAGTGTTTATCGACTGCATGCGGGATTGAAGGAAAGAGGCGGAAAGTCTGCAGGAGAGCCGGAGAACTGAATATTGAAAGGCCGATACTCATATGGTTTAGGGGAGGTTATTTTATCGTGAAGACAAAAGGACGATTTCACATGAAAACGGATGATGCACCGTTTGCCGGAACGGGAGACAGTAAAAGAGATTCCACAGGCCGGTCCCGATCGGTGTCCGTCCGTCGGGTGCGGGCTGTTCTCCTGACACTATGTATCGCGGCGGGGATCTGCCTGATGATTCAGCAGTTGTTTTCTTTTGAGCCTCTTTGGGTATTCGGCGTCGAAGAGAAACCTCTGGTTCTAATCGATCCCGGACACGGAGGGATCGACGGCGGTGCAGAAAATGCATCGGGTACGTGTGAGAAAGATATTAATCTGGCTATCGGCAAGATGCTGAAAGAAAAACTGGAAGAGTATGATATTCGCGTTAAGATGACTCGGGAAGAAGATAAAGGACTTTACACCGGGGTGAAAAATGATGGCACGGAAGATATGGAAATCGAGGATCGTAGGAGTATACGGAGCCTGAAGGCAGAAGATCTCAACGCCCGGTGCAATATGATGAATGATCTGGAGCCAGATGTATTTATCAGCGTACATCTCAACAGTTTCAAGCAGGACCGATCAGTCTGCGGGGCGCAGGTTTTTTTCAGCCCCGGAGACAGCCAGGAGACGGGTGAACGCAGCCGGCAGCTGGCGGAACTGATTCAGCAGGAGTTCCGGGAACAGAGCGGCGGTGCGAATCAGAGAACAGTTATGAGAAAAAACGATGTGCTCATCCTGAAAAATGCCCGGGTGCCGGCCGTCATCGCTGAATGCGGTTTTCTCTCCAATCTCAGCGAAGCGGCTCTTCTGACAGAGGAATCCTATCAGCAGGAACTGGCGGAATCCATGAAAAAAGGAATTTTGGCATATCTGGGGATAGAAGAAGAGAGTAGAGGCTCTGAGGAAGCCGGAAATGTCGACGGCAGCGGAAAAGGGGACAAAAACGAAAAAATCGTGACCAGCAGATAATTTTAACAAAAAATCCGGAATTATTTCTGTGGAAGACTATCTGTGGATAGTTACTATAAAATGTGGATAACTTTTTTTGAAAAAGCGGGCGAAAAGTGGATAAAATATTGATATTTCAACGATAATATCCATTTCTGAGTTATACACAAATCTGTGGAAAACCTTGTGGATATTGTGGAGAATCCGTGGATAACTCATTCGGATAGGGAGAAAAATCAGAAATTTCAGTCTAAAGCGCTTTTTTCGGGTTATCAACAAAATACGATGAATGAGTTTACGATAATCTGACGAAATATGTTATCATTTCGAGACTGCCGGCAAAATTTTTTGAAGGAGTACGAAAATCGCAAATTCCTGTACCGAAAAAATTATGATATGGTATACTGATAAACAGCGAATGCGAATATTTGCGATTAGACAAGCGGGAGGTTTTTCATATGAAACACGTATTGTATGCTCTGATGGAAAATAAGCCGGGCGTGCTCAGACGCATTTCGGGACTTTTCGGCAGAAGAGGCTATAATATAGATTCCATCGTTGCGAGTGCGACAGAAGACGAAAATGTCACCAGTATGACTATCGTCGTGGACGGTGACGAATATATTCTCGATCAGGTGATCAAACAGCTGGCAAAACTTCAGGAGATTATCGAAGTCGTCAACGTTTCGGATCTGGCGGCGGTGAGAAGACAGCTCCTCCTGATGAAAGTCGCTGCGACTCACGATACGCGCCTCGATATCATTCAGCTGGCAGACGCTTTCGGCGCCAGAATCGTGGATATCAAGTCGGACTATATCATTATCGAAGCGACCGCGGAAGATGAGGTGACCACGTCTATCGTAGAGACGTTTGAACCTTACGGTATCATTTCTCTCATCAAGACGGGAACGGTGGCGCTGAGAAAGTAAGAGACGCTGTGCATGTAGATGACGCAATGAAAAAAACCGGAGATCAGTTCTCCGGTTTTTTGCATATCAGATTGAGAAATTCATTGAAATCGTCAAAATCACTTTTGATGAATTCATATACGACGGGTTCTCGGAACTCGAATTTTTTTACGGCCTGAATGTAGTTAGGCATCAGCGCAAAAGTGGTGTGAAGTTCCGCTTCGAAGACTGCCTCAAAAGTATAGGCGATGACGAGAAGCTGATCGTTTTCGGTAAGATAATACATCGCGCGGATATCGTCATTCATCCGGTAGATCTGACGGCCCACATGATCGTTTGTATCGTGGAAATCGATATAAAGGCGTCCGTTGTCGTATTCTGTTTCGGTGAATTCTTCCACATAAGCCCGGAACGAATCCTGGAACATCGTGCTGCTGCAGTCCACCTCATAGACGGTGATGAATTCGGAGCAGTTCATGATCATGGCGGCTTCCGTACTGGTGATCGTAAATGCCGAACATCTGCGGGCTGATACGACACGGCATGGATTCATCTGCAGTTTGATTTCAGATGTGATAATGTGGTATCTGTTTCCGTATTCCACCACAGACTCGCACATGAAAGTCCGGTCCGCCACATTGCCGCAGGGTTCGATGGTATTCCGGCAGAGAGCAGCAGGCTGTTTCAGCGTATATATGCCGAAATCCGGAGTGTCCGGGATGTAATCCGGGGTTACCAGTATGTCTTCCCGGGCTGCAGAGCTTTCTTCCGCAGATGTATCGGATTCGCAGGATGCCGCAGGATCGGAATCTTCCGCCTGCGCGTTGGGAATGATGTTCTGCTCCGCGGTGGATGAGGAGGAAGCTGTGAGAAAAGCGGCGCCTCTCCTGTCTTTTGCAAAGATTCTCATCAGAAAGTAGTTGAGAGTGTAGTTGGGAAGATCGATATGTCCGCTGATACGGGCGAAGAGATCTTCGTAATTCCCGAGTGTCAGCGTCTGCTCCGGTGTCAGCAGAAATCTGTATTTTTCATAACCTTCCGGAAGCTCCTGCTTAAATTTTTTGTTTATCTTCACGTAAGACTGCAGCAGAAAGCGGGCTTCTTCTTCGGTGACGGCCACGGTTTTTCCGCCGAGAGCGCCGATAAGGCGTTTCCGTTCGGAGGCGATCAGATGGGGATTGTCGCCGTATGCTTCCGTATAAGACTCAAGGCCAAATTCTTCGGCGTCGAGATAGAAGATCTGATTCAGCGTCCGTACGTCGGAATCCGTGGTGATTTCCCATTTTAGCTCAAGACCGATGACTCCCATGAGCCGTGTGTTTGTGGAATATCCGGAGATGAATTTCCGGTCGCGGCATTCCGGAAAGAAGCTCTTTCCGCCTTTGATTACGGTAAAATTCGGTTTCATAGAAATCTCCTTTTCAAATTAAAAAAATTATAGCGTATTTGACTGCGGATGTGGATACTTTGTGTGAAGTTTGTGTGTTTTTTAAATCATAAGTTGACCGGGAAGAGCGGATAATATAAAATTTTTAGTTAGATATGAACTGAATTTATGAGAGCGCATATTTTTTAATATATGAAACAAATCAGCACAATCTGTGACTGCGATATTTAATGAAAGGGAATAAGAAATGGGTACGAAAGTTGTAAAATTCGGAGGCTCCTCCGTGGCGGATGCAATTCAGTTGGGAAAGGTGAAGAATATCATCCTGTCGGATCCTGACAGAAAATATGTGATCGTTTCCGCACCGGGCAAGCGTTATTCGGAAGACAATAAAGTGACAGATCTTCTGTATCTCTGCAAGACACATGTAGATCACAATATTCCGGCGGATCATGTATTTCAGGTGATCTGTGACAGATTCCGCATCATGGAGGTTAATCTGAATGTCGATGTCAATATCAGTGCGGAACTGGAGGAGATTAGAAAGAATCTCAGACCTGGCGTAACAGCCGACTATATCGCCAGCAGAGGGGAATATCTGTGCGGTCGGTTGACGGCAGCTTACCTCGGATACGACTTCGTCGATCCTGCAGGACTGATCTGTTTTGACGAGAGAGGTAGATATCTGGCGGAAGAGACGCAGAAAGCTCTGTCCGAAGAACTGGCGAAGCATGAGAATGCTGTCATTCCCGGATTTTACGGATCTATGCCTGACGGTTCCATCAAGACGTTTTCGAGAGGCGGCTCAGATGTGACGGGATCTCTCGTGGCCAAAGCGGTCAATGCGGATATCTATGAAAATTGGACGGACGTTTCCGGCTTTCTGATGGCAGATCCGAGAATCGTCGACAATCCGAAGCCCATCGAGCGGATTACATACAAGGAACTGAGAGAATTATCCTATATGGGAGCCAGTGTACTCCATGAGGATGCTGTCTTCCCGGTGAGAGAGGTAAATATCCCGATCAATATCAGAAATACCAATGAGCCGGATAATCCGGGCACGATCATTTCTGACACGCCTGCGCCGAACCAGAATATCATCACCGGGGTGGCGGGAAGGAAGGACTTCGTCGTCATCGCGCTGTATAAAAATATGATGAATTCCGAAATCGGATTCGTAAAGCGCCTGCTTACAATACTGGAAAATAATGATATTTCCTTTGAACATCTGCCGAGCGGAATCGATACCGTATGTGTCATCATCTCCGAAAAGCAGCTGGAAGGCAAACTGCAGGATCTCCTGTACGACATCGATAAGCGTCTCAAGCCGGATTCCGTGGAAATCTATCAGGATATGGCTCTGATCGCGACGGTGGGGCTGGGCATGAGCAGGCGGCTGGGAGTTTCCGCGACGCTCTTCGGGGCGCTGACGGAAGCGGAAGTCAACGTGCGTATGATCGATCAGGGCTCCAGCGAGATGAATATCATCGTGGGAGTGGAGAACGATCAGTTTGAGGCGGCTATCCGTGCGATCTACAAAGCTTTCGTATCGTAAAAGTGACCGGTAACTGCCATAAAAAGACGGAATATCAGAATCCGGAAATGCATAGAACAGGCGGAAAGCGGACTGCAGCAGAGCTGCAGTCCGTTCTGCCGGAAAAAGGGCCGCCGGGGGGCGGAAGGAAAAATGCGCGGGTCATACCGCTGCAGGAAAGAGGAAACTTATGGGATTAATGGAATTAGTTTTCGGGGACCTCAATAAAAAAGAGGTCAACAAGCTGGAAAAAATTGCGCTTCAGGTGGAGTCATATGACGAGGCCATGCAGAAACTGACCGACGAAGAGCTTCGCGCAAAGACGAGAGAGTTTCAGGACAGATGCCAGAATCAGGGTGAATCTCTGGACAGTCTGCTTCCGGAGGCTTTTGCGGTATGTCGTGAAGCGGCCCACCGCGTGCTGGGAATGAAACATTTCCATGTACAGATTATCGGCGGTATTGCCCTGCATCAGGGTCGCATCGCTGAAATGAAGACAGGTGAAGGAAAGACTCTGGTGGCGACGCTGCCGGCTTATCTCAACGCACTGGAAGGAAAGGGCGTTCACGTGGTGACGGTCAACGACTATCTGGCAAAGCGAGATATGGAGTGGATGGGAAAAGTCTACACTTTCCTGGGACTCACCGTAGGAGGCGTATTCCACAATGTAGATCCTGCCGGAAGAAAACAGGCGTATCTCGCCGATATCACCTACGGAACGAATAACGAATTCGGTTTCGATTATCTCCGGGACAATATGGTCAGCTACAAGGAAAATATGGTGCAGCGGGAACTGAATTACGCCATCGTGGACGAGGTGGACAGTATCCTCATCGACGAGGCCAGAACGCCGCTGATCATCTCCGGTATGGGCGAAAAATCGACGGATTTGTACATGCAGGCGGACCGCTTTGTGCGTGGATTTAAAAAAGATGTCGATTTTACTATGGATGAGAAGGACAAGACTATCTCTCTGACGGAAGATGGCGTGGACCGCTGTGAGGATTATTTCGGACTGGAGAACTTCTCTGATCCGGAGAACATGGAACTGAACCACCATATCATGCAGGCTCTCAAGGCTCACAATCTCATGAAGAGAGACGTGGACTACGTAGTGAATGACGGTGAAATCATTATCGTCGACGAATTCACCGGACGTCTGATGTATGGCAGAAGATACAGCAACGGTCTCCATCAGGCCATCGAGGCGAAAGAAGGTCTGTCGGTCAGAAGTGAATCGAAAACGCTGGCTACCATCACGCTGCAGAACTACTTCCGCATGTTCAATAAGCTGGCGGGCATGACGGGTACCGCGAAGACAGAGGAAGAAGAATTCCGCGACATCTATAATATGGACGTCGTTATCATTCCTACCAACAAGGAAATCCGCCGTAAGGATCTGGACGACAGCGTTTATCTCAATGAGAGCGCAAAATTCAAGGCCATTGTGGATGAGATCGTCGAGATCCACGCTACGGGAAGACCTGTCCTGGTCGGTACGATTTCCATCGAAAAGTCGGAGGCCATCAGCGATCTCCTGAAGAAACGGGGAGTAAAGCATAATGTCCTCAACGCAAAGCATCACGAAAAGGAAGCTGCCATTGTCGCGGAAGCGGGACGTCTGGGCATGGTTACCATCGCCACCAATATGGCCGGCCGAGGCACCGATATTATTCTGGGCGGCAATCCGGAATTCGAGGCGAAAAAAGAGATGAGAAAGCTGGGATACGATGAGAATACGATTTCCTATGCGTCCAGCCGAATTCCTCTCGAAGACGAAGAACTCATCGCGGCGCGGAAAGAATACGATGCACTCTACGAAAAGTATGCAGAGGAGCGCAGAGAGGAGCACGATAAAGTCGTCGAACTGGGAGGCCTTCACATCATCGGTACGGAACGCCACGAATCGAGACGTATCGATAATCAGTTACGGGGACGTGCCGGAAGACAGGGTGACCCGGGATCCACGAGATTCTTTGTAGCGCTTGACGACGATCTGATCCGCCTCTTCGGAGGAGACCGTATTCAGGTGATGATGCAGAAGCTGGCGTCTTCCGGAGACGAAGCCATCGAATCCAAGATGCTGACGAGAACCATCGAAAACGCGCAGAAGAAAGTAGAAGGAAGAAACTTTACTTCTCGTAAATATGTCCTTCAGTACGACAATGTCATGAATAAGCAGAGAGAGATCATCTATTCGGAGAGAAGAAGAGTCCTCGACGGAGAGGATCTGAGATCTCACATTCTGTCGATGGCGGAGGAATTTGCAGACCAGGCGTTGGAAACGTGTACGGCGGAATCGAAGTTCTCGGAAGAATGGGATCTTGCGGCTCTTCAGTCGACGATGAAGCGGCTCTGGGGTGGTTTTGAACTGCCTGATTACGGGGAAAATCCTGACATCACGCCGGAACAGCTGAAGGAAGACGTTCACCGCGTCATCGAAGAAGGATATGCAGAGAAAGAAAAAGAGATCGGCGAAGAGCGTATGAGAGATCTGGAACGCATGATCCTGATCCGCGTCGTCGACAACAAGTGGATGGATCATATCGACGCTATGGACCAGCTAAAGACGGGAATCGGTCTCCGAGGTCTCGGGCAGCAGGATCCGGCCATGGCTTATGCCGCAGAAGGCTTCGATATGTTTGAGGAGATGATTTCAAACATAAAAGAAGAAGCGGTTAAATTCTGCTTTAATGTGACGATTCAGACGAATGCGGAACGGAAACAGGTAATGGAAGCGAAGAGTGCCCAGAAAGAAGAGGCAGCACCGACCGTAGGCGGAGCCCGGGCCTCTTCCGCCCCGAATCTCCCTCAGGAAGCGCCGGAGGCATCCCGCACGTCGGGCGATGCAAAGCCGGAACCGGTCCGCAGAGATGCGCCGAAGATCGGAAGAAACGAGCTGTGTCCGTGCGGTTCGGGAAAGAAATACAAAAACTGCTGCGGAAAGAATGCGTAGCAATTCGGTGAGTATGTTTGAAAGGCAGACGGAATAATCCGGGCTGCAAATTTGGAAAGGATGTGAGAAATATGCTGGAATTGGATCAGATCAAGTACGAGATGCCGTCCGTCCGCAATAATCTGGAAGAATTGGGTGAGTCCCTTTGACGTCGCGGGACTCAGAAAAAAATTAGAAGAAATCGATCAGGAACTTCAGAAAGACGGGCTCTGGGATGATCCGGAGGCGGCTCAGAAGATCATGAGAGAAAAAAAGTCGGCGGAACGGAAATTGGCGGATTATGAAAAACTGGAGGAAGCCTTTTCCGATATCGAGGTTCTCATCGAGATGGCGGAAGAGGAGGACGATGCGTCGGTAGCGGAAGAGATCACGGAAAGTTTCGCATCGCTGAAAAACGATATGGAGACTCTGCGCCTACAGACGCTGCTGAACGGAGAATACGACGCAAATAATGCCATCATATCGATTCACGCCGGGTCCGGTGGAGTGGATGCTCAGGACTGGGCCGGCATGCTGCTGCGCATGTATACCAGATGGGCAGAGAGCAAGGGTTATCGCGTCAAGACACTCGATCTGCAGAGAGATGATGAAGAGGGCATCAAAAATGCTACACTTCTCATCGAAGGTGAAAACGCCTATGGCTATCTGAAAAATGAAAGAGGAGTCCACCGGTTGGTGCGCATTTCGCCATTCGACTCCAACGCACGGCGTCATACGTCTTTCGCTTCTCTGGATGTGTCGCCGGAAATCAACGACGATGTGACGGTGGAAATTGCGCCGGAGGATATCCGGATCGACACGTACCGTTCCAGCGGCGCCGGCGGCCAGCACGTCAATACGACCGATTCGGCGGTGCGGATCACGCATCTTCCTACGAATATCGTCGTCTCCTGTCAGAACGAGCGTTCACAGCACCAGAACAGGGAAGTTGCCATGAAGGTGCTGATGGCGAAGCTCATCGAACTGAAAGAGCGGGAGAACAAGGAGCGCATCGACGAGCTGAGAGGTGATTACGGACAGATCACCTGGGGCAACCAGATCCGTTCGTACGTGTTCCAGCCGTACACGATGGTCAAGGATCACAGGACGAATGCCGAAGTGGGCGATGTGAACCGCGTCATGGACGGAGATCTCGATTACTTCATCAATGAAAAGCTGAAGCAGAGATAAAAGCGAAAAAACATATCTGCTGAAGACGGCAGACAGCCGGAAATGCAGAAATATACCAGAAGGGACCCGGTTTTTCACAGGAAAAGCCGGGTCCCTTTTTATAAATAGAACTGCCAAATTTCGACGTGCGGCAGCCATAAAATCGTGGTATACTTCAAGGATATATCGGCAGCGTTTTGCTGCAGCATTAAGCAGAAGAACATGTGAGGAATAAAATGAACATTGCAGAAAAACTGGCGCAGGAATTCGGAATTCCGCTGAGCGCCGTGGAGCAGACTGTTGCTCTGATCGACGAAGGCAATACGATACCTTTTATCGCCCGTTACAGAAAAGAAGTGACCGGCGGTCTGTCGGATGTCGTTCTCAGAGATCTCGATGAACGACTGAATTATCTCAGAAGTCTGGACGCGCGGAAAGAAGAAGTGATCAAGCTCATCGAAGAGCAGGGAAAGCTGACGGACGAGCTGAAAGCTGAAATCGCAAAGGCGGAAATTCTTCAACGAGTGGAGGATCTCTACAAACCGTTCAAGCAAAAGAAGAGCACTCGGGCGTCGAAAGCCAGAGATAAAGGGCTGGAACCGCTGGCAGACATCATCTGGGCGCAAGAAGAAGAGTCTGGAGATTTGCTGAAACATGCAGAGATGTATGTAAATGCTGAAAAAGATGTGAATTCTTCTGAGGATGCTCTGGCAGGAGCCTCCGACATTCTGGCGGAGCGTATTGCCGATGATCCGGAGATCATAGATACAGTGAGGACGTTTACCCGAGAGACGGGAATTCTCGTGTCCGAGGCGACAGATCCGGAAGAAAAGACAGTATACGATATGTATTACGAATATTCGGAAGCAGCAGCGAAAATACCGAATCACCGCGTGCTGGCTATCAACCGTGGAGAAAAAGAGAAAAAGCTGAAAATAAAGCTGAAAGTGGATACTGATGCAGTTCAGGAAAAGATACTGGCGGCGGTGATCACGAATGACAAAAGCATCAGCCTTCCGCTTATGGAGGCTACGGCAGCCGATGCGTACAAGCGCTTGATGGCGCCTTCCGTGGAACGGGAAATACGCGGAGAGCTGACGGAGCGAGCGGAACGGGAAGCGGTGAAGGTGTTTGCGAAGAATACGGAAAATCTTCTGATGGTGCCTCCGGTGAAAGGGGCCAGAGTCCTCTCCGTGGATCCAGGTTACCGTACCGGCTGCAAGGTTGCAGCTCTCAGCGACACGGGAAAACTTCTGGCCTACGCCACGATTTATCCTACAGAGCCGAAAAACGATATCGCAGGCGCAGAACGCATCATCACAAAACTTATCGACAAGTTCAGCCTGAACACCATCGTCATAGGGAACGGGACAGCTTCCCGGGAAACAGAGAAATTCGTTGCGGATTATATTGCAAAGACAGGAAGGGATCTGAAATATACGATTGTCAGCGAAGCGGGCGCATCTGTATATTCTGCTTCCAAACTGGCCAGCGAAGAATATCCGGATCTCGATGTGACGACAAGAGGCGCCATGTCCATCGGAAGGCGGCTGCAAGACCCGCTGGCGGAGCTTGTAAAAATTTCTCCGAAGCATATAGGCGTAGGGCAGTATCAGCACGACATTAATCAGAATCTGCTGGACAGCGCGCTGACCAATGTGGTGGAAGATTGCGTAAACCGGGTAGGTGTAGATCTAAATACAGCTTCACCATCTCTGCTCTCCTATATTTCCGGCATCAATTCCGGTATCGCCAGAAATATCGTGGCCTACCGGGAGGAACATGGAGCTTTCCATAACAGAAGGCAGCTTCTGGAAGTATCCAAATTGGGTGAAAAAACGTACAAACAGTGCGCCGGTTTTCTACGGATTCGCGACGGCGAAAATCCTCTGGATGCCACGGCGGTTCATCCGGAATCGTATGCCATCACGGAGAAGATGCTGGATACACTGGGACTGAGCAAAGACAGCATTGCTGCCGGAGGCGCGAAGGAAATCGAGGATAGAATACGCGAGAAATATCCGGCATCCGGGAATTCCGCTGCAGCGGAACGGGAGCGTCAGAGAAAAGAAAGTCACAATACGTTGAGTCGGAAAGAGAATCGAGGAAACCGCCCTTTGCCGAATAACGGGCTTGCGGCGCTGGCTGTTCTGCTGGAAGACGATGAATTTACCGGAAAAAAGAAGAAGAAGAGAAAACCGGATAAAAAAGAGCGGCAGGCGGAACAGAAACGGAAACAGCAGGAACTGAATGAGAGTATCGGGAAGATGGCGGAAGATCTTGGGATCGGAGCGATGACACTGACAGACATCGTGGAAGAAATCCGGAAACCAGCAAGAGATCCGAGAGACGCCATGCCGCCGGTCATCTTCCGGCAGGATGTTCTCAGCTTTGAGGATCTCAAACCAGGGATGGAGCTGACAGGAACGGTCCGGAATGTGGTAGATTTCGGCGCATTTGTCGATATCGGAGTCAAGACGGACGGCTTAGTACATATTTCTGAGATCAGCAGCCGTTTTATACGTCATCCTATGGATGTGGTCAGCGTGGGCGATACGGTAAAAGTGCGTGTTCTCGATGTCGATCAGGAACGCCGGAAAATTGCATTGACGATGAAACTGTAAAAAGCTAGTCGGTTGTTTTGTGTATACACGATACATGCTTGAAAGGGAACTAATTGATTGCTAAAATTAGTGTACAATGATACAATAAGCATACACATCGGTTATTGCTGGCTTTTCGGAGAGTATCCACAGACGTTTTTCTGCGGGTTTCCGGAGAGTAAGGCGGCAGGCAGGCTTCGCTCGGGCCGGCAAAGATGCCGCACATTTCGGCGGAGATTTTTCCGCACAGAATAAATCATTACAGGAGGTATGAATATGCAGGCTTATCCCAGCGACAAAATCAGAAACGTAGCACTCATCGGTCACGGCGGATGCGGAAAGACATCTCTTATGGAGCTGGCTCTTTTTGAGACTGGCGTGACAAATAGAGTGGGAACGATAGAAGACGGAAATACAGTTTCTGATTATGACAAGATGGAAATTGAAAAAGGCCATTCGATCAATATGTCGATCATTCCGATCGAGTATAAGGACGTAAAGATTAATTTCATCGATACGCCGGGTCTTCTCGATTTTTCGCATGAGATGTATACTGCGATTCAGGCGGCAGCAGCGGCGCTTCTGATAGTAGATGCCGGCTCCGGTATCCAGGTCGGTACGGAAAAAGCCTGGAACTTCTGCAAAGAGCTGAAAAAGCCGACATTTATCATGATAAAGCGCAAGGATAAAGATACTTACGATTTTGACGAACTGGTACAGTCTATTCGGGATAAATTCGGCGCTGTCTGCGTTCCTGCAAGTTACCCGATCAAGCCGGAAATGCTGGAAGCTCTCAACGAACTCATCGCAGAGACGGACGAAGAACTCATGAACAAATATTTTGACGAAGGCGTCTTCACTGACTGGGAGTTCAACAAAGGGCTGAGAAACGGCGTGGCAGCCGCGGAAATCGTGCCTGTATTTGCTTTTGATCCGGAAGGCGGACAGGGTGTCACGGCTATGCTGGACATAATCAGAAAATTCTCACCGTCTCCTCTGAGACATGCTCCGTATAAATATATCGATGCCAGCGGCGGCGAAGACTATGCTGTTCCTGATGCTGATCCGTCAGCTCCTGTTACGACACTGACTTTCAAAACGTTGTCAGACCCGTTCGTGGGAAAAATTTCCATCATGAAGGTAATTACAGGTGAGCTCAAGGCGGGCATGGAACTTGTAAATACGAGAACAGGCAAGACAGAAAAACTCAATAAACTTATCTTCCTGAGAGGAAAGACGCAGATCGATACGGATTCTGCCAGCATGGGAGATATCGTAGCCGTACCGAAACTGACTTATACAGAGACGGGAGATACACTTTGCGATAAATCCAAGTCGAGAACATATGTCAGCCTGGAATCTCCTGCGCCTACGCTGTTTACAGCTATTGCTCCGGCCAAGAAGGGCGAAGAAGAAAAGATGGGTACGGGTCTGGCGCGTCTAAGAGAAGAAGATCCTTCTTTCGTCGTTCGTCAGGATACCGAGACGAAGCAGATGCTCCTGGGTACGCAGGGTGAAATGCAGCTCGGCGTCATCATTTCCAAGCTGAAGGAGAGATTCAATGTGGAAGTGGTCACCAGTCCGAGAAAAATCGCTTACCGCGAAACGATCAAAGGCCATTCCGATGTACAGGGTAAGCACAAGAAGCAGTCCGGCGGCGCAGGACAGTACGGTGATGTGCACATCAGATTTTCGCCGTCTCACGACAAGGTACTCGATTTCTCCGAACAGTTATTCGGCGGATCGATTCCTAAGAATTACGTTCCGGCGGTTGAAAAAGGTATCATCGAATGCATGGAAAAAGGACCTCTTGCAGGTTATCCGGTAGTAAACATCAAGGCTGTCCTCTATGACGGTTCATACCACGACGTGGATTCCAACGAAATGGCGTTCAAGATTGCCGCTTCGCTGGCTTTCAAGAAGGGTATCACGGAAGCAAATCCGGTTCTGCTGGAACCTATCATGAGACTGGAAATTACGATTCCTGATGAATATATGGGCGATGTCATGGGCGATATGAACAGAAGAAGAGCTCGTATCCTCGGTATGGAACCGATGGGACACGGTGTTCAGAAGCTGATGGCAGAAGCTCCGATGGCGGAACTGCTCGATTATGCCATCGCACTGAGAGCCATGACACAGGCTAAGGGATCTTTCACACAGGAATTCCTGAGATACGATGAAGTTCCTCAGCATCTCGCAACGAAGATTATCGCTGAGGCGAATGCAGATAAATAATGGTTTACCGTATCATCTGAAATAAACCGGAAAGGAGCCGGGAAGTTGGCCATTCGACTTCCCGGCTCCTTTGTGAATTGTGAGAGTTTTAGTTTTTGAATCCTTTTCCCAGGACTTCATTCGATTCCAGTATGATGATAAATGCTGACGGATCGGTGCTTTGGACCGTCTTCTGAATCGGATACATCTGTTTGCTGTTGCAGGCGCACATGACGACAGATTTTTCTTCATCGGTGAAGCTTCCTCTGGCATCCAGAAAAGTAGCGCCGCGTCCCGAGGTATCGTTGATTTCCCGGGCTACCTCTTGAGGCTTTCCAGTTACGATGAGGGCAAGTTTTCCGGTGTTTGTGCCGTACATGACCTTATCTACCACCATGGAGAGCAGGAATGTGACGATAGCACCGTAGATCAAGCCATCGATGTCACGTGATATCGATGCGGTTCCTGCCAGTACGACAGCGATATCTACGACGAAGGTTATTTTTCCCACGGACAAATGAGGACGCTTCGCCTTGACCGACAGAATGATGAAATCCGCTCCGCCGGTAGAGGACTCTCTCATATAGATAAATGCGTAGCCCAGTCCGGAAAGAATGCCGGTGCATAGGGCGGCAAGGAGTCGGTCGCCGGTGTAAACAGGAAAAAGTGGAGCGATATAATCCATGATCAGAGAAGTTACGATGATGGTACGCACGGAGCGGAGAAAGAAAGCTCGGCCCAGAATACGGAAACAGATGGCTGCGATGGGGATGTTGAGCAGCAGCGCGGTGAGACCGATGGGGTTGCCGGACAGGTGATAGAAGATAAGTGCGATACCGTTGACTCCCACCATCGGGAAATCGGCTGCCGCAGCAAAATTGTATGTTCCCAGAGCGATGAGTACGCCGCCGAGCACATCGACGAGTAGATCGAGAGAAAGAGTTCTAAAATCTGTTTTTTTCATTTGAATACCTCCATATTTTCCGGAATCTATTGTTTTGCGAAATGAATGGGGATGATCACAGCGACTGTTCTGTTCTGTCCATTTTACTGTATAGCCGGAAATGTTCAAGATGGAGATGAGAGCGATAAATCGACGGATTATTGTCCGGAAGCACCCGGATGAAAACAGAAACAATAAAAAAAGATAATATTTTAACGATAAAAGTCGGATCTTTATGTATACTGTACAGCAGAAATGCTAAAGGGTCTGAAATCAATAGAAATATGCGTTCAAAATAGTAAAATAGAGTATAAATCCAACTAAAACAACAGAAATGCAATTTTGAAAGACCAGGATATTTGTTAAATCACAGATTAAGATTGTGATTTTTGGAACGAAACACCTATAATATATTTATTATAATTTCAGAAAAGACGTCCTGACGATGCGATCCGGGACGTTTCATGAGGTACAGACTGAGATGAAAACGGAAGAAGACAGGAAGGAAGTAAGCATACGGGAAGCCTGTGAGATCACCCGACGGAGTATTGTTCCGTTAGAGGAGACAGAGATCATTCCCATGGAAGATTCCTGCGGAAGAGTGACGGCGGAAGATATCTCTGCGGATTTCGATCAGCCGCCTTTCGATAAATCGCCGCTGGACGGATTTGCCGTACGTGCGGAAGATGTGGCGGAAGCGTCTCCGGAATCACCTGCAGAACTGGTTCTGGCAGGCGAGGTCTGGGCGGGGAATCCGCCTTCTGTCTGCGTAGAGGAAGGGCAGGCAGTGAGGATCATGACAGGGGCACCGATGCCCGCGGGAAGCGACTGTGTCGTAAAGCAGGAAGATGCGGAGCTGGTTCCGGAAGATATGCTGCAGTCGGAAAGAATTTCTTCGGACGGCAAAGATGCAAAAAAAAGGGTGAGAATTTTTCGCAGCGTGAAAAAGCATCAGAATTACTGCTTTTCGGGAGAAGATTTCCGGAAAGGACAGAGAGTGATCCCGGCGGGAAGAAAGCTGGAATTCACGGACACCGGTCTTCTGGCGAGTCTGGGAATGACAGAAGTGAAAGTCTTCCGGAGACCCCGGGCAGCGGTGATCGCCACAGGAGATGAGATCGTTCTCCCGGGACAGTCTCTGGCGCCGGGAAAGATTTATAACAGCAATATGTATATGATCCGTGCGGGGATACTGAATTGCGGAGGAGATGTGCCTTACTGTGTGCAGGCGGAAGATTCGACGGAGAGCATTGCAGAACATCTGCTCAAAGCTGTGGACAAAGCGGATCTGGTGATTACCACCGGAGGTGTTTCCGTGGGAAAAAGGGATTATCTGCCGGAGGTTCTCCGTCAGCTGAAAGCAGAGATTCTATTCCAGAAAGTTCTCATAAAGCCTGGAGCGCCCACGACGTTCTCGATGCTACAGGGAAAGCCGGTCTTGAGCCTGTCGGGAAGCCCTTTCGGAGCGGCTGTAAATTTCAGTATTTTGGCGAGGCCGATGATCGGGGTGGCAGGAAGAGATCCTTCTCTCGGTCTGCGTTACGAAGCAGCCTTCTTTGAGGGCACTTTTAACAAAGCGAGTCCGAAGACGCGGTACGTCCGTGGAATTCTTTTCGCAGACGGCAGGGTGCGCCTGAAGGACGAAAAGTCAAAAGGCGGAGGATTCTATACGTTGGCAGAAAGTTCCGGTGAGGAAACGGCGGACGGAGCGGAAACTTTTCCATGCGTGCGGACTGTGTCGGGAGCGAGAAACTGCTATATCGAGATACCGGCAGGCACGGAATCTCTGAGAGGAGGTGAACTCCTCCGGGTGATTTGTATATGAAAAATCAGAAGATATTTGCCGTCAGCGGAGTCAAGAATTCGGGAAAAACGACACTGATTGCAGGACTGATTCCTTTTTTCAGAGAAAGAGGGATGTCGGTAGCTGTGATTAAGCATGACGGGCACGACTTTGAACCAGATGTACCGGGAACAGACAGCTTTAAAATACGGAACGCAGGAGCAGACGGTGTGGCTGTCTTTTCCGACAGACGGATCATGGTGATAAGAGAAAGCTCCGGAGTTTCGGAGAAAGATCTGATCCGGGCATTTCCGGATGCCGATCTCATCTTGCTGGAAGGGTTTAAATATTCCGGATATCCGAAAGTGGAAGTGGTAAGGAAAAGTGTATCGGAAAGACCGGTCTGTGATCCTGGTACACTTCTGGCGATGGTGACGGATTTTTCAAAGGAGGAACTCTCGGAAGATTTTCGTGAGATTCCTCTGTTTGTTCCGAATGAATGGGGTACGGAACAGCTTGCAGATTATCTGATAAGTAGGATGAAGTTATAAATAAGTACTGACAATACTAAGCAGAGTTAGCAGATAGAATACAATTATTTTTAAGTGATTATTTTTAGAGGAAAGTGAGAAGAAGAATATGTTTACACCGGCAGAAGTGGCAAAAAATGTAATCGGTATCGGAAAGAAAAAGGCAGAGCTACCGGCCGGGAAGATGCTCGTTCTCGGTATTATGGCAGGCCTTTTCATCGCCTTGGCAGCGGCGGGAAGCAATACGATTTCCTGTACCGTCGAAAGCGGAAGTATCGCAAAAATCCTCAGCGGTATGGTGTTTCCTGCGGGCCTGACGATGGTACTTCTGGCGGGCAGCGAACTGTTCACCGGCAACTGTCTGATGGTGATCCCCCTTATTGAAAAGGAAATCCGCCCGACCTCCCTGCTGAGGAACTGGATTATCGTGTATATCGGAAATTTTATCGGTTCGGCCATCGTGGCAGTTCTGATATATTATGGAGGTCAGCTCGATCTTTTTGATGGTGCGCTGGCGGTCAATACGATAAAAGTGGCGGCGGGCAAGTGCTCCCTCACGTTTACAAAGGCGTTTTGTCTGGGAATTTTGTGTAATTTCCTGGTATGTATCGCTGTATGGATCAGCTTTGCTGCAAAGACGGTATCAGGCAAGATCATGGGTCTTTTTCTGCCGATTATGCTATTTATTCTGTGTGGATTTGAGCACTGTGTGGCAAATATGTATTACGGGACAGCAGGGCTTCTGGCGAACGCAGATGCGGCATATCATACGGCGGCAGCAGATGCGGTCAGCAATCTCGGGAATCTGACAGCCGGTAATTTCCTCATCGGAAATCTTCTTCCGGTTACGCTGGGTAATATCGTCGGCGGTTCCGTGATGGTAGGATGTGTGTACTGGTTTGCTTATCTTCAGACGAGCAGAGGAAAAAGCTTATGAGAGAGGAAGGGGGGTGCTGCGCGCTGATTTTGGCAGGCGGGAGATCCCTGCGCATGGGGCGGGAAAAGGCACTGATTACGGCAGATGGTGAGACTCTGCTGGAAAGGGCGGCCCGATTCTGGAAGTCTTCCGGCCTTGCGGAACGGATTCTGGTGGCAGCAGGAACTACTGAACATCTGCAACGACTCGGATCTCTGCCGGAAGAAACCGAACCGGTAGTCGACATATTTGAAGACTGTGGTCCTATGGCGGGAATTTTGTCTGCTTTTCGCCAGACCGGAGCGGAAATTCTGTGCGTCAGCGCGGTGGATATGCCGTGCCTGAAACGCGAAGCTGCGGAACTGCTTCTGAAACGGATGGAAGACGACAGAGCAAGAAGAGAAGAGTTCTCTTCAAAAGAACAGCGTCGGGCGTCGGGCGTAATGCTACATGCCGGAAGACATCCGGAAGCTGCAGTCTATATAAATGACGGGCGACCCGAGCCTCTGTTCGGAGTCTACCGGAGAAGTATCGCAGAGGCTGCAGAGCGCCTGCTCCGTTCCGGAAGAAGGAAGATGTCCGATCTGCTGGAGGAAGCGGAGACGATATATTGTCCCGTACCGGATTCCATGAGGGAGATTTTCCGGAATATCAACACTCCGGAGGATCTGCAGCAGCTGGAAGATTGTTCCGGAAGAAAATGATCCATGTGCGGAACGGAGGCTGCGGTATATATGGGCAGACCAAAAGAAAAAGACCGGCCGGTCGAAAAATTTGCGGTAATCTGCAAAACGGCAGACAAACCTGCGATATTCATCTATAATATTCATACGATTATTCGCTGTGGAGTATGCGGCAGTGCATGTTTCACAGCTGTTTTTTACAGGAGGTCGAAATCATGAGTAAGATTTATCTGGCGGATCCGGAGCGTTTCGATACGAAAATCGAAGAGCTCTTGAGCCGTTTTGAAAACAAAATAAAAGCCTGTCCCCCTGGTACATGCCCGCTGACAGTACAGCTGTCACTGTTGGAGACGGCTGCAGCTCAGACCTGCGGAAAGTGCGTGCCCTGCCGCGACGGTCTTCCTCAGCTGAAGCGTCTTCTTCAGAGTGTTCTGGAGGGCGGGGCGAACAGCGATACGCCGGCCGAAATGGAAGCTCTGGCGGAAATGATCCGGGACACGGCGGACTGCGCCATCGGCTATCAGGCTGCCGCTGATGTTCTCTGGGGACTCGATGCGCTGAAAGAAGAATACAGAAGTCATATCGAAAACGGATGCTGTACGGATGAGATCGGTCAGAAGGTTCCTTGTATCAGTCTCTGCCCCGCACATGTGGATATTCCGGGATATATTGCTCTCATCGCGGAAGAAGATTATGCGGGAGCGGTGAATATGATCCGGAAAGATAATCCTCTTCCGACTGCCTGTGCTATGATCTGTGAACATCCGTGTGAAGAACACTGCCGGAGAAATCTGATCGATGATTCTGTCAACATCCGGGGTCTCAAAAAATATGCTGTGGATCAGATTGCGGCAGATAAGGTAGCTGTACCGAAAGCAAATGTATCCACTGGAAAGAAGGTAAATATTATCGGTGGCGGACCTGCCGGGCTGACTGCCGCGTATTTTCTGGCGCTGATGGGTCATAAAGTCACTATTTTTGAACGTCAGAAGGAGCTGGGAGGCATGCTTCGTTACGGAATTCCGAATTATCGTTTCCCTAAAGAACGTCTGGATGAAGATATCCGCGCGATTTTATCCGCTGGCGATATCGAAGTGAAATGCGGAGCCGAAGCGGGGGCCGGACTTTCTATCGAAGAGATCCGCAACGGCTGTGATGCCATGTTTGTGGCCATCGGCGCGCAGGCGGGCAAAAAGTTGCGCATCGACAATGTGGATGCAGAAAATGTGGAATCTGCCGTGGAGATGCTGGACCGTATCGGAAACGGAGAAATTCCTGATTATAAAGGAAAGACGGTGGTCGTCATCGGCGGAGGTAACGTAGCCATGGATGCTGCAAGAAGTGCCGTGCGCTGCGGCGCTGAAGCGGTTCGTGTCGTTTACAGACGACGCCAGAACGATATGACGGCACTTGAGAGTGAGATCGAAGCTGCGGTCATGGAAGGTATCGATCTCATGACGCTGCAGGCCCCGAAAGCGGTGGAAAAAGACGCTCAGGGCAAATGTACAGCTCTGATTACGCAACCTCAGATGATCGGCCCGTACCGGGGCGGACGTCCGGCTCCGATGGATGCGAAAAAAGAACCGGAACGTATCCCTTGCGATGTAATTCTCATTGCAGTAGGACAGGACATCGTCAGCGGACCGTTTGAAGAATTCGGAATGGAGGCTGACTGGGGAGTTTTCAGGGCAGGTCTCGATACGGAAGTGAAAAATATGCCGGGAGTTTTTGTAGGCGGTGACTGCGCTACAGGTCCGTCTACGGCTATCCGCGCCATCGCGGCCGGTAAAGTGGCGGCGCATAATATCGACGAATATCTGGGCTATCATCATAAGCTGAATTGTGACGTGAAAGCTCCGGAAGCCAGAGAAAACAGCAGAATTCCTACGGGCAGAGCCAATATAACCGAACGTCCGGCATATATCCGTAAAAATGATTTCGACCATGTGGAAAATCCGTACACATATGAAGAGGCCATGCAGGAAGCGGGGCGCTGTCTGCGTTGCGATCACTTCGGCTGCGGTGTCATGAAAGGAGGCAGAGACGAATGATTAATCTGACGATCGACGGAATTCCGGTAAAAGCGGCGGAAGGAACGACGATTCTCGAAGCTGCTGCTGCTGCAGGAGTTGAGATTCCTACACTCTGTTATCTCAGAGAAGCAAATCAGATCGGCTCATGCCGCATGTGCGTGGTAGAAGCCGACGGCGTGGGAAGGCTTTTAACAGCATGTAATACTCTGGTAAAAGAGGGAATGAATGTAAACACGAAAAGCGGACGTGTCATCTCCGCCCGCAGAATGATTCTCGATCTGCTTCTGGCAAATCACTGTCAGGATTGCTTCTCCTGCGGAAAAAACGGAGCATGCGAGCTTCAGAAATACTGCAATGAATACGGCGTGGAATATTCTTCTTATCCGGCTACGAGAAGCGGGGAGGAGAGAAAAAACAGTCATCCGTTTCTCAGCTACCGTCCTGAGCTCTGCATTCACTGTCAGCGCTGTGTGGGAACCTGTGAGCACGTTACCGGAAGAAAAGCCATCGGCCTTGGAAAGGCAGGCGTATTCAATATCATCGAAGCTCCTTTCGGCCCTGACTGGAAGAATACTCTTTGCGAATCCTGCGGAAATTGTGCGCAGGCCTGCCCGACGGGAGCCATTACGGAAAAAAGAAAAAAATATTATCGTGAATGGGAAGTGGAAAAAGTTCGCACCACATGTCCGCATTGCGCTACCGGCTGTCAATATGATCTTCTGGTGAAAGACAACCGGATTGTAGACGTACAGGCGGCGAACGGTCCGTCTAACCGAGGACTTCTCTGTGTCAAAGGACGTTCCGGAAGTTTTGACTTCGTACATTCCGGTGACCGTCTCAGATATCCGCTGATTAAGAATAAGGAAACAGGAAAGTTTGAAAGAGCGACGTGGGATGAGGCTCTCAGCCTGGTGGCTTCGAAATTCATGAGCCTGAAAAAAGAATACGGTGCAGATTCTTTAGCGGGCTTCGCCTGCTCCCGTTCTCCAAACGAAGATATTTATATGGTGCAGAAGATGGTCCGCACCTGCTTTGGCAGCAACAACGTAGACAACTGTGCACGTGTCTGTCATTCCGCATCGGTTTCCGGACTGGCTATGACGCTGGGTTCCGGTGCCATGACGAACCCTATCGGAGATATCACTCATGACGTGGACTGTATCATGCTGGTGGGATCTAATCCGGAAGAAGCCCATCCGGTGGTGGGCATGCAGATCCGTCAGGCGGTTCAGAACGGTACACGTCTCATCGTAGTAGATCCGAGAGATATCGGGCTGACAAAATATGCCGATATTCATCTGAAATTAAAGCCGGGTACCAACATCATGTTTGCCAATGGGATGATGCATGTCATGATTAAGGAAGGCCTTATCGACGAGAAATTTATCGCAGAACGCACGGAAGGTTTTGAAGAACTGAAAAAAATCGTAGAAGACTATACCCCGGAATATGTCGCGGAAGTCTGCCACATCGATAAAGACCAGCTCATCGAAGCAGCGAGAATGTATGCCACAGCGGAAAAAGCGCCGATCATTTATTGCCTGGGTGTCACGGAGCATTCCACAGGGACAGAAGGTGTCATGTCCATGTCGAATATGGCGATGCTCTGCGGCAAACTGGGACGTCCCGGATGCGGCGTAAATCCGCTGCGCGGTCAGAACAACGTACAGGGAGCCTGTGATATGGGCGCTCAGCCTACTGATTTCCCAGGATACCAGAAGGTGAAAAACCCGGAAGTGGTAAAGAAATTTGAAGAGGCATGGGGTGTCCCTCTCAGTGACAAAATCGGAATTCACGCCACAGATGTATTCGGTGCAGCTATCAGAGGAGATATTAAAGGACTCTATATTTACGGCGAGGATCCTGTGGTGACAGATGCGGATACGAATCACATTATCAAGGCTCTGGAAAGTCTAGACTTTTTCGTCCTTCAGGAATTATTCATGACAGAGACCGCACAGTACGCCGACGTTATCCTTCCGGGCATGAGTTATGCGGAAAAGGAAGGAACCTTCTCCAATACAGAACGCCGCGTACAGCGTGTCCGCAAGGCGGTGGATTTGACGAAAGATCCGTCTTTCGACATCCGTTCGGATATCGACATCATCATCGACCTGATGAACCGCATGGGATATCCGCAGCCGCGGCTGACGCCGGCGCAGATCATGGATGAAATCGCCTCTCTGACGCCGAGTTTCGGCGGTATCAGCCATGCCCGGCTAGACAGCGAAGAAGTGGGAGGAAAGGGCCTGCAGTGGCCTTGTCCTGCTCCGGATCATCCGGGAACGCCGATCATGCACGTGGGCGGCTTTACCAGAGGACTGGGATGGCTGTATCCTACCGTCTACACCCCGTCTGCGGAACTTCCGGATGAGGAATATCCGCTGTATCTCATGACGGGACGGATTCTCTATCATTATACGACCCGTGCGATGACGGGAAGAACGCCGGGACTCATGGAAATCGAAGGAAAGTCTTTCATCGAAATGAATGAGGAAGATGCAGCCCGCCTGGGCATCGAAGACGGAGAACTGGTACGGGCTACTTCGCGTCGAGGAACTATTGAAACTACGGCCAGAGTAGGGACGAAAGTATCTCCGGGTGAGACCTGGATGCCGTTCCATTTCCCTGATGGAAACGCTAACTGGCTGACGAATGCCGCACTCGATAAGTTCTGCCGCATACCGGAATATAAAGTCTGCGCGATCCGCGTGGAAAAGATCGGACGATGAAAGAGGAAAAAGATCACCTCACAGAGATGTGCCGGTGCAGAGTGATCTTCAGGGACGGGCACACGGAAGTCCGACAGGAAAACCTTTTGACGGAATATCACCTGACGATGCAGATCAGCGGGACAGATACAGGAATTTACGGGGATGATGGAAGCTGCGGAAAGGTGCGATCCGAAAGCCGATGCGAGAGTGATGTGCGGGTAATCCGTACGGTGTGCACGCCGCAGTATCTGAAAGAACTTGTGACGGGACGACTGTGCACAGAGGGACTGATTTCATCTGTATCGGACATATGCCGGCTGGAGATCGACAGAGAAGCCGGGACCGCTGAGGTGGAACTGAAGTGCGGAAGCGGCGGGAACGCTTTTAGGCTTCCCGGAGAGTCGGCTGAATGGCATGTCGGGGAAATTTTTGAACTGGCAGATCTGTTCGGAAAAGAGAGCGAACTGCACCGGAAGACAGGTGCGGCACACAGCTGCCTCATCGCCTGCAGAGGCCGCCTGCTCTTTCGGTGTGAAGATATCGGGAGGCATAATGCTCTCGACAAGGCGGTAGGCTTTATTCTGCAGGAAAACGTCGATCCTAGAATATGCATCGCCTATACAAGCGGAAGAATGCCGGAGGATATGGTGAGAAAAGCCGTCCGGGCAAATCTCGCGGCTCTCGCGGGCAAGGCTTCCCCTACGCCGTCGGCTGTCCGTCTGGCACAGCGGTGCGGTCTGACACTGATCGGTGCCGCCAGGAGCGATTGCATGAAAGTTTTCTGTGACGGCCGGGCATGAGAATAAGAACTGTGCCCCGGAACCGCATGAAAGGAGTTTGAGTTATGAGAAAAGCATCTGTGGAACTTAGAGTGGCATTTGCCGATCTGGATGGAATGAGAGCCGTATATCATACGAATTATATCAAATGGTTCGATCTGGCACGGACGAAGCTCTTCCGGGAAGCCGGTTTTCAGATGGAAAAATGGGAGGAAGGCGGCGTTCTTCTGCCTCTGGTAGTCTGCCATTGCGAATATCAGGAGGGAGCCGTCTTTGACGATCCTCTGAAAGTCACGGCGGAAGTTCAGGAAGTCCGGGGAAAAGTGGTTACCATCGGATATGAAATCGAAAATCTGGATACGGGCCGCGTGATTTCTACGGGACTGACGAAGCAGGTGTTCTGCGATGAGAATTCCAAATCTTTTGTTTTGAAGGATAAATATCCGGAGCTTTTTGACAACCTGATGAGCGATCCGGAGTGAGTTTTGCGCGGGATAGAAACGAATAAAAATCGAAAAGAAAAAACAAGGCCTGCGGCGGATTTCGGAATCTGCCGCAGGCCTTTTTATGCGCTTTCTGTTTTCTTAGTGTGTGAGGAAGAACATGAGCAGGAAGAGGATTCCGATAATCCACGTTCCGGCTGTAATTTCTTTCACTTTTCCGGTGAACAGTTTGATGATGATGTAAGAGATGAGACCGAAAGCGATACCGTAAGAAATGTTGTAAGTAAACGGCATCATGGCCAGTGTCAGAAACGCAGGAACTGCAATTTCCGGATCGGTCCATTCGATTTTCTTCACGCCATTGATCATGAGCACGCCTACATAAATGAGAGCTGCCGCTGTGGCGCAGGAAGGAATGAGAATTGCGACCGGGCTCAGGAACATCGCGATGAAGAAGAGCACTGCTGTCGCGATGGAAGCGAGACCTGTTCTTCCGCCTTCGCCGACGCCGGCAGAAGATTCGACAAATGTGGTTACCGTAGAAGTACCGCAGATAGCGCCGCATGTTGTAGCTACAGCGTCTGCCAGCATGGCCTTTTCCATATTCGGGATTTCGCCTTCTTCTGTCAGAAGATTACCACGGGAACATGCACCGTAAAGCGTTCCGAGTGTGTCAAACATATCGACCAGGCAGAATGCCAGCGCTGTAGTGATGATGAGAACCGCGAGGGCTGCAGTGGAGTGATCCGCCAGATATCCGGAGAAGTCAAATCCTTCCGTGAATACTTTGCCGAAAGCCTGTGTACCGAAATCGGCGAAAGCTGCGAACGGATTAAAGCTCAGATTGTCGGCGAATCCGTCATAGAATCCCGGAACTGTGAAACCTAAGATATAGTAGAGAACAGCGCCGCCCAGGATACCCCAGATAACCGCACCTTTCATTTTGCGGGTGGACATGACAGCGATGGCCAGCAGCGCGAGGATCGTCACGATCAGCGGCATGATGCCCGCCCATGTTGCCGTTCCGTTGAAAATATTGAAAGATGCCAGTGCCGAAGCGGTGGATTCGCTGCCGACGATGAGACCGGCATTCTGAAGCCCGATATAAGCGATGAAGAGACCGATACCTGCAGGGATCGCCATGCGGACGGAATCCGGGATCGCTTTGAAAATTTTCGTACGGAGACCTGTAACGGTCAGAAGGATGAATATAATACCGTCGAGAAGCACGAGAACGAGTGCATTGGCGTAGGTGAGCCCGAAACCGAAGCATACGGTGTACACGAAGAATGCGTTCAGTCCCATGCCGGAAGCCTGCGCCAGCGGTAGATTGGCCAGAAGACCCATGATGACCGTACCGATGATAGCCGAGATAGCGGTGGCGATATAAATCGCGTTGTAGGAAACGACGCCAAGTTCGGCAAACATTCCGGAATTGACCATGAGAATATATGCCATGGCCATGAATGTGGTGAGACCGGCAATAATTTCGGTTCTCACCGTGGAGCCGCGCTCCGTGATCTTAAAAAACTTATCCATAAAAACCTCCTGAAACGTTTTGAGGGATAAAAAAGTAAAATAAAATTACATAAATATTCTATATTTGACGCTTAAGTTTGACAAGAATAAACTTTACGCATTTTTTATATCTCCGACTTCCCGGTGAGAATCCGATTTGCGGAGAATGACGCGGGAAGCTCCTGTCGAAGAGCGGATGGCCGCCAGCCTTGCAAAAAAGCAGGATTTTCAATATAATGTTATGAGATACAGATGATTTCTGATAATATGATCGGCCATGGCAAGATAATTTAAGGAGTAGATAAAAATGGACTATAAAATGACGATTGCAGGTCTTGAGCGTTCTCTTCCTCTCTGCAGAGTATCCGATGACCTTTATATCGGAGCATTTGTCATTTTCGGGGACCCGGAACTGACGACCGCCTGCGCCCGAGAGCTTCTGGAGAGAGCGCCGGAGTACGATTATATGCTGACAGCGGAGGCAAAGGGAATTCCTCTCATTCATGAGATGGCGCGCCTCGCGGGAAATCAGAAATATTTTCTCGCCAGAAAAAAGTCAAAGCTCTATATGCGCGACGTCTTCGAAGTCAGCGTGGATTCTATCACGACAGAAGGTTCCCAGAAGCTGTATCTCGACGGAAATGACGCGGAACTGATGAAGGGCAGCAGGATTCTTCTGGTGGACGATGTGATTTCCACGGGTGAGTCCATGACAGCTCTGGAAAAACTGGTGGAGGCTGCCGGAGGTATCGTATGTGGACGCATGACGATTCTGGCGGAAGGAGATGCTCAGAAGAGGGATGATGTCATTTATCTGGAGCCCCTTCCTGTATTTCACCCGGACGGCACACCGAAACAGGATTGATATGACAGAAATGGGAAGCAGAGAATCTGTTTTCACAGTCTTAAAAAAAGGGGCCTAACGAGGAAAAGGAGAAAAATAATATGAATGAAAAAAAGCAGTATGTCTGCCCGAAGTGCGGGAATCAACAGTATGAATCGGATCAGTTTCAGGCTACGGGAGGCAATTTTGCAAAGATTTTCGATATTCAGAATAAGAAATTCATTACAGTAAGCTGCACCCGGTGCGGCTATACGGAACTGTATAAAGCCAATACAGGAGACGGATGGAATATTCTGGACTTTCTTATGGGATAACCCGACAGATTTTCCGTTTCAGAAGCCGGAGGGAGTCGAAAGAAGAGAAAATTTTCGGAACACCTGCAGTTATATATACTGATATGAGTACAGGACGGGATGAATAGCTATGAAGATTTCTACGAAAGGACGGTACGCGCTGCGCATGCTTCTCGATCTGGCGCAGCATATGGAACAGGGATATGTGCCTCTGAAGGATATCGCAGAGCGGCAGAATCTGTCAAAAAAATATCTGGAACAGATCGTTCCTGTGCTGAATAAATCTGAAATGCTTCAGACGAACAGAGGTTTTCAGGGCGGCTACCGGCTGGCGAAAGCGCCGGATGAGTATACCGTGGGAGAGATCCTGAGGCTTACAGAGGGAAATCTCGCTCCGGTGGCATGTCTGGCGGATGACCCCAATCAGTGTCTGCGAAGAGAAGAATGCATCACTCTTCCGGTCTGGGAAGGACTGTACCGGGCCATCGCGGAATATCTCGACAGTATTACGCTGCAGGATATTCTGGAAGGCCAGGAATCCGGACTGACGGAAGAGAATGTGTGAAAGAACGCGGATGCTGCTGCGTTATGGCGCATGTCCTGAAACGAAAAACGGATCGGAAAAAACGGAATCAGAGGTCCGGTATCTGTCATGCATGACAGACAAAAGAACGACTGCCGCTGTCCCGGGACAGCGGCAGTTGCTGAATATGAGGAGTGTGTGCGGATGAAAAAAGAAGAGAGAACCGAGGAAAAGCGGGTGTTCATTTTATCGGAGGACAGCGGGGAGCGCGGAAGAGATGCCGGACGGGAAAAGGCGGTGCATGAAGTTATCCGGCGCCTGCGGGAGGAGAGGGATCTGCCGGACGGGCAGCTGAGCCTTCTCATCGAATCCCCGGAAGCCGGTCCGGTTCTGGCGGAAGCGGCAGACCAGGTCCGCAGGGAGATTTACGGCACGGATGTATATATACGGGGACTCATCGAATTTACGAATTACTGCAGAAATAACTGCTACTACTGCGGGATACGGGCATCTGACACGAAGACAGTCCGTTACCGCCTCAGCCGGGAACAAATCATGCAGTGCTGTGAGGAAGGATATCAGCTGGGATTCCGAACTTTCGTGCTTCAGGGCGGAGAAGATCCCTATTTCAACGACGAACGGATCTGCAGCATCGTGTCGGAAATAAAGAGCCGCTTTCCCGACTGTGCAGTGACTCTTTCCATCGGGGAAAAGTCACGGGAGAGTTATCAGGCGTATTTCGATGCGGGAGCAGACCGTTATCTGCTGCGCCACGAGACGGCGGACGAGTGCCATTACGGAAAACTTCATCCGTCGGAGATGAGCCTCATGGAGAGAAAGCGGTGCCTGTACGATCTGAAAGAGATCGGCTATCAGGTAGGTTCCGGATTTATGGTGGGAACGCCGTATCAGAGCGCGGAGACGCTTGTGCGCGATCTGCGCTTTCTTCAGGAACTTCAGCCGGATATGATAGGCATCGGACCGTATATCGAGCATATGGACACTCCCATGGGTGTGAGATACAGAGAAGAGCTGGAGGCGGCCGGAAAAACGGCTGAGGATTCCGGCGGAAAAGCGGCAGATGCAGAGGAGGATTACAGGGCGCTGACGCCTGAGGAACGGATGGAAAAAACGCTCCGCCTTGTATCGATTCTGCGCCTCATGTTCCCTTACGCCCTGCTGCCGTCTACGACGGCGCTGGGCACCATTCATCCGGAGGGCCGGGAAATGGGGCTGAAAGCCGGTGCAAACGTGGTCATGCCGAATCTGTCTCCTTCCGAGACACGGGAACTCTACGCTCTGTATGAAAACAAGATCTGTACAGGAGAAGAGGCGGCTCAGAGCCGGAATCTGCTGGAACAGCGCGTTCTGAGCGCAGGATACCGGATCGTGACGGCAGTGGGACACGCGAAAAAGGAGCATGCGTAAAATGGAAAAAAAGAAAGTCATGGCGGCCATGAGCGGAGGCGTGGATTCCAGCGCGGCGGCGTACCTCCTGTGTAGGCAGGGGTACGAATGCTGCGGAATTACGATGAAACTGTTTCAGAACGAGACACTTCATCTTCCGGACGAACATGCATGCTGCTCGGAAAAAGATGTGGAAGATGCGGCTGAGGTAGCCCAGTCTCTGGGAATGCCGTTTTACGTGTACGATTTTTCTCCCCTGTTTCAGAAAAATGTGGTGGACCGCTTTGTATCGGCCTACGAGCGCGGAGAGACGCCGAATCCGTGCATCGACTGCAACCGCTATATGAAATTCGGGATTCTCTACGAGCGCGCGGCGGAAATGGGATACGATCTGGTTGCCACCGGTCACTATGCGAGAATTTCTTATGACGAGGCGAGAGGACGCTATCTCCTGAAAAAAGCTCTCGATCCCCGGAAAGACCAGAGTTACGTGCTTTACAGCATGACGCAGGAACAGTTGTCCCGCACGATTTTTCCCCTGGGCGGGATGACGAAAGCGGAAGTGCGGGCGCTGGCGGAAAAATGCGGCTTCGGCAATGCGGACAAGCCGGAAAGCCAGGATATCTGCTTCATTCCTGACGGCTCTTATGCAGAGTTTATAGAAAATTATACCGGAAAAAACTATCCGCCTGGTGATTTTATCCGCAGAGACGGAAGCGTTCTCGGGCGGCACAGAGGGATTATCCGCTATACCGTTGGCCAGAGAAAAGGACTGGGACTGGCTCTGAAAAAGCCGGGATACGTCTGCGGCATCGATCCGGAGAATAATGCGGTAATCATCGGAGATAATGAAGATCTTTTCACGAGAAAGTTCCGGGTAAGAGATCTGAATCTCATCTCCTGCAGCCGGATCAGCGGCGGAATGCGCCTGAAAGTGAAAGTACGCTACCGCCAGCCGGAGCAGTGGGCTGTCGTAACGCAGACAGGACCTGATACTGTGGAGGTGGAATTTGACGAGCCTCAGCGGGCTATCACGAAAGGGCAGTCTGCTGTTTTTTATGACGGAGATATCGTGGTAGGCGGAGGTGTCATATGCTGATACACCGGCACAGGAAGAAGCCGGAAAAGACGGAGATATACGTATCATTTCGTCTGAAAAAGGAAATTGAGAAGGAAATACAAAAGCGCCGCCCGACTGCCGGCAGATGGCAGTCAGGCGGCGCTTTCTGATGAGAATGGTGCTCGCGAAGGGATTCGAACCCCCGACGCACGGTTTAGGAAACCGACGCTCTATCCACTGAGCTACGCAAGCACGTGCTGAGAGCGGGAATAGCGGAACCGCTTTTCCCGCTCTGATATGATACCATAAATGGAGTCTGCGGACAACAGAGGAAACTTCAAAAGTTCGCATCTTTCCGCAGAAGCAGACTGGACTGAAACGATGTGTACAGGCAGAATTCCGCTGTTTGTGAGCCCTCCGGTTCACCTGTCAGCCGGACTGAGAGCCGTCGGCTTCCGGAAGCTGAATGCCGCTGATGACATTTTCTCCGAAAAAGAGAAGATCGTTCGATTCTAGAAAATTCACGACGACGGACGACTGGAGAGTATCCGTCAGAGGCTTGTACGATACGGTAGCCGCGGCAAAGATGAGAACCGCCATCAGCAGATAGATGAGCACGGCACCTTTTACGATGCCGAAGAGCATGCCGAGAATGCCGTCGACAGTACCGACGATTTTCACTCTGCGGATGCGGCCTGCCAGGCGTTCTATAAAGTGAATGAGAAATTTGACCACGAAAACCACGATGAAAAAGGATATCACGCTGATGATGGTTTCCGCCAGCTGTTCCGCCACAGGCTGAGCCAGTTGCTCAAACTGATCGCTGGCAGAGCCGGCGATGGCGTTTGCCAGACTCGACGGAAGATCCGAAGGCACATTTCCGGAAAGGCCGGCGGCTTCCGGAAACAGAGATTTCATGTGCTTCATGGCAAAATCGTACACCAGCTGCTTTGCGGGCGTGTTTTCCGAGATATAATCCGCCAGAGCGGGTGAGTACAGAAATGCGAAAAAAAGTGAAAACAGCCAGCCGAACGCACTGGCAAGAGACCGGACAAATCCTCTCTTTTCACCGAAGATAATGCATAAAATCAAAATAACTGCAGCTGCAAAATCAAGATACATATTATTCTCCCGTTCCCTTTTTTCAATAAAACTGTTATAACCTGTGATCTGCTGCTCGCACAGCGAAGTATACGATTAATTATACACCCTGCGCTTGAAAGGCTATAGTGAAAATTGTAAAATTGTTATAGGCAAACGAATAATTTACGGAAACTGCGTTGTGAGTGCGGATGATGCAGATATCCTGACCACTGCATGAAGTTGTTTTGAAAGATCTGCCATGAAATGAGGAGGTTTTATGAAAACGATCACAGTCTGTGTGGGAAGCGCCTGTCATATGAAAGGGTCGCACCGTGTTATCGACAAATTTGACGAGTTGATAGAGAAATACGGTATGAAAGATGAGGTGGAACTGAAAGCTTCTTTCTGTATGGATCAGTGCACGGGAAATATCGGAGCACGGATCGACGACTGCCAGATTTACGATCTGACGCGGGACAATGTGGAAGAAGTGTTTCTCCGTGAGATTCTGGGAAAATAAAATTCTCCGATGATCGGGCGACGCTGGACGGAGATTCGTTCCGGCGGAGCTGTACAGGAAATTCAGGAGCGGGGACGATGTGTCCGGAAGGTGTTGAGATATGAGTAATACGGAAAAACAAAAAAATAATCTGATCATGCGTCTCAAAGGCGCAAACTGTAAGAACTGTTATAAATGTGTGAGAGCCTGCCCGGTAAAAGCGATATCTATTTTGTCGGAAAAGGCGACTATCGATGAAAAACGCTGCATCTACTGCGGAAAATGCTATCTCGTCTGTCCGCAGGATGCCAGAGATCTTTTCAGCGAAATGGACAGAGTAAAGCTCATGATCGCTTCAGGCGAAAAGGTGTATTTTTCGATTTCGTCCACTTTCAGCGAGTATTTTATGAATGCAAATTTCCGTCAGTTGGGCGCAGCCTTGAAAAAACTAGGTGCCGACAGAGTTGAGGAAACCGCCGTAGGCACGATGCGTGTCATGGAAGAATACGAGCGGCTTGCGGACGAGGATAAGATGACAAATATCTTTACCAGCGCCTGCCCGTCAGCAAATTTTCTGATCCAGAAATATTATCCGGAACTCATCAAGCATCTGGCTCCTGTTGATACTCCGCTGGAGGCTCATGCCAAGATGATGCGCAAAGCTTATGGTGATGATATTCGTATAGTGGCCGTAGGTCCGTGCATCGCCTGTCATAAGCTGACGTATATCGCCGGAAACGGGGATCTCATCGATGCGTATATCAGCTTTGAGGAACTGGAGCAGTGGATGAAGGACGAGGGCGTATCGATCACCCGGGAAGAAGATCCGGAAACGTATATGGTATCAAATTACCGTGCCAGATACTTCGACGAATCGGGGGGCATCTTCCGGGCGCTTAAAAATGACATCAAATATAATTATATGGTATGGATTATTGACGGTTCGACGCGCATCATGAATACCTTCAAAGATGTAAACGATTCCATCCGGGGCTATTTCATCGAACTCACCGGTTGTCAGAATAGCTGCCTGGGAGGTCCCAACATGCGCATGGCCGGCAGAGATACGTTTATCGGGAAAGATCACTGGCTTTATCTCCTGAACGACGGTCAGGGCGAAGAGAAGGTTAATCCTTCCGAACTGGCCGATGTGGATGTCAGCAAGAATTATATCCGTATGGACTTCTATGAGCCGATGCCTACAGAAGAAGAAATTCGGGATCTGCTGGCGCTGGTGGGAAAGACGCGCCGAAGCGATATGCTGGACTGCAGCGGATGCGGTTATCCGACCTGCAGAGATAAGGCCATCGCCGTTTACCGGGGAATGGCAGATCCGTTTATGTGCATTCCTTATTCCAGAGAAAAGGCTGAGGCGGAATCGAATCATCTGTTTGAATTCATGCCAAACGGTATCGTTCTTACAGACAAAGACATGAAAATTGCTGACATTAACCCTAAAGCACTGGAAATTCTGGGGGGAAGCAAGGAAGATTTTATCGATACGGATGTAAGAGAAATCATGCTGACGGATTTCATCGATAATGCGAGAATGAAGGAACTCGATGTGATAAACGATGTGATTCATTGTGATAAGCTGCAGAAGGTTCTCGCAGTGACATTTTTCAGAATTACACGTCATAATCTGTACGTATTGGTCATCAATGACAGGACGGAAGAAGCTGCAAGCCACCAGAAAGAATCCAAGCTCCGGGAAGAAGCAATCCATGTGGCTCAGGATGTTGTCCAGAAGCAGATGAGAATTGCTCAGGAGATCGCAAGTCTGCTGGGTGAGACGACTGCGGAGACAAAGCTGGCGGTCAATAAGCTCAAGACGATGCTGGAGACGGATGAGGAAGGGTGGTACAATGAATGATTATTATGTGGCAACCTACAGCGAAAGTCTGAAGAAAAAAGGCGAAGAGTTGTGCGGCGATATGGTCAATGTGATCAGAAAGCCTGATGAGACGATTCTCGTATTGGCTGACGGCATGGGCAGTGGCGTAAAAGCGAATATCCTGGCCACCCTCACCAGTAAGATTATATCCACTCTCATGAGCGGTGATGCGGATATCGATGAATGTGTGGAGACTATTTCTGAAACTCTGCCTGTTTGCAGTGTCAGGGGAATAGCGTATTCCACTTTTACCATAGTGAGAGTGAAGCATAATGGTGAAGTCTACACCGCAGAATTCGATGGACCGGAATTTGTCATGCTGCGGGATGGTATTCTGGAAGAGCCGGATAAAGAGATGCGCATTATAAGCGGTAAAGAGGTATGGGAGTCGCATTTTATGGCCCGGCCTGGAGACATGATCGTATCTTTTTCCGATGGTGTTATCCACGCCGGCATCGGGAGACTCATCAATCTGGGCTGGAAACGTGTCAATGTCATGGAGTTCATTCAGAGAAACTATCATCCTCATATTTCTGCCCGGATGATGACAAAGGACCTGGTTTCTGTGTGCAATCACCTGTATGAGGGAGAACCGGGGGATGACACTACGGTGGCGGTGGTTCACATCGTACCGCGCACTACGACCCGTGTAATGGTGGGACCGGCGTCAAGTCCGGATATGGATGCAAAACAGGTGCGGGATCTGATACTGACTTCCGGCAAAAAAATTGTGTGCGGTGGTACCACATCACAGATTGTAGCCAGGGAACTGGGCAAAAAGATCGACGTGGATCTCAAATATTATGATGATGACGTGCCCCCTATCGCTTTTATCGAAGGTATCGATCTGGTAACAGAGGGAATCCTCACACTGTCAGCGGCAGAAAAGAAAATGAAAGAATATCTCCAGGAGTATGAAGATAATGTCAGAAAGCCTCAGACGGTGGATCTGGAAAAGAAAGACGGCGCTACAAAGCTGGTGCGTCTGTTGGTGGAAGAGGATTGCACGGATATCATCTTCATGATGGGGCAGGCGAACAATCCGGCTCATCAGAATCTAGACGCACCTGTCAGCCTTAACATAAAGGTGAGAATTGTTCAGAATATCGCACGGATGCTGGAAAAAATGGGAAAAAATGCAGAAGTAGAATATTATTGAAAGATCTAGCGATGAATAGTCACCGCCGAGTTGAGATCGGCGGTGACTTATTTTTTTTCAGAAAAATTAGCGGATTACATGGTTTTGCATTGCATTTTTTCTGTCATATGGTACAATTGATTGAAATTGTGTCGCTTTGTGCCCGTTTTTCCACGCTGTTTGCCGTGCAGGCGGCTGTTTTTTTTCGCTTTTTGCGCATTTTATACGGAAAATAAGGGGAAAAAAGGAGACACAGACAGAAAATTAGGTCCGGAGGAGAAGGAAGTATAAATGGACGTTATTGATGTAAAAATTTTGGAAGTCTTACAGGAAAATTCAAGAGTGTCGATTTCAGAACTGAGCAGAAAAGTCAATCTCTCTCTGTCTGCCGTCAGTGAACGGCTGAAGAAGCTGGAAAATTCGAACATTATCAGCAAGTATACCGTAATCCTGGATCCGAAGCTTCTGGGCAAGGATCTGTCTGTGATGATCAGTATCGGACTGGAATCCACGTCGCAGACGCAGGCTTTTCTGGAATTCGTGGAGACAGAGCCTGAAATTCTGGAATGTCATTATATCACGGGCGAATACGATTATATGCTGAAAGTGACGACTACAAACACTCATACGCTGGAAATGATCATGAATCGGATTAAGAGTTTTCACGGCATCAAGCGTACGCAGACGAATGTGATCCTGTCTACTACGAAGCAGCTCCACAGTGTTTCGCCGGTGCTGTAAAGATAGAATGGACAGGAAAAATACAGCTCAGCGCTTCATGGAGGAAGCGCTGAGTCTTGCACATGAAGCAGCAGAGGCGGGAGAAGTACCTGTCGGAGCGGTTATCGTAAAAGACGGAAAGGTGATCGCGTCCGCCAGAAACCGCACGGAAGAAAAGAAAAATCCTCTGGCCCATGCGGAGATTTTGGCCATTCAGCAGGCTCTTCCGGCAGTCGGCGGCTGGAGATTGAAAGATTGTGATATGTATGTGACACTGGAGCCCTGTGCCATGTGTGCCGGAGCCATCGTTCACGCGAGAATAAGAAATCTGTTTATCGGTACGGCAGACCCGAAGACGGGAGCCTGTGGATCGATAATGAATATAATTGCAGACCCTCATCTGAACCATCATCCGCAGGTGACGACGGGAATTTTGGGGGAAGAATGCTCCGCTATTTTAAAGGAGTTTTTCAGACAGCTTAGGAGGAAAAAATGATGAAACGATTCGCAGGTATCGTGCTTTCGGCGATGCTGCTGGCAGCTGCATGTGCGGCTCCGGTCAGCGCGGCCGATTTTCAGCTTACGGATTCAAATCCCGAGGACGGGTATGAAAAAGTCGAAGTGAAGAACGTAATGGTGAAACTCTTTTTTAACGAAGATGTTTCCGGCGAAGATACACAGAAGGCGAACCAGGATAAGATAACGGTAAAGGACAGCGAAGGCGAAGCGGTGGATTTCGAGATACTCTATGACAGCAAGGATCCGAAGAAAATCAGTCTTCTCGCCCATAATGACCTTGAAGCGGAAGATCAATATATCGTATCTGTCGACGGAGATCTCGTCTCTGACAGCGGAAATTCTCTGGGAGCCGATCAGAAAGTGACGTTTTCCACAAAAAAGCCGGACAGCGGCATGGGCTATATGGGGCTGATGCTTCTCATGATTCTCGTGATGGTGGCAATGACACTGCGAGATCAGCGGAAAGCAGCTCATGATCAGGCAGAGGCCGATCCTATGGCAGGAATCAACACCAACCCGTATAAATTGGCAAAAGAAAAGAAGATCAGCGTCGAAGAAGCTGTAAAGCTGATCAACGCAGAAAAAGAAAAGGCGAGAAAGAAGGCCGAAAAGCAACAGAAAAAGATAGAAAAAGAGGAGCCGGAGGAAGCCGAAATCGTCGAACCGAAAGTTTATAGGGTAAAGACGAAAAGAATAGTTAAAAGAAAATAAATTTCCGGACCAGTGTGGGAAAGAAATGCAAAAGGACTGAAAAATCCGGCATCATAAGAAAAGATAAAGGATGTCGGCAGTTGAAATAAACTGCCGATCGCAAATAGACGATAAAGCGGTAAAAGACATTCAGGAGGACGATATGGCTGAAGCGAACAAGCCTGAAGAAGAAAAGACGGCGCGTGAGAGCGTCAATTTCATTCACAATATCATTGAAAAAGATCTGGAAGATCATCTCTATGACAGACCGATCAAGACACGTTTTCCACCGGAGCCCAACGGATATCTTCATATCGGACATGCAAAATCGATCTGCCTTAATTTTTCAACGGCAGCGAAATATGGCGGCCTTTGCAATCTTCGGTTTGACGATACAAATCCGGAAAAAGAGGATACCGAGTATGTGGAATCAATCAAAGAAGATGTTAAATGGTTGGGATTCCAGTGGGATGATCTACGCTTCGCTTCTGACTATTTTGAAACTATGTACGAGTGTGCGCAGAAGCTCATCCGCAAAGGCAAGGCTTTCGTCTGTTCTCTCAGTGCAGATGAGATGAAAGCGTACCGGGGCACGCTGACAGAGCCGGGTAAGGAGAGTCCTTACCGCAACAGAAGCGTGGAAGAAAATCTCAGACTTTTCCAGGAGATGAAAGAAGGAAAATACGCTGACGGCGAAATGGTTCTTCGAGCTAAAATCGACATGGCATCTCCAAACATGAATATGAGAGATCCGGTGCTCTACCGCATCGCACATGCCGAACATCACAATACAGGTGCGGAATGGTGCGTCTATCCGATGTACGATTTTGCGCATCCGATCGAAGACGCGATAGAAGGTGTGACGCATTCCATCTGTACCATGGAATTCGAGGATCATAGACCGCTCTATGACTGGGTGCTGAAAGAGACGGAATGGGAGAATCCTCCGAAGCAGATAGAATTCGCGCGTTTGAACGTGACGAATACGTTGATGAGCAAGCGTCTGCTGAAAAAACTGGTGGATGAGGGAGCTGTAGAAAGCTGGGACGATCCTCGCATGCCGACGGTCTCCGGGCTCAGGAGAAGAGGTTATACGCCGGAAGCCATTCGCGACTTCTGCGACAGGATCGGCGTGGCGAAGTCGAACAGCGTCGTCGATGTCGGTCAGCTGGAGCACTGTGTCCGAGAAGATCTTCAGCCGAAGGTGGAAAACAGGAATGTCATCTTCGATCCCGTCAAGGTGATCATCACTAATTATCCGGAAGGACAGACGGAGGAGTGCGAGATCGAAAACAACAAAGATACGGAAAAATTCGGAACGAGAATGGTCCCGTTTTCAGGAGAACTCTACGTGGAACGGGAAGATTTTATGGAAGTTCCGGTAAAGAAATATTTCCGCCTCTTCCCCGGCAACGAAGTCAGATTCAAGGGTGCCTATTTCATCACCTGTAATGATTTCGTAAAGGATGAAAACGGCAGGATTACAGAACTTCACTGCACTTACGACCCGGAAACCAGAAGCGGATCCGGTTTTGAAGGGCGGAAAGTAAAGGGGACGATTCACTGGGTGGATGCCAGGACGGCCGTTCCAATTACCGTCAGAGATTTCGATTATCTTCTGAAACCGGATGAAGACGGAAAAGAAGTTCCGAATCCGGATACACTGATCGTCCACAATGCGGTGGCCGAACCTTCCATCGTGGATTCTCAGCCGGGTACGAGATATCAGTTCTTCCGCCACGGCTATTATATCGAAGACACGAAACTGAGTGAGCCGGGAGCGAAGGTCTTCAATCAGATTGTAGGTCTGAAGAGTTCCTGGAAGCCTGCAAAATAGACGTATCAGGCAGGTAAACAATAAAATATATAAAACAATTATGGCGAAAAAGCGCCGGTCTTCCGAATGGAAAGAGACCAGCGCTTTTCGCATTTTTGAATTTAATTTTGTTTGTTTTTTGATATCCAATCCATTTCATGATAGAGCAGCAGATAGATCTGTTCCATCGTCCATTCGTCCAGGACATCCAGGGATTTTTCTTTCTTTTTTACGGATTCGTAATCCAGGAAGAGGCTTTCTTCTTTCGGCGAAGTGCATCCTTTTCCGAGCTTAAAGTCGAGATAGCGGCGGAACAGGTCGGCGCCGGGCTCTTCCTCTCCGGAATCCCCGGAATTTTCTGAAGCAGAGGATATGATCCCCGGTTCCGGTATGGCGGTATCCGCTCCGGAACTGACAGAGACGACAGGACTTTCCGGCACGGCCTTTTCAACTGTTCTGTCCGGGGAACATGGGGAAGAACTGTCCGGGTCGCTGTGTGAGGAACAGGAGAAGCCGTCCTCTCCGAATATGCCTCCCGGCTGAAGGATATTGAGGAGAGAGAAACAGCCTTCTTCCGTCTCATCGTAAGCCGTCTGAAAATCTCCCGTATACCACGGATCTGCGATATCCCGGGGTTCTCTTGTGAAATCCAGCAGACGGTAGATCTTCATCTTCGGATCGCCGCCCGTTATGCGCTTGATATTCTCCACGTTGACGCATTCCGCTCCGATGATGTAATCGTAATAATCGTAATCCTCTGGCTGTATCTGAACGGCTTTCTTTCCTTCACAGGAGATTCCTCTGGATTCCAGAAGCCGTTTTACAGGCGGATAGACGGGATTGCCGATTTCCTCCCTGCTGGTGGCGGCAGATGCGATCTCGAATAAATGCGACATTCCGCGCTGCTCGATCATATCTTTCATGATGAATTCCGCCATAGGGGAACGGCAGATGTTGCCGTGGCACACGAATAAAATTCTGATCATCTCTATATATCCTTTCATAATCCTTAAAATTCCGATATTCTGAGTTTTTCGGTACTTTTTGACGGGTTTATTGTTTTTGCTGACTGCAGAAAGCGCTAGAAAGCGCTTTGGCATGATATGTTCATTGTATCATATCGGAACTTCTTCCGACATCAGATTTTTGAGGAGGATTCCGTCTGCTCTACGGCCGTCTGAATTTCGTATCGGCAACGGAAAGAGAAATATCAGAGATATGAAGAAAAGACAAGATATTATTTTAAAAATCACGGATATAAATTGTAATTAAATAGATTTATAATGAATTTGTTAGATTAAATATGATTTATTGAATTTTGAAGTTGTATATGATATATTTAATGTGTGATAATTGGATGTATGAAATTTGATCACAATACAGATAATTTTATTATAATATGTTATTTTGAAAGGAGCATGATTAAAATGAAAATCAGCGCAAGAAATCAGTTAAAAGGTGTGGTAAAATCTGTTACAGAAGGTGCGGTCAACGGTATCGTTTCCATTGAAATCGCAGACGGTAAGCAGATTTCCGCTACAATCTCCATGTCCTCTATCAAAGAACTGGGACTGGCAGAAGGCAAAGAAGCTTACGCGATCATTAAGTCCACGGAAGTGATGATCGCAGACGGAGCACAGAAGATCAGCGCGAGAAATCAGCTGAACGGTAAGGTTACGGCGGTAGAACCCGGCGTTGTGAACGGTATCGTAAAAGTTGAAATCGCACCGGGTGTCGTCGTTTCCTCTACAATTTCCATGAATGCCATCAAGGAACTCGGTGTCGAAGCGGGCAAGGAAGTCACTGCAGTGGCTAAGGCTACTTCCGTAATGGTAGGCATCGCGTAAATTTTGAGGAAATAAATCGTATCGGAGCTGTTTTCTGGATCTGAGCGTCAGAGCTTCAGAAGAAAAGCAGCAGACTGCAGAAGGTGATATGAGATGAAGTTAAGTGCAAGAAATCAGCTGCTGGCCCGGGTTACAGGCATTACGCCGGGCAAGGTAAACGGCACGGTGAATATGGAGCTGCCCTGCGGAAGCAGTATCAGTGCAAATATTTCGATGAAAGCGATCGAACTGCTGGAGCTGGTGCCGGATAAAACAGTATATGCTGTCATCAAGGCGACAGAGGTAATGATCGCGTCCGAACCGGTGAAGATCAGCGCAAGAAATCAGGTTCCCGGCAGAATTTTGGAACTGCGTGAAGGCTTGATAAACGGAATCGTCCTTCTCGATATAGGAAAGGGACAGCAGATTTCGTCGACGATCTCCATGGAAGCGGTGCGGGAGCTTGGACTGAAAAAAGACAGGGACGTCTTTGCCGTTTTTAAGTCTACGTCTGTAATGGTCGGTCTGGGGCTGGATCATATCAGCTTCGGTCTTATGTGACGAACGGAAATATATTTGACTTTTACGGACCCGGCGGACCGGAGAAAGCTGATTCAGGCTTCTCCGGTCCGTTTTTAATCGGTTCAGGCTTATGAAATCCGATTTATCTTGAAAAAACGGAAGAATATGGGAAAATCGATTATTATATCAAAGTGTGAATCTGTTCTCCCGATGTTCCGGATGAAGATGCGGACCGGAACCGGATACGGTGGAAGGAAGGAGGCGAATGGAAATTGAGACTGCTTCTCGCGGAAGATGAGTCTGCGATGTCCGAGGCGCTGGAAGATATTCTCACTTATCACAGATATGTCGTAGATACGGTGGACAATGGCGAAGATGCGCTGGAATATGCACGTTCTGGCGGATATGACGGTATTATACTCGATATCATGATGCCTGGGATGGACGGACTTGAAGTTCTGTCTGCACTGCGCAGCGACGGATACGCGACACCTGTGCTGCTGCTTACAGCCAGGGGCGAAATCGAAGAACGCATAAGAGGACTCGATGCGGGCGCCGATGATTATCTTACGAAACCCTTTGCCATGGGTGAACTGCTGGCAAGAGTCCGGGCCATGCTGCGGCGCAGATCGGACTACACGCCGGAGATTCTCAATTTCGGAAATGTCCGGCTGAATTCCGGAAGCTGTGAACTGAGCACGGAGGAGCGTTCCTGCCAGCTGTCCAGAATCGAATATCTCCTGATGGAGCTTCTGATGACGAATCAGGGGAGTTATCTGTCTTCTGAAGTGATTCTGGAAAAGATATGGGGCTACGATTCCGATGCAGAGCCGGGAAATGTATGGGTCTATATCTCCTATCTGAGAAAAAAGCTGGCGGAACTCGAGTGCAATGTGGGAATCAAGGTAAAGCGCGGTATCGGTTATATGCTGGAGGATCTCTCATGACGAAGACTCTGCGGATGAAATTTATCGCCACGTCGATGACAGCGGTATCGATTCTTCTGATTCTGCTCATCGGTGGTATCAATATCGCGAATTTTTCCGTAAACGAACGCATGACACAGGAATTTCTGATGATAGTATGTGAAAACCAGGGGACTTTTCCGGAGAGAAAACCGCTGGAAGAGCCTGGACGGGTCCCGAAAGATATCTTCCGTATTCAGCCGGACGGACGATTTCCTGCAGCCATGGAATACTTCTGTGTCAGAACAGACGACAGTGGAACGGTCATCTTCTGCGATGTAAGTCACATATCTTCTGTGACCGAAGAAGAGGCGGAAGTTTACGCTGCGCGTATCGCTTCTTCCGACAGTCGTTCGGGAAGAGAAGACGGTCTGCGCTATTTCGTGGAGGAAAACGAAAACGGCGGGGGAAAGATCATCGTAGCGGCGGACACTTCGGATCAGCTCCGCTCCGAACTGCAGCTGCTTCTGCTGTCGCTGGCGGCAGGGGCAGCAGGATGGCTTCTGATGCTCGTGCTCGTCTTTCTGCTGTCCGGACGGGCGGTAAAGCCTATCGCGGAAAATATGGAACGCCAGAAGCGCTTTGTCACCGACGCGGGACACGAGATAAAGACACCTCTGGCCATCATCATAGCGAATACAGATGCGCTGGAACTCCATCAGGGAGAGACGAAGTGGAGCCGGAATATCAGGAGTCAGACGGAACGGCTCAGCGAGCTGATGCAGAATCTTCTGACACTGTCGCGGATGGATGAAGGCGCGGCATCCGTGGTGATGGAGGAATGCAGCTTCAGCCTTTTGACAGAAGAAGCCGCTGAACAGTTCAGGGAGCCGGCAGAAAGCAGAGGGATTGCTTTTCGCTGTGACATCGCGAAGGAGATTGCGGTAAAGGCGGACAGGAGGCAGCTTCTCCAGCTGATTTCGATTCTTCTGGACAATGCGGTGAAATATGCGGAGGGAGACGGGCCGCAGATAAACGTATCTCTGACCAGACAGGACAAAACGGCAGTTCTGAGAATATCCAACACGTTTTCTCTTGAGGAGAGGGAGGATCCTCAGAAATGGTTCCGGCGCTTTTACCGCGGGGACAGCGCCAGAACGCAGAAAAACGGGGGATGCGGCATCGGTCTTTCCGTGGCGGCAGCCATCGTTCGTCTGCATAAAGGCGCGATAAAAGCGGAATATGAAAACGGGCAGATGGTTTTTACCGTAAATCTGCATCTATACTGAAAGAGACTGCTTTCCGGCAGTCTCTTTTTTGTGCATATGTTTCACACGATCTTCACCTGATGTTCGCCTGCTCTTCGGACGGTTTTAAGTTACGTCTAAGGTGTGAAATGTAAAATTTCTGTAAACAGCGGAGCTGCGAACGGATCTGTTTCTGCAGGAAGAAGCACCGGAGTCAGCGGGAGTTATCTCGGCAGGCAGGAGCGTCATGGAGAAACAGGGGAAAGGAGGAAACAGAAGTGATTTTTCGCCACGAATTGAAACATGAGATCAATCTGTCGGATCTGATCGCCGTACGGCAGGCGTTGAAAGCGGCGGCCAAACCGGATCAGCACGCTTCCGGCGGGAAATACAGGGTGCGGAGTCTTTATTTTGACAATCTGCGGGACAAAGCGCTCAGAGAAAAGCTGGAAGGCCTGAGTCACCGGGAAAAGTTCCGGATCAGGTATTATGACAGCGATCTTTCGTTTCTTCAGCTGGAAAAGAAAACGAAAGAGGGCGGTTTCGGGAACAAACAGAAAGCGAGACTGTGTCCGGAGGAAGTTCAGAAAATTCTGGACGGAGATTATGAATGGATGAGAAATTCAGGGCAGCCTCTGGTAACCGAACTGTACAGCAAGATGATGTCTCAGGGACTGAGGCCCAAGACGATCGTAGAGTACACCAGAGAACCGTATACGTATCGTCCGGGCAATGTGAGGGTGACGCTGGACTACAATCTGCGCACCAGCATCGGATGCAGCGGATTTCTCCGGCCGGACTGCGCGATGATTCCCGCGGGAAAGCCCATGATCGTCATGGAAGTGAAATGGGATGAATTTCTGCCGTCGGTAATCCGGGACGCGGTTCAGCTGAAAAGCCGCAGAGCGGCGGCCTTTTCGAAGTATGCCGCCTGTCGCATCTACGGATGAAGCCGCAGGAGATGAGTCAGAAGAACCGCGGACCGCACAGGAAGAGGGAAGCGGTTTTGGAAAAGAGGAGGAAAGAATGAGTTTCAATGATATTTTTAAATCGAGTTTTCTGGAGAATATAGGAAGTGTCTCCATATTTGATACAGTGCTGGCACTGGCGCTGGCATTCGGCATCGGACTTTTTATTTTCTTTATTTACAAAAAGACATTTTCCGGTGTGATGTTTTCTTCCGGCTTCGGCGTAACGCTCGTCGCGCTGACGATGATCACGACGCTGGTGATTCTGGCGGTTACGTCGAATATCGTGCTGTCTCTGGGAATGGTGGGCGCTCTGTCTATCGTCCGTTTCCGTACGCCGATCAAAGAACCGCTGGATATCGCTTTTTTATTCTGGTCTATCGCCGTGGGAATCGTACTGGCAGCCGGACTGATTCCGCTGGCTGTCATCGGCAGTCTCTTCATAGGCGTGGTGCTGATCATCTTTGTGAACCGCAAGCCGCATGTCAATCCGTATATCGTCGTGGTAAGCTGCGATTCTCATGACAGCGTACAGGAGGCCGAATCTTTTCTCCGCACGAATACAGAACGCTGTGTGGTGAAGAGCAAATCGGCGCAGGAAGGCTCGGTGGAACTCAATATGGAGGTACGCCTGAAGGATGACAATACGGATTTCATCAATCTGCTGTCGGAGCTGCCGGGCGTACACAGCGCGGTTCTGGTAAGCTACAACGGCGATTATATGAGCTGAGGAGGAAAAAATGTCGACGAACAGAAATATCGACCGGATCTGCTGTGCTGTGATGACTCTCGTTCTGGTGGTAACGGTGCTTCTGACAGCGGCCGGCGGGACGGGAATCCAGACGGTTTCCGCGGCGGAATATGAGTCGGCGCTGTTCGACACTTCCAGAGTCCATACCATCGAGATTGAAATGGAGGACTGGGACGGATTTCTTGAAAACTGTACCGACGAGGAGTACCAGGAATGCGACGTGACGGTTGACGGTGAAAAATACGTCAGTGTGGGAATCCGGGCCAAGGGAAATACGTCTCTTTCATCGGTGGCGCAGTACGGAAATGACAGATACAGCTTTAAAATAGAATTCGATCATTATGACAGCGGAATAACGTATCACGGTCTGGATAAAATCAGCCTCAATAACCTGATTCAGGACAATACGTGCATGAAGGATTACGTCGTCTATCAGATGATGAATGACTTCGGCGCGGATGCTCCTCTCTGCAGCTTTGTCTATATCACGGTAAATGGCGAAGACTGGGGTCTCTATCTCGCTGTGGAAGCGGTGGAAGAAAGTTTTCTGGAGAGAAATTACGGCAGCGATTACGGTGAACTCTACAAGCCCGACAGCATGGATATGGGCGGCGGCCGGGGAAACGGCAGGGAGTTTGATCAATCGCAGATCACAGAGGCTTCTGAAGACGCTGCGGCAGCAGGGGAAAACAGCGGAAATGCACCGGAAAGAGACTCATCCGGAATACCGCCGGAATCCGGCAGCGGTATGCCTGAGGATGCGGGACAGCACGGAAGAGGAGGAGGCGGTTCCGGATTGGGAAGTGATGATGTGTCTCTGATTTATACCGACGATGAATACGACAGTTACTCAAATATTTTCGATAATGCCAAGACAGAGATCAGCGATGCGGATAAAGACAGACTGATAGAGTCTCTGAAGAAGCTAAATGCCGGTGAAGATATCGAAGAAGTCGTGAATGTGGAAGAAGTGATACGCTACTTCGTAGTTCACAATTTCGTATGCAATTTTGACAGTTATACGGGTTCGATGATCCACAATTATTACCTCTATGAAGAAGACGGACAGTTGTCCATGATTCCCTGGGACTATAATCTGGCTTTCGGAGGTTTCAGCGCCGGAGGGTTCGGCGGAGGAGGCTTCGGCAGAAGGTCCTCCGGAGAGTCCGGACAGGAAAACGGAGATACATCCGCGGATGCAGATATGTCTTCCGGAACCGATACGGCGTTAGATTCAGACGAAGCGGATATTCTCGTGAATTATCCTATCGACACGCCGGTTTCCGGAGGAGATGTGGAGTCGAGACCGATGCTGGCCTGGATTTTCTCAAGTGAAGAATATACACAGCTTTACCACGAATATTTTTCACAGTTTATCCAACAGTATTTCGACAGCGGCTATTTCGATGAAATGATCGATTCGGTTTCGGAGATGATTGCGCCGTATGTGGAAAAAGATCCTACCGCTTTCTGCACGTATGAGGAATTTCAGACCGGCGTGGAGACGCTCAAAGAATTCTGCAGTCTTCGTGCCGAAAGTATCAGAGGACAGCTGGACGGCACGATTCCGTCAGACAGTCAAGGACAGCAGGAAGACAGTTCTTCTCTCATCGATGCATCGGACTTGGCGATCTCCGATATGGGAAGCATGGGAAATATGGGAGGTATGAGAGATGACACCAGTTCGGACAAGGTGCCAGGAAATGCTCCAGAGGAGATGAATTTCTCTGATTTCGGCGGTTCCGGGGTACCTTCTCCGCCGGATGCGGAAGCGTCAGAAAGGAGAGGGATACCAGCAGACCGTTCTTCTTCAGCGGAACAGTCTTCTGCGGACAGCGGATGAAGCCGGAAATGATATAATCAAGGGAAAAGGGTTTCTAATAAAGGTTGTAATAAAATGACGCATCCCCGCGGAGGTTTCCCGACGGGGATGCGTCATTTTTCTGCGGTGTGGACAGACTGAATTATGTCCGGATACGGATGGTGGCCCGGCCGGGATGGGATTCAGCCGAAGCGGAACGGAAGACGGTACATGTGGTTGAGAGGGCCGCTGCCGCTGCCGAGATCGAGGCCGTCGGCGATCGCACCGGTGATAAATTCTTTCGCTTTCGCCACGCTGTCCCGGACAGAGAGTCCTTCCGCCAGCCCGCAGGCTATGGCAGAGGAAAGCGTACAGCCGGTTCCGTGGGTATTGCTGTTTTCTATGTGCGGACCGCGGAACCAGACGGCTTCACCTCCGGTGAATAACAGATCGTCGGAAGTATCCTGCAGATGTCCGCCCTTTAACAGTATATCGCCTTTTAACAATTTAGCTATGATACGGGCTGCTTCCAGCATATCATCTTGTGTCGTGATTTTGATTCCCGAAAGAATCTCCGCTTCCGGGATATTGGGAGTGATAATGCGGGCGAGAGGCAAAAGTTCCCGGATGAGAACGCCTTCCGTACTGTTCTGCATGAGTCTGCCGCCGCTGGTGGCCGTCATGACGGGATCTGCGACGATATTTTCTGCACGGTGGAAAAGCAGGCGTTCTGCGATGGCATGTACGATTTCACCGCTGGAAACCATTCCTATTTTTACAGCGTCCGGCCGGATATCTTCAAAGATACAGTCGATCTGGCGCGCCACGAAACTGGCGGGGACTTCCATGACATCGAAGACTCCTGTGGTGTTCTGCACGGTGAGAGCCGTCACAGCGCTCATGCCGTACATGCCGTGGACGGTAAATGTCTTGAGATCGGCCTGGATGCCGGCGCCGCCGCTGGGGTCCGAGCCTGCGATGGTAAGTATTTTTTTCATTTTGTCTGTCTTCCTTTCATATTTTAAACAGTCCGGATACCCGGCCACGCGCCGAAAGAGTTGAGATAGAGCACGGAAAGGGCTTCCATTTCGTCTCTGTCTGATACCGATTCGCGGTCATATACGGATACCACGGGAAAGCCGGCGGAAGATGCAGTGCGCACCGCGTGGAGGACATCTTCGAAGACGAGTGTCTCTTCCGGACGCGTACCCAGTTCTTTTGCCGCATACCGGTAGATATCCGGCCGTGTTTTCGGGACGCCGAGTTCTCCGCAGGTTATGATTCCTTTAAAGCAGCTGTCCAGCTCCAGACGTGTCAAGGCAGCTTCGATCATATCGCGATCTGTGGCCGTGGCGATGTAGAGGGGAACATTCTGCTGGTGAAGTTCCCGGATGACATCGCTGACGCCGGGTTTGCATTGCAGACGGAAACAGTAGTCTTCCCGGACCATATCGATCATCCCTGCGACGATTTCGGGAACCGTCCCGGGGATCCCGTAAATCTCCCGGAAGATGCCGGCACTTTCTTCAAGGGTGCGGGTTGCCATCTGCCTGTCGATATTCTCCATAGGATGGAGGCCGTTTTTTTCAAGGAAGCGGGATCCCACGCTGCACCACATCGGCATAGAGTCGAGAATTGTACCGTCGACGTCGAAGATGGCTCCCTTGACGCGCAGCTTCTTCAGAGACGAAGGAACTGCAGTTCCTATGTCCGCACTTCGCAGAGCTTTCGACAGCTGGGACGCCGCTTCGGCAGGACGGTCATCTCCAAATACGGCAGATACGACAGCGACACCGTCGATGCCGGTATCCTTGAGAGAAGGAATGCGGGATGCGGTGATGCCTCCGATGGCTGCCACGGGGATCGAGACCGATTGGGAAATCTCCTGGAGAGCCTCAGCTGTGACGGGGACAGTATTTTTCTTTGTCGAAGTTGAAAAAACGGCGCCTGCGCCGAGATAATCGGCACCTGCTGCTTCCGCAGCCACAGCTTCCGATGCATTGTGAGCGGAGACGCCGATGATCTTTTCAGGCCCGAGAAGGCGTCGCGCCTCCTGAACGGAGCCGTCTTCCTGACCGAGATGTACACCGGCGGCGCCACACCGGAGGGCGATATCAGGCCTGTCATTTATGATCAGAGGAACGCGATAGTAATCGGTTACATCTTTTATCTCTTTGGCGAGTGCCAGAAGATCTCTGTCATTCAGGGTCTTTTCCCGCAGCTGAATCATCGTGGCGCCGCCGAGGACGGCTTCTTCCACTGCCTGGGGCAGCGTTTTGTCTTTCAGATTGTTTCTGTCTGTTACGGCGTAGAGCCGGACGAGGGACGGATCTATTTTCATGATGTTTTTTCTTCTCCTGATTTCTTTTTTTCAGATATGTTTTTATATTTTTTCTCAGACTTGTGCATTCTTCCTGGGAACAGAGAAATGCGATACGGGCCGCTGTGCAGAACAGTGTGAAAAATGGAAAGAGTATAAGCGCCTTTTCCGGGGCGCCGGTACGGTATCCGGCACACTCCAGTATGAAAAATCCCGATGCACACAGAAGAACGGACAGCACGTCTCCGTTCCGGACGCCGGATATCTTTCCGCAAAGAGTCATTTCGTCGGATTTTTCCTCCGGGTCCGGGAAATATTCTGCGATCTTCCGAAAGAAGAAATCTGCGGCCGGAACTGCGATATAAACTCCGAGAAGTGGAAGGACAAATGCAGAGAAAAGCTCTGAAGCGGATTCCAGCTGCTCCGTCCGGAGGAGGAGCGCCGCCGCGGCCACTGCGGACAACAGGACGGCGGAGGCAGTTTTTTCACTTATTCTGCTGCAGTAAATTGTAACAGAACTTTTTGCGGCAGAAAAGATGCAGAACCAAACCGCCACGGCTGCGGACAGTGCGGAGAACGCGATCCAGAAGACACGTAAAGGAGGGAAGGAAAGAGTTTCCGAGAGTCCTGTAATCCCGGCGTGCCGGACGAAGAAAAAACCGGTGAACTGAAGGAAACAGCTGCCGGCAAAGAACAGAGCGCTTCCCGCGCCCGCCTGCCGGATCGCACGCCGGATCTCCCCGTGATCCGCATCCCGCGCGGGGTGAAAGAAAAGAAGAAAAGCAGGAATCCAGAGAAGCGGAGCCGAGGCGGAAAGACCGGTGGCTTCTGCGAAAGACAGGCGGAAGCCGGATGGAAGGTTTGCCGGAATTTGAGATGCGGAAAACCTGCCGGCGCAGAAGAGCAGCGCTCCGCAGAGGAAAAGCGATGCGGCTGCAGAGCAGAAAATGATGATTCTGCGGCAGGCGGCGGCCGGTTTCGGAGGCGGAAAACAGCAGAGCGCAGTGGCGCATACGACGAGTGCGAAAAAGAGATATGCCGGAAGCGGAAGAAGGTCGCTGCTGTACGGTGCCCGTACGGAACTGTCTGAGATCAGGGCCGCTGTGAAAATGAGGAGGGAGGACCGGGCTGCCAGTGCTGCTTGTACGATGAGCAGGACGGAAGACAGAAAGGGCAGGAACCGGAGATCCGGATGAAAGAGGCATGGCTCCGCCGGAGAGATTTTTTCCCGGCGGGAGTCGTCCGGAAGTGCGGGGCGTCTGCGGATGGCGCAGCATGACAGGGATCCCGCCAGGGCTGCCAGAAAAAGAAAACAGCAGCCGGATAGGCTGCCTGTAAGAATAGCGGCGATTCCTCCTGCTGTGCCGGCGGCAGACACAGAGGAACCGAGGAAAACGCTAGAAACCGACAGGGAAGTGCCAAGCCAGACGGACATAACGCCGGATACAGATGCAGACTTCGTTTTCAATGAAATTTTCTCCTTTGCAAATATGATTTTGCGGTGCGGCAGATTTTATGAGACAGGGCCTTGTCCGCCGTCCGCTTATATTAATTCATATTTGTAAAGAGAGAAATTTATCACCGGATTTTCGGAAGAAAATATACAGGGGAAAAATTACAGAATAATACGGAAAATCCAGCCGTCGTCTTCGATCAGTATGGTATTACCACGGCAGGAGTAGCTGTCCATGGGCAATTCCTCTCCGTCTTCGCTGAACGCACGGCAGGTTACGGGATCTTCGCTGCCGGAACTCAGCCAGACAGTCTGGGGCTGCTGTGGCCCTTCCGGTATGGAGACTTCTGAGAGTTCTTCGGTGAAAGAGAGGATATAACCGCTGTGATCTCCGGCTTCGGTAATGCCTTCTATCGTTCTGGAATAAAGGCATTTTTTCTCTTCAAAGGAAATCTTTTCGGCATCGAGGCGCACCAGCGCGTGGGAGAGATCGAGAGCTATCAGTGCTCTGTCTTCCGAATCGATAGTGAGTTCTGTCACGGCCGTATTCATGTTGTCGGCAATCATATGGAGGAGACTGCCGTTGAAGTCGTACCATTCCAGTAGAGAGAGCACCATGCCGTTTTTTCCGGGGAAAGTGTTCGGCAGGGAGAGATCCGCGACAGGATGAATATCTTCAGTATTCTGCGTATCGCTGAAAAATCTTCCGTTGTCGTAACCTATGAGAATGTGGCCGCGGCGGTTGACTACACAGCGGCTGACTTCGCCGGGAAGCTGTTGGGCGGTGAGAATATCCGGCTCTCTTCCGGGTGCAAAGCGGAGACGGAACAAGAGTTCATTTGACCCGTCAAAGGCCAGTATGACCCAGATATCTTCGGTCTGACGGACGGCAAAAAAAATATCGAAGAACAGCGGAATCACGTGAAAGCATTCGCCTCCGCTTGTCTCTGAGACAGCTCCCACAGCATAGGCAGAAAGTTCCCGATGTTGGAACAGCATGGAAGTGCCGAAGAAGTCGTCGGGATTGTATGTGAGAAGTTCCCAATCCGAGCGTTCTCCAGAAGGAATGCAGCGCTCCCAAGGATACAGTTTTTCTGCGATAAGGTTTTTCGACATAGATACTCCTTTATGAATAAGTTCTATTGAAATTGTACCTTAATTTCCCCGCATTTAAAATATGAAGCTGTTATTTTGAGATTATATTTCAGCGTGTGCAAAAGAACGCGTGAAATGGAAATAATTTCAGAAAAGCAGAAGGCAGACAGCGGATGCTGAGAAGATCCAGGGAGCCGCCGGCTTTGCCGCGTCCGGATGATTTTTTCCCGTCAGCAGGTCTTTCAGAGCGGAACATACGGTGCCGAAGGAAGCGAAAAAGATGAGAAACGGGACATTTTCCATTCCCACGAGGGCGCCGCAGGCGCCGGTCAGCTTTATATCTCCTGCGCCGATGCCCTGACGGCCGCCGAGGAGCAGCGACAGCGCGGCACATGAGAGCATGACCAGAAAACCGGAAACCGCTCCGCCGAGAGAGTAAACAGCGGCGGAAAGAAGAGAGGGGCGGCCAAAGGCAAGTTCTGAAAAGAAGCCGGATGCCAGCACAAAGGCGGTCAGCTGATCCGGAATGATGAGGTAGACGGCATCAGCCTGAGCCGCGGCTGACAGAGCGATCAACGCCAGAACGGCAGCGGCGGCGGATGCAGGTGTCGTACAGGAAGGGATTTGCAGGCACCGGATCACATAAAGACAGACTGCCGCCGCGCAGCCGATTCCGGCTGCGCTTCCGTGTTTCTGCAGTTGTCTGCGCATGGAAGGCATATGTTCGGTTCTCGGTTGTTCTCCGGTGTCGCATAACCAACCTGCGGGCATTTTGAGGTAAAGAAAGACCGAACATATGCCGGCGGCAGCTCCGAAGACCGGTGGCCACAGAATGATCTGTATTTCTGAAAAGAGGATTATTTCCGTCATTTTTCCGTATTCCTTTCTCTTTTGTCGTACGAACATCACCTGATACGGGGGGATTTCCAATTAGACATTTTAGATAAATTCCATTTATTTCCATACATAAAACGATGTTAACATGGAAAATAATTACAGTCAAGAATGGAGAAATTTATATGGAAAAAAATTACTTTTTTCGTGACGAGTATGTGAAAAAGTGAAAAAGAGCATACATAGATATGTTTCGCATGTTACAATAGACGATGAATATAACGGTGCGGATATTTCTGCAGATTTTGCGGGAGAAAGCCGTAAGCGGCGGAGGATCCATGGAGAAAAGGAATTTGCTTCTCACAATCGAATATGACGGCACATATTTTTCCGGATGGCAGCGCCAACCGGGCAGGAGAACCGTTCAGGGAGAGTTGGAAAATGTGTTGTCAACGCTCTGCGGAACAGAGATTTCTATCGACGGCACGGGGCGGACGGACGCCGGTGTCCATGCGCTGGGACAGTGTGCCACTTTTTCAGGTGAATTCGGCATTCCGGTGGACAGGCTTCTGAAAGCTGCAAACGATATGCTGGCCGAGAGCAGGCTGAAAGGCGGTGATGTGCGCATCACGTCAGTCCGTCAGGTTTCGGAGGGATTTCATGCCAGATTCAGCGCAAAAGGAAAACGTTACGTCTACCGGATTTTCTGCGGCGAGCAGATGCCAGTCTTCCTGCGGAATTACAGATATCATGTGCACCGCCCCCTGGATACAGAGGCGATGGCCCGCGCCCTCAGAGCTTTCGAAGGCACTCACGATTTCCGGGGCTTTATGGCGGCAGGAAGCACGCTGAAAGGCTCCACCGTCCGCACGATATTTGAGACATCTCTGAAGGTGAGCAGAGTGACGGGAATTCCTGGAAATGGTGGAGCGGGAGCTCCTTCTGAAATCGAAATTTCTGTAAAGGGAGACGGTTTTTTATATAATATGGTACGGATTATTGCGGGAACTCTCGTGGACACAGGTGTGGGAAGAATTCCGGCGGACAGTCTTCCGCAGATCATCGCTTCGGGAGAACGGAGCAGAGCTGGACATACGGCGCCGCCGCAGGGGCTTTATATGGCGGAAGTATTTTTTTAGAGGAGTTCGTACGAGGTGAATGACATGTCTGACAGAATCAAAGAAAGACCGGACTGGGATGAATACTTCATGGAGATGGCCGAAGTTGCTCGGAAACGTTCCACCTGTCTGCGCAGGGCGGTGGGAGCTATTATCGTGAAGGACAACAGGATTCTGGCCACGGGTTACAACGGTGTTCCAAGTGGAATCGAACACTGCAGCGTGCGGGGGTGCCAGAGGGAGGCGCTGCACGTTCCGTCCGGCGAACGTCATGAGCTTTGCCGCGGGATTCATGCGGAACAGAACGCCATCGTTCAGGCAGCATATCTCGGCGTGTCCATCGATCAGGCGACGCTTTACTGTACGAACCAGCCGTGCATTCTGTGTGCCAAAATGATTATCAATTCCGGAATACGGCGGATCGTCATCAAAGAGGGGTATCCCGATCCCGCCGCGGAACAGATGCTGGCCGAAGCCGGCCTGAAGGTGGAAAAGTTAGGGGAGTGAATCGCTGGAAATCCGGAAAACTTCCGCCGGCGTTTCAGACGGGTGAAAAAAGGTTATTCTTCAGATTAGAGGTAATACAAAATGAAAGAAATGTTAATAGACTATATTCAGCATGCATTTCCGTTTTTTCTGACGGCAGCTGTGGCTTTTGCGGTGTCGTGTCTTCTGACTCCTGCAGCCATACGGCTTGCGCCGAAGATCGGAGCCATGGATATACCGAAAGACAACAGGAGAATGCATAAAAAGGCCATGCCGCGTTTCGGAGGAATGGCCATCTTCGCAGGGACGGAGATCTCCCTGGCACTTTTCTGTCACGATGATCCCAAAGTGATAACGATTCTCATCGGCGGAGCCCTGATTTATGCGGTGGGAGTCGTCGATGATCTGAAAGGACTGCCCGCGAAACTGAAATTTCTTCTTCAGATCGTGTGCGCTGCAGTGCTTTATGCCGGAGGAATCCGGGTGGACTTCATAAAAAATCCTCTGGGAATCTTTATGAGTGAAGGTCCTTTGTATATTCACTTCCCGATGGCTGTCAGTCTGATCATTACGATCATCTGGATCGTGGGAATTACAAATACGGTGAATCTCATCGACGGTCTCGACGGACTGGCTGCGGGTGTAGCCGCCATCGCTTCCGGATATATCAGTTATGCGGCCGTTCTCAGCGGTCAGTACGGCGTGGCGCTGGCGATGATTGCCGTTACGGGAGGAGCTCTGGGATTTCTTCCGTTCAATTTCCATCCGGCCAGGATTTTCATGGGAGACAGCGGCTCGCTCTATCTGGGATTCATGATCGCCGCTATCTCAGTGCTGGGGTCTACAAAGGGAGCCACTCTCATCGTGACCATCGTTCCTCTTCTGGCGCTTGGACTGCCGATTTTCGACACCGCTTTTGCCATCATCCGACGCTGGATGAATGGTACGCCGATTATGGAGGCTGACAAGGGACATGTACATCATCGTATTATGAATACAGGCATCGGGCAGCGCAGAACGGTGCTCATCATGTACTGCATCAGCGCGGTGATGGGAATGGTAGCCATCATGGTGGTGAAGCGCGAATTTCTAGAGGCTGTGATCCTTACCGCTGTAGCGGCCGTTCTGCTCTGCGTCTTCGTGGCAGATCACACCAGCTTGAAAGCTGCCATGCAGGGGGGAGGAACCGTGTCCCTGCATGAGGCGGAAAAAAAGGAAAAACCGGAAGAGCAGGCGGAGCTGTCGGCAGATGAGACGGCGAGAACCGACGGAAAAACTGAAACTTCCGGAATTTCAGATACACCGGGTGATGACGGAAAGGAAGCACAAGGATCGGACAGCACGGCGGATGGGACAGATGCAGCAGATGCGGCGGAAGTTCCGGAGGAAAATAGCGGAACGGAAACGGGAGAACCGGCGGCGGATGATGCCGAAAACCGGGAAAAGGAGATGGAAAAATGCTGAAAGTGATGTCGGTTTTCGGGACTCGCCCCGAAGCTATTAAAATGGCACCTCTGGTAAAGAAACTGAACGAAGATCCGGAGATCGAATCGGTGCTCTGCGTTACGGCACAGCACAGGGAGATGCTGGATCAGGTTCTCACTCTGTTCGGACTGGTGCCGGATTACGATCTCAATATCATGAAACCAAATCAGACTTTATCCATGATTACGGCGGGCGTTCTGACCGGGATGGATTCCGTATTGGAAAAGGAAAAACCGGATATCGTACTGGTTCATGGCGATACGAGCACCACTTTTTCCGCTGCGCTGGCGGCGTTTTATCACAGGATACCGGTAGGCCATGTGGAAGCGGGACTGAGAACGTACGATATGTATTCGCCGTTCCCGGAGGAGGTCAATCGTGTGCTCACGGGACACATGGCGGCGCTGCATTTTGCGCCTACCCGGAGAAACGCGGAAAATCTGATGCGTGAAGGGATCGATCCGGAAAAAATCATTATTACAGGTAATACCGTAATCGATGCGCTGCTGGAAGTGGCAGGCCGTCCTTATGAATTTGAGGATGAAACCTTGAAAAAGATCGATTTCGGCAGTAGGCGCGTCATCGCGGTAACTTGCCACCGACGGGAAAATCTGGGTGAATATATGCGCAATATTTTCGAGGCAATCCGGGAAGTGACAGAAGAGTTTGATGACGTGGAGGTGGTCTATCCCGTTCATATGAACCCCAAAGTACGGGAAACGGCCGCCGAAGTCTTTTCCGGATGCGACAGAATTCATCTGATCGAGCCGCTGAGTTATCAGCCTTTCGTCAATCTTATGGCAAAATCATATTTTATCATTACGGATTCCGGCGGCATGCAGGAGGAGGCGCCATCGCTCGGCAAGCCTGTTCTGGTGGTTCGCAGGGAGACGGAACGCCCGGAGGCTGTCAGTGCAGGTACAGTAAAACTGGCAGGTGTGCAGCGTGAAACGATCGCTGCGCTGGCGAGAGAACTGCTGACAGACCGGACGGCCTATGACGCTATGTCGAAAGCGTCAAATCCGTACGGAGACGGAACGGCCTGCGATAAAATTCTGGAGGCGCTGAAATGGAAAAAAATACAAAAAGAAAAATAATCACGAGACCTCGTATCCTCCACAGAGCTCATGTAAAGAAGGATCTGGAGAAAATGCTCTCGACGCCATTGTTTTTCGTGATTGCCAGCATGGGATTCGGTAAGACGACGGCCGTGCGTGATTTCCTGAATAAGCGGCGAAAAGTAGAAAACATATGGTTTACATTCGATGACGAGGATGCAGAGGATATATGGACCTGGGTGAAATTCTGTCGGACACTGGAACTGACAGACGCCCAGCTGGGCAAGCAGATGTTTGAATACGGGATACCTCATACGGATCAGGATTTTGATCATCTGATTTCCTGTATCAAGTCGGTCATCGAATCTCAGACGGTGGTAGTACTGGATGATATGCATCTGTGCAGGAGCAGGCAAATGTTCAATATTGTGGAACGCGTTGCCTCCGCTGGAATCGATCAACTTCACTTTGTCATCATCGGAAGGACCTATCCGCTGATGGACGTAGAAGAACTCGTTCAGAACGGCAAGGCGTATGTCATGACAGAAGACCGCTTTGTCTTTTCTAAGACGGAATCAGAAGATTTTTTTACGCTGAACGATGCGCAGCTCAACGAAGCTCAGATCGAAGAACTCTACGAGAAGACAAAGGGCTGGACGTCAGCACTCTATCTGGCTCTGCTCCATTTCCGTGCCTACGGTGAATTCAAAAATATGGAAACAGGTCCTAAGTTGATGAGGAGTGCCGTATATGAACAGTACAGCGAAGAAGAGCAGCGCCTTCTGTTGATCTTATCCAAGTTGAACGATTTTTCCGTGGAGCAGGCGCAGTTTGTCACCATGGAACGCGGTGTCAAGGACATCATCGTTTCGATGTATGAGAGCAACTGTTTTGTAAAATTTGATGTCAAGTCTGGAAGATACAGTTTCCATGAGATGCTGAGGCGTCTTCTCAGTGAGGAATTTGCCGCTTCTGATATAGATGACAGAGAAATCTACGAACGTCAGGGAGACTGGCTCCTGGCTACGGGAAACAGGGTGGGAGCGATCGAAGCTTTCAGCAAATGCGGGGACCATGAAAAAATTCTGGATATCATGTCAGGACGCCATGCGGCAGCGCTGATGAACACAGCTCCTTTTGTCATCGCCCGAGCTTTCAAAAAGATCGATCTTGCCACAAAACTGTCGAATCCCATCGGATATCTGACGTATATCTATTCCTACAGCATCATCATCGATATCAAGCGAGGAAGCAAGATGCTGCAGGAGGCGGCGTCGTACTACAAGCGCATGAAGGAAATGAGCGATAGAGAACAGGTATTGGGTGAAATCGCTTTAATAGAAAGTATATCGGCATTTAACAATCTTCCGAAGATGTTCGAATGTTACAAGAGAGCAAATGAATATTTCAACGGCGGTTCGTCAAAAATTTTCAATTCGGATACGATTATCACATTTGGAATCCCGCTGACGCTGTTTCTGTATCACCAGAAGCCGGGCGAGATGCTGTGCTTGGTAGAGCGCATTGAGGAGGATTTCGAAATTTTTAACCACATCGCTAACGGTTGCGGTGCCGGATACGAATATCTGGCCAGGGCAGAACGGGAATATTTCGTGGGAAATTTCGAAGAAGCCGAGATATACGTTTACAAGGCTCTCTACAAAGCGCGGGCCAGGGAACAGCACGGCATCGTGTTTTCCGCGTCGTTCCTGATGATCCGTATCGCTCTGAGCAAGGGCAATCTGAAAGAAGTGGATGAGATCCTTCTTCAGCTGATGCAGGAAGCCGAAACGCTGGGCAATCCTATCATGCTCAGCTGTTATGAATTTATCGTGGGCTATGTCTACAGTTATATCGGACGGTACGATCAGATCCCGAGATGGCTGAGAGAGGGCAAAGTGTCGGAAGCAAAGCTCATGGCTCCAGCCAGAGATGTGGGTTATATCATCGTGGCAAAAGTCCTGTGTGAAAGAGGCGATTATGCACAGCTTGAAGCCATGTGTCAGTACACGTACCAACTCTATACGGAAAAGAACCATCTCATCGGGGTCATACTGAGTCTTAATTTTCAGTGCATTTGCAAATACCATACCAGCGGTCTGGAAGAAGCAAAGCCTCTTCTGGAAGAATCTCTCAGACTGGCCGAGCCGGATGACTGTGTCACGATTTTTGCGGAGCACGCTTACGAACTGATTCCGATTCTGGAAGCCATTGGAACTCCGTTTGCAAAGCGGATCATCCCACTCTCCAGGCAATTCGTCGAATCGAGAAAAATCTGCGGAAACAACGGAAGCCGCCGGATTCTCCTTACTAAGAGAGAATGTGAAGTGATGGATCTCGTTACGGAAGGCCATACGGCAGAAGCGATATCAAAAATCCTTTTCGTATCTCATTCCACAGTGAAAAAGCATATTGCTTCGGCTTATGAAAAACTCGGGGTGAATAAGAAAGCAGACGCTATCGCAAAATATAAAAAAATGCTCTCGAAATAGATCAAAAAAATTTTTCGACGACAACTATCGGAATAAAAACGCTGAAACCGTTTAATATCAATAGATGAGCGGATTTTACAAGGTCGTGTGAAGGAGCTGTGAAGGCGGGGTAAAGAAATAGTATCCTTTTTGGACCATATCATTATTGACGAAAATATATATAATGGATATTGTCAGAGGGAGAGATAAAGAAAAACCTCCGACATCCAGTATTTGATATTTACTCACTCTTAACATATCAACCGATGATTTGTCGGGGAAAGCATCCGAAGGCCAGCGGATGCTTTCTTATTTTTTTGTTTTTATGCAGAGATCTGCTGGCAGTGTTCAGACATGCCGACAAAGCGGCAAGATATTCGATTTCCGGTGCAGCGGCCTGTCTGCAGCTCTGAAATAAGCCGTCGGAAGTTTCCTGACGAATTCTTTGTTTTTTCGCGTTGTACAGGGCTCTTTTCCCTTGATATCTCGTTATTCCGGTGTTACCATTGATTTATTCTGCGGACGGGCTTGACTTTCCGGCATGCGAAGGCAGCGGAAAGAAGACGGCGCGTTTGCTTTATCTTGTTCTGATTTTTGTGAAAGCAACAGATGTATAGAAGAGACGGAGTACAGAAAATGAAAAATACCAGCAAAGGAAATCTCTATATTCTATCTGCCGCCGTTTTGTGGTCAACCGGCGGACTCGTAATGAAAGCCGTTCCGTTTAACGGAATCGTCGTCAATTTTTTCCGGACGGTTTTCGCGTTTTTGTTTTTTGCTGCCGTGCGCAGGAGTTTTCGCATTCAGATCAACCGGACGATACTGCTGGGGGCCATCTGTTTCTTCGCCAGTACGACGCTCTGCGCCTGTTCAAACAAGATGACGACGGCGGCGAACGCCATCGTTCTTCAATATACGGCGCCTCTTTTTGTCCTGGCGATGCAGTGTATCCGGGACAGAATTCTGCCGAAGCGAAGGGAAGTGGCCCTTCTGGCATGCGCCTTTTTCGGTATGGTCCTCTTTTTCTGTGATCAGCTGGATCCGGGAAAGATGCTGGGAAATATTTGTGGTGTGCTGTCAGGGATTTTCTTTGCCGGGATGTTTATCGTCGATGAAATGCCGGGGTCCAGCAATGCTGACTCCAACATGCTGGGTTTTCTGATGACCATGATCGTCGGTCTGCCTTTCGTCCTGACAGGAGATATTTATTTTACGCCGCTGATCGCCGCATCCGTGGTATTTCTCGGGATCGTTCAGATCGGCATGGCTTATTATATGTTCTCAAAGGGAGTAAGTCTGACGCCTCCGGTCAATGCTTCTCTTATCAGTGTACTGGAAGCTGTTCTCAATCCTCTTTGGGTATTTCTTTTCATGGGAGAACGACCGGGCAGCTTTGCGCTGCTGGGAGCCGTGTTTATCATTGGAGCTGTAATCATAAATATCGTGGCGGAACACCGGAGTACGGCGGTGGCGGCCGGAAGCGCAGGGATGATGAAGTGATAGTTCCGCCGGAAAGAGCCACAGATGTTTTACTGCGGGAAAATTGATAAACAGCTATAAGTATGATATGATTTTCAATTAAGAGCGGTGTTTTGACGGAAGGATCGTAGAAAAGCCGGAAGAATTCCGCTGAGCATAAATTAAATTGATATTAAATTGACAAAAGGAGTTCAGATATAATGCAGGATCAGGAAAAGAAAAAATTCTATATCACGACGCCGATTTATTATCCAAGCGCCGATCTTCATATCGGTCATACTTACTGTACGGTGATGGCTGATGCGATGGCGCGATTCAAGAGAGCTACCGGCTATGACGTGAGATTTTTGACGGGGACTGACGAACACGGTCAGAAAATCCAGACTGTGGCGGAGAAAAATGGCGTAACGCCGCAGGAATACGTGGATGACGTAGTGGGCAGAATAAAAAAGCTGTGGGATACGATGGAGATCTCATATGACGATTTCATCCGTACGACAGAAGACAGACATGTGAAGCGCGTTCAGGACATTTTTATGAAGATGTATGAAAAAGGCGACATCTATAAAGGTGAGTACGAAGGTCTTTACTGTACACCGTGCGAAGCATTCTGGACGGAAGTACAGGCTGCGGATGGCAAATGTCCGGACTGCGGAAGACCGGTGGAAAAGGCGAAAGAAGAAGCGTATTTCTTCCGCCTTTCCAAATATCAGGATCAGCTGATCGATCTTCTGGAAAATAATCCGGAATTTCTCCAGCCGGAAGCCAGAAGAAATGAAATGCTCAGCTTTATCCGTCAGGGGCTCGACGATCTGTGCATTTCCAGAAGCTCATTCGACTGGGGAATTCAGGTGCCTCTCGATCCGAAACACGTGGTCTATGTATGGCTTGACGCGCTGACAAACTATATCACGGCGCTGGGATATCCGGAGGATCGGGAACTTTTCGACAGATACTGGCCGGCAGACGTTCATCTCGTAGGAAAAGAGATCGTCCGGTTCCATTCTGTCATCTGGCCGGCTATGCTTATGTCGCTGGATCTCCCGCTTCCGAAAAAAGTCCTGGGACACGGATGGATCCTTCTCGAAGGCGGCAAGATGTCGAAATCCAGAGGAAATGTGGTGGATCCGGTCAAACTCATCGAACGATACGGCATCGATGCGCTGAAATATTTCCTGCTGAGGGAATATGCCTTTGGACAGGACGGTCTTTATACAAACGAAGTGATGCTCAACCGGCTGAACTACGATCTGGCCAACGATCTGGGTAATCTAGTGAGCCGGACGGTAGCCATGATCGAAAAATATGACGGCGGTATCGTTCCGGCGCCGGCGGAGACGGCGGATCCGGATGGCGAGCTGGTGGAAATGGCAGTTACCACCGCCGGAAGAGTGGAAGCGTATATGGATAAATTCAGCTTCAATATGGCTCTGGAAGAGATCTGGAAGCTGATCCGCAGGACGAATAAATATATCGACGAGACATCGCCATGGGTTCTGGCGAAAGAAGAAGCTTCAAAGCCGCGCCTGGATACGGTGATGCATCATCTGGCAGAATCCATCCGCGTGATCTCTGTGCTGATCGATCCTTTCCTTCCGAATACTTCCAGAAAAATCAGACTCCAGCTGGGCATCGGGGATGACGAAGTCAGCTGGCAGGATGCGGGCCGTTTTGACATGATGGAAGGCAAAAAAGTGCAGAAAGGCGACCCGATTTTCCCGAGACTCGATATCGAAAAGGAAATCGCGGAGCTGGAAGCTATGACGGCGGCCTCTATGGCGGCGGCGAAAGCCAAGGCGGAAAAAGACGCGGCTGCATCCGCCAGCGGGGAGAAAAAGGAATTTCCGGAATTCAAACAGGAGATTACCATCGAAGATTTTGAAAAGATCGATCTCAGAGTGGGAGAAGTGGTATCCTGTGAAAAACATCCGAAGGCGGATAAGCTGCTGGTGCTTCAGGTGCGGATCGGTGACGAGACGAGACAGATTGTCTCCGGCGTGGCGAAATATTACAGACCGGAAGAAATGCTTGGCAGACACGTCATCGTGGTGGCAAATCTGAAGCCGATCAAACTGAGAGGACAGGAATCAAAGGGAATGATTCTCTTCGCCGACAGCGGCGAACGCCTGGAGATCGTAACAACGGAGGCGCCTGACGGAAATCAGGTGAAATAAAAGATTATGAAACTCACTTTATTTGACTCTCATGCACATCTCGATGTGCCGGAATTCGACCAGGACAGAGAGGAACTTCTGGAACGCCTCCCTGCAGAGTGTGATATTTCTTATGTCGTCAATCCGGGCGTTGATCTGGAAACTTCTTCCAATGCTGTCAAACTGGCGCAGAAGTATCCCTGGATTTACGCTGCGGTGGGATTTTATCCGCAGAAGACGGACAAGCTGGACGAAGATTCGTTCTTTCTGCTGGAAGGACTGGCAAAGAAGGATAAAGTCGTGGCTATCGGAGAGATCGGGCTCGACTATTACTGGCAGACAGTGCCGCACGATGTGCAGCAATACTGGTTCCGCCGTCAGATTCAGCTGGCGGTGAAACTCGGAAAACCCATAGCCATTCATGACAGAGAGGCTCACGGAGACGTGATGCGGATTCTGAAAGAAGAAAAAGCCTTTGAAAATACGAGAGTGCTGATGCACTGTTATTCCGGCAGTGCCGAAATGGCGCGTCAGTATCTGGCCATGGGCTGCTATTTTTCCATCGCAGGCCCTGTGACTTATAAAAATGCAAAAAAGGCACCGGAGATCATCGCTGCGATTCCGCTGGATCACATGTGCATCGAAACGGATTCTCCGTATCTGACACCGATGCCTTTCAGAGGGAGAAGAAATGATCCGTCTTATGTGAGATACACAGCCATGAAAATCGCGGAACTGAAAGGGCTATCCCTTCAGGAGGTGGCGGAGGCCACTTGTGAGACGGCAAAAAAATTCTACGGAATCGAATAGAAGAGAAGCCGTTTTCAGACGATTTCCACGGCAACCACCGTCATATCGTCACGCTCTGCCTGACCGTACCGAAGGACAGCGCTGCGGAGCAGGCGTTCAGAGACAGATCGGGGTGGTTCGCCTGGATGCTCCAGAATGAGGCTGACGGCCCATTCCAGGTGTCTGTCGGGTTCGGGAGATTCCGTGACACCGTCAGACAGGAAAAAATATCGGTCACCTCTTTCAATGGAAAATGTTGTATATTTTATGTCCGGTTCTTCTATAATCCCTATCGGAAGAGCCGGCATTTTTAATATTCCCGCTTCTCCGCCTCTCTGGATTATGGTGGGAGCTCCGCCTGCCTTGTAGATGCTGCAGGCTCCGGCGCTGAGATCGAAGACGGCGAGATCGACAGTGGAAAAGCATTCCGAAGATATGCTCAGAGGCACGGCGCTGTTGACGGATTTCAATGCGTCGAGAGGAGTAATTCCAACCCTCAGGAGCTGGTAGAGATTTTCCAGAACGAATCTGCTGCATTCGGCAGCCCGGCGTCCGGTTCCCATGCCGTCAGCGATGGCGGTTATGTATGTCGTTTTCGTCAGTTTTCTGCAGATATGGCTGTCTCCCGAAATTCCAACCGATTTCGGGAGGCCGCAGGCTCCGGAGATGACGCCGAAAGCGGGTACGGCGTCAGGCGAAACTCCGCCTTTCCGGATACGGCTGAAGAACTTCAGGCCCGGTGAGCCGGCATGAACCGCGCTGCGGGCCAGTTCGCTTTTCTTTTTCTGTTTTTGCAGCATTTCGACCTCCGATGAATCATTTTATCATATAATATATTTCCATATTAACCGGTAAAGCAGGGTGCAGAACAGAAGAAGCGGACGACAAAGTTCTGCATTCTGCGACAGAATATACGGGAGGAACTCATATGAGTGTTCAGAAGAAGAGCGAATCCGTCAGGAAAAGCAGACAACTCGACAAAATGAGAGAAACCATCGCGCATCACCGGATGATTTCTCCGGGAGACAGCATCGTGACAGGACTTTCCGGAGGTCCGGATTCCGCCAGTCTTCTGCTGGGACTCGTCATGCTGAAGGAAGAATTGGAAATTCGCCATATCTGCGCGGTTCATATCCATCACGGCCTGCGGGGCGAAGAGGCGGACCGCGACGAATTGTATTCTCGCCAGCTGGCGGAAAGTCTGGGTGTGGAATTCCGGGCATTTCACTTCTGCGTCGACCAGGAGGCGCAGCGGTGGAAGATAGGCAGCGAAGAAGCTGGACGGCGGATCCGTTATGAGACGTTTGCATCGGTAAGCCGTGAAATCGGAGCGCAGAAAACGGCCGTGGCACACAACAGCGATGACCAGGCGGAAACGATTCTGATGCGTATTCTTCGGGGGACAGGCGTTCGGGGACTTTCCGGCATCGAATATGTAAGAAATGCCGGACACGGAATGATCATCCGCCCTCTGCTGGACACGAGTCGCGAGGAGATCGAAGCATTTTGCAGGGAAAACGGACTGACACCTGTACGTGACAGTACGAATGACAAACCCGTCTATACGAGAAACAGGATACGCCTGGAACTTCTTCCACATCTGAAAGAAGTATATAATCCGGCGGTGGACCGGGCGTTGATCCGGCTGGGACGGGCTGCTGCTGAAGATGATGATTATCTGAATTGCGAAGCGGGTAAAATTATAGAAAAGAGCTGGAATGAAGCGGAAAAATCACTGATTGCCGACGGAACGGCAGATCTCCATCCTGCGGTGTTGAAACGTGTGATCCTGCAGGCCGCCGAAGCGGCCGGCTCAGGCAGAGATCTGGACGAAGCGAAGATAAACGCTGTGAGGGCTCTGCTGAGCCACGGAGAAGAGGGAAAAGAGACAGACTTGCTTCACGGGAATTATGTCCGCCTTTCCTACGGCAGACTCTGGTTTCTGAAGCGAACCGGCAAGGAACTGACAGAAGCGGCATTTCCGGCAGAGGAACTCGAAGAAAAGGGAAGCGCGGCTATAGAATTCTGCGGCAGAACGATTCTTCTGAAACTGCGGACCATCCGAGAGTCGGGGGGATTTCAGAAAACCGTCCGGAATACCGGTAAAAAAGAAGCGGAGAGTCGTAGAACCGAAAGCGGAGAACGTCATGAAAAAACAGAATTATGTCTTGACTGGGATCTTTTGAAAAAATGCGACACCCTTGTGTTCCGGTTCCGGCGTCCCGGAGACAAAATCCGTCTCAGAGGAATGACCGGAAGAAAAAAGCTGCAGGATTACTTTGTAGATCGCAAAATTCCCCGTCATCTTCGGGATCAGGTGCTTCTACTGGCCGACGGAAATAATATTCTGTCCGCAGGCGGTGAAGTGTCGTCGGAATGCTGTGAAAAGCCTGACAGCATCAGCATTGTTTCTATTGAATATTGACATTTGCTGTGGTAAAATACGATGATAATTGGGTTTTTGAACCTGCGTAAAGGAGGCTTGAATTGAATAAATGGTATAAAACTCTGTCGATTTATGCTTTGATTTTCCTTTTTGTCATAGTAATGGCATATTTTTTTATGGATTCTCAGCAGGAACAGGAGATCAAAGAGGTTGAATTTTCCGATTTCGTAACAGAGCTGCGCAATGAAAATGTGAAAGAACTGACACTGCAGGAGACCGATATGCAGGCTACTCTCAAGAACGGAGATGTCATCCATGCATATGCACCGTCCAGTCTGCAGTTGATGTCGATAAATAATGATCTGATCATGCCTCAGGTATATGAAGGAAAACTGATCGTCACCAGCGAACCGCCGAAGACGACGCCGTGGTATGTCAGCATGTTGCCGTATCTCCTGACGATCGTCATATTCGTCGTCATCTGGATGGTATTCATGAATTCCAGCCAGGGAGGCGCAGGAAAAGCGATGTCATTCGGCAAAAGCCGAGCGAGGATGTATAAGAATGACGGCAAAAAAGTCACGTTCAGCGATGTGGCCGGCCTGGAAGAGGAAAAAGAGGAACTGCAGGAGATCGTGGATTTTCTGCGGCGTCCTAAGAAATATACGGCGCTTGGCGCCAGAATTCCGAAGGGTGTCCTTCTGGTAGGCCCTCCGGGAACGGGAAAAACATTTGTGACGAAAGCCGTATCGGGAGAAGCGGGAGTTCCGTTCTTCAGTATTTCCGGATCTGATTTCGTGGAAATGTTCGTCGGTGTCGGCGCATCCCGTGTCAGAGACCTGTTTGAGCAGGCGAAAAAGAATTCCCCGAGTATCATCTTTATCGACGAAATCGATGCTGTCGGCAGGCGCAGAGGCGCAGGCCTGGGCGGAGGCCACGATGAAAGAGAGCAGACGCTCAACCAGATGCTGGTGGAGATGGACGGATTCGGCATGAATGAAGGCGTTATCGTCTTTGCGGCGACAAACCGTCCCGATGTACTCGATCCGGCCCTTCTTAGACCGGGCAGATTTGACCGCCAGATCGTCATCGGTCTGCCGGATGTGAGAGGCAGAGAAGAGGTTCTCAAAGTTCACTCCAAAAACAAGCCTATGGATGAAACCGTAGATCTCAGCGTACTTGCGAAGATGACACCTGGATTCTCACCGGCAGATCTCGAGAATGTCCTCAATGAAGCGGCACTTCTCACCGCGCGCAGAGACGGAAAGACTATCATGATGGAAGAACTGGAAGAAGCCGTTACGAAAGTGATGGCCGGTCCTGCCAAGAAGAGCCGCGTCGTTACGGAAAAGGAAAGACGCCTTACCGCTTATCATGAAGCAGGTCACGCAGTTCTCATACGGAATCTGCCGAATGCCGATCCGGTACATCAGGTTACGATTATCCCGAGAGGCATGGCGGGCGGCATGACGATGTTCCTGCCACAGGAAGACAGAAGCTACGAATCGAAAAATCATATGACGGACTCCCTCGTTCATCTGCTGGGCGGACGTGCGGCGGAAGCCCTCGTTTTGGATGATATCAGCACCGGAGCCAGCAACGACATCGAGCGCGCTACAGCTATCGCACGGGATATGGTGACGAAGTACGGAATGAGTTCGAGAATCGGTACGGTAAATTACAGCGATTCCGGAGAGGTTTTTGTAGGCAATGATTTCACGTCGAAGCGTGCACCGTATTCCGAGGCTACAGCTATGGCCATCGACGAAGAAGTGAAAAAACTTCTGGACGACGCTTATGCAAAAGCGGTCAGACTTCTCGAGGAGAACCTTGACAAGCTCACTCTGGTGGCGGAGACGCTGCTGGAAATCGAGACTCTCGATGCGGAACAGTTCGAGTCTCTCTATACCGGAGCAAAGACACAGGAGGAGATCATCAGCACAGCCCGCAGCAGAGCGGACGAAAAGGCAGAAAAGATCGCCCGTCAGAAAGAGGAGGCGGCCAGAGAATACGAAGCCGAAAAGGCGAAAGCTGAAGAAAAGCAGGAAAATACGCTTCATCTGCGCTTTGAAAATATGAAAGCAGAGAATATCGTATTTGAAAATAAAAAAAAACATGACGCGCAGGCTGAGGAAAAGCGCACAGCAGGTGCAGCCGGCGAAAATGATCAGGATGGATCTTCGCGCGAAGACGAGTCCGACAAGCAGTAAAAACTGCGGATCTGCCCGAACGTAGGAGGACGAAACAAGATTATGTTACTTGCATTTGACGTAGGAAATACAAATATCGTACTGGGGGTTTTCAAGGGAAAGAAACTCATAGAAAGCTGGCGGATGGAGACCGATAAAAATAAGAGCGCGGACGAATACGGCATGCTGATCAAAAGTCTGTTCGATTATCACGGACTCGAGATGAAGGATGTCAAGGATGCCATCATTTCCACCGTGGTTCCTTCCATTTCCTATACCCTTCAGCATCTGTCGATCAAGTACTTCAATATCCGGGCTATCGAAGTGGGACCCGGCATCAAGACCGGAATGGTCATAAAATACGACAATCCGAAACAGGTGGGGGCAGACCGTATCGTCAATGCGGTGGCCGCATATGCCAAATACGGCGGACCACTGATCATCATCGATTTCGGAACGGCGACGACTTTCTGCTGTATCTCCGAAAAATGCGAATATCTGGGCGGTACCATCGCGCCGGGTATCAAGATCTCGTCGGATGCTCTCTTTGAAAAGACGGCAAAGCTGCCCCGTGTGGAACTCATCGAGCCGGGTCACGTAATCTGCCGCAATACTATCGAAAGTATGCAGTCCGGACTCGTTTACGGCCATATGGGTCTCGTGGATTTTATCATCAACAAAATGAAAGAAGAATGCAGCGAGATGACGGGCAACAAGATAGAAGACATCACTGTAGTTGCCACGGGGGGCCTGGCAACCATGGTATCTAAGGGCGTAAAATCCATCGATCACGTGGATCGTCTTCTGACACTGGAAGGGCTCAGTCTGATCTATGAAAAGAACAAGAATAATTTCGGCAACCGCAATAATATGAGCCGGGAAAATATTCAGCTTCGCGCAGAGGAATAGGCGGGCCGCGGGATGGAAAATTATCAGATCGGCGGAATCACCTTTGATACGCCGTACTTTATGGCACCTCTGGCGGGTATCACAGACAGTCCTTTCCGGAGGCTCTGCCGCAGATTCGGAGCGGGAGCCGTATATTCCGAGATGATCAGCGCAAAAGGACTGTATTATAATGACAAAGCCACCGAAAAGCTGCTGACCATCTGCGAGGAAGAGATGCCTGTGGTCTATCAGATTTTTGGATCGGATGCGGCATCCATGACTTACGCGGCTGATGCTCTCTCCACGAGAAAAAACTGCATGATCGACATAAACATGGGATGTCCCGTGCCGAAAGTCGTGAAAGGAGGGGACGGTTCCGCTCTTCTGAAAGATCCGGAAAAGGTTTCGGAAATCGTTTCTGCCGTAGTGAAAGCGGCAAAGAAACCTGTAACCGTAAAGATACGCTCCGGCTGGAACGGAAACAGCATCAATGCGGTGGAAAATGCCCGGAGAATCGAAGCGGCGGGTGCAAGTGCCGTCTGCGTTCACGGCAGAACGAGAGAACAATTTTACAGTGGAAAAGCTGACCGGGAGATCATCCGCAAAGTTAAAGAAGCGGTGAAAATTCCCGTGATAGGGAACGGGGATATTTTCGATGTGGCGAGCTGCCGGTCCATGTTTGAAGAAACGGGCTGCGATATGGTGATGATAGCCAGAGGAGCCCTGGGAAATCCGTGGATTTTTCGCTCTCTCTGTGAAGGCAGAGATTATATTCCCTCTGCGGAAGAAAAAATCGATATTATAAAAGAACATTTTGCCAGTGTGCTCGAAGAAAAAGGCGAGTATACCGGTGTACGGGTCATGCGCAAGCACGTCGGATGGTATCTGAAAGGGATGCGGGGAGCGGCGGAAATGCGCAGAAGGATAAACGAGATGGAGTCCGCCGATGAAATCTTTTCAGCGCTGGACAGTCTTCTTATCCAGCCTCGTGAGGATGTTAGCATATAGACAGTCACCGACGCATCTGCGGTGAAGAAAGGATAGGAAAAAAATGGCAAGAGATGAAGTGTTACTTACCCAGGAAGGGTACGACAAACTGGTTGCGGAGCATGAGGAACTGGTTTCCGTCCGCAGACTCGAAGTAGCGGAACGTCTAAAGGAAGCAATCTCTTACGGAGACCTTTCTGAAAACGCGGAATACGATGCGGCGAAGAACGAACAGGCGGAACTGGAAGAAAAGATCATGAAACTGGAGACGATGATCCGCAATGCGAAGGTCATCGACGAATCAGAGATCACTTCCGACAGAGTGAATCTGGGCCATACCGTCAGAGTGGAATACATCGGAGAAGGAACTGTTGAAGAGTACACCATTGTCGGCTCAAATGAATCCGATCCGTTTGAGGGAAGAATTTCAAATGAATCTGCTGTCGGCAGTGCTCTGATTGGAGCCGGCGTCAACGATGAAATTACGGTGGAGATTCCCGATGGAATCATTCATCTGAAGGTTCTTGAGATTTCCAGACATTAGGCTGGAGAAAGCATATATGAGAGAAAAACGCGGCAGCAGCTGTGAATGATACGGCTGCTGCCCGGTATTTGTATGAGAAGCAGTGACCAGGAGAAGGAAGAAATGAGCGAAGAACAGAACAATGTTTCGACCGAAAAGGAATTAAACGAACAGAGAAAGATCAGACGGGACAAGCTGGAGCAGCTGAGAGCCGACGGCAGAGATCCCTTTCTGCAGGAAAAGTGGGATGTGACGCATCATAGTGCCGTCATCCGGGATAATTTTGCAGAACTCGAAGAAAAAGAAGTATCGATCGCAGGCCGTATCATGGCGAAGCGTGTCATGGGAAAAGTGGCTTTTATCGATGTTCAGGATAAACTGGGCAGAATTCAGAGCTTTGTGGCCAGAGACAACATCACACCGGAAGAGTACAAGATTTTCAAAACGTATGATATCGGTGACATCGTGGGAATCCGGGGGACGGTATTCAAGACGAAGACGGGAGAAGTTTCTGTCCGTGCATCGGAAGTCGTGCTTCTTTCCAAGTCAATTCAGGTGTTGCCGGAGAAATTCCACGGACTGACGGATACCGATATGAGATATCGTCAGAGGTATGTGGATCTTATCATGAACGACGACGTGCGCGAAGTATTCCGGAAAAGGGCCGTCATCATCAAAGGAATCAGAAAGTTTCTGGACGACCGGGGCTATCTGGAAGTTGAGACTCCGATTCTGACAGTCATCGCCGGCGGCGCCAACGCGAGACCTTTCGAGACGCATCACAACACGCTGGATCTCGATATGAAGCTGAGAATTTCAAACGAGCTTTATCTCAAGAGACTTATCGTGGGCGGTCTGGACAGAGTCTATGAGCTGGGAAGAATGTTCCGGAACGAAGGAATGGACACACGCCACAATCCGGAATTTACGAATATCGAATTGTATGAAGCTTATGCCGATTACAATGATATGATGGAACTCACGGAGAATCTGGTGGCCTCTCTCTGCCAGGAACTCTATGGTACGATGGTGCTGGAATTCCAGGGCAAGAAGTTTGACCTCACACCTCCTTGGGACAGAATCAGTATGGAGGAAGGCATTCTCCGCTGGTTAGGCGAGGACTTCTCTCAGATCAACACAGATCAGGAAGCGCGGGCCGTTGCGAAAAAGCATCATCTGGAAGGTGCAGACGATATGACGAGAGGAAAGATCATCGCGGAACTCTTCGAGGAATTCTGCGAAGACAAGCTGGACGGACCGATTTTCGTGACGGGACATCCGGTGGAAATTTCTCCGCTGGCCAAGAGAAATCCGGATGATCCTAGAATTACCAACCGCTTTGAAGCCTATATCAATAAATGGGAAATCGCAAATGCATTTTCTGAGCTTAACGATCCTATCGATCAGTATAATCGTTTTAAAGCGCAGCAGGAACAGCTGGAAGCAGGCGACGATGAGGCGCATCCGATGGATCTGGATTATGTCAACGCCCTTGAAGTCGGCCTTCCACCGACAGGCGGACTGGGTATCGGCGTGGATCGTCTGATCATTCTCCTGACGAATCAGCCATCTATCCGTGACGTCCTTCTCTTCCCGACAATGAAGTCCTTAGATGGTGTAAATAAGAAAAATGATGTAAAT
>JAHZHA010000021.1 GCA_019420525.1 Bacillota bacterium
AGATCTACACCCAACAGAACACTCTTTCCCTACACGACGCTCTTCCGATCTGCAAACAGTCTTTACGGACAGCTTTCCGGCTTTGCCACGCCGCTGATCAATCTGCCACAGGTGCTCACCCAGGCCATCGCCATGAGTCTCGTTCCTGCGGTGGCAGCTGCTTTTATCTCCGGAGACCGGGAATTTCTGCAGTACAATACAGCTTTCGGGATACGGACTGCCATGATTATCGGCATGCCGTGTTCCGTCGGACTTATGGTTCTGTCGGAACCCATCATGCTTCTGCTCTATCCGGCTCAAAAAGCGAGTGCGTCGAATGCAGCGGAAAGTCTTTTTATACTGGCTTTCGGTGCGATCTTCCTGTCTCTCGTCCAGACACTTACCGGTATTCTTCAGGGCGTAAAAAAACAGATGGTTCCGGTGATGAATCTGTGCATCGGCGCGGTGGCTAAGATTATCATTACCTATATCCTGACTGGAATTCCTTCTGTCAATGTGAAAGGTGCGGCAGCAGGAACGGCGGTCGCCTACATCACGGCTGCCCTGCTCAATTATCGGGCGGTGCGGAAATACACGGGAACCAGGCCGGATCTCGCGCTGACTTTCGGTAAGCCTGTGCTCAGTTCAGTCGTCATGGGAGCGGTCGTTCTGGCGGTTTATCACGGAGTATCCATGTTTGCAGGCAATACGGTTTCGACGATGATTTCTGTTTTCTGCGGTGTGATCATCTACGCATTCTGCATTCTCCGTCTGAAAGGTATCACTCCGGAAGAGATCAGAATGCTGCCGAAAGGTGAGAAAATCGTGAAGATTTTCCGTCTGGACAGAAAAAAATAGCCGTTTTTGCGTTGCAAACATACGAAAACGTTGACAAATGAGAGTTAACGTGTAAGAATAACTATACGTTTTCGCAGGAAAACGCTATGGTCAGACAATGCAGACAAATAAGGAGGTTAGGTAATGAATAAAGCAGAATTAATCGCAAGTGTGTCTGAAAAGACAGGCTTTACAAAAAAAGATTCCGAGGCGGCCGTAAATGCATTTACGGCATGTGTGGAAGAGGCTCTCGTAAAGGGAGAAAAAGTGCAGCTCATCGGATTCGGCACATTTGAAACAAGAGAAAGAAAAGCAAGACAGGGCAGAAATCCGAGAAAGCCGGGAGAGACGATCGAAATCGCAGCTTCTAAGGCACCTGTATTTAAAGCAGGAAAGGCTCTCAAGGATTCTGTGAATAAATAAGAAATCAATGAGAATCGATAAATTTCTGAAAAATTCCCGCCTCATCAAGCGGAGAACACTGGCAAAAGACGCCTGCGATCAGGAGAGAGTCTTTATCAATGACAAACCTGCCAAAGCAGGGTCCGATGTAAAAGTCGGAGACATCATTCTCATCCGTTTCGGCAACGGTGAGATCAAAGCGAGAGTACTCCTTCTCTCCGATCATACGAATAAAGAACTGGCGTCATCTATGTACGAGATTATCAATTAATCAGACCGGAATAATCTGAATAAAAACCCCTTTTCATGTCAACAATCAATGACATCGAGAGGGGGTTTTTTTATTATGAAAATCGGACTGCCGGCGGCTCTGCTCTATCATTCTTATGGACCGTTCATGGAAGCTTTCCTGTCGGAACTACCGGTGGAAATCGTCGTTTCGGGCCGGACGGACCGTGAAATCCTGGACAGAGGAACATCCGTGTGCGTTGACGATGCATGTCTTCCGGTCAAAGTGTTTGCAGGACATGTTGAGTCGCTGAGAGAAAAATGCGATCGGATAGCTGTCCCCAGAATCATGTCGTGCGAATATGGAGAATCACTGTGTCCGAAACTAAATGGACTTCCGGAAATTATCGGGGGAAACGATCTGATCTTTACCGATCGTATCGATCTGAGAAACAAAAAGACGCTGCTGAAGTCTCTCAGCCGTCCCTGCCGGGAACTTTCAGTGAAATACAGAGACGTCAGTCGTGCCGTGGAACGGGGAATGGAAGCTTGGAAGAAGCGGGTGCCCGGATTCTGTCAGACGGAGTTCCCTCGTCGAATTTTTCTCGCCGGTCATTCCTACAACATCAGAGATCCTTTCGTGAATATGGATCTGCTGAATAAACTGAACGGTTGTAATATCGGCGTCATAACGGAAGAAGCTGTGGACAGAATTTACAAAGAGCCGTTTGTACGGAATCTCATGAAGAAACCTTTCTGGCACAATTTCACGGCGTTATACGGAGCGGCGCTCTATCTGCAGCAGCAGAAGATGATCGACGGGATTATCTGTCTGTCTTCTTTTTCCTGTGGAACGGATTCGTTTACCATGGAGATGATAAGAAACGCGTCTCATCTTCCCGTGCTGATTCTGAAAATCGATGAGATGACTGCCGAAGCCGGTTTCGACACCAGACTGGAAGCCTTCTGCGACGTCATTTTGTCCGACGGGTGCGATGGGAGCGGGAGGAAAAAATATCATGAATGATATCGGGTGCAGAGAAAAAATTCTGACATTTCCCGGAATCGGATACGCGGCAACGGCAGCCGGGGTATTCCTCCGGGATGCGGGAATCAAGTATATCGCAGTGCCGATCGATGAAGAAATACGGAGAACGGCTGCATTCCGGAACGCGCCGGAAGACATGTGCCTGCCTTTCCGGATATTTGCCGCGCAGCTACAGCAGGCCTGGGAACAGGGCGCGGATACGGCGGTGATGATTTCCTCCAAAGGTCCCTGCCGCCTCGGAGAATTCTGCGAGTTGCTGCGGGTGATTCTTGAAAACCAGGGATGCAATTATGAATGGATCCTGTTGGACACACCTGCAGATATCGGAATGAGAGAATTCTTACGGAGGATGCGCAGGATTCTGCCGGAAGAGCGTATGACTGCCGGCCAACGGAAAAATACTGTCATCCGTCTAAACCGCGTCCGACACCTGCTCAGAGAACTGGAAAAATTCGACGCAGAACTGCGCCGCGAGGCGGGATATTATGAAAGTCCTGAGAAGGCGACACGTCTGATCTCTGCATGCCGAAAAGAGATCGAAAAAGCCGAAAACCTGGAAAAAGCTTTCAGCATTATGGGGCATTACCGTTGGAAACAATCTCAGCTGAAGAAGGATTTTTCAAAAAAACCGGTGAAGATTCTCCTGACAGGAGAGATTTTTACTCTGAATGAACCTACTGCCAGCATGCGGCTGGAAGATCGGCTCACAGACATGGGAGTCTGCCTGGAGCGCGATATTACGCTGAACTGGTGGATGCGAAGAACTGCAGCACAGGCGGTGGGAAACCTGCTGCGGCCGGAGAAAACGCGATTTCGGAAAAAGAAAAACGCATACCTTCCCTACGGGATCGGAGGCTATGCAAAACAGAGTGTTGAGTATGCCGCCTCAGCAGGTCTTAGAGGATTTGACGGTGTGATCCACGTCTTCCCTTCCGGGTGTATGCCGGAGATCGTGGGACGTTCTGTTCTCAACCGCATTGACGAAAAAGAAAATATCAGGGTTATGACACTTGTCTGCGACGAGATGAATGCGGAAACCGGGATGGTGACGAGACTAGAAGCATTTGCTGATATGCTGCAGAGAATGAAAGGAGTGGAGAGACGATGAGATATTCTCTCGGAGTTGACGCAGGATCTGTCAGCACGGATTTTGTACTGCTGGATGAAAAGGAGAGAGTTGCAGACACATTATATCTCAGGACTCACGGAGATCCGGCGGGAACTTTGGCTCAGGGAATGAGCCGGTTGAAAGAAAAATACGGAAGTGATCAAATCTCCGCTGTCGGGGTTACCGGCAGCGGAAGAGTACTGGCAGGACAGATATTAGGAGCAGATGTCATAAAAAATGAAATTACCGCTCACGGTGTGGCGGCGTCTGTGTTGGATCCCGAGGTCAGAACTGTAATCGAGATCGGAGGTCAGGACTCCAAGATCATTCTTCTGGAAAAGGGAGTAATCCGCGATTTTGCAATGAATACAGTCTGTGCGGCCGGAACGGGAGCATTTCTCGATCGTCAGGCGGAACGGATGAATATGACGATCGATGAATTCAGCCGTGAAGGCCTCTCCGCAGCCAGAGCGGAGCGAATTGCCGGTCGGTGTGCTGTCTTTGCGGAATCCGACATTATCCACCGCCAGCAACAGGGAGCAGCTCGTGCGGATATTATCGCGGGAATCGCAGAGGCTATGGTTCGGAATTATCTCGGCAATGTGGCCAGAGGAAAGAAAATAAAGGAAAAGATATTCTTTCAGGGCGGTGTTTCTTCCAATGAGACGATACGGCGAACTTTTGAAAAAATACTGGACAGCCCGGTGATCGTACCCGAATACAATAAAGTGATGGGAGCTTTCGGTGCGGCAGTTCTGGCGACCGAAACCATGGAACGCAAAAATGGAAAAGGCGCAGTCTGCACACAGTTCCGGGGATTTGACACTCCTTTTGAAAGTATTCGTACCCGCACGTTCCAGTGTGAAGACTGCGCCAACCACTGCGAAGTCACTGAAATTATATCCGGCAGCGGACGAGTGGGATGTCTCTATGACCGCTGCGGAAAATATCAGAATGTCGTATAGACAGATAAAACTTTCTTAATTCATCACGGGCAAAACCCGCGGAGATGAAACCGCTTTAAGCATATTCCGAACCCGCTAGGGATCTGAAAAATACCGTCGGCTGAAACAGAACAGGCTCTTATATGGATTTGAACTGAGGTATTTTTGAAAGCGCATTTCCCCAGATAATCCGGATGAGAACCGTATAGACCGGAATATTGATGATGCATTTGACAACGCGTGCCGGCAGCAGCGCGATGAAGCTGTTGCCGTACATAATATTGAGCCAGAGCGTATCCAGCAGAAGATTAAGAAAGATACACACGACAGCGGAGGCGAGCAGCACTCTCAACACCGTCACCGGCCGGCGGTACAGAAACAGGCCGAAGACGACTCCCGTCAGAAGAGCGGTCAGCGTGAAACCCGGAAAGTATTCTGCGGGCGGATAGATGATCATGCCGAGGATATCTCCCACCGCCCCTGTTACAGCACCCCAGAAGGGACCGTAGGCGATGCCGGCTACCGCGACAGGAAGAAAACCGAAGCCGATGCGCAGAAATTGTGTCTGTATCGAGAGAAATCGGGTGAGAATGACATCCAGCGCAATGAGAAGCGCAGTCGTAACGATTATAGTGAGATAATTACTTTTGTTTTTTTTCATAATAGCTCCTTTCTCTTTTTTTAAAGCGGTTTACAATACCGCATCAAAGAGAAAAGATGTCGGGTCTCTTTAATGCAGCAGCGGATGCAATAATGCACCGTAAGCATCGTTTTACCCCGCATTTCCTGAAACAGCCTGCGGCAGCTCCGGGAAATGAGATAAATGAGCGGCTTTTCGTCAGCAGGCAACATCCCATCCTGCCGCACTTCAGATTCCTGAGAATCAACGCGCATTATTTACTCTACACAAAAATATTATCACAGACTGCACATCTTTGTAAACTCAGCAGCTCCCTAAAAAAGAAAATTCAGAATTCTGAAAACGGAATTCTTCTAAAGAATATTGTCCGCTCTGAATTCGTTTTCTATTGTGAGATCTTTCAGCAGAGCAGTTGTATTCTCTGCTTCCCTGCATACGAGCCCCAGGTCTTTCGCTTCGAGACAGCCGGAAAAGCAGGCGACAGAACGCTGAAGCTCTTCCATGTCAGAAGAATTGATATAATAGCAATAGACGGAATAATACTCATTCCAGAGCTGAAGAAAACGGTCATGAGAAGCCGAGGCATTCTCCCAGTCTTCTGCTACGGCAAAAACGCGGGTTTCTTCCAGGGCGGGAATGAGCGTATTCACCGTACGGTCTGTATAAGAAGATGAGGTGATCCAGAAGACAAAGACGAGAAGCAGGCAAATAAAAGGAATATAGAGCGATCTCATGCATTACCTCCTTTCGTGAAAGGAGCGGAAACCGCAGGTGGCAGAAGAGGCTTGTCTTTTTTTGTATAGAAATACAGCATTTTTCTTTCATCGCAGAAGCAGAGAAAAATATCCTTTTGAGACTGGATTTTGTGCTTTCTCATTTCACGGTTCAGAATTTTTTCTGTAAGCCCGGAACGTTCTAAATTCCTGCGGTATATTTTTCCGTCTGAAATAATGATACAGGGCATCGCTTCCTGCTCGGGCGTGAGAGACAGATCTTCGCGAGTTACTGGCTTCTTTTCCGGTTTGAGTATAACGCTGAAACTTCCGTTTGTTTCAAGATAAGCGTATGCCACGTCGGCGATTGAAGGACATCCTTGAATACGGAGCATTTCCGTCAGGTCAGTGATCGTGACATTGGAACGCTTCATCTCTTTGAAATTAATTGAACCATCGTCGATCAGTATACTGGGTTTTCCGTTGATAAAATTTTTGAACAGTTCGCTTTTGCAGGAGAGAAAACCGGAGAGTGCGTAAAGAAACAGAATCATAAAGATAGCGGCGACTCCGTTCAGCAGCGAAACTTCTGGGGAAGAGACAGGCATCGCCGCCAGCTCGGCTATGAGAAGCATGATCGTGATCTGAAAAGGATCTGTCGAAGAAAGTCCCGATTTTCCCATGCAGCGTATGGTAAAGAGCGCTACAGCATACACGATAAACGTGCGGATAAATGTAATCATCATAATGGATTCCTCACTGTCAAGTTTTTTATGTCGTTTTTTAACGGCATATCTGTTATTTTGTGTTTCTTTCATGAAGAATTCATGCGATCGTATTTTCCTGCAGTGTCTAGTTCAGTAGATATGATACCGATGAAAATTTCTGAAAGAAGATTTATAGAATGAGTATCGTCCGTACAGTGTTATATTATTCAGAAACAGAAGGGATTTTGAAATTCAAATGGGAGATACCGGCTCTCAGCGGGCGGTTTTCTTTTATATAAAAAGATACGGTAAGAGAACGAACGAAAAACGGCATATTGAGAAAAATACAGTAAAGAGAAAAAATTTAACGGACGCGATAATAGTTGTAATCCTTGGAAAATAGGGATTTGTAAAGATAAAAGAAAATTAAGTTAAAAAATGTCGAAACTTTTTTCAAAAAAGGCGTTGACATATCTGTATATCATTGGTATTATGT
>JAHZHA010000022.1:0-30269 GCA_019420525.1 Bacillota bacterium
ACCCCGGACACACGGCTTAGAAGGCCGTTGCTCTATCCAGCTGAGCTATGAGCCCATAAAATGGAGCGGATGACGGGAATCGAACCCGTGCCATCAGCTTGGAAGGCTGAGGTTCTACCATTGAACCACATCCGCATAAATGGAGCGGAAGACGAGATTCGAACTCGCGACCCTCGCCTTGGCAAGGCGATGCTCTACCACTGAGCCACTTCCGCATATTGGTGGAGGGAGATGGATTCGAACCATCGAAAGCTCAGCTAACGGATTTACAGTCCGCCCCCTTTGGCCACTCGGGAATCCCTCCACGTATTATTAATTTTAAAATGGAGCTGGCGAAGAGAATCGAACTCCCAACCTGCTGATTACAAATCAGCTGCTCTACCGTTGAGCCACGCCAGCGCGTTTCGTACTTGACTATTTTATCTCATTTTCAAAGGCTTGTCAAGCACTTTTTTATTTTCTTTTTTAAGAGATATCAGCCTCAAGGCCCCGGAACCGCTGTAGTTCTCACTCGCAAGGCGTCCCTCAACCTTTCAGCTTGTTCATTATACGATACGCCTTTCCGAATGTCAATATTAAATTTCCACTTTTTTTAAAGTTTTCTTTACACTGATTTTGTCTTCCGAGCACACTCCTACTGTCATCTCGGAAAGCATACGTTTCACGCTCTCTGATGACTCGGGATCGCACTGCAACGTAAGCTTTACATTCTCCTCGAAGACAGCGTCTATGATGGCAAAAAGGCCGTCTTTTTCGCTGTTCTGAAGCTTTCCGTAATACGTGTAGTCCAGGCTGAAAGACAGAAGATCCATTTCTTTTACTTCCGCAATACCTGCGGCATCCAGAGCCATTCTCGCGGTGCCTCCGTAAGCCCGTGCAAGGCCGCCTGTTCCGAGTTTTATGCCCCCGAAATAGCGTGTCACCACGATCACCACATTCGTGATGTTCTCCCCTTCCAGCATATGCAGAATCGGTGCTCCGGCGGTACCTGACGGTTCCTTGTCGTCGCTGGCCCACTTCAGTTCGGATTTTTCGCCGATCACGTAAGCGGGAACATTGTGGGTGGCACTCCGGTGCAGCGTCCGGATCTCCGAGATAAAGGCTTCCGCTTCCTCTCTGCTCTCCACCGGCCTGATGTATCCGATAAATCTCGATTTTTCAATAATCTGTTCAACTTCGCAGTATTTTGCCGCTGTTCTGTAATGTGTCATTCCTTTTACCGTCCTGTCTGTAATACCTGCCCTTTTCCACCGTAAGCTTTCTTTCATTCTCTGGCGGATACCCGCGTCCGGCACTTTTTTCATCCGGACGCGTTTTTTCCGCTTCTTTATACTTCCGTCCCTCAGCTTTTTTATTTCCGCTCTTTACTGTTTCTATCTTCTGACCCGGTTTTCGCGTCCATATGTTCCGGCCTGCTTTTCTGCTGCCGCGCGTCTGTCTTTTTGCCCGGAACCGTCAGACGAGATAACGCACCAGTCTGCTGAAGTCTGCGATGTTCAGATCGACCCGAAAATACGTTCCGTTATCTCTGTACTCCATCTGGTGGACGGTGCATTTTTCACAGAGATAAGACGAGATTTTTCCCTGATCATACGGAATCAGCAGTTCCGCTGTCTGCATGTCCGCGTAGATGATTTCGCTGACGGCTTCGATCAGTCTGTCGATTCCCTGTCCTGTCTTCGCCGAAACCGGGAACGTCTTTTCCGGAACCAGCGGAAGATCTTCTTTCTCTTTAACCAGATCCATCTTGTTGAAAGCGATGATGTGCGGAATATCGCCTGCTCCTATTTCCTCCAGGACGCTCTTCGTGACGCTCATATTGAACTCACAGTCAGGCGAAGACGCATCGACGATCTCAACCAGCAGATCAGCGTACAGGACTTCTTCCAGCGTACCTTTGAAAGCCTCTACCAGCGAATGAGGCAGGCGACTGACAAAACCCACAGTATCGATAAGAATAAATTCCCGGTTGGAATCGAGGCGGATGTTTCTCTGAGACACGTCCAGCGTAGCGAACAACATATTTTTTTCGAGGACAGTCTTGTCCTCTTTTTCCGTCTTCCGCAACAGCGTATTCATCATGGCCGATTTCCCGGCATTCGTATATCCCACCAGTGCTACCACGGGAATTTCCGATTTTTCCCGGCGGCTTCGCTGCACATCTCTCGACTTCTGTACTTCTTTTATTTCCTTTCTGATCTCATCCATGCGCGACTGGATATGACGCCTGTCGATTTCCAGCTTTTTTTCGCCTGGCCCTCTGGTGCCGATTCCGCCGCCGGTCCGTGACAGAGATCGGCCGAAACCGGTGAGGCGCGGCAGGCGGTACTGAAGCTGCGCCAGTTCCACCTGAAGCCGCCCTTCCGCGGAAGAAGCCCTTTCTGCAAAGATATCGAGAATCAGTATCGTGCGGTCCAGGATAGTTACTCCTATCGCATCTTCCAGATTTCTGATTTGGGCACCTGAGAGCTCATTGTTGAAAATGACGGTGTCCGCCCCCATATTGGCGCACATCTCTGCCAGTTCTTCTACTTTGCCTTTTCCGATATAAGTGGCTTTGTCGGGGCGCTCTCTGGGCTGTATGACCTCACCCAGCACCTCAGCGCCCGCCGCTTCCGCCAGGCCTTCCAATTCTTTCATGGAAGCCGTGATATCTTCATCGAAGCGTATGCCCGCCAGAATGGCTCTTGCCGTCTGTCCGCGCACCACTTCGTTTTTTTCGTTGAATTCAAACATATATTTTTCCTTTCTCAGTCGGATATAAAATCTGACATTTCATCCTGCGGTATATTTGCATACGTCTGCGGCACATCGCCGACGATTACTGCTTCTGCGATGAGCACAGTATTTTCTGTCGTGAACTTTTCCGACATAAACGGAACGAGCAGACGGGTCTCCGTCTTGACATGGAGATAGACCTTGTATTTGCTCTGATTGATTCCCGCGCTCTCAAATTCCGTATTGTAGCCGATATTGATCACTGCCACCGGTACGATATCGAAAGTAAAATAAGGGCCTGTCTGAGACAGCAGCTTGCTGCCCAGGAGACTTCCCAGCGAAAGACGAATCTGTTCTGTTTCGTTATAGTATATATCATCATTCACCCTTTTGGCTATCTCTGTTCCGATTTTATTCAGCAGAGGTGTGTTGAGCGTCACCATCTGCAGTTGGCCTTCCTGATCTTCGTCGGTGTAGATGATCTCCAGCTCCGAGCCGTCTTCAGTATGGGTCAGGTCATATACAGCGCTGTTCACGACCTGTTCGATGATCTCTTTTGACTTCAGTTCGGCAGTCGTGCTGAGCGTGTGTTTCATCGTATTTTCCGTGAAAATAAATCCGCACGTCGTCAGCATAAGCAGACTTACCGCGATCAGCACGGATTTCACTTTGCGCTTTTTCTTTCTGGAACCCCGTTTTGCTCCGCGATTTCGTTTCATAATGATAAAACCCCCGGTCTGCCATATTATGCAGAAACGGGGGTATTCTGTTACATTTTTATGTGAAGAAAAGATGTCTCTCTTTCGGCAGAGACGCCGTCATGCGGATTCTCTTTTCACTGTTTCGTGCGAAATACTAGATATCCTTTCCCGCATGCTGATTACAGGATATACCGGTCGAGATCGTCTTCACTGAGTTTGTCGGCAAATTTCTCCATCACATACGCTTTGTCGATGACGATTTCTTTGATGTCCGGATTCGGCAGATCGAAAGAAATATCTTCCAGAAGCTTTTCCATAATGGTGTGAAGTCTTCTGGCGCCGATATTCTCATTCTGTTCATTTGTCATATATGCGATTTCCGCGATTTCGTCCACGGCTTCATCGGTGAAATCGATTTTGACACCTTCTGTCTCCAGCATCATCTTGTGCTGGGTGATCAGTGCGTTTTTCGGCACCGTCAGAATCTGGCGCAGCGCATCTTTGGTAAGATTTTCCAGTTCGACTCTGATCGGGAAACGTCCCTGGAGTTCCGGAATCAGATCAGTAGGTTTTGAGACATGGAAAGCTCCGGCGCCGATGAAGAGCATGTGATCCGTCTTTACCGGTCCGTATTTCGTATTGACGACGCTTCCCTCCACGATCGGAAGGATATCTCTCTGCACCCCTTCTCTTGAAACCCCTGGTCCCCGGCCATATTCGGAGCTGTCAGCGATTTTATCGATCTCGTCAATAAATACGATGCCGTTCTGTTCTGCGTTCTCCACAGCCTCTGCTGTGACCGCATCCATGTCGAGAAGATTCTGGGCTTCCTGTTCTCTCAGAATTTTTCTGGCATCTTTCACTTTCATTTTCTTCTTTTTCGTCTTCTGAGGCACCATATCGCCGAAAATGCTGCCGATGCTGATGCTCATGTTTTCATTTCCGCCGATGTCGATGGTGTTTGCCTTGTTGTCGATGACGTCGATGTCGATCATCTGTTCTTCGAGAAGGCCCTGACGGAGCTGCTGTCTCACCTGCTCTCTGGCCAGTTCCAGCTCATTTGCCGTCTTGTCCGCTTCTGCACTATTTTCATACAGCGGCGTCTGCGGCTGTGGCTGGAAATACTGGGACATACCCGGAAGATTCGATAAGAAGGCGAATGGATTATCGCTCTGACCTCCCGGCATCTGACCTGCGTTATTGTTTTTGGCAGCTTTTTTGTCAGGAATGATGGCTGCCACAATCTTCTCTTCCGTGATGATATCGGCTTCCTTATATTTTTCTTCCATTTTCTGCTGTTTGGTGAGGCGGATGGAGGCTTCCACCAGATCGCGGACGATGGAATCCACGTCTCTTCCCACGTAGCCCACTTCTGTGAACTTGGTTGCTTCCACCTTGACGAAAGGCGCTTCCATGATTTTCGCAAGGCGCCTTGCGATTTCCGTCTTTCCGCAGCCGGTAGGGCCCATCATCAGAATATTTTTCGGGGTCACTTCCTCCCGCATTTCATCGGAAAGCTGATTTCTTCTGTGTCTGTTCCGCAGAGCGATGGCGACCGATTTCTTTGCTCCGTCCTGTCCTACGATATATTTGTCGAGTTCCGCCACGATTTCTCTCGGCGTCAGATTGTAAAATTCACCCATGGCGCGCCTCCTATAATTTTTCAACTGAGATATTGGAGTTGGTGTATACGCAGATCGACGACGCGATGCTGAGAGCCTCGCGGACGATTTCCTCCGCCGACATGTCGGTGTGGCGGTACAGCGCGTTGGCTGCCGCGTACGCATAATTTCCTCCCGAACCGATGGCTACGAAATCTTCATCCGGCACGATGACCTCTCCGTTTCCGGAAATGACGAGGATTTCTTCTTTATTGGCAACGATCATGAGGGCTTCGAGGTTTCTCATTCCCTTGTCGGAACGCCAGCGCTGCGCTAAAGATACAGCCGCGCGCTTGAGGTTACCGGAATGCTCTTCCAGCTTTTTCTCGAACATCTCTGTCAGAGAAAAAGCGTCGGCTACCGATCCTGCAAAACCGGTAACGACGGTATTCTTGAAAATCTTTCTCACTTTTTTGGCGGAAGCTTTCATAATCGTGCTTTCCCCCATGGTGACCTGTCCGTCACCGCCGATGCACACGTCATCGCCGCGCTTTACCGCAACGATGGTCGTCGCATGAAATACTACATTACCCACTGAATTACCTCCATATGTACGGCTATGAAACGAATTATCTCATCCGGTTGCATTCAAAAGCCTCAAAAAACCAGCAGAAAACCTGCCGAAGCCGGCTTTACGCCGGCTGAACATCAAAACATACCGGTCAGCGGTCTCTATTCTTTATGACCGCATTCCGGATTGGAACAAATAAGCGAATACGTTTTCGTCTTTTTTTCCGTCATGAGAGATCCGCATTCCGGACACTTTTTATCCACGGGTTTGTTCCAGAATACCTGATTGCAATCGGGATACCCGCTGCATCCGTAGAATATCTTGCCCTTCCGGCTCTTTCTCACGACGATATCACTTCCGCATTTCGGACATTTGACATCCAGTTTTTTCTGAATCGTCATCGTCGTCCTGCATTCCGGATAGCCGGAACAGGCGATGAATTCGCCGAAGCGGCCGTGTTTGATCACCAGCGGACGGCCGCAGTTCGGACAGTTTTCTCCTGTCGGTTCGTCTTCGATGACCATCTTTTCGATGGATTCGTCTGCCACTTTCAGGTCTTTTTCAAATCCCGTATAGAAATCGCTGATGACGGAATGCCAGTCGATATTTTTTACTTCCACATCGTCCAGGCGGTCTTCCATTTCCGCGGTGAAACCCACATCGACGATATCTTTGAAGTAAGTCTCCATCAGTTCGGTGACCAGAAGGCCCAGCTCCGTCGGAACCAGCATTTTCTTCTCTCTTGTCACGTATTTGCGTTCTGCCAGCGTTCCCACGATCGGCGCGTAAGTACTCGGACGTCCGATATTTTTTTCTTCGAGATCTTTGACCAGCGAAGCTTCCGTATAACGGGAAGGCGGCTGCGTGAAGTGCTGTTCTCCCTTCAGATCGATGAGCTTCAGTTCTTCGCCTTTTTCCAGAGGAGGAAGCAGTTGATTCTTCTCGTCCTCCGAAGTGTTGTTGTAGACCGCCAGATCACCGTCAAATTTCAGTTTTGAACCGGTAGCGCGGAAGAGGTACCCGTTGTTTACGATATCTGCACTCACCGCATCGAAGACCGCGTTTGACATCTGGCTGGCGGTGAATCTGCACCAGATCAGACGATAGAGGTTATACTGGTCTTTCGTCAGAGAATCTTTGATATCATCAGGTTTCAGCTCCGGATTGCCGGGACGGATCGCTTCATGGGCGTCCTGAACGTCTTTTTTCTTATTTGTATATACGTTTGTTCCCAGATATTCCGGACCGTAATCGGCGAGAATCATATTTTTCGCCGCTTCTCTGGCCACGTCGGATATTCTCACGCTGTCCGTACGGATATACGTCACGAGACCCGTGGTACCCAGTCCTTTGATGTCGACACCTTCATAGAGCTGCTGGGCGATCATCATCGTCTTTTTCGTGTTGAAATTGAGCTTTGTCGACGCTTCCTGCTGCATGCTGCTGGTAGTGAACGGCGGCAGCGGTTTCTTCATCCGCTCTTTTTCCTCCACACGGGTTACCGTATATGCGCCGCTTTCCAGAGCCTCCAGGACAGCGTCCGTCTCCTCCTTTGTGGAAGGGCGGATTTTTTTGCCCTCATATTCCAGGAGCTTCGCCTGAAACTTTTTACGGGATTTTTCAAAAGAAGCGCTGACCGTCCAGTATTCTTCCGGAACGAATGCCTGAATTTCACGCTCTCTGTCGCAGAGAATCTTCAGCGCAGCGGACTGCACTCTTCCTGCGCTGAGTCCTCTGCGGATCTTCCGCCAGAGAAGCGGACTGATCTGATAGCCTACCAGCCGGTCGAGAACACGCCGCGCCTGCTGTGCGTCCACCAGTCTGCGGTCGATTTTCCGCGGTTTTTTCACGGCTTCTTTTACCGCGTTTTTCGTGATTTCATTGAATTCCACACGGCATACCGCATCTTCATCGATGCCGAGAAGATACGCGATATGCCACGAAATCGCTTCCCCCTCGCGGTCCGGGTCGGTTGCGAGATAGACTTTGGAAGCTGCTTTCGCCTCTTTTTTGAGCATCTTGATCACATCGCCCTTGCCGCGGATGGAAATATACTGGGGCTCAAAATTATGCTCGATATCGATGCCCAGCTTGCTCTTCGGAAGATCGCGCACGTGTCCCACAGAAGCGATGACTTTGTACCTGCTTCCGAGAATCTTTCCGATCGTCTTGGCTTTCGACGGTGATTCCACTATGACTAAAGCTTTTCCTTTCATATATATAAAACCTTCAATTCTAAAAAACTGTCCTATAAATTCAAATTATATTGTTATTCATATTACTTTGCAATAAAAATTTTCCCGGCCGAAGTCGTCAGGAAGCCTTTTATCTCCATGACACTCACCAGAGCATTGACCTCGGAAACGCTCCTGTTCAACCTTTTGGAGAGAAAATCTGATGTCACCTCTCCGCTGTTTTTCAGAATATCGTAAATGATCTTTTCATCCTTTCCAAGACGCACGGTCTCATCCTCCCGGTCTGCCGAAAGCGGTACCCCTACCCCGGTGATGATATCCTCGATAAAAGCCACCGGGAAGGCGCCGTCCTGTATCAGTTTATTGCATCCTATGCTGCCGGAGGCAGATATATTTCCCGGAACGGCGAAGAGTGTTCTTCCCTGTTCCGCAGCGCAGGCCGCCGTGATCAGAGATCCGCTGGCCAGACCTGCCTCCGCTACAGCCACAGCCTCTGAAATGCCGCTGATAATCCGGTTGCGGCGAGGGAAGGTATAGGGGCGCGGAGGCGTTCCCGGCGGGTATTCGGACAGAATCAGACCTTTTTCCGCGATCTTTCTCCTCAGAGCTACATTCGATGCAGGATAGCAGATATCGGCTCCGCATCCCATGACAGCCACCGTACCTCCACCGGCTTCCAGAGCGCCCCGATGCGCTTCCGAGTCGCAGCCGAATGCCATGCCGCTGACGGTGACGATGCCATATTCCGCCAGACGTCTCCCGATATTATAGGATACCCATTTTCCGTAAGGTGACGCTTTTCTCGCTCCCACCACAGCCACGCATTTTGCGGAAAGAAGGCCGGTATCTCCTATCGCGTACAGGACAGCTGGCGGGTCCGCAATATGACGCAGCAGCTCCGGATAAGCGCTGTCATCGATATAGATTTCTTTCATCCGTTTTGCCTCTTGTCTATCTTCTATTTCCTCTATCTGATTTTTATCTCCTTATAAGCGACAGCTTCTGCCAGATGTCCGAAATCGATGTCATCCGCTCCTTCGATGTCGGCGATGGTGCGGGCCACCCGCAGAATCCGGCTGCAGCCGCGCCGGCTGAGTCTCAACGATTCACAGGCCTGATTCAGCAGAAATTCTGTCTCCACGTCCAGCCGGCAGTATTTTTTCAGATGGCGCTGTGTCATCTGCGAATTGTAATTTATCTTCTCTTCCCGGAATCTTTCATTCTGAATCTCTCTCGCTCTCATAACGCCTTCTCTCAATTGCGCCGACGAGACTTCTTCCTTTTCCTCCCGTTCCCCTCTCCGCTGTGCCGGATTCACACAGACGAAGAGATCAATCCGGTCGAGAAACGGGCCGGAAAGCCGCGCCCGGTAGCTGCGGATCTGATATTCGCTGCATGTGCATTCTCTCTCAGGATCGGAGGCATAGCCACAGGGACATGGATTCATAGCCGCCGCTGTAAGAAATTTGGCCGGAAAAATATACCTTCCTCCCGTCCTGGAAATCGATACCTTTTCTTCCTCCATAGGTCCCCGCAGTGTCTCCAGCGCTGTTCTGGAAAACTCAGGTACTTCATCGAGAAAGAGAACGCCCAGATGCGCCAGAGATATTTCTCCGGGTACGGGCCGCCTGCCTCCTCCCGCCAGCGCAGCAGGAGTGATTTTCGTATCAGGGCTGCGGAAAGGCCGCGATGTCATCAGCGGTTTTGCTGGATCCAGCAGGCCGCTGACGCTGTAAATTTTCGTAATCTCTATCATTTCATCGTACGATAGCGGCGGCAGAATTCCCGGCAGCCTCCGGGCGAGCATCGATTTCCCCGATCCCGGCGGGCCTGTCATGAGAATGTTGTGCATCGCTGCGGCTGCGATCTGAAGTGCCCTCTTCGCCGTCTCCTGTCCCTCTACCTCCGAATAGTCCGGATTTTCAAACCCCGGCACCTCACGTTCCTTCATTTTTTTCAGGTACGCTTCGCCGTCACTGCGCACTTCCCGTATCCTGTGTTTTCCGCTGACGTGATCTGCCGCCTGCTGCAGATTTTCCGCCGGATACAGCAGGATCTCCGGCACTGCCCGGGCCTCTTCCAGATTTTCCGCCGGCAGAAGAAACCTGCGGATTCCCGTCTCTTTCAGACCCAGAAGCACCGGCAACAATCCTCGGATGCCAAGGAGACGTCCGTCCAGGGCCAGCTCACCCGCACAGGCCCAGTCTTCGCCTCGCCACGCTTCGGAAAGACTTAGCCTTCCTGCAGATGTCAATATGCCGAGAGCCACCGGAAGATCGAAATGGGTGCCTTCTTTCCGCAGATCCGCCGGAGAAAGGTTGACGGTGACACGTTCCTGAGGAAAGGAAAAGCCAGAATGACTGACGGCCGACCGCACGCGCTCTTTTGACTCTCGGATGGCGGTATCCGCCAGCCCCACGATATGGAAAGAAGGAAATCCGAATGTCACATCGGATTCCACAAAAACTTTTTCTGCGGACAGACCCACCGGGGTGCCGCACACAAATCTCGAATACACTGCATTTCCTCCCGTATCATTACCCGCAATGCGCGGAATATTCTTCAGAAATATCGAAAAATACCGCCTATCCTGTAATATTCTCCGTATATCGGATGTAAAATTTGTCTCTGAGATACAGAACTTCCGCCGCATCCAGACGAATTCCGCTGCAGACCGGACGGTATTCCGACAGATAATGCTGTGCCGTCCGCCTCAGGCAGCGGAGTTTCGCAGGTGTCACAGCCTCACAGGGGCGTCCCTTATTCAGACCGGATCGTGTCTTCACCTCCACAAAGCACAGAATCCCGCTCTCCGGCTCTCGTGCGATGATATCGATTTCTCCGTAGCGACATCTGTAATTTCTACAGCAAATCCCGAAGCCTCTGCCTTCCAGATAAGCGGCTGCTCGTCTTTCCCCGGCTTCTCCCAGTTCTCTGTTCCATTTCCGACGCTGATGATTTTCCATATTACAGAACTCCTTCATATATTTTACAGTTATTATACGCTTTCGACCGGTATTTGTAAATATTTTCCATTTTGTTTTTTCGTATTTCTGACCCGTCTTTTTTCCAAAGACACAATTTCACATAAAAAAGTCCCGGGCCGCAAGGTTGTTTCCTTCACGGCCCGGGACGGGCAAGTGTTCGCTGTTCTCTTTATCTGCGGCCGCGTCCGATTTCCAGAACGCGATCGAGGATGACATCTGCGGCTTCCCGCTTCGTCATCTTGCCGTATGAAGTCTTTTCTCCGTCCGGAGTGATGATGGTGATGATATTCGTGTCCACATCGAAGCCTGCGCCAGGTGCAGATACGTCATTGGCCACGATCATATCGAGATTTTTCTTCCCGATTTTTTCCTTTGCGTATTCTTCCAGATTGCGCGTCTCCGCGGCAAAACCGACGAGAATCCGGCTTCCTTTCTTTTCTCCCAGAGTTTTCAGAATATCGGGATTTTCCGCCAGCTCGATATGAATATCGCCGTCTCTTTTTTTCATTTTGTGCTCTGAGGCATTGACCACATAAAAGTCAGCGGGCGCTGCCGCTTTGATGACGGCATCCGCATCTTCAAAAGCTTCTTCGCAGGCCGCCAGCATTTCTTTCGTCGTCGTGACATCGATGCGCCGGATATCAGGGCTGCATTCGAGAGTTACGGGACCCGAAACCAGTGTGACTTCTGCACCTCTGCTTCTGGCCGCTTCCGCCACGGCAAACCCCATGCGGCCGGAAGAACGATTGCTGATATAGCGCACGGGATCGATGTGTTCCACGGTAGGTCCTGCCGTCACCAGAATTTTCTTTCCCGCAAAATCCGCTTCTCTCTCCGCCTGCTTTTCTTCTTTTTCCGTTTTCTCCAGCAGCGGCAGAACGTATTTCACGATTTCAGCCGGTTCAGCCATCCGGCCTTTGCCTTCGTAGCCGCAGGCCAGCATTCCGGAACCCGGTTCGATGAAATAATATCCGTACGACTTCAGTTTTTCGATGTTCTCCTGAAGGATGGGATTTTCATACATATTGACGTTCATGGCAGGTGCAAACACGATTTTCGCCTTCGACGCCATAATCGTCGTCGTCAGCATGTCGTCGGCGATTCCTGATGCCACTTTTCCGATGATATTGGCGGTGGCAGGAGCGATCAGCATAATGTCGGCCTTCTCCGCTAGAGCCACGTGCCCCACTTTCCACGCCTCCGGAGTTGCGAAAGTATCTGTGACTACCGGATTCTTCGACAGAGTCCGGAATGTCAGCGGGCTGACGAACTCACAGGCGTTTTTCGTCATGATGACGTCGATTTCGATGTCTTCCTTTTTCAGCCGGCTTACCAGATCGGCCGCCTTATAGCAGGCGATCCCTCCGGTGACACCTACGACTATATTTCTGCTCATTTCGTTCTATTCCTCATCGTATTCGTGGTCACCTTCCAGAATGACGGCTTCCAGTTCCTTTGATCTGCTGTAAGTGATTTTGTCCTCTGCGATTTCCGTCGTTGCCACCGATACGGGCTTATCCACCGGAATATCCACGAGAGGAGGCATTCCGTCGATGAGATCTCTCGCCCTCTTGGCCGCCAGAGATACCAGAGTGTACTTGCTGTCCGCTTTTTTTCTCAGATCATTGATAGATGGATATAACATTTATTTTTCCCCCTTAATTCTTTTCAAAATACCGGCTGCATCGTCGACTTTCCAATGCACCGTCTCCATAATCTTTTTCACGGATTCCACCGCTTTGTCCAGGTCTTCATTGACCACGCAGTAATCATAATGCGGAAGATATTCCAGTTCCTTTTCCGCGGCATTCATCCGTATCTCGATATCCTCCTGAGATTCTGTGCCCCGGTGCAGGATTCTGCTGCGAAGCTCATCCAGAGACGGCGGCAGGATAAAGATGAAAACTCCTTCCGGACAGCTCTCTTTCACCTGCATGGCGCCCTGAACGTCGATCTCGAGAATCACGTCATGTCCCTCTTCAAGCTGAGACATGACGGGCGCTTTCGGCGTTCCGTAATAGTGGCCGTGAACGCTGGCATGTTCCAGAAAACCGCCTTCCTTCACCGACTTCTGGAATTCTCCGTCCGTCATGAAATAATAGCTGACGCCTTCTGTCTCACCCTCTCTCGGATCTCTCGTCGTCGCCGACACCGATACCCGGATGTTCTCATCTGAATCCGTGATCCGTTTTACAATGGTGCCTTTTCCCACCGCAGAAGGACCTGAAATAATAAATAATCTCCCCGCTGTCATCTGATCTCTCCTACTCTATATTCTGAACCTGTTCTCTTATTTTTTCGATTTCACTTTTGATTTCCAGAACGTTATTCGTGATTTCCAGATCATTTGCCTTGGAACCGATCGTATTCGCTTCCCGATTCATCTCCTGAACCAGAAAATCCAGCTTTTTGCCCTCTGACTGCGGACTTTCCCGCACGATTTTTCTCAGCTGGCTGATATGGCTTCCCAGACGGACGATTTCCTCCGTGACATTGATCTTGTCAGCAAATACGGCGGCCTCCAGCAGAATGCGTTCTTCCGCAGCCACAGCCATGCCCTCTGTCATCTCCGTAATCCTCGTCCGCAGCTTTTCCGTATAATCCTTCACGACTCCCGGCGAGCGCTTTTCGATTTCGCCGACGAGTCTCTCGATGAGATCTGCGCGCATGAGAATATCCTCCGCCAGCTTTTCTCCCTCGACGAGGCGCATCTGCGCATGTCTTTCCGCCGCCTGGGATGCAGCAGACACCAGAATGCCGGTGATCTCATCTTCATTTTCGACATCGGGCGCCGATTTCATAACATCCGGCAGCGATGCGAGATATTCCAGAGACACGCTTCCTTCGATTCCGAAAGTCTCTTTCAGTTCGCGGATCTTTTCGAGATATCTGCCTGCCACCGCCGCATTCAGGCGTATGTCGACATCCTCGTCGCCGATGTTTTCCACCGACACGGATACCTCCACCTTGCCTCTGCGGACTGACGATTTGACGGCGCTGCGCACCGCTTCCTCGGCAAAGGAATAACGCCGCGGAATCCTCACATTGACATCGCTGTACCTGTGATTCACCGATTTTATCTCCACTGTGATGTTCCGTTTTTCGTCCGAATACTCGCTTCGTCCGAATCCGGTCATGCTTCTAACCATCTGCTGTCCTCCCCGCCGCACGGGCGCCGATTTTCGTCTTCTGTATTTTCCGGAAGTACGCTTCTCCGCTTTCAAAACCTCCGCATAAATTCAGAAAAGCATCGGATGCCGCCTGGGCGCAACGATGCTCCGTCTCTTTTCCTTCCGGAATGTCATGCCGGTATTTGAAGATTTCCGATTACTTTTCCACTGAAATATGGTATGATTCATTTGCGGTTCTGCTTTAATAATCTGTTATATCATGCCGAAATAAATTCTGCAGATCTCTCCCGGCTTCATCCGGAATACAATTCTTTCAGATATTCTTATATATTATATAACGCAGAACGGGCGTTTTCAACACTTGAAATCATATGATAATGATACATCGGAGGTTCAGCCGCTATGGCATTTGACGGAATTGTGACGACAGCAGTCACAAAGGAACTGAAGGACAGGCTGACAGGCGGAAAAATCGATAAAATCTACCAGCCGTCGTCAGACGAACTATTCATCGCAATACACTGCGGCGGAGAAAAATACCGGCTCTATCTCTCCGCCAATACGAATCACGCCGGCATCTATCTCACAGAGGAAAAGAGCGACAATCCCCAGAGTCCTCCGGGATTCTGCATGCTGCTTAGAAAACATCTTCAGAGCGCCCGCATCCGGGAAATCCGGCAGGTCGGCTCTGACCGGATCGTCGAAATCTGTACCGACGCCACAAATGAACTGGGTTTTCAGGTAAAACACCGTCTCATCATCGAAATCATGGGACGTCACAGCAATATTCTTCTGGTGGACATCGAAAGCGGAAAAATCCTGGACTGCATCAAGCGCATCTCCCTGGACGTCAACCGCTACCGCCAGACGCTTCCGGGACTGCTTTATATCGCGCCGCCGTCTCAGGGAAAAATTTCATATTTCGGACTGACCCGGGAAAAATACGAAGAAGCCGTATCCGCAGCCGGTTTTGCCGACAATCCGGAAAAGGCGCTTCTCCGGGCGATATCGGGCATCAGCCCCGTCATGGCGTCGGAAATCATGTTCCGCGCTGCGGAGTCCGGTGAAGATCCGCTTTCCGCTTCTTACAACCAGCTGATGCGCATCGTCTCCGACGTCTCTGACGGAATTTTTCAGCCGAAAGTCTATCTCGACGAAGAAGGAGCACCTGTAGAATTCCACGCTGTGGAGATGAAAGCTCTCGGGGAACATTACCGTTCCGTATCTTACCCCACGGTCAGCCGAGCATGCGGACAGTATTTCGAGGGCAGAGCCTCCAGCAGCCGCATCCGCCAGAAAGCCCAGGACATGAGAAAAGTCGTGTCAGCGGGCCTGGACAAGCTGGGCCTGAAAAAACAGCGCCTCCTGGAAGATCTTCTGAAAGCGGAAAATTCGGAAGATTACCGGCTCTACGGAGAACTTCTCACAGCCAGTCTCCACACCGTTCAGGACGGCCGTACTTCCGCGGAAGTGCTCAATTACTACACGGGCGAGATGATGACGATTCCTCTCGACGCCCGGTATTCCGCCGCGAAAAACGCCCAGCGCTATTTCAAAAAATACGCCAAGTCGAAGACGGCGGTCATCGAAAAGAAAATACAGCTTGAAGAGACGGAAAAAGAAATCGGCTATCTCGATTCGGTTCTCACTTTTATCGACAATGCCGAAAAAATACCGGATCTCGATGATATCCGGGCGGAACTCGTGGAAAACGGCATTCTGAAGCGCCGCAGCACAAGAGAAAAGACGAAGAAGCAGAAAATACAGCCGCTGGAATATTTCACTTCCTCCGGGAAAAGAATTCTGGTGGGCAGAAACAACAGAGAAAATGATATTCTCACCTTCCGGACGGCGTCCTCCCGCGACATCTGGATGCATACGAAAGACATCCCCGGCTCTCACGTGATTCTCTTCACGGAGGGCGCCGAACCCACAGAAGAGGAAATTTTCGAGACGGCGTCCGTCGCCGCTTTTCACAGCAAGGCCAGACTTTCCGGCAACGTACCGGTGGACTACGTGAAAGTGAAATATGTGAAAAAGCCAAACGGCGCAAAGCCGGGATTCGTCATTTTTACGAACAACCGGACAGTCTACACAGATCCGGCGCGCCCGGAGAAAAAAGATTCTGCTGCCGCAGATGCGAAATGATGCGGCTCAGACGAACAGGAGAACGGAAAAAACATGGAAGTCATACGCAAAATATTCGGAGAACTGGAAAATAACTGCTATATTCTGTACGACCGCGACGGAGGCGAAGCATATATCATCGATCCGGGATATGAAGCCGGAAAAATCGCCGACATCGCCGTCAGAAGGCGCTTTCAGGTAAAAGGAATCCTCGCCACGCATTATCATGAAGATCATACCGGCGCATGCGAGGAGCTGCGGGAAAGACTCGGTGCGGGCGTCTTCATGAACCGGCGGGACGCCAGACGATACAGGGGTACCGTCGACGGTTTTCTGAAAGAAGGAGATATCCTGACGCTTGGAGAGGAAAATTTCAGCGTCGTAGAGACACCGGGCCACACTTCCGGCAGCATCTCTTTTCTATGCCCCGGGTCCCGCTTTTTCTTTTCGGGCGACACCCTGTTTCCCACCGACACGGGATACGTCGTATTCGAAAGCGGGTCCGCAGATGACATGGAAAACACCATAAAAAAGCTCGATCCGCTGCTGACAGATGATTATATGATCTGGCCCGGCCATGAAGAAAATGTGAGCATGGCCTTTGTCCGCATTCACAACAGAGATTTCTCCGACTATCTCCGGGGCCGTCATCCGGAACACACCCTGGCAGATCCGGAATCGCTGCGGTAGTACGGAGGAATAATATTATGAAACGAGAACATATTTCCATTAAATCACCCTGTGACGGGTTGAATCTCAGTGTCCTGTCCGTGCTTCCCGATCCCCGGACGGAAACCTCCGGTATCGTACAGCTGATTCACGGTATGTCGGAACACAAAGAACGATATATCCGTTTCATGGAATTTCTTTCTTCAAACGGGTATATCTGTATCATCCATGATCACAGAGGACACGGCAGAAGTGTCAAAAGCACCGCAGACCTCGGTTACCTCTACGGTGCGGGCTTCACCGGTCTGGTGCAGGACGCGGAAGCCGTCACGCAATACGCCAGATTCCGCTGGCCCGGTCTGCCCGTCCATCTCATGGGACACAGCATGGGTTCTCTGGTGGCCCGGTCTTATGCGAAACGCTTCGACAATGAAATCGATACGCTCACTCTCATCGGCTCGCCGTCTTTCCGTCACGGCGTCCGTACGGCTCTGCTGCTGACGAAGTTCATCCGCTTCTTCCGTGGCAGTCGTCATGTCAGTCTGCTCATCGATCGGCTGGCCGCTCCACGCTCTGAAGACAGAAATTCCGGGTCGGCATTCAGCTGGATCTGTTCCAGAGAATCCGTGGTAAGGGCCTACGAGATGGACGCTCTCTGCGGATTTACGTTTACCCTGGACGGTTATGAGGCGCTTCTCGGCCTGATGCTCGACGTATACAGCAGAGACGGCTGGCAGACGGACCATCCTTCTCTCCCCGTTCACTTTGCTTCGGGTGGAGACGATGTATGTCTCGTGGACGTACCTCACTTTGAAAAATCGATCAGCTACATGCGGGATGCCGGATACGCTTCTGTCACATGGAAACTCTACGAAAATCTCCGTCACGAAATCCTCAACGAAAACGGCTCCAGCGAAGTCTGGTCTGATCTTCTGTCTTTTCTCCGCGGAAAAGAATGAAAGATGCGAAAATCCTCCGCAGAACGCCGAAAGAACTTTTCCTCTTTCTTAACTATTGTGCTCAAGCTATGAAAGCTATATAATAGTTTCTGTTGCACGCTGGATATACGAAAGCAAGTGAGGATTTTATGAAAAGAGAAAGTTTTAAATCGAGACTTGGTTTTCTCCTGATCGCTGCCGGCTGTGCCATCGGTATCGGAAACGTCTGGCGTTTCCCGTATATCGCCGGAAATTACGGCGGCGGCGTATTCGTACTTTTCTACCTGATCTTTCTGGTTATCGTAGCCGTTCCGGTTCTCACCATGGAACTGGCCATCGGTCGTGCCAGCCGCAAAAGTACGATCAGCGCATATAACGAACTGGAAAAGCCGGGTCAGAAATGGCATATTCACGGCGGTTTCGCTTTAGCCGGAAACTACCTGCTGATGATGTTCTACACCACGGTGGCCGGCTGGATGCTCAGCTATATGGTAAAATTCATAAAAAATGATTTTGCCGGTCTGGATACCGCCGGAGTCGGCCAGGTATTCAATGACATGCTGGCCAATCCTCTGGAGATGGGCGGATGGGCTCTCTTCACCGTAATTTTCGGTTTTCTCGTCTGTTCCCTCGGGCTTCAGAAAGGCCTCGAAAGAATTTCAAAGGTCATGATGGTTGCACTGCTTCTTCTGATCGTCCTGCTGGCGGTCCGCAGTGTCACTCTCGACGGCGCCATGGAAGGCCTCGAGTTCTATCTCAAGCCCGATTTCGGAAAAATGGTGGATTACGGTGTCTTCAATACTCTGGTGGCAGCCATGAATCAGAGCTTCTTCACCATGAGCCTCGGTATCGGCGCCATGCTCATCTTCGGAAGTTACATGAACAAAGACCGCGCCCTGCTGGGTGAAGCCGGCCGAATCGCCGCACTTGACACATTCGTAGCGATTGTATCGGGACTGATCATCTTCCCGGCATGCTTCGCTTTCGATGTCAATCCGGACCAGGGTCCTTCCCTGATTTTCGTCACACTGCCTAACGTATTCAACGCTATGGGCGGCGGACGCTTCTGGGGAGCGCTCTTCTTCCTGTTTATGGCATTTGCTTCCCTGTCCACAGTACTGGCTGTATTCGAAAATATCATCGCATGCTTCATGGACAAGTGGAACATGAGCCGCGGAAAGGCATGTCTGATCAACGGTATTCTTCTGGCATTCCTCTCCATGCCATGCGTTCTGGGCTTTAACGTCTGGAGTGACTTTACCATCGCAGGCAAAAATATTCAGGATATGGAAGACTTCGCTGTCAGCAATATCCTGCTGCCGCTGGGTTCACTGATCTACCTGCTGTTCTGCGTATCCAGAGTCGGCTGGGGATTCAAGAATTATCAGAAAGAGGCAAACACAGGCGAAGGTGCAAAAGTTCCGAACTGGATCAGAGGTTACGTCACTTTTGTTCTGCCCGTACTCATCGCGGTGATTCTGATTCTGGGACTCATCTAATTTTTTTACTACTTAATATAATAATAATCAATACAACAAATCACATCATCCATTATCGTGCAAAACAGAAAGAGAGCATAGCGGAAGATTTCAAAAATCCTCCGTAACGCTCTCTTTTTTGTTTCATACTCCTGATTTGATACGTCTCTGTCGTTCCCTTTTCTTTTTCTTTCTCTACCCTCTGTGCATTCTGCTCTTCTTCACCGTTCGGCCGCTCCGATGCCGCTTCGATTTACCCGGAGAAGATTTCTTTCCGCTTCTCCGCTTTTCCTCTCTGGCGGAGCTATCTCCGCTTTCAGCGGCATCTCTCACTTTCCTCTCTCTGCGGACCGTTCCTTTTCGGTCTTCTCTTTCCCTTCCGGCGCTCTTTCTTTCTTTTCCGCTCCGGCGCTTTTCCCGGGAAGAACTTTCTCTCTTCCGCCTGCCGCCGGCATTCTTCACGCGCCGTTCTGTCCGTTCCGCTATTTCTTCGTCGGATATGAGACGCAGGTCGATTTCATCCGTAACGATGCTGACTTTGTCCACCTCTACGGAAACCCGATCTCCCACGGCGAAAATCCGGCGTGTCCGTTCACCGATCATGCGGTAATTTTTTTCATCGAAAATATAATAATCGTCGAGAAGTGTCTCCGCAGGGACATATCCTTCCGCTGTATTCTCCAGTTCCACGAAGAATCCTGCTGCTGCCACTCCGCTGATAATTCCGTCAAATCTACACCCCGTGAAACGGCTCATATATACCGCCCGGAGTTTTTTTTCTACGGCACGCTCCGCATCCACGGCAGCCCGTTCCCTGGCGGAAGAGACTGCGGCTGCATCTTCCGTGAGTTTTTTCAGGCGGTGCATCCGGCCTTCGTCGAGCGTGCCGTGAAGGGTGTCTTTGAGAATCCGGTGAACCATCAGATCCGGATAACGGCGGATCGGAGACGTGAAATGACAGTAATACCGGAAGCCCAGGCCGAAATGACCTCCGCACTCTGTATCATAGACTGCTTTCTTCATAGAGCGCAGCGCCACTCTGCTGATGACGTTCTCGCTGTCGCTGCCTTTGGCCTGCTGAAGCAGATCACAGATGGATTTCGGATGAACGTTACCGCAGGAACCTTTCAGCAATAATCCCAACGTTCCGGCGAAATGTTTCAGTTCTTCCATTTTCATCTGGTCCGGCTTGTCGTGAACGCGGTACACAAACGGAATCTCCATCCAGTAACAGTGTTCCGCCACCACGCGGTTTGCCGTCAGCATGAATTCCTCAATCATTTTGTTTGCCACGCGCCGTTCGGCCGGTTCCAGAGATGCGACATTTCCCTCTTCATCCAGCGTGATGTGCGTCTCCGTGACGTCAAAATCGATACTTCCTTCCCGGTACCTCTTTTCGGAGAGAATCTCCGCCAGATCCCGCATATCGCATATCATCGGCAGAAGTTCTCTGTATTTTTCTCTCAGATTTTCCAGTCTCTTCTGTCTTTCGGGATTTTCCGGCACTTCCGGCTCCGTCATCTCCAGAAGATCTGACACGTCGGTATAGACGAGTCTCGCCGCCGAGCGGATCACACTCTCATAAATGCGGTAAGAAGTAACCTCGCCTGTTCTGCTGATCTCCATCTCCGCCGTGAGAGTCAGCCGGTCCTCCCCTTCGTTCAGGCTGCATATGCCGTTGGAGAGTTCTCGGGGCAGCATAGGGCAGACGCGGTCAGGGAAATAGACACTGCACCCTCTGTTCAGAGCTTCTTTGTCCAAAGCTGATCCTTCTTTCACATACTCGGCTACATCGGCGATACTGACGTAGAGCCGGTAACCCCCGTCTTTTGTCTTCTCCGCGCGTACCGCATCGTCGAAATCTCTGGCATCCTCACCGTCGATGGTGACAATGGCTTTCTCCCGCAGATCGACTCGTCCCTGCCACTCCTCTTCCGTGACTTTCTGCGGAGCCGACGACGCCTCTGCCATCACTTCCTCTGGAAATTCCGTCCTCACATCGAAGCGCTGCATGACAGCTTCTGTCTCTGCCGCTGTATCGCCCGCCTTTCCGTAAATTTCGGTGATGACGCCTTTCGTTCCGGAAACACCATCAGGATATTGTGTGATTCTGACATGCACCTTGTCTCCCGTCACCGCTTCTCCGGTATCGTCGCCTTCCACATAAATATCCGGCAGATATCTGCTGTCCGTCCGAACGAGACCGTAATTTTTCCCGGCTTCATATGTGCCGGATGCGGATGTCACACCGCGTGAGAGGATCTTTTCGATCTTTCCCGCCCTTTTTCCGCCTCGTGTCTCAGGGCAGAGACGGAACAGCACTCTGTCGCCGTCCAAAGCATACGCCGTAAAAGACCGTGGAATATATACGTCCTCTCCGCCGATATCCGGAGTTACAAATGCAACCCCCCTGCGATGCCCTCTCAACTTTCCGGCAAAGAGTTCATATGCCTCCGGCAACATATAGCGCCCTTTCTTGCTCTTTACGATTTTTCCTTCTCTTTCCATTTCATCCAGTTCATGGAGGACTGATCCGAATTCTTCCGGCTCTGCCTTTACCAGCTGGAGAATATCCTGTTCCGAAACGAGAAATATCGTCTCATCGCCTGCGGCGCGGAGGAGTTCATCTCTTATCTCTTGTCTTCTTTCTTCACTCAGCTCATTGCGGACTGCATATTTTTTGCCCATACCCTGTTCCTCTTTATGTATCCTCTCATCTGTCACAGGCGCCGCGGGGGATCCGTCCTCCGGACAAGGATTCCTTCTCCCCGGGCGTCTGAACATACCGTAAAATCTTATCGGTTTGTACCTGCGGTGCCTCTGGCAGCATTTGTACTGTCATCCGTACTGTCAGGCGTCATCGCATCTTTCATATCATCTGCCGCATTTTCAGCGCCGTCTGCTACGCTCTTTCCCGCGTCTTTTGCACCGTTCGCCATGTCGTCTGCCGCATCTTTCATGCCGTCTGCCATATCACCTGCTGCGTCTTTCATGTCATCTCCGGCGCTTTTCGCATCATCCGCCATGTCTTTGCCTGCGCCATCCACTTCGCCGGATGACATACTACTTCCTGAACTGCTGTCTGTCTTTGGCGTACTGCCACAGGCAGGCAGCAGAAGGACGGCGACCATCAATGCCATGACTGCTGCAAAACGTATTTTTTTCATGATGTTCTCCTTTCCTGTCATACGAAAATATACATTTCGTCTGCAGTGAATAGTATCCGCCGGCGCAGCTGCTTTTATTCATATCTAATTTTAAATCCCGAGAATATTTTTTTCGTGAAATCTTTTTAAAAAAATTTGAAAAAACGGGCAGAAAGATTTTCTGCCCGTCTGGAAAATTATTCAATTGCTGTAAGTGCAACAGCGCAGATGAAAAAGACCACTGCGCCTCCTGCAGTAATCCTGCTGAGAATTGCCTCATAACCGCTGCTCTTCTTTTTTCCGAAAAGCTGTTCCGCACCGCCTCCGATGGAACCGGACAGGCCCGCGCTGTTTCCGGACTGGAAGAGAATGCTGGCGATCAGAACGATGGAAGCGATCAGCAGCAGAATCATCAGTACGAGTTTCATACAGATAACCTCCTTTTTATCTGACAGGCAAAAAATGCCCTTCCGTGCTTTCTGATACAAATCTTTAAGATTATATCACATTCAGATGCGGTATTCAATCATTATCTGAGATTGTAGAAGCTGTCGAGACCTCTGTATTCTGCGGTTTCGTCGAGAAGTTCTTCGATTCTGAGAAGCTGATTGTATTTTGCCACTCTGTCGGTTCTGGACGGCGCGCCCGTCTTGATCTGACCGGCATTGAGAGCTACTACCAGATCTGCAATCGTTGTATCTTCTGATTCGCCGGATCTGTGGGAAACGACTGCCGTATATCCCGCTTCCTTTGCCATCTCGATGGCATCGATCGTCTCCGTCAGCGTACCGATCTGGTTTACCTTGATGAGAATCGCATTGGCTACGCCCATTTCGATTCCTTTTTTCAGTCTTTCGGTATTCGTTACGAAGAGGTCATCACCCACCAGCTGAATCTTTTTGCCCAGTCTTTCGGTAAGGAGTTTCCATCCTTCCCAGTCTTCTTCAGCCAAACCGTCCTCGATAGAAATGATCGGATACTTTTCGCAGAGATCCGCATAATAGTCTACCATCTCAGCCGCCGTCTTTTTAATGCCTTCGCCGGCCAGGAAGTACGTCTTTTCTTCAGCATCGTAGATTTCCGTAGCTGCTACGTCCAGAGCGATTTTAACGTCTTCTCCCGGTACGTATCCGGCTTTTTCAATAGCTTCCACGATGTTGGCAATGGCATCGGCATTGGATTCCAGATTTGGAGCGAAACCGCCTTCATCGCCTACCGCAGTATTCATGCCTTTAGATTTGAGAACCGTCTTCAGATTGTGGAAAATTTCGGCGCACATTCTGAGAGCTTCACGGAAATTCTTCGCTCCTACCGGCATTACCATGAATTCCTGAATATCGACATTATTGTCCGCATGCTTTCCGCCGTTTAAAATATTCATCATCGGTACCGGAAGGACCTTGCCGTTTACGCCTCCGATATACTGGAAAATAGGAAGTCCCAGAGATTCTGCAGCCGCCCGCGCTACCGCCAGAGAAACGCCGAGAATCGCGTTGGCTCCCAGCCTGCCCTTATTTGGCGTACCATCCAGTTCAATCAGAAGCTTATCGAGAGCCGGCTGATCGAAAGGATTCATGCCCACGATTTCGTCGGCGATAATATCGTTTACATTACTTACAGCCTGAAGCACACCTTTGCCGAGATATCTTGACGCATCGCCGTCTCTGAGCTCTACCGCCTCAAAAGCGCCGGTAGACGCACCGGAAGGAACGATCGCGCGCCCGATAGTGCCGTCATCGAGATAAACTTCTACTTCTACTGTTGGATTGCCTCTGGAATCGAGTACCTCGCGCGCAATGACTTCTTCAATGTAAGACATTTTTAACCTCCAAATATATTAATATGAATCACTATTTTGACATCCGGCAGAAGGTAAAAAGCTGCTGCCGCAATGACAGATTATACCGTTTTCATTATATCACAAAAACTGCAGACAAAACGGACAAATACATATATCTTCCGTCTGTCCGAAAAAAGCGCCGTACCGCTGCAGGCAGGCGCTCATATCTATAAAAAGCTTATGATGACTCCCCCGATCACAACGAGTACTACGATCAGAGCGAAATCACCGAATCCCTGGGGTTCTTTTATACTCATATCATTTCTCCTGTCCTTTTCTCAGACAGCACTGCAGCAGAAACCAGTAAACGATACTTCCCGCAAAATAGCAGAGCATGTCCGCCGGATCCGTCACCGAACCGGGCTTCAGCAGCGGTGCAATAAATTCCCACACAAAGCCTGCACCTGCCGCTGCAGCCAGCAAAAAAAACAATCGCTGCAACTCTCTTCCCGTTGTCAGAAGCAGCATATTTGCATAGGAAAAGAAAATCAGCGGACAGATCAGATCGTTGAAATATCCGGTAAAAAACCAGGATATCGTACGGGGAAGATTCTCCTTCAGAAACAGATTATTGATCAGATACAGCATTGCACCGATGAATATCAGAATGATATTCAAAGGCCGTTTTCTTATGCTCTGCAGAATACCTTTCATAACGCAGTCTCCGTAAAACGAAAAAGCGCTGCCGTTTATCCCGCGGCAGCGCTGTCATATCTTAAAGAAAACTGAAAATGATCAGAGCCACGAGAACAGCACCTACCACAGTCCAGAATTTCATAGCGCAATCCTCCTTCTGTACTCCGCCGCTATTTCGGTTCTTTTCCCACCGCAGACGGATCGAAATTAACGATTTTGGCGAATTCTGCAGGATCCAGTCCGGCACCGCCCACCAGAGCGCCATCGATGTCACTCATGGCCATAAGTTCCGCAATATTGGAAGACTTCACACTTCCTCCGTACTGAATAATCACGCGTTCCGCGGTCTCTGCGTCATATAATTCCCCCATGACGGAACGGATGTAAGAAGCCATTTCGTTGGCCTGTTCAGCCGTCGCCGTCTTTCCGGTGCCGATGGCCCAGACAGGCTCATAGGCGATGACCGTGGCTGCCGCTTCCTCTCTGCCGATTCCTGCTAAGCTGCCGGACAGCTGTGCTTTCACCGTGTCGAAATGCGCGCCTGTCTCTCTCTGTTCCAGCGATTCTCCCACGCAGAGAATCGGCCGGATACCATGAGCATGCGCTGCCGCCACTTTTTTTGCGCAGGCTTCGTCCGTTTCGCCGAAATACGTCCGGCGCTCGGAATGACCGATGATGACGCACTCGATGCCCATATCCTCCAGCATAGCAGGTGAAATTTCTCCCGTATATGCGCCGCTCTCCTCATAATGCATATTCTGTGCACCCACGCTGATATTGCGCAGCACGAAAATGACTTTCAGAGCAGCCATATGAATATACGGAACACAGACAGCCACATCGATCTTTTTCAGATCGACATTTTCATCTTTCAGCTTTTCCACGAGAGTTTCCCCGTATTCCACGGAATCCTCCACCAGCTTATTCATCTTCCAGTTTGCCGCGATAAACGGTTTTCTCTTCATATCATTTCTCCTCTGTTCTCCGGTGAAACCGATGATATTTTCCCGGGAAACATATTCCCCGTATCTTTCGCAGATCTCCCGTCTCTCCGACGCAGAAGATCAGTCCATAAGGCAGGCTACACCCGGGAGTTCTTTACCTTCGAGGAATTCCAGGGACGCGCCTCCGCCTGTGGAAATATGAGAAATATTTTCTTCCAGTCCGAATTCTCTGACGGCTGCCGCACTGTCGCCTCCGCCCACGACGGTGATACCTTCGCACTGATTCATCGCCTCAGCGATAGCCCGCGTGCCACCTGCAAAGTTTTCCATTTCGAATACGCCCATAGGTCCGTTCCAGACTACCATAGCTGAATTCACCACGGCATCTCTGTAGAGTTTTCTCGTCTCCGGTCCGATATCCAGACCCATTTTGTCAGCCGGCATGGCATCTGCAGGATATACTCCCTGCGGCGAATCGTTTTTGAATTCATCTGCACATACGACGTCGACAGGAAGCAGAAATTCTATGCCTCTTTCTTCCGCCTTCTTCATCAGTTCAAGCGTCAGGCCGATCTTATCTTCTTCCAGAAGCGATGTCCCGATCTCATATCCCTTCGCTTTAAGGAATGTATAAGCCATGCCTCCTCCGACGATGATCCGGTCGACTTTTTCCAGGAGATTATCGATAAGAGGAATCTTGTCCCCGACTTTCGCACCGCCCATGACGGCTGTAAACGGCCGTTCCGGCGCTTCCAGCATATCTCCGAAAAAGCGGATTTCCTTTTCCATGAGAAAGCCGCTGACTGCAGGAAGATAGGATGCGATCCCCGCCGTGGAGCAGTGTGCCCTGTGGGCCGTACCGAAAGCGTCATTCACGAAAATCTCTGCCAGTTCTGCCAGCTCTTTGGTAAACGGTTCTTCATTTTTCGTCTCTTCCGCTCTGTATCTCACATTTTCGATGAGCATGATTTCACCCGGTTTCAGAGCTGCCGCCGCTGCTTTCGTCTCAGGGCCCGTCACTTCCGGCTCACTGACGAAGAGCACTTCCATGCCCAAGAGTTCAGAAAGCCTGTCGGCCACTATTTTCAGAGAATACGCCGGATCCGGCTTTCCCTTTGGTCTTCCCATGTGTGAAGCCAGAATAATCTTTGCGCCATTTTCCGCCAGATATTCGATGGTCGGCAGCGCTCCGCGGATTCTGCGGTCGTCCGTGATCTTACCTTCCCCGTCAGTAGGAACGTTAAAATCACATCTTACAAACACTCTCTTCTCTCTGACATCGATATCTCTTATCGTCTTTTTCATTGAGTCCTCCCGGAAATCACTTTCCTTTATTTTACCTTTTCCCTTCTTCTGTCAGAAGAAGAAGGAATTCCCAATTCCTCTCTGTATTTTGCCACTGTGCGCCGCGAAATGACGATTCCTTTGATGAGAATCGCCTCTGCGATCCGTCGGTCACTCATCGGTGAAGTCCTGTCTTCCGCCTCCACCAGCTGAACGATCATCGATTTGAGTCCTTCTGACGTCGCCGAGTCCGCTTCTCCGCTCTCCGCAGAAAAACTCGATCCGCCGGAGAAAAAGTATTTCAGCTCGTAGACGCCCTGAGGACACTGAATATATTTTCCGCTGACCGCGCGGCTCACCGTGGATTCGTGGAGCCCGGTCCGCTCTGCGATCTGCTTCATCGTCATGGGTTTCAGAAAACTTCTGCCCTTTTCAAAAAAATTTTTTTGAAAATCCGTTACCGCTTCCGCAATCCGGTAGAGAGTATTTCTGCGCTGATCGATGCTCCGGATAAGCCAGACCGCCGAATTCAGCCTGTCCGACAGAAAATCCGCCACGCCGGGATTCTGTTCGGAATCGCGCAGCATCGTCTTGTAATCGTTGCGGATGATGAGGTGCGGAGCCGTATGGCCGTTGACCGTGACGGAATATCTGCCGTTGATCTTTTCCACCGCTATGTCCGGTACGATATACCGGGTAGCCTCGGAGGAAGCATAACTGCGTCCCGGCTTGGGTTCCAGAGAACGGATCAGTTCGGCCGTTTCGCTCACCGCTCGGGGCGTCATTCCAACGGCCCGTCCCACTGCAGTGTAACGGCCTTTCGCTAAAGCCGGAAGATGTTCATCTATGATGAGACTTATCCTGTCATTCAGACGACCGATAGCCTTCAGCTGGATTTTCATGCATTCCTGAAGATCTGCCGCGCCCACTCCCGGAGGATCGAAAGTCCACAGCAGATGTCGGGCCTCCTCTACGAGTTCTTCCGACACATCGAGCTGCTGCGCGATTTCCTCCACGGAAAATGTCAGGTATCCGTTCTCATCCAGCGTCTGAACGATATAGGCCGCAGTCGCCCGGACCATGTACGGTGCCTCGCTGAGATCCACCTGATTCAGGAGATTTTCTTCCAGAGTAAATTCATCGCTGACACTCAGTTCATATGACTGGCCAGCGGAATCTCCATAACCTTGATAAGGAAAGATATACTCTCCGCTTCCCCATGAACCGTATTCGGAGTACTGCTGCCACTCCTCAGGCGTTCCGTAAAAATCCGGATACGGCTCCCGGCCGTACCCGTCATATTCGTCTGCCGTAGGTTCTTCTGACGGATTCATGATCCGATCGGCATCCACCATATGGTAGACGGACGATTCTTCTTCACCGAAATCCAGAAGAGGATTGTCGGTCATTTTTTCGGCGATGTAGTCAGCCAGCTCATTGCTCGTGAACTGCAGAAGATTGAGAGACTGAATCATCTCCGTACTCAGAACCAGTTTCTGTGTCTGTTCCGTTTTTAAATCATTGCCGAGAATTAGTTCCATTATTTAGCCCTCTTGCACTGTACAACCGTATGAAACATTTAGAAAAATCTGATTCTGCAGCTTTATAACTTTAAATCTGAATAAAATAACACAAACACGGACAGACAACGGTTCCTTCTCTACGAACCGCATCACATGCCTGTCCTCTTGTAAATTATAGCATAAAAAAATATTTTTCTCTATACCAGGCCTGGAAAATCGTGCTGGCGCAGAGCCTCATAAATCAGAACAGCTGCTGAGTTTGAGAGATTCAGCGATCTCAGGTCGGGATGGTTTCCCATGGGAATGCGCACCGCCGTATCGGGATGCTGTGCGATGAGATCTTTCGGAAGTCCCGCGGTCTCCTTTCCAAAGAGAAGAAATGCTCCTTTTTCATAACTGACATCCGTGTAGCGCACGCCGCCGTGAGTCGTGGCCAGATAAAGCTTCCTGTCCCCGTATTTTGCGAGAAATTCGTCCAGGTTTTCGTGAACTTCCAGATCAAGATGATTCCAGTAATCGAGTCCCGCACGCTTCACCGCCTTGTCGTCGATGGAAAAGCCCAGCGGTTTCACCAGATGCAGTTTCAGTCCGGTAATCGCACACGTTCTGGATATATTGCCGGTGTTGGGCGGAATCTCCGGCTCCACCAGAACCACATGAAATAAGTATTCCTTTTCTTCCATTCTGATATAATCCTCCCGCGCGCTTTTTTTGTTCTTCTCTTTCTCCACGCGCTCATTTCAGAATCTTAGAATAACAATATTGATGACAAGTGTCAAATCCTGTGGTATTGTATTAAATGCGATAAAATGAATGCGGCAGTCCGGCGGCTCTCCGCTTCCGGATTTTCTGCCGGCAGAATCAGTTTAAGGAGAAAAAACTATGGCATTATATCAGGATTGGGTTGATCTTTACGAAAATCAGACGGAAGAAAGCTTCAGAAAGTTCTGGGAAGATTATTCATCTGCAGAGACCAAAATTTATCAGGCGATCCTTTCCGATCCTTCCGTAAAGATGAGCGGCACAATCGCCGAACAGGCTGAAAAGCTGGGTGTCGACAAAGCTCTCTTTATGGGATTTCTCGACGGCATCAACGACAGCCTCGTCACACCAAATGAAGCGCTGGAAGAGATGGCGGAAGACACGCCGTTTGAACTGGACATCGATTTCGAGAAGCTTTACTACAATATGCTGGACGCCAAAGCCGATTATCTCTATACACTTCCGGAATGGGACAGCATCCTTACCGACGAAAAGAGAGAGGAAATCACGAAAGCTTACCGCCGTTCCAAGACAGTCGTAAAAGAACCGAAAATTGGCAGAAACGATCCATGTCCGTGCGGCAGCGGTAAAAAGTACAAGAAGTGCTGCGGCAGAAATCTGTAGCTAAAAAAGACATCTGACCTGTGAACGGTATCGTTCCGTTTACAGATACAGATGTCTTTTTATTTTCCTGCTGTACAGTAGATCTTTCCGTTACGATTTCACTGCCGTACAAAAGCCGTCTGCCCTCCGGAGATCAGACCTCCAGACGAATCATATCAGCATATGTCTCTTTTTTTACCGCGAGGCGGGGTTCTCCGTCCCGGATGATCACCATACCCGGTTTCGGAACCCTATTGTAGTTGCTGGCCATAGCGTGGTTGTATGCTCCCGTACACAGAACGGCGATATGGTCGCCTCTTTCCAACTCCGGAAGCTCCACATCCCAGGCGACGATATCGCCGGATTCGCAGCACTTGCCCGCGATAGTCACCACCTGATCGTAAGGTGCATCGTG
>JAHZHA010000022.1:30279-32285 GCA_019420525.1 Bacillota bacterium
ACGGCTTCCACTTCATATTTCGCATCATAAAGGGCGGTTCGCGGATTATCCGGAAAACCGCCGTCAACGCCGATATACGTGCGTCCGGCAGCATTCGTCTTGACGGAACAAACCTCGTAGATCGTAATGCCTGCTTCTCCCGTCACCCAGCGGCCCGGTTCGATAGTCACCGCCGGTCTGCTGAGGCCATGCTCTTCACAGAAAGCGTTTATCTTTTCCATCACGGGATCCATGAAATACGACACTGTCGTCCTCTGGGGATCTCCGGCATAGTGCACGCCGAATCCACCACCGCAGTTGATCTCTCTGGCTTCGTAGCCGATTTTTTCTTTCAGTTCGGCCAGCATGTTCAGTATGATCTCCGTCGCCATCACGTGAGAGGAATTATCGTGAAGCTGGGAACCCACGTGATAATGGAAACCTCTCAGATCGATATTCGGTGAATTCTGGGCTTTCTCGGCCACTCCGTCCAGAATTTCTTCCACCGCAAAGCCGAATTTTGAATCCAGCTGACCCGTGGAAATGTATTCATGCGTATGACTGTCGACTCCCGGTGTGACTCTCAGAAGAACGGACTGGACTTTTCCTGCTTTGCCTGCCAGTTCATCCAACAGAACGAGTTCCGAAAGATTGTCCACCACAATCGTTCCGACTCCAGCTTCCAACGCTTCTCTCAGTTCCTGCTCGCTTTTGGCGTTGCCGTGAAATTCGATGAGCGCCGGATCGAATCCCGCCTGCAGAGCAGCGTAGAGCTCGCCTCCGGACACCACGTCCAGCCCCAGACCTTCTGATGCCACGATTCTGAGAACCTCCAGCACCTGAAGAGCTTTGCTGGCGTAGACTGCTTTCGTATTTTCATATTTCTGCAGAAAATCCTCTCTCATTTCCCTGCAGCGTTCTCTGATAAAATTCTCGGATACCACATAGAGCGGCGTGCCGTATTCTTCGGCCAGCTTTGCGGTATCACACCCGTAAAATGACATTGCTTTCATATTCTCTTCTTCCTTTTCCTGATTCTTTTTTCATTTTCTGTCTGTTTTCTGACGACAGGCTTCCTGTCATTTGCCGATCTTCTTCTGCAGGCAGATCCCCAGGAGAGGACATTTTTCGCACTGAGGCTTTCTAGCTGTACACAGCATCCGTCCGTGCCAGATAAGCCTGTGATGATTTACCGTCCACCTGTCCTCCGGAATTGCCTTCATCAGCGCTTTCTCCGTGGACAGGACATCTTTCTCATCCACCAGTCCGATCCGATTAGACACCCGGAAGACATGTGTATCCACCGCAATTCTCGGATGTCCGAAGCCCACGGAAAGAACTACATTTGCAGTCTTGCGCCCGACGCCGGGAAGTTCTTCCAGAAGAGCCTGATCTTCCGGCACCTCTCCACCGTATTTTTCCGTCAAAATACGACTCATTGCGATCGTATTCTTCGCTTTTGACTTGTACATTCCGATAGGCTTCAGAATTTCCTGCAATTCTCCTTCATCGAACTGAGCCATATCCGCCGCGGTAGGACACAGCTGAAAGAGCTTCTCTGTCACCTGATTCACTTTCTTATCCGTCGTCTGCGCTGACAGCGCCACGGCAGTCAGAAGCTGAAAATTGTCAGAGAAATTTAGAGCACATCCGGCATCCGGATAAGTCTCTTCCAGCAATTCCAGAACTTTTGCCGTATCTTGTCTGTTTAATTTCTTCATATCGCATCACCGCCGGAAATGTGAAAAGTTATATCTCGTAACTCCTGAAGCCGCCGTATCCGGCTCTCTCTTTCGAACCTTCCAGATGTTTTTTGATAATTGCCATACCGCGTTTGGCATCTCTCGTCTCCAGTGACTGAAGTATTTCATAATGTTCTTCCAGAAGCTCATCCATATGATCATAATTGATTTCACTTCCAACCTTGAACTGTTTCGTATAGTACTGATAACTCGTGAGTATCTGTGTCAGCAGTCTGTTGTGAGACGCTTTGTAAATCAGTTCATGAAAATGGGTATTTTGCTCTG
>JAHZHA010000022.1:32315-46108 GCA_019420525.1 Bacillota bacterium
TCCATCAGTTCGTAAGCGTTTTTAATCTCTTCCAGTTCCTCATCCGTGATCCGCTCCACAGCCCATTCGAAAGCCAGAACTTCGTACACCTTTCTCATCTCATACATATCGGCCACATCCTGGTCAGCGAAGCCCGTCACAAAGGCCCCGCGGTTGGGAATCATCTCGATCAGTCCTTCCTGTTCCAGCAGGCGGAACGCCTCTCTCACAGGAGTACGGCTTACATTATATTTATTGCAGATCTTCTGTTCGGTGAGCTTCTCGCCGTTTTTCAGCGATCCCTGAAGGATTTCTTCTCTGAGCTTGATAAAAATATTGATCGCAAGCGGAAGTCCCGATACTATGTCATCCCTCGTATTTTTATAGTACACTTTTCTGCTCCTCCTTCTGCATGTGACAGCTTTATCGCTCTCAGTCTCTCTCAGTTAAAGGGCTTTCAGCACTTTCTCCGTGAAATCATTGGTGGAACTGCCGTCTTTCGTACCTGTCATCCGCAGCGATTCATCTGCAGCCGCAGTATCTACTGCCTTTCTCAGACGATCTGCTTTCTGCGCATATCCGATGTGTCTCAGCATGAGTTCCGCCGCTTTCATGAGGCTTTCCGGATTGGCTCTGTCCTGAATACCTTCCTCCACCATACGCGGCGCGCTTCCGTGAACGGCCTCAAACATCGCATACTGATTTCCGATGTTGGCGCTTCCGGCTGTTCCCATTCCCCCCTGAATCTGGGCTGCTTCGTCGGTGATGATGTCTCCGTAGAGATTCGGCAGTACGAAGACCTGAAAATCTTTCTGCAGATTTTCGTTGATGAGATTCGCCGTCATGATGTCGATGTACCAGTCTTCCACGCGGATTCCCGGATAATCTTCCGCCACTTTATGTACGACGTCGAGAAAACGACCGTCTGTTTTCTTGACGATATTCGCTTTCGTCACGCATTCCACTCTGTTTTTCCCGTTTGCTTTTGCGAATTCAAACGCCATGCGGGCGATTCTCTCGGTGCCCTGCGTCGTCGTCACCTTGAAGTCGATGCAGAGATCGTCCGAAACGTCCACGCCGTGACTTCCGACGATATATTCGCCCTCCGTATTTTCTCTGTAGAATGTCCAGTCGATTCCCTTTTCCGGAATGCTGATGGGACGTACGTTGGCGAAGAGATCCAGTTCCCGGCGGAGAGCCACGTTGGCGCTCTCCAGGTTCGGCATGTTCATCGTCTTGTTCGGAGTCGTAGTAGGTCCCTTGAGGAAAACGTGGCACTGTTTGATCTGATCCAGCACGTCGTCCGGAAGAGTCTGCATCTTTGCGACTCTGTTTTCGAGAGTCAGCCCTTCGATGGTTCTCATCTCGATCTTTCCGGCAGCCACATCATCTGCGAGAAGTTCATCAAGCACCTTTCTGGTGGCTTTCATGATGACAGGACCGATGCCGTCTCCGTCGACAAATCCGATAACAATTTTATCCAGTCTTGAAAAATCGGTAGCCGGCGGTTCATTCTTCAGCTTTTCGATCCGCGCCAGCTGACCTTTTACTAATTCCTCAAACTTTTCGATATATTCCATTTCCCCATTCCCTTTCCTATTCTTCACTCTTTATGAGATTGATCTTTCCGCCTCTCAGGATCATCTTCTTTTCCAGTTCAGAGAGATTCGGCACCATCCGGTATTCCTTTCCGGAGGTTTCATTTTTTACGATGATCTCATCCTTCTTCACCTGTTCTGCGGCATCTGCGATCACCAGTCTGTCGCCCAGCTTTATGGAGTCGTAATCCGCCGGATCCGCAAAGACGAGAGGAATGATTCCGCTGTTGATGAGATTGGAACGGTGAATGCGGGCGAAAGATTTCGCCATGACGAAACGGATCCCCAGATACAGCGGTACCAGAGCCGCATGCTCTCTGCTGGAACCCTGTCCGTAGTTTTCTCCTCCGACGATGACGCCGTTTCCTGCGGACTTGCAGCGCGCAGGAAATTCCCGGTCGATATTTTCGAAGCAGTAATTCGAAAGGTGCGGCACGTTGGAACGGTACGGGAGAATCCTTGAATCAGACGGCATGATATCGTCTGTCGTGATATTGTCGCCCGCGTGGAGAACGACTTCGGCCTCCAGATCTCCTTCCAGTGCTACGTTAAGAGGGAACGGCTTGATATTCGGTCCCATGGCAACCGGTGTATTGTCTTTGTCGCAGCCTTCCGGGTAAACGATGAAATTATCGTTGAAATCGAAATCCACCGGAGCGATCTCAGCCAGTTCCGTATCCATGCCTGTCGTCAGAACGCCTTCGATAGCGGAAATCGCAGCGGTTTCCGGACTGACCAGATAGATGTCCGCGTCTTTCGTGCCACTTCTCCCCTTGAAATTGCGGTTAAACGTTCTCAGAGATACTCCGTGAGATTTCGGAGACTGCCCCATGCCGATGCACGGCCCGCAGGCATTTTCGATAATCCGCGCTCCTGCACTGATCATATCGGCCAGCGCACCGTTGGAAGCCAGCTTCGCCAGAATCTTGCTGGAACCCGGCGAGATGACGAGGCTGACGTTTTCGTTTACTTTCTTGCCTTTGAGGATAGCCGCTACTTTCATCAGATCTGCATAGGAAGAATTCGTACAGCTTCCGATGGCTACCTGATCGATGTGAATCGGTCCGATATTCTTGACGGAATCCACATTATCGGGACTGTGCGGTTTCGCAGCCAGCGGTTCCAGTTCGGACAGATTTACTTCCAGAACCTCGTCGTACACGGCGTCCGCATCCGCCTCCAGAGGAATGAAATCGGCTCCTCTGCCCTGGGATTCCATAAATGCCTTTGTATTTTCGTCGCTCGGGAAGACGGAAGTCGTGGCTCCCAGCTCGGCACCCATATTCGTAATCGTCGCACGGTCCGTAACAGACAACGTCTTTACACCGTCACCGGTATATTCGACGATTTTTCCAACACCGCCTTTTACGGTGAGCTGCTGCAGAACGTATAAAATGACGTCTTTCGCAGACACCCACGGTCTCAGCCTGCCTGTCAGTTTTACATTGATTACCTTCGGTGCGATAAGAGAATAGGTGCCCCTTGCCATGGCTACCGCTACGTCGAGTCCGCCTGCTCCGATGGCGATCATGCCGATGCCGCCGCCGGTAGGCGTATGGCTGTCAGAACCGAGAAGGGTCTTTCCCGGAATGCCGAAATTTTCAATATGGAGCTGATGGCAGATACCGTTTCCCGGCTTTGAGAAGAGCACGCCGTGTCTCTTCGCCACACTCTTGATGAATTCATGGTCATCCGCATTTTCAAATCCTGTCTGAAGCGTATTGTGGTCTATGTAGGCGACAGAAAGTTCCGTCTTGATTTTCTCCACATCCATGGCTTCCAGCTGCAGATAAACCATCGTGCCTGTGGAATCCTGCGTCAGTGTCTGATCGATTTTGATTTTGATCTCTTCTCCCGGTTTCAGTGTGCCTTCGATCAGATGATTTTCCAGAATCTTATATGCTAATGTTTTCCCCATTTTAAATACAACGCCTCCTGAACGTAAAATGATAATATCCCGAAATACATCTCGCTGTATTTCAATACATGTTTTATAGCATACATAACATACATGCCGTTTTATTGTATACAATTATATTTCATTTTGACACTTTTGTAAACATGCAGTTCCGCAAAAACAGAAAAAACCGCGGGCGGAATCCGGCTCTGCAGACCCCGTCCCGCAGCTTTATTTCCGCCGCGCGTTTTCTGTCCATCCCGCTGCAGCAGGACATTCTTATTTTCTCCGGCGTCCTTTTCCCGCCGGCTTTGCATTCTTTCTCCGGCGCATGCCGTCCCCGCTCTTTCTGCGGCTTCTGTCCGCATCGATATTTTCCATGAAATATCCTCTGTTTTCTCTCCCGGACTTGGCAGCGCGGTTTTTCTCGCGTTCTCCGCCTTCCGCTCTGCGTCCTCCCTTTTTTCTTCCGGAAGATCCGCCTCTGCGCTTTTTCGACGCCCGCTCAAACGATACGCTTCTTCCCTTGATCTGGCTTCCTTTCATGGAATTGATAACTTCTTCCGCATGAGATTCCGGAACATCGAGGAAAGAAAAATTCGTATGAATCTCGATGGTGCCCATGAGTCTGCCTGTCAGAGATGTGGCAGAAGCCACCGCTTTGATGATATCCGCCTCTTTTATGCCGTCTGTTCTTCCGGCATTGAGAAAGAGACGCGTCATATTCATCTTTTCATATGAGAAATCTTCTTCGTCAAAGTCGGCATGCTGATACGATTTTTCTTCCAGCTCGCTGAAGGCCAGAGAGAAAAGAGCTGCAGCGATTTCCTGATATCCCGGCGTCTTTTCCGTCTGCAGACTGTCCCTCTCTTCTCCGTCAGTCGCCGGCAGTCCGAGTTTCTCCGCGATCTGCCGGATTACATCGAGATACTGGCTTCCGGCTCCGAGGCGCGTCAGTTCCTCGACTTTCTCCGCGGCGCTGCCGATGCGTGCAGCCTGCACTTCCCGGACCGCAGGGGGGCGCATCCGTGAGATATCCGATTTCGTATACCGCATGATCTCTTTCAGTTTATACATTTCTCTGCCGAAGACGAAGGAATACGCTTTTCCGGTATTTCCCGCCCTTCCCGTCCGGCCGATGCGGTGAACGTACTGTTCCGGATCCTCCGGTATATCGTAATTGAAGACGGCCTGGACGCCGCTGACGTCGATTCCCCTGGCCGCCACATCCGTAGCTACGAGAATCTGCGTGATTCCTCTGCGGAATTTGTTCATAACGCGTTCTCTTTCGTGCTGCTTCATGTCGCCGTGAAGAGCGTCCGCCGCATAGCCCCGGTCCTGCAGACGCGACGTTACCTGATCCGCTCTGCGCTTCGTATTGCAGAATACGAGCCCCAACGTGATGCCGTTTACATCGATGAGACGGCACAAAAGCTCCGTCTTAGAGGATTCCCTCACCTCGATATACCACTGCTGCGTCAGATCTGTCGTCAGCTCTTTCCGGGCGATGCGGACATAGACAGGATCTTTCTGATACGTCTCGGTCAGCCTCATGATTTCCGGGGCCATGGTGGCGGAGAAGAGAAGCATCTGCTTTTCCTCCGGAATACCAGCTAGAATCGTATCGATATCTTCCCGGAACCCCATGTTCAGCATCTCGTCCGCTTCGTCGAGAACGAGCATTTTCAGATCGTCAAAACGCAGCGTTCTCCGGCGCATGTGATCCATCACGCGACCCGGCGTGCCGATGATAATCTGAGGTTTTTTCTTCAGAGCCGTGATCTGATTCTCGATATTCTGCCCGCCGTAGATCGCCAGAATCCGGATACCCTGCACATATTTCGTCAGGCGGCGTATCTCATCGGCCACCTGGGAGGCCAGCTCTCTGGTGGGACAGAGTACCAGAACCTGAGGCGCCGTGGCTTTCGCATCTGTCATCTGCACAGCCGGAATCCCGTAAGCACACGTTTTTCCGGTTCCCGTCTGCGCCTGTCCGATCAGATCTTTTCCCTGAAGCACTTCCGGAATCGACTGCTCCTGTATCGGCGTCGCCTCTGAAAATCCCATCTCCGTCAGTCCCCGCAGGATATCGGGTGAAATATTCAAATTTTCAAAATTCATATGATATATATACCTTTCGTATTTCCCTCCGTATCTGTTTTTCTGCAGCCGGCGCTCATCTCCGCCCGCTGCGCTTTTTACCTGCGCCGGGAAATCTGCCGCAGGTCACAGAATATTATCGTAACCCAGATGATATCATTTATCAAGGAAAAAATCACCAAAAAGAGGGCCTTTCTCAGCGCCGTACCACGCCGGAAGCCCTCTGCTGTTTCAGAATTTATATGACGATGCCTTCTCCGCTGCTGAAGCAGGAAACTATCTTTCTCTTTCGGCAGGAAGAGTCACCGTGATTTCTGTTCCCTCTCCCGGCCTGCTCTTCAGTCTGATTTTTCCGTTGTGAAGAGCTGCCGCGTGTTTTACGATGGCGAGACCCAGGCCGGTGCCTCCCACATCCTTGGAATGACTCTTGTCTACCCGGTAAAAACGTTCAAACACACGGGCCTGCTCTTCTTCCGGAATTCCGATGCCTGTATCCTTTACGATAAGACGGACTTTTCCTTCTTCTTCTGTCAGGGAGATTTCCACTGTTCCCCCGTCCCGATTATATTTCACGGCGTTGTCGCAGAGATTGTAAATCATCTCCATCAGGATCTGCCGGATACCGCTGACTTTCAGAGGAACGGTCTCAGCGGAAATCGTGATATTTCTCCGGGAAGCTTCCGGAGACAGAGTGAAGATGACTTCGTCGATCAGTGCGGAAAGATCCACCGGTTCGCACTCATACAGCAGTTCGTGCTCGTCCAGCTGAGAAAGCTTGATGATGTCTTCCACCAAGTGGATCAGCCTCTGGGATTCGGTATAAATCTTTCCCGAAAAGCGCTGAATATCTTCCTGCTTTACCAGGCCATCTCTCATGATTTCAGCAAATCCCGAAATCGACGTCAGCGGCGTCTTCAGTTCATGGGAAACATTTGCGGTAAATTCACGCCTCATTTTTTCACGTTCTTCCATCTCACTCTGAAGCAGTTTATTCTGTAAGTGAAGTTTATTCAAAAGCGGTCTGATCTCCTCGTAATCTTCCAGATTCTCCGCATCTTCCGGATGCTCAAAATCAATTTCGTTGAGTGGACGTACAATCCTCTTCGACAACCGGTAAGCGATGAGGCATGACAGAATGACGGCTCCTGCCAGTATGATGGCGATCATCTGTGTCATGCTGCGAAAGAGAACCCAGATCGAAACCTGTGTTCTCGAAACCCGCAGAACGCTTCCGTCTTCCAGACGCAGAGCATAATAAATCGTTTTTTCGCCAGCAGTGCTGGAATATCGTACGCTGCTGCCTTCTCCGCTCTCCATGGCATTCCGCACTTCTTCCCGTTTTCCGTGATTCTCCATGGATTCCGCATCTTTCACGCTGTCATAGATCACGGTCCCGTCACTTCCAATGAGGGTAATTCTCACGTCATTTCCGTTCTCGGATATGCTGTCCAGATACTCCTGTCCGCCGGTTTCCACACCAGCAGCCGCGTAAACCGCTTCATTTTTCAGCTGCTCCGCCGATTCTTCCTCAAAATATGTGTACAGGACTCCCATGACGATGAGCACGCTGCCTAGCAGGACAGTCAAAGCTACTCCGATAATGGAATAGAAGATTTTTCTGGTCACTTGCTTTTCCCACCCATCTTGTAACCGATGCCGCGCACCGTTTCGATCAGAGTGTTGCAGCTTCCCAGTTTCTGACGGAGCGTACGGATGTGGACGTCGACTGTTCGGCTTTCTCCGTTGAATTCATATCCCCAAACTTCTGAGAGAATCTGATCCCTCGTAAAAACGAGTCCCTGATTTTTCAGCAGAAAACAAAGCAGATCGTATTCTTTGAGAGTGAGAGAGATATCTTCTTCGCCCACTCTGACGATATGCTCCTTCGGACTCACGTAGAGAGAACCCAGACGGTATTCCTCTTTTTTCGGAGCCGCGGATTCATTTCTTCTCAGAAGAGCCTTCACTCTGGCGATGAGTTCCATCATTCCGAACGGCTTGGAGAGATAATCGTCCGCACCGGAATCGAGACCCAGTACCTTATCGTATTCGCTTCCCTTTGCGGTCAGCATCATGACGGGAGTCCGCTTCGTCGCCGGACTTTCTCTCAATTTCTTCAAAATTGCCAGTCCGTCTTCTTCCGGAAGCATGATGTCCAGAAGAATCAGATCCGGTACTTTTTTGTCGACAGCTTTCCAGAACTGCGAAGGAAGCTCGAAGCCCTGCGCTTCGAATCCGGAATTCGCCAGTGTATAAATCACCAGTTCCCGTATGCTGCTGTCGTCTTCCACTAAGTAAATCATTCCGTCTTCCTTTCTCCTCAAAAACTCTCAAAAAATGCCTTCTTTCCCTCTTGGAAAGAAGACATCGAAACGATTGATTTTCATGCCGGAAATCCGAGTGTTCCGTACGGTGATTTTACGCGCGGATTCAGCGAATATTATTCCGACGCCTCTTCTTCGTCGCCTTTGTGCACGCCTGTAATGGAGTATTCCACCCATTCCGCGACATTTACGGCATGATCTGCGATACGTTCAAGATATTTCGCTGTCATAAGCAGATCCACGCAGAATTCCCCGTCCACATTCTCCGACTGGACCATATGAATGATTTCATTCTTGATATCGGAAAACATGTTGTCTACCACGTCATCGTGAGCTTCCACCTTTCTGCATCCTTCCAGATCTTTATTTACGAACGCGTCGATGCAGTCTGTCACCATAGAAGAAGCTTCATATGCCATCTCTTTTATCTTGATTTTTTTCGGCAGATCGATTTTGGTGATATACTGGGCCAGCTCCGCGATGTCGGAAGCCTGATCCCCGATCCTCTCGAAATCCGAAATCATCTTCAGAACAGACGATACGATTCTCAGATCAGAAGCCACCGGCTGCTGTCTCAGCAGTATTTTCATGCAGAGCGTTTCGATTTCCCGCTCCTTGTGGTCGATCTCGTCGTCTGCTCTTCTGACATTCTTGTACTTGCGTCTTTTCTGTTCCTTGTCGCCGTCTGTGTCAAACAGAACGTCGATGGAATTATTGATAGCGTCTTCGCATAAAACGCCTAATTTTATCATTTCCAGATTAAGCTGCTGCAGCTGCTCTTCCAGACGTATTCTCATCAGCCGAACCTCCCTGTAATGTAGTCCTGCGTTCTCTTGTCCTGCGGCATAGAGAACAGTTTTTCTGTATCGTCGAATTCGATCACTTCTCCCAGCAGGAAGAAAGCTGTTTTATCTGAAATTCTCGCAGCCTGCTGCATATTATGCGTTACCATAATGACAGTATAGTCTGACTTCAGCTGTTCTGCAAGATCTTCAATCTTAGATGTGGAAATCGGGTCAAGAGCACTTGTCGGTTCATCCATCAGAATGACTTCAGGCTGTACCGCCAGTGCTCTGGCGATGCACAGACGCTGCTGCTGGCCTCCGGACAGACCCAGAGCGCTCTTTTTGAGCCGATCCTTCAATTCATCCCAGATGGCCGCATCTCTCAGAGACTGCTCCACGATTTCATCCAGCACTGATTTTTTGTGAATGCCGTGGGTCCTGGGACCGTAGGCGATATTGTCATACACGCTCATCGGAAACGGATTCGGTTTCTGAAATACCATACCCACCCGCTTTCTCAGATCATTCACATCGATGTCTCTGTAGAGGTCTACACCGTCCAGTGTCACTTTTCCCGTGATCTTGCAGCCTTCCACCAGATCGTTCATGCGGTTGAGAGATTTCAGAAGTGTGGATTTTCCGCAGCCGGACGGTCCGATAAATGCGGTGATCTGATTCGCCGGCAGATTGAGATTGATCGTCTTAAGAGCATGAAAATCGCCGTAATATAATTCAAGATTTTCGATTTTGATTTTATCCATTGTCATTATCCTCTGATTTAAATTTTCTGCATCTGCTGTTTCCGTTTCGGTTACTCTGATTTATTTCCGAATTTCTTTGCGATGAAAGCGGACAGAGCGTTGATCAGGATTACCATCACGAGAAGCACCACCGCGGTGGCGTTTGCTTCTTCCATATACAGTCCCTCGGAGAAGAGCGCATACATGTGAATCGCCAGGGTACGTCCCGAATCCAATACGGATTCCGGTATTCCCGCTACTGTTCCGGAAGTGTAAATCAGGGCCGCTGTCTCTCCGCAGATGCGGCCGATGGCGAGGATGATGCCTGCCAGAATGCCCGGAACTGCAGAAGGAAGGACGATGCGGAACACCGTTCTCAGGCGGCCTGCCCCCAGCCCGAAGCTGCCTTCTCTGTAAGAATCGGAAACCGACATGAGAGCTTCTTCGCTGGTCCGGAGGATCGTCGGAAGAACCATTATGGCCAGAGTCAGCGCACCGGAAAGCATAGAGTAGCCCATATGAAGGGAGATACCGAACATCAGACTTCCGAAGAGGCCATAGACGATGGAAGGAATTCCCGCCAGAGTTTCCGCAGCCAGGCGGATAATCTTGACGAGTCTGTTTCCCCTTCCTGCATATTCCACCAGATAGATAGCCGAAAACAGTCCCAGAGGAACCGCGATAACGAGCGACATACCCACCATGGTAAAGGTATTTATGATCGCCGGCATCATGGAAACGTTTTCCGTGGTGTATTCCCAGGCGAACATGGAGGGCCTGAGATTAGGAACACCCTTGATGAGAATATATCCGATGAGGAGAAGAAGCGCAGCTATGGTGACGGCCGCCGCCAGAGATACGAGAAAAAGCATGAAAAAGGAACCCGGACGTTTCCTGTACTGTTTCATTCGTTCTCTTGCCGTAACGATATTGATCGCCTCTATGTCGGCGGAAGATACGACCGTATGTTCCGTTTCCGCCATGTGATTCATGTAATTCACAGGATCTGCCGCAGGCTGTTTTTCCCTTGGTCCGGCGACAGACGGACGATGATTGTTCTTCTTATCCATAGATTAATTCTTTCCTTTCAGAGCCGAGAATGAGAGATTGATGATCAGGATGAACACGAAAAGAACCACACCGGTGGCGATCAGAGCCTCTTTGTGAAGCCCTTCTGCATATCCCATCTCCAGTACGATATTTGCCGTCATCGTACGAACTCCGCTAGTGATGCTGTCCGGAATAATCGGCTGATTGCCCGCAATCATGATGACCGCCATGGTTTCTCCGATAGCGCGTCCGATTCCCAGAATAATCCCCGCCAGCACACCTGATTTAGCCGCCGGAAGCAGAACGAAAAACACACTTCTCTCATGGGTGGCGCCCAAAGCGAGAGAACCCTCATAATATTGTTCCGGCACAGAGCGGATCTGTGTTTCACATACTCCTATAATCGTAGGCAATATCATCATTCCCAGAAGAAGAGACGCCGTGAGCAGACCTTTTCCGCTGCCACCGAAGAGATTGGAAACCGCAGGCACGATTACCAGGATGCCGAAAAAGCCATAGACGATGGAAGGAATTCCCGCCATGAGATCGATAGCCGGCTTCAATACACTGTAAAGTCTCTTCGGACAGAAGCGCGCCATAAACATAGCGCACAGGAGCCCGATAGGCACTCCTACGATGATGGCTCCCGCCGTTACATACAGACTGCCGATAATCATAGGAAAAATTCCGAATTTCTCATTCAGCGGTCTCCATTCATCTCCCAGGAGAAAATTTCCGAATCCGATTTCCGACATCGCCGGAACACCGTTGGAAAAAAGGAAAAAGCAGATGAGCAGTATCGCCAGAATAGAAGCACAGGCCGAGATTAAAAATACGATTTTCATAAATATTTCTTTAAACTGTTTCATTTTTTCTCCTGTACTTTGGACTGTTTCCATAAAAAGAGGGCGGACCGCAGGTCTGAAATTCTGTACGATCCGTCCCTCTCAAAATTCAATTTACAAACCTGTTTACATCAGCAGAGAGGCTTAAGCGAGATCTGCCCAGTCAGTCGTCTCACCTGTGAAGATCGACTTGATCTGATCACTCGTGAGATCTTCTACCGTGTTTGCCTTGTTCACGATGACTGCAATGCCGTCCATGGCGATTCTCAGCGGCGTAAGACCCTGGCTCTTTTCACTGTCTTTGAGTTCTCTGGAAGACATGCCGATGTCACACGTTCCGTTAGCTGCTGCGGAGATGCCGGAAGAGGAGTCGTTCTGCTGTACTTCGATGGTCGCACCCGGGTTAACTACGGCATATGCTTCCTTCAGCTTTTCCATGACTGGAGCTACAGAGGAAGAACCTGCCACCGTAATCGTTCCCGAAGGCTTTGTGCTTTCAAACGCGCCCTGGTTGCCCTCGCTTACATAACCTTCTTCTTCGATGACTTTCTGACCGTCAGCGCTCATGATATAGTTCACAAAATCCTGAGCCAGATCGTTCAGGGAATCTTCTTTATATACGATGTTGAAAGGTCTCGCCACTTTGTATGATCCGTTCTTGACATTCTCAACATTTGCTTCCGTTCCGTCGATCTTGAGAGCCTTTACGGAATCATCGAGAGAACCCAGAGAGATATAGCCGATGGCCGCTTCGTTACCCGCAACAGTCGTCATCATTACCGAAGTGCTGTTCGTGATTTCTGCTGTCTGCACGGTATTGTCGACCTTTTCTCCGTCAGCCCCTTCTTCTTCAATTCTGAAGAGTTCGATGAAAGCGCCTCTCGTACCAGAACCGTCTTCTCTGGAGAGTACTGTGATCTCCGAACTTCCGGATTCGCTGCTTCCGTTTCCGCTTCCACTTCCGCCGCATCCTGCCAGTGCGGACATTACCAGTACAGCTGTAAGACCTGCTGCAAATATCTTTTTAACTTTCTTGTTCATGTTCTTTCCTCCGTGTTGGAATTGCTTATTTTTACTCTGACTTTTTCAAGCCGATTGACATGAATTATTGTAGCGGCGTAACGTTAATTTCAAAGTCGCCCTACTGTAAAAAGTATGTTAATTATCGGGAAATATTATTCTGTTTTGCGAAGGATTGTAAAATCGGCGTAAAAAATGGTATCTATTTTTTATTTTAGAAAAAAATTTTCCTGAGCAGCAAACTTTCACCGTTTCACTTGTCTGCCTTGAGAGATCAGATATTCGCACATTATCTCTTTATTTTTTGTTTATCCTGCCATAATAATATGCAATTCTTTTTTCATAACCGTCTGTGAAGCAGCTGCAAAATTTATACTCATTTTTTCTGCACAAACTCTTTCACCTAATTCATAATAATGAAATACGCTTTTTACATATTGGAACATTTCTTTCAATATCATTTATACAGAATAATCATAGATAATCGCGATTTGCCCCATACTATTATTCGGATTTCCGATCATTTTTCATAAAACCGATAAAAACTTTCGCTTTCACCATTCATTATCCATTTATGCGATTAACTATACTTATACACTCTAAATTTAATGAGTACCACTATTCAAGATCCCCCCCGCATACGCGGGGAGCACGCCGTTCCGTTGACTTTGATCTGCTCGATCACGGAATCACCCCCGCATACGCGGGGAACACGTATTTGATATATACGCCATGCAAGCCGTACTGGGATCACCCCCGCATACGCGGGGAACACCTGAATTATATTCACCAAATAAATCACCACCTAGGATCACCCCCGCATACGCGGGGAACACGCTTTAAGTGCAAGCTGTTCGGCAGTCATAGGGGGATCACCCCCGCATACGCGGGGAACACCATTTTTCCTTGAACTTCTCCGCATCATCTTTGGGATCACCCCCGCATACGCGGGGAACACCGGAATCAGATCATCCTGATATAAGTCCATAAGGGATCACCCCCGCATACGCGGGGAACACGAAAAATAATAGATGTATTCCCGTCTGATATGGGGATCACCCCCGCATACGCGGGGAACACATAGAAGGCAATGTTAAAAAAAGAATGGATGAGGGATCACCCCCGCATACGCGGGGAACACGCGTTGATATTCTGCCTTGTTTCGTTGTCTATGGGATCACCCCCGCATACGCGGGGAACACAGGCGTCATTAACATGATTGAAACGCCCACCTGGGATCACCCCCGCATACGCGGGGAACACTTTACGCTGATATCCTATGAATCAATGCGGGCGGGATCACCCCCGCATACGCGGGGAACACTATTATTGCTATAGAGGAGTAATGCTTTTCAAGGGATCACCCCCGCATACGCGGGGAACACTAACATAGGCTACCATTCTACTACAATATATTTATGGTTAATAACCCTTACAGCCAGTAAGGAATTACCC
>JAHZHA010000023.1 GCA_019420525.1 Bacillota bacterium
TGTAAAGAAAATGGACAGAAAAATGACGGCGGAAAGACCGCTGAAAATATTGAAAGGCTTTCTGGCGGCCTGGATTCTCACCGCCGCCGGAATCATCGGATCGGGGTTTGTTATGCTTCTGACGCCTGTAGGGATCGAAGGAGGCTCTTACATCATTATCGGCGCAGCTTCGGCGGGAGGATTTCTGTGCGGGTCGGCCGCTTCTTCCGCCGTAGGTCGTCGGGGACTCGTGGTTGGATTGATGACAGGCTTGATTCTGTCTCTGACGATGCTTCTCGTTTATCTTCTGTTTTTCGGTGCCGCTGCGAATTCGTCCCTCAATTATCTGCCGCTGGCATTTCCGGCAGCGTCTGCTGGCGTGGGCGGTATTTTCGGTGTGTCGCGGACTCCTTCCTCTTCAGGAGAAAAGAAAAACGGAAAATAGCCGATTTTCTCGGGCCTTACCTTGACAAGAAATGTGCTGTTATTATAAAATACAAATGTTAATCAGGTATACGAAATACACGCAGAAATGCGTGAGGTGATCATATTCGATGACAAGGAGGAAACAGACTATGAAGAGAGTAAAGACGATTGCGAGACCATCATTAAAGGATGCGGCATGCAGCACGGGATGCGGCGAATGTCAGACTTCCTGCCAGTCAGCATGCAAGACTTCCTGCACGGTTGCGAACCAGAAGTGCGAAAATATCAAAAGAAGATAATTCAGGTCCTGAGATAAAAGAAGGTGTCCGAAGCGTTGCTGCCCGCGCGGGTTCTGGCGTGCCTTGCGGCACGGCTGCAGACAGAGCGCGGGTTCTTCGCTTATAGGCAGCTTCTCTTTTTTTATCGGCACATTTTTATCAGCGACTGAAAACTATAGACAGGAAGCCCGTGCAGGCGGGTAAAGGAGTGATGATTTGATACATAAGTATATCTTCAGGGACAGGCATGTCGTCATCGATGTCAACAGCGGTGCAGTTCACATGGTCGACCCGGTGATATATGACGCACTGGATTTTTACGAGGATAAAAAGTGCGACACCGAATCTCTGAGAAAAGCTCTCGTGCCGAAATACGGCGCTGAGGCTCTCGAAGAGGCATGCAGCGACATCGAAGAACTGATCGCCGCGGACATGCTGTTCAGTGACGATGAGGTCAGCACGGAAATCTTCGAAAAGAAGCAGCCCGTCATCAAGGCGATGTGTCTTCATGTGGCTCACGACTGCAATATGAACTGTGCCTACTGCTTCGGCGACAAAGGCGCATTTGAAGGCATACGCTGTCTTCTGACACCGGAGATGGGGAAAAAAGCGCTCGATTTTCTCATGAAGAATTCCGGAAGCCGCAGAAATCTCGAGATCGATTTTTTCGGAGGTGAACCTCTGATGAATTTCGATGTGGTGAAAGAACTGGTGGCTTACGGCAGAGCAGAAGAGGGAAAGTACGGAAAGAATATACGTTTCACTATCACGACAAACGGTATGCTTCTGGACGACGCCAAAATCGAATATATAAATGAAGTCATGGACAACGTCATTCTCAGCATCGACGGACGTCCGGAGGTGAACGACCGGATGAGAAAGACGGTGAACGGCAGAGGCACTTACGATATCATTCTCAGGAATTATAAGAATTTTATCTCCAAGAGAGAAGGCCTTTATTATGTCAGAGGTACTTTCACGCGATACAATCTGGATTTTGCCGAAGATGTGAAGCATCTTCTGGATCAGGGATTTCAGAATGTCTCCGTGGAGCCTGTCGTGACATCTCAGGAATACGATTATGCGCTGAGAGATGAGGATACGGAACGGATTCTGGCCGAATACGACAGACTCAGCGATATGTATCTGGAGAAAGCGCTGAAGGGAGAGCCTTTCGATTTCTTCCACTTCAACGTGGATCTCGATCAGGGACCGTGCGTCATCAAGAGAGTCTCCGGCTGCGGAGCCGGTACGGAGTACGTGGCGGTGTCGCCGGAAGGCGATATCTATCCGTGTCACCAGTTTGTGGGAAATCCACTGTTTAAGCTGGGCAATCTGGATGACGAAAAATTCGAAAATAGAATGTTCGATCAGTTCAACAGCGCGCATATCTACAATAAGGAAGAGTGCAGAAACTGCTGGGCGAAGTTCTACTGCAGCGGCGGATGCCATGCCAACGCGTATCAGGCCAACGGCAGCATTCTGGAACCGTATAAGTTGGGCTGTGAACTGGAAAAGAAGAGAGTCGAATGCGCCATCGGCATTCAGGCTGTTCTTTCAGACGAATTTGAAGAAGAAGGAGTTTTACAGGAAAAATGAGGAAACTGAATAAGATCCTGGCCGTCGTCATTATCCTCGTTATCATCGCCGGATGGATCATCACGGTAGGAGGAGCAGGCGATAAGGTCGGTTCTATCAAGGATTATATCAAGCTGGGACTGGATCTTCAGGGCGGCGTCTACGTCGTCATGGAAGCCCAGACGGATGCTACCGGCGAAGAATTAAAGAGCCTGATGACGCAGACACAGGCCGTCATCGAAAAGCGAGTCAATGAAATGGGTCTGACGAATCCGATCGTCACCATCGAGGGCGAAAACAGGATCCGTGTGGAACTTCCGGGTGCAGATGATGCGGAGAGCGCTATCGACCAGATCGGCAAGACGGCACAGCTCCAGTTCGTGCTGGCAGACGGCACGGTAGCTGTAGACGGCAGTAACGTGAAAGACGCTCAGGCGGCCGTCAATCAGCAGGGAGCGGGCTATGTGGTAACGCTCGAATTTAATTCCGAGGGTGCCACGGCTTTCCAGGAAGCTACCGAAAAAATCGTAAATAATGAAGTTACCGCCAGTGAAGAATTTACAAACATGGGAATCAGCGCCAGCCAGCTGACGATTCTCCTGGATAATGAGGTCATTTCCAGCCCGAAGGTGAGCACCGTCATCAGCGGCGGAAATGCGCAGATCGAAGGAAACTTTACACAGGAAGAGGCTTCCCAGCTGGCGGCTCTCATCCGGGGCGGTTCGCTGCCGGTAGGCCTTGAGGAAGTTCAGACGAATATCGTCGGTCCGTCTCTGGGTATGGATTCCCTCACTGACAGTATCATCGCGGCTCTCATCGGTGTGGCTCTCGTCATGCTGATCATGTTGATCTTTTACAGGATGCCGGGTCTTGCAGCGGACATCGCACTGGCGCTCTACTGCCTGATTTTCGTCTGGATTATCGCCGCTTTCGGCACAGTTCTCACTCTGCCGGGCATCGCGGGTATGATTCTGTCGGTAGGTATGGCGGTGGATGCAAACGTCATCATATTTACGCGAATCAAGGAAGAAGTCGTCAAAGGAAAGTCTATCCGCGTGGCGACCTCTCAGGGTTATAAGAGAGCGCTGGCAACCGTAATGGACGCGCAGATCACGACGCTGATCGCCAGCGTGGCGCTGTATGAGTTCGGTTCCGGCGACGTCAGAGGTTTCGCCCTGACGCTGATGATCGGTATCGTAATCAGTATCTTCACGGCTACCGTTATCACGAATATCTTCCTGAGAATTCTGGCGGAGAGCAAGACATTTGGAACGAAGAAGTTCTTCGGCATCAAAGAACCGGCTGCTGCAGCTGCTGAAGGAAAGGAGGCGTTATAATGAAAGAGAAACTCAGAAACTTCGATTTTCTGGGCCACAGAAAAATCTATTATATCGTCTGCGTCGCACTGATCGTCATCAGCATCGGCGTCGGCCTGATCCGCGGCTATAATTTCGGCATCGACTTTACGGGAGGTACGATGATCGAACTGGATATGGGCGAACAGGTGGAAATTTCGAGAGTAGAAGGCGTGCTGTCCGATACGAAAATCGACGGCGGCGTCACTTATGCCGGAGAAGGCAATACAGGCATCATCATCAAGACGACCGATTCTCTGAACAACGACCAGAGAGCGGAACTTCTGGATGCACTCAAGACGGAATTCTCCATCGATGACGATGCGGTCCAGTCGGTATCGAATATCGGCCCTTCGGTAGGAAATCTGCTCAAGAAGAGCGCAGCGAAAGCTATTGCGATTTCCGTCATTCTGATGCTGATCTATATCGCAGTAAGATTCCAGTGGAAATACGGTCTTGCAGCGATTCTGGCTCTGGCGGACACACTTCTCATCGTATTCGGATTCTACGGACTGTTTCACATCACCATCAACAGCCCGTTCATCGCGGCTATGCTGACGATTCTCGGTTATGGTATCAATGACACCATCGTTATTTTCGACCGTATCCGGGAAAATACGGGGGATTCCGTCAGAAAGAATGTTCACGGACTGGCACCGCTGGTCAATGAAAGCATACGGCAGACGGTAAGCCGTTCCATTATGACGTCTCTGACGACGATCATCGTCATGATTCCGCTGCTCATCATCTGCGGAACGACGATCCGGAGTTTCATTCTTCCTCTTCTGGTGGGTGTCATCGCCAGCACATTGTCGTCTATTTTCATCGCGACGTCGCTCTGGTACGATATCAGCCGACTGACATCGAAGAATTCCTACAGCGGCAAGACTTCTAAAAAAAAGAAAACGGCAAAGGGACCGGCTGTTTAAAAGCTGACTGCCGGGGTAACAAAAGAAAAACCGCATTTGGGCGGACAGGATGAGGCTGAAGCGGAATATCAGGTTTTCAGCGGAATCTGTAGAACAGGTCCGGAAACAACAGGCCGGGCAAGATAAAGCAAATCAGGGGTCATCAGGCGCGGCAAAACCGCGCCTATGACCATATATTGAAAAAGTTTGGGATTAAGATAATAAAACGAAGTGCAGAATAATATATAAGATAACGGCAGAAGCGGAAGATTTCCGCCCCTATTCAACAGTAACAGAAGAGATAACAGCAATCGGTGTGAGTTATGAATGAATTTTTAGATTACATCAGATCCCTCAATCCCAATTATGAACTGGAGGGCATAAAAAAAGCATATGAACTGGCGGCGAAGATGCACGACGGACAGCTGAGAAAGTCGGGAGAGCCTTATATCATCCATCCTGTGGAGGTTGCAAAGATCCTGGCAAGTCTCGGAATGGACGAACAGACGATTATCGCCGGTCTTCTTCACGACGTGGTGGAGGATACGGAATACACCGAAGAACAGCTGAAGGAAGACTTCGGAGAAGAAGTGACTCTTCTCGTCGACGGCGTGACGAAGCTGGGAAATCTCGTCTTTGAGACGAAAGAAGACGCTCAGGCTGAGAATCTCAGGAAAATGTTTCTCGCCATGTCGAAAGATATCCGCGTCCTGATCATCAAGCTGGCGGACCGTCTTCACAATATGAGAACGATCAACTACATGTCGCCGGCCAAGATCGCGGAAAAATCAAAAGAAACTCTCGAAATTTACGCGCCGCTCGCAAATCGTCTGGGAATGTTCGCTATCAAATTCGAACTGGAGGACATCGCTCTGAAGCAGCTCCATCCGGATTTTTACAAAGAACTGTCCCGACAGATCAATCAGAGAAAAGAGCAGCGCGAGGAATATATCAATAAAATCATCCAGGAACTGTCGAAAGCCCTCGACACACTGAACATCCACTACGAGGTAAAAGGCCGCTCCAAGCATTTCTACAGCATCTACCGGAAGATGCGCGACAAACACAAACAGCTGGATGAGATTTTCGATCTCACCGCTGTCCGGGTGCTGGTAGACACGGTGAAAGACTGTTATGCGGTGCTGGGTATCGTTCACACCATGTGGCGGCCGATCCCGGGACGGTTCAAGGACTATATCGCTATGCCGAAGTCAAATATGTACCAGTCTCTCCATACGACGGTATTCGGCAAAGACAATATGCCTTTTGAAATTCAGATCCGTACGTACGAAATGCACCAGATCGCGGAATACGGTATCGCAGCTCACTGGAAATACAAAGAAGGCATCAAAGACGACCGCAACGAAGAAGAAAAACTCTCCTGGCTGCGCCAGACGCTGGAATGGAACAAGGATATGGACAATCCGAAACAGTTCATGGCGACGCTGAAGATGGATCTCTTCTCCAATCAGGTATACGTCTTTACGCCTGCAGGCAAGGTCATCGAGCTGCCCGCAGGCTCCACGCCTATCGATTTTGCCTATAAGATCCATTCAGACGTAGGAAACAAATGCATCGGCGCCAAGATCAATGGTAAGATGGTTCCCATCGATCATGTTTTGGAAAACGGTAACATCGTAGAAATCATCACTTCGCCCAACAGTAAGGGCCCGAGCATCGACTGGCTGAAAATCGCCAAGAGTAGTCACGCCCGAAACAAAATCCGCCAGTGGCTCAAAAAAGAAAACAAGAGCGAAAACGTGGAAAAGGGCAGAGCGATGCTGGACCGCTATATCCGCCGCAAGGGCTACGATCCTCAGCAGATTATAAAGCCGCAGCGCATCAACCGGGTAGCCAAAGAGCTGAAGTGCGCTTCCATGGAAGACCTTTATTCTTCCATCGGCTACGGCGGCACGATGATGGCGAAAGTGCTGGATTTGCTCCTGCGTTTCTACGAGGAGGAAAAGAAATACGAACAGAAGAAAAACGAAATCAAGAACTTTGAGTCGAAGTCGTCGAATACCAAGCATAAGGGCGGAGAGACCGGAGGAATCCGGGTCAAGGATGGCGTCGACAATCTGCTGATCCGTCTTTCAAAATGCTGCAACCCGGTGCCGGGAGACGAGATCGTGGGCTTTATCACGAAAGGCCGCGGCGTTTCCGTACACCGTGCTGACTGCAGTAACATCAGATCCATGACTGCTGAAGAGCGGCAGCGGTTTATCGAAGTCGAGTGGGTCACCGACAAACAGACGGGCTCTTTCGAGACGGATATTGCGCTGTTGGCTGAGGACAGAAAAGGTCTGTTTGCCGATATTTCAAAGATCTGCGAAGATATGGACGTCCACATCACGGGTGTCATGGGCAAGAGCCACAGCGATAATACGGCGCAGTTCAGCATAACGGTTCAGATTTCCAACGTCAATCAGATCGCACAGCTGATCCGCCGGCTGAAGTCCATGGAAGGCATGATCGAAGTTCACAGAGGCAATTCATAAAATTGAAGGAGATTTAAAATATGGATATCAAATTATATTACACCGGGCCGATGCAGGTGAATACCTACCTGTGCGCAGATGAAACCACCAAAAAGGCTTTCATCGTCGATCCCGGCGGTCCAAGCAAATATCTGGAAAACTATGTAGCTTCCAATGGCTACGAAGTGGAATATATCATACTGACTCACGGACACGGAGATCACATCTGCGGCGTTCCGTATTTCAAGGAGCTGTGGAACTGCCCGCTGGTAGGGCACAGAGATGATATCTATCTGTTCAATGATGCCAGAGAGAATCTTTCTCTCCAGTTTATGGGACAGAAGATCGAATTCATTCCGGATGTTCTGGTAGAAGACGGCGATATTCTCAAAGTGGGGAATATGAATCTGAAAATTCTTCATACGCCGGGTCACACTCTGGGAGGAATTTCTATTTTAGTGGACAATGTTCTCTTCAGCGGAGACACACTCTTTGCCGATTCTATCGGAAGAACAGATTTCAGAGGAGGCTCTTATTCTCAGCTGAAAGAGTCGGTATATACGAAGATGTTCGTCCTTCCGGACGATACGCACGTCCTTCCGGGTCACATGGGACAGACGAATATCGGACACGAAAAGCGGTTCAATCCGTTTTTATAGCAGCAATATGTACAGGTTAAACGTAAAAAAAGAAAAACAACGGTACGTTCTCGAAGAACTGACGAAGGAATTTCTGAGGCCCGGCGAATATGAAGTATTCGTGGAAGAAGCCGTGGAGGATTCCGGAAGCGGCGGAAGCGAAAACGGTGCCGGAAGAAAAAAGATTTCCGATGAGCAGCGTCGGACGGAAAACGAGGAACGTGATGCGGAAAAGCGCCGCGTATTCGACGAACTGGCGGAACTTACCGGATATCGTCCCGAATGGGGAACTCTTACGGGGGTTCGTCCCGCGAAACTGGTAAATGAGCTGATGGACAGCGGTCTGTCGGAAGAAGAGACGGTCGACGTTTTCCGGAGGCGCTATTACGTCAGCGATGAAAAAATCGGACTTCTGATGGAAACCTGCAGAAATCAGAAGTTTCTCACATCGGTTCCTGCCGGGCGCACTGCGGGTGTGTATATCGGCATCCCTTTCTGCCCCACCAGATGTCTGTATTGCTCTTTCGCATCGAATCAGGCTTCCACGGAGGCGATGGACCGCTATCTGGAAGCTCTTCTGAAAGAAGTAAAAGCCGTGGGCGCTGAATTTCACAGCCGGGATATCCGTCCGGAAAGCGTCTATATCGGAGGCGGAACGCCTACCTCTCTGAGCGCCTTTTCTCTGGAAAGGCTGCTTTCGTGTGTCACGGAGTCTTTCGATCTTTCAGAGATCAGAGAATTCTGCGTGGAAGCGGGAAGGCCGGATACCATCACGCCTGAGAAGCTGAAGGTCATCCGGCGTTACGGCGCAGACCGGGTCAGCATCAATCCTCAGTCCATGAATGACATCACGCTGGAGCGGATCGGCCGGTCCCACACGGTGGATGAGATTTACAGAGCGTTTGAAATGGTCAGAGAGAGCGGAATCCCTCACGTCAATACCGACATTATCGCCGGACTTCCGGGAGAGGATTACGGCATGTTTCTCCATACGCTGAACAGCGTCATTGCGCTTCAGCCCGACAATATTACGGTTCACACTCTCGCAGTAAAGCGAGCTTCCCGGCTGAAGGACCAGAATGAGAATTATCACTACGAAAATGCCGGGGGAGTGGGCCGGATGGTGGCAGATGCCCGCCGCATATTGGCGGAAAACGGTTATTTTCCATATTACATGTATCGCCAGAAACATATGACGGGCAACTTTGAAAATGTCTCCTATTCCCGGCCGGGCAGCGAGTCGGTTTACAATATCCGCATCATGGACGAGCATCAGACCATCGCAGCTCTGGGCGCCGGAGGCATCAGCAAAGCGTATTATCCGAAGGAAAACCGGCTGGAACGCGTTCCGAATGTGACGAATTTTGAAATATATATCGAAAGACTTGACGAGATGATCCAGCGTAAGGAAAAAGCGCTGTACAAGCCGTTTGAGGGCTGAGAGGCATATTGCGTCCGTTTTGTCTTCCGTACCAGATAAAGGAGGATTTACTAATGCTTACAAAAGCCCCGAAGGGGACGAAGGATGTTCTTCCGGGACAATCCAGAAAATGGCAGTATATCGAGAATACATTTCGAGAGATCTGCAGAAATTACGGAATCGAAGAGATCCGGACACCTGTTTTCGAACATACCGAGCTGTTTCAGCGGGGTGTGGGCGATACGACCGATATCGTACAGAAAGAGATGTACATATTCGAGGATCATGCTGGAAGAAGCATCGCTCTGAAGCCGGAAGGAACGGCGGGTGTGGTGCGTTCCTATATCGAAAACAAGGTCTATGCCGACACGAAGCCGGCAAAATTCTGTTATCTGATTCCGTGTTTCCGGTATGAAAAGCCTCAGGCCGGACGTCTGAGAGAATTTCACCAGCTGGGAGTGGAGATCTTCGGCGCGGAGAGCATGATGGCAGACGCGGAAGTCATCGCTCTCGCTATGGATTTCTTTGAAAAACTGGGCGTAGGTGAACTGGAACTGAGGATTAACAGCATCGGCTGTCCGGAGTGCAGGGCCGTTTACCGCAAGGCGCTGCAGGATTTTCTGCGTCCCGTTTATGATGAGCTCTGCGATACCTGTAAGACGAGATACGAAAAAAATCCGATGCGGATTCTCGACTGTAAGAATCCGCACTGCAATGAACTGTCTGAGGGCGCTCCGGTGATGATCGACTATCTCTGTGACGATTGCCGTCAGTCCTTTGAAGAGCTCAAAGCCAGCCTGGAGGCGCTGGGAATAGGTTATAAAGTGGATACCGGTATCGTCAGAGGGCTGGATTATTACACCAAGACGGCTTTTGAGATCGTCACGAATACCATCGGCGCCCAGGGCACGGTCTGCGGCGGCGGAAGATACGACAACCTGGTAGAGGAACTGGGCGGACCGAAGACGCCGGGCATCGGATTCGGTCTGGGCATCGAACGCCTTCTCATCGTCATGGAAGCCACCGGAGCTTATCTGCCGGAGGACGAAGGCACGGATCTCTTCGTCGCATACATGGGCGATGAGGCGAAGATGTACGCGCAGAAGCTCGTGCACGATCTGAGAAAACAGGGCTTCCGGGCGATGATCGACGTGGCGGAGCGAAATATCAAGGGACAGTTCAAATATGCCGACCGGATTCATTCACGGTTTACGGCTGTGATCGGCGATGATGAAATCGCTCAGAATAAGATAACACTGAAGGATATGAAGACGTCCGACCAGAAGCAGATCACGTTCGATGAGCTGATGGACGAACTGAAAAAGATAAAATAAAACAGAGAACAAGCGGGAAGAGGCAGCAGCAATGAGAAATGTCTGGAAAAGAACAAATATGTGCGGAACGCTGAGACTCAGCGACGCGGGCTCGGAAGTCGTGCTCAACGGCTGGGTCAGCAAAAAAAGAAATCTGGGAGGTCTGATTTTCTGCGATCTGAGAGACAGAACGGGAATCGCGCAGATCGTATTTTCCGATGAGGTTCCCAGAGAGCTTTTTGAGAAAGCCGACACGCTGAAAAGCGAATATGTCATCGGCGTCAGAGGAAAAGTCGTGGAGAGAGAAGCGAAGAACAAGGATCTCCCTACGGGGGATATCGAAATCGCGGTCAGCGATTTTAAAATCTACTCCACATCGGATACGCCGCCGATCTATATCAAAGACGACGACAATGTAGATGAAAATCTCAGATTAAAGTACAGATATCTCGATCTGAGAAAGCAGAAGATGCAGCGCAATCTCAGAGTGAGACACCAGGTGACTATCTGTGCGCGGAATTTCTTCGATAAGGAGGGCTTTATCGAAGTGGAGACGCCGACGCTGGTCAATCCGACGCCGGAAGGAGCGAGAGATTACCTCATTCCGAGCCGGGTCAACAGCGGAAAATTCTATGCGCTTCCTCAGTCTCCGCAGCAGTTCAAGCAGATTCTGATGGTTTCCGGCGTGGACAGATATTACCAAATCGCCAGATGTTACCGGGATGAGGATCTGAGAGCCGACCGCCAGCCGGAATTTACACAGATCGATATGGAACTCTCTTTTGTAGAGCCGGATGATATCATGGAAATACAGGAGAGATTTCTCAAGACGCTGTTTAAAGAAGTTCTCGACGTGGATGTGGCGATTCCGTTCCCCCGTCTTCCATACGATGAAGCCATGGCAAGATACGGCAGCGACAAACCGGACACGCGCTTCGGCTTTGAACTGAAAGATCTGGGTGACATCGTCGCAGGGTGTGGCTTTAAGGTCTTTACCGGAGCGCTGGAAAGCGACGGACTGGTAAATGCGATAAATATCAACGGCGGTGCGGAGAAGTTCAGCCGGAAAGAAATCGACAAGCTGCAGGAAGCCATCAAGTCGTATGGAGCGAAGGGACTGGCCTGGATGAAGGTCACAGAAGAAGGTGTGACTTCTCCTATCGCGAAATTCTTCGATGAGGAAAGAACGGCGGCAATTCTGGAGAGAATGGAAGCAGCTTCCGGAGATCTGATTCTCTTCGTGGCGGATAAGAAAAAAGTGGTATGGGATTCCCTGGGATTCCTGAGAAGAGAGATCGCCGGAAGGCTGGGTCTTCTGGATGATTCCACATTTAATTTTCTGTGGGTTACAGATTTTCCTCTTTTTGAATATAATGAAGAGGATCAGAGATATTATGCGATGCATCATCCGTTTACACATCCTGTTGATGAAGATATAGATCGTCTGGAATCCGATCCGGGCAGCGTGAAGGCGAAAGCTTACGATATCGTGCTGAACGGTGTGGAACTGGGCGGAGGAAGTATCCGTATCCACGACAGAGATCTCCAGAAGCGGATGTTCGCGGCGCTGGGACTTTCCGAAGAAGAAGCGGAGAAGAAATTCGGTTTTATGATGGAAGCATTCCGGTACGGTGCTCCTCCTCACGGCGGACTGGCTTACGGCCTGGACCGCCTCGTGATGCTGATGCTGGGTGAATCGAGTATTCGGGAAGTCATCGCGTTTCCGAAGAACCAGAATGCGCAGTGCCTGATGTCCGGCGCGCCGGGAGAGATCTCTCCGGAACAGCTGGAGGAACTGTCCATACAGGTTACACTGCCGCAGAATCCGCAAGAAGCGTAATATTACAAAAGGCAGAATTATGAAAATCGGAATACTGGGAGGAAGCTTTAATCCCATCCATCACGGTCATTTGATTCTGGCGGAGAATGTGAGGATCGAAGCGGGACTGGACAAGGTGCTCATCATGCCGGCTCACGCATCACCTTTCAAACTGAATCGCAGGATCGCTTCGGGCGAGGATCGCTTCCGCATGGTGCAGCTGGCGGTGGAGGACAATGAATATCTCGAAGCTTCGGATTTTGAATCGGCCAGTGACAGAATATCGTATACTGCGGACACTATGAAAATGCTGGAAGAAATCTATCCGGATCATCAGCTCTTTTTCATTACGGGAGCCGATTCCATACTGGAAATCGAACGATGGAAAGATTTTGAAGAGCTGCTGCGCCGCTATACTTTTCTCGTGGGAGGGCGTCCGGGGTATCGGGATGCCGAACTGACCGAGTTCGCGGAATATCTCCAGAGAGAATATCTGGCAGATGTGAGGGTCATCGATATTCCAAAGGCAGATATCTCTTCTACAGAGATCAGAAGACGGTGCAGAGAAAACAAGAGCATAAAATATCTGACACCGGACAAGGTGGCGGATTATATCAGAGAACATAATATCTACTGACCGCAGCGCATGCGCTGCGGCAGAAGCGGCGCATGACATCAGAGGCTCTGCGTCATAAATCAGTCTTATCAAAAATTTTACGGGATAGGTATGCGGAGAGAAGCGCGTACAGAGACGGAGTGTTTTATGGATAAGGAATTCAGAAAAAAACTGGATGATTACATCAGAGTACGGCTGACAGAAAAGAGATACCGACACACCGAAGGTGTCATCTATACGGCGGTGAGACTGGCAGAACGCTACGGTGCTGATCCGGAAAAGGCGGAAATCGCAGCTCTGTTCCACGATTCCTGCAAGAATCTGGACATCGATGAAATGAATGCTCTGGTGGAAGAATATCAGATCGGCGATTATTATATAGACAAGCCGCAGCTTGCTCACAGTAAACTGGCGGCGGCGATTCTCCGGGCTAAATTCGGCGTCGAAGATGAAGATATTCTCAACGCCATCAGTTATCATACGACAGGAAGAGCGGAAATGAGTCTTCTGGAGAAAATCATTTTCGTATCAGACGCTACAGAGCCCAACCGGACTTATGACGACGCGGAACGCCTGAATGCCCTGGCATTTTCCGACATCGACCAGGCATGCTGCGAGGTTCTGGAATGGACGGTGAAAATAGTGGGCAATTCCGGCCGCTATATGGATCCGGATACGGTGAAGGCACTGGAATGGATCCGTGGAGTCATGAAGGACAGATCTGTGGAAGACAGCCGGACTTTTGCTGTTTTTGCCGCACAGGCCATCGATGATAAAAAAGGTTTTGATATCGTCGTACTTGACATCGGCGGGAAATCTATGTTTGCCGATTATCTCATCATCGCCTCCGGCGGATCGGAAAGACAGATCAACGCGCTGGCATCAGAAGTGGAAGACCGTTCCGAGAGAAACGGACGTTTTGTCAAACATATCGAAGGGAAAAACGGTTCCGGCTGGATTCTTATGGATTACGGCGATGTCGTCATCAATCTTATGATGGAATCCATGCGCGAAAAATACAATCTTGAAAAAATCTGGTCCGACTGTGAGCAGATAGAGTGGGAGGTTTAATCGAATGACAGAAAGATATGACTTTCAGTCGATAGAAAAGAAATGGCAGAAATACTGGGCGGAGAATGACGTCTTTCATACGGAGGAAGATCCGTCAAAAGAAAAATACTATGTTCTGGAAATGTTTCCATATCCTTCCGGAAAACTTCACATGGGCCATGTTCGGAATTATTCCATCGGCGATGTGACGGCGAGATATATGAGAATGAAGGGATTTAATGTTCTTCATCCAATGGGCTGGGACTCTTTCGGTCTCCCTGCTGAAAATGCTGCCATCAAAAACGGCATCCGTCCGGATAACTGGACATGGGACAATATCGCCGAGATGAGGGAGCAGCTGAAATCTCTGGGTCTCAGTTATGATTGGGACAGAGAAGTCGCTACCTGTCACAGGGACTATTACAGATGGATGCAGTGGATTTTTATCCAGTTTTATAATAAAGGGCTCGCTTACAAGAAAAAGAATCCAGTCAACTGGTGTCCGTCCTGTCAGACGGTTCTGGCAAATGAACAGGTGGTGGACGGCAAGTGCGAACGCTGCAAGACGCCGGTGGGAAAGAAGGATCTCTCCCAGTGGTACCTGAAGATTACAGATTACGCGGACCGTCTCCTGAAAGACCTCGACAAGCTGCCGGGCTGGCCGGAAAAGGTAAAGCTGATGCAGAAAAACTGGATCGGACGCAGTGAAGGCGCAGAGGTCACATTCCGTATCGAGGATTTTGACAAGGATCTCCTGATTTATACTACGCGTCCCGATACCCTCTTCGGTGCTACATTCATGGTTCTGGCTCCGGAACATCCTTATGTAAAGGAACTGGTGGAAGGCACGGAATATCAGGCGGAAGTGGACACATTCCTGGATAAGCTCCAGTATCTCAGCGACATCGACAGGAGTTCCACTACTCTGGAAAAAGAAGGATGCTTCATCGGCCGCTATGCGGTAAATCCGCTGAACGGCAAGAAGATTCCGATCTACATCGCGAATTACGTGCTGATGGATTACGGCACAGGCGCTATCATGGCGGTACCTGCTCACGATGGCAGAGACTTCGATTTTGCGAAGAAATACGGCATCGAAGTAATTCCTGTAGTAGATCCCGGCAATCCGGATATCGACGTCAACAATCTGACGGAAGCTTTTGTGGCGGAAGGAACGATGATAAATTCCGGTTCATTCGACGGCCTGAACAATAAGGAAGCCATGAAAAAAATCATCGAATTCATGGAAGAGAAAGGTATCGGAAGAGGTACGGTGAACTTCCGTCTCAGAGACTGGCTCATCTCCAGACAGAGATACTGGGGAGCGCCGATTCCGATGGTTTACTGCGAGGATTGCGGCTGGGTACCTGAAAAAGAAGAAAATCTGCCTGTACTTCTGCCGACCGATGTGGAATTTACCGGAAAAGGTGAATCACCTCTCACTACCAGCAAGGAATTCGCAAAAGCTGTATGCCCGAAGTGCGGGAAGCCTGCCAGACGTGAGATGGACACGATGGATACGTTCCTGGACTCTTCCTGGTATTTCCTGAGATATACCGATGCAAAGAACGATCAGAAGCCGTTTGACAAGAAAAAGGCGGATTACTGGATGAATGTGGATCAGTATATCGGCGGCGTGGAACATGCGATTCTCCACCTGCTGTACGCAAGATTCTTCACGAAAGTTCTCCATGATCTGGGACTGGTAGATGCAGATGAACCGTTTGAAAATCTGCTGACACAGGGCATGGTTCTGAAGGACGGCGCCAAGATGTCGAAATCGGTAGGCAACATCGTCAGCCCTGCGGAAATCATCGAAAAATACGGCAGCGACACGGCGCGGCTCTTCATTCTCTTTGCAGCTCCGCCGGAACGCGATCTCGACTGGTCGGATACAGGCGTAGAGGGAAGCTACAAATTCCTCAACAGAGTCTGGAGACTCGTCCTCGAGACTGTCGAAAATATGCCGGAAAAGACAGAAGCTCAGATCGTGACAAAGGATGACAAGAGCCTTTATTATGAACTCAACAAAACGGTCAAACGGGTTACCGACAGCTTTGCTACCGGAAGATTCAGTTTCAATACGGCCATCAGCTCCATCATGGAACTGGTAAATGAGATGTACCGCTGCAAGCAGACGGAGGCGCCGAATTATGCGCTGCTGAGAGAAGTCTCTGAAAAGCTCGTTCTGCTTCTGTCGCCTTTCGTTCCTCATATCTGTGAAGAGATGTGGGAAAAACTGGGCCACGACAGCGCCGTCTATTTCGAGTCCTGGCCTTCTTACGATGAAGAGGCGCTGAAGCTGGACACGGTGGAAATCGTCGTTCAGATTAACGGCAAGGTGAAACTGAAAGCCGATGTGGACAGCAGCCTCTCAAAAGATGCTCTGGCAGAACAGATGCTGGAAGACGAAGGTGTCAAAGCTCTCATCGAAGGGAAAAATGTCGTTAAAGTCATCGCGGTGCCGGGCAAGCTGGTGAATATCGTAGTGAAATAAACTGCGGCAGAGAAGACAGATCTGCGGAGCACGATGCGCCCGCATTGGATGAAACCGGAAGCGCCCTGAACGGACAGGAGGCGCTTCCGGCATACTGAAAAGAGACAGGACGGAACGGTTCTGTGCGCACTATTTTATGAGAGATGCGCTGTGCGGCCGCCAGCGGGAAGGGACGGCACAGCGGGTAGAAATGTAAAGGAAGGTAAATTTGAAAAACAGAAATTCGAGAAGAAGCGGAAAAAACAGAGGAAACGAACCCTCTGTGAAGGTTATTCCGCTGGGAGGACTGAATGAGGTCGGAAAAAACATTACAGTCCTTGAATACGGTGACGAGATGCTGCTTATCGACTGCGGCATGACATTCCCGGGAGATGATATGTACGGAATAGATATCGTCATCCCTGATATGTCTTATCTCATCAGCAACAAAGACAAGATCCGCGGTCTGATTCTGACTCACGGCCATGAAGACCATATCGGCGCGGTTCCTTATCTGCTGAGACGCATCAGCGGCATTCCGATTTACGGAACTCCTCTGACTCTCGGTCTCATCGGAAACAAACTGAAAGAGCACGGACTCACAGCGAAGATGAAGGCCATCAAATCAGGAGATCATCTGGCTCTGGGGTCTTTCCGGGTGGAAGTCCTCCGGATGACGCATTCTGTCGCCGATGCCGTGGCTTTTGCCATAACGACACCGGCTGGGGTCATTCTCCATACGGGAGACTTCAAAATCGACTATACGCCGCTCAAGGGAGATGCCATCGACCTTCAGCGGTTCGCTGAAATCGGAAGAAACGGCGTGCTGCTGCTGATGGCGGACAGTACGAACGCTGAGAGACGGGGATACACTCCGTCGGAACAGACGGTGGCAGCCACACTGGAGCAGATCTTCGCTCCGGCCAAAAACAGAATCATAGTTGCGACGTTCGCTTCAAACGTCGACAGAATACAGCAGATCATCGATCTCGCTGTGAAATACAAGAGAAAAGTGGCGATTTCCGGCCGCAGCATGGTCAATATCGTGGAAATCGCATCGGAACTGGGCTATCTGAACATCCCGGACAATACGCTGGTAGATATCAACCGGATTAAAAATCTCAGAGATGAACAGATCGTCATCGTCACCACAGGAAGCCAGGGGGAACCGATGTCGGCTCTCACGAGGATGGCCTCCAACGACCACAAGGCCGTTCAGATCAGAAAAGATGACATCATCGTCCTTTCCTCCAGCCCGATCCCGGGAAACGAAAAGACGATTTCAAACGTGGTAAACAAGCTCCTGCAGAAAGGGGCACAGGTCATATATTCGGGAATCGCGGATATTCACGTGTCCGGCCATCCGTGCCAGGAAGAACTGAAGCTCATTCATTCGCTGATCCGCCCGAAATACTTCATGCCAGTCCACGGCGAATACCGCCATTTAGACGCTCATGCAAAACTGGCGCAGAGCATCGGCATGCCTAAAGAAAATATTTTCATTATGAAAAACGGCAATGTGCTGACCGTTTCGAAGAGCCGTGCAGCAATCGCCAAAGAGGAAGTTCCGAGCGGCCAGGTGCTGGTAGACGGCCTCGGTGTCGGCGACGTCGGAAATATCGTTCTCAGAGACAGAAAGCTGCTATCCGAGAGCGGCCTGATTGTGGTGGTGGCGGCTATCGAAAAAGGGTCCGGATTCCTGGTTTCGGGACCGGAGATCATTTCCAGAGGTTTCGTCTACGTGAGAGAATCGGAAGAACTCATCACCTCGGCCAGAGAGGTCGTTACGGAAGTGCTGGAAAGCTGTCAGGACAGAGGCCTGAAAGAATGGTCCGCCATGAAGAATGCCGTCAGAGATGAACTCCGGACGTTTATCTACGAGCAGACGAAGAGAAGTCCGATCATTCTTCCGATCTTCCTGGAAGTCTGATATTTGAAGGAATGTAAGCTGACGGCACCGAAAAAATTAACCGGAAAAGAGGCAAATCTTTATGAACAGTGAGAGACACTGGACTCTGACGAGAAGAATCGATAAGGTCAGAAAAGAGATGGAACGGCGCAATATCGATACGTTTCTCGTCTCAAAGACGGAAAATAAGAATTATCTGTCGATGTTTTATTCCAGTTCCTTTGACATTATCATTACGCAGGACAGGAATTATCTGCTGACGGATTTTCGATATATCGAATCGGCTTCAGAGCTGGAGCCGCTGTATGATGTGATTCAGGTGACTCCGGAATATACGCTTTACGATTTTCTGGAAGAGGAGGAGCCTCTCTGTCTGGGGCTGGAATTCTCCGACGTGACGATGAACGTCTGCAGAAGGCTGGAAGAAGCTCTCGAGGAGTGCGATACCGCTTTTGAAGATGCCGGCGGAATCGTGGAAAAATGCCGGATGATAAAAGATGACGGAGAATTGGAGAAGATCAGGCAGGCAGCCCGTATCGCCGACGAAGCTTTCGGGTATATTCTGGGAGAAATCCGGCCGGGTGTCAGCGAAAAGGAGATCGCCTGGCTTCTGGAAAAAAAGATGAGAGAATCCGGAGCTTCCGGGCTCTCTTTCGATACGATCTGCGCTTCCGGAATCCGTTCGTCCATGCCGCATGCTCATCCTACAGATGAACTCATACAGAACGGCGATTTCGTCACCATGGATTTCGGCTGTGTTTTCGAGGGCTACTGTTCCGACATGACGCGTACCGTTGCGGTGGGTTATGTCACCGATGAGCAGAGAGAAGTCTATAATGTGGTTCTGAAAGCGCAGCGGGCAGCCTGCGAAGCCATACGTCCCGGCATTACCGGACAGCAGGCCGATGCGGCTGCGAGAAATGTGATCACCGCTGCAGGTTACGGACACTGTTTCGGCCATGCCCTGGGACACGGCGTGGGTCTTGAAATTCATGAGGCGCCTACAGCCAATCCCCGCAGCATAGAGGTGCTGGAGAAAAACATGCTGATCACCGTCGAACCGGGCATCTATCTGCCCAAAAAGTTCGGAGTTCGGATAGAAGACTTGTCCGTAGTGGGAGATTCTGCTATAATCAATTTAGTGACGTCAGAAAAAGAACTGATTATTCTTTGATAAATATTGGAGGTTTTTTAATGGTATACGCAAGTGATTTCAGAAAAGGTATTACATTTGAGATGAACGGCGAACCGCACGTAGTGCTGGATTTCCAGCACGTTAAGCCGGGCAAGGGCGCCGCTTTCGTAAGAACGAAATACAGAAACATCCTCACGGGCGCTACGAGAGAAGAAGCGTTCAACCCGAACGACAAATTCCCTAAGGCGAACATCGAGACGAAGACGATGCAGTACCTTTACAGCGACGGCGAACTTTACTACTTCATGGACGAAGAATCTTTCGATCAGATTCCGCTTCCTTTTGAACTGGTGGAGGATGCCATCAAGTATCTGAGAGAAAACGACGAAGCGACGATCAAATTTTACAAGGGCAACGCTTTCATCGTGGAAGCGCCGAACTTCGTAAACCTCAAAGTTGTAGAGACAGAGCCGGGCGTCAAGGGCGACACCGCCACAAATGTGACGAAAGCGGCCACCGTTGAAACGGGTGCTGTCATTCAGGTTCCTATCTTCATCGAAGAGGGCGAACTCATCCAGATCGACACGAGATCCGGCGAATACCTGGGAAGAGCCAAAGAAGAAAAATAAAGACCGAAGAGACAAAAAGAGAATCCCCTGCAGAAGTAACGCAGGGGATTTTTTGATGGTAAGAGGCAACTCTCAGAAACGCTGTCCTTCCAGAAGAAGTGCATCTATGGTGATCTCAGAGATTCTGAGCTGTTCCAGTTCCTCTTTGTTCACATGAAAGAGGAGCGGCGTCATGTCGAAGAGCGCGCCGAGCTGATCGGGCCCCACGGGGATCGTCTTCGTCAGGGAAATCCGTTCTGTGACGGCAAAATGTCTGGAGAAGTGATCGATGACCGGAAGGTTGGAATATTCTTTGTTCCGGATGCTGCCGCGTACGGCTTCACGAAGTTCCCGCAGATGTGCGTTTCCGGGAATGACTTTCACGAGTCGGCCGTCTTCCTTAAGAATCCGATGGAACTCACCGTAATTGGCAGGGGTGAAGATATTCAGAACTGCGTCGATACTGGAGTCTTTCAACGGAATGTGTGAGAGATCCGAGACAAGCCAGCAGACACTGTTTCCGCCGCGGGACGCGCATCGGACGGCTTCTTTTGACAGATCCAGAGCGATGACCGTCTGCCCGGAAGCATGAGAAAGCCCGTATGCGGCTATATTTTTCGCATAATAGCCCTCACCGCATCCGGCGTCGAGAATATAACGGAGACCGGGCACAGAACTCAGATAATCGCGGATCCCTTCCATGACGTGCCGGTAGAATCCCTGCTCCATGATTTCACGCCTGTTTTCAAAGAAACGCTGATCGTATCCTTTCAGAGCTTTTTGGCCGGGGCTGAGGTTGACGTAGCCTTTTGCAGCGATATCGAAGCAGTGTCCGGAGGAGCAGATCAAACTGTTTCCCTCCAGATACATATCGGCGCCGCAGCGGGGACACCGGAGCAGGTGCTGTATTTGCTGAAATTTCTGTGTTTTTATGCTGTTCATCTGTCCTCTCCTTCCGGGCTTTGTCTTCCTATTATATCATATCGTCCGGCTCGATTCCGGATACTGAGCCGTCTTGCAATTTTTTTTTACCTGTGATAAATTGGATTACAGTGATATGGAGATCGGACAGGAAAAAAGGGTGTCTTGTCAGCAGGGCTTTTGGTATTGCGCGGATGCGCTGTATGAAAGGCCTTTCTTTATTTGAGGAGGATTTGTGTCCGGGTCCGAAAATTCAGGATAGATGTACAGAGGTTTTTTATGAAGACGGAAAAGAAAGCGTCAAAAAGAGAGAGAAAGGCGATGTCAGTGTCGCTGTACGGAAATCTGTTTTTCGTAGTTGTAGAGCTCGTCATGGCCATCATTACGGGTTCTCAGGCAGTTCTGCTCGATGCCGTATACGACGGGATCGAATTCTTCATGCTGCTGCCGTCGATTTTCATGATTCCTCTGCTGTACAAGCCCAGCGATGAAAAATATCCTTTTGGCCACATGCAGATGGAGACCGTTTTTCTGGTCATAAAGGGCATTACGATGACCGCTGTTACCATAGGGCTTATCTCAAACAGCATCAATATTTTGTTCAGCGGCGGAAGAACGGTGGAATTCGGCACGGTAGCCTGGTTTGAACTGACTGCCTGTATACTGGGTATTGCGGTGACAATCTACCTGAAGCGTAAAAACAGAAATATGAATTCTCCTCTAATCACTGTGGAAATGCAGGGCTGGAAAATCGACAGCGTGATTTCATCAGGGATGACGCTGGCATTTCTTCTGCCGTCACTCATTACTTTCGACTGGTTTGAGCGGGTGACACCTTATCTCGATTCCGTTATAACCATCATCCTGTCAATGATCATGCTTCCCGTTCCTATCAAAACCGTTGTAACCGGTGTACGGGATCTTCTGCTCATCTCTCCGGAAGAAGAGACGGTAAATGAGATAAAAAAACTGACGGAGCCTATTATTCTGGAGAGTGGTTGTTCTGAGCTTTACTATGATATCGTTCGGACCGGGCGAAAGTTGTGGATCAGCGCTTACATAACTCTGAATAAAGATGAACTTTCGGTAAGACGATTCCAAATTCTTCAGACGCGTTGTATCGCTGCACTGTCAGAAGAATATGCCGATTTTTACTTCGAATTGCTTCCGGAAATCGAAACAGATCCCGCAGAAGCTGAAAAAATGGTGCATTTGTCTTGCGTTGACACAGAGAAAAAATAAATTTACTATAATATTGGTATGCTTCAGAGATACAGAAAGGCAGGAAACACATTTGAACACAGAAAAAAGAGTAAAAAAAGGAAGCAGACGCATCGTTTTGATTCTTCTGCTGATCGTCATTCTCATCGCAGCAGCAGGAGGATATTTTCTGGTGACGATGAACCGGGCTATGTCGCCGGGATCGGAAGATCTGATGACGGTGGAAGTCGTATCGGGAGACACGACGACAGATATCGCTGAAAAACTTAAAAAAAATGGAGTGATTTCTAGTTCGTGGAAATTCAGGATAAAGTCGCGTCTTTCGGGAAATGACGGAAAGTACAGAGCGGGAGTCTATCAGGTGGGACCCGGCATGACCCCGGACGAGATAATGGATAAGATGATATCCGGTGATCAGCAGCAGACAAAGCTGACGATTCCTGAGGGATATACTCTGGAACAGACGGCGGAAGCCGCGGAAAAAGCGGGACTCTGTACGAAAGAAGAGTTCCTCTCTGAGACACAGAACGGAGAATTTGACTATCGTTTTATGGAATATACGGGCTCCGGAGAAAACCGTCTGGAAGGTTTTCTCTATCCGGAGACTTATCTCGTTCCAGAAGGAACTTCCGTTCACAGTCTGGTGGATATGATGCTGGCGCAGTTTGATAAGATATTTCTCTCAGAATATTACGACAGAGCGGCAGAGATGGGACTGACTCCCAGAGATATCGTCACTGTGGCTTCTATGATACAGCGTGAAACAAGTGTGGCGGAAGAAGGCGCAAAGGTGGCCAGCGTCATTTACAACCGTCTGGAGGAAGGAATGAAGCTGCAGATCGACGCTACCGTTCAGTACGCTCTGGGAGAGCAGAAAGCGAGACTGACCTATGCCGATTTGAAGGTCGATTCACCTTACAACACGTATCAGGTGGAAGGACTGCCGGCAGGTCCGATTTGTCAGCCCCACGAATCCGCTATCCGGGCAGCTCTCTGGCCGGAGGATACCGATTATCTGTTCTACGTGCTGAAACCTGACGGTAGCGGCAGTCATAATTTTGCCGTGACCGACGAAGAATTCGGAGAGTACAGGGAAGCCTATATTAGCTCACTTGAATAATCGGAGTAAGGCTGCTATGTGTGTGGAACTTCCCGCTGGATGCGGCCGGTATGACGGACGAAACTCCGTCGGAAAGGTGAGAGCAGAAAATATGAATATAACGAATGAAGTCGTCACACGTTATCTCGACGGCCTTTACCGGGCGCTGACGCCTTCGCTGGCCGAACTCCGGCAGCAGGCGGAGAAAGATCGCGTTCCCGTGATTCTGAGGGATACCGAGCGCTTTCTGGCTTCAGTGCTGACGATGGTGCGTCCCCGCAGGATTCTGGAAGTCGGCGCGGCCGTGGGGTATTCTTCCTCATGTTTTGCGGAGATCTGCGGAGCGAATACGAGGATCACGACACTGGAAGCCGATCCGGACATGTATGAGAGAGCTTCGGAGAATATCAAAAGGCTGGGATACGGACAGCAGATCGAAATCGTTTTCGGCGATGCGAAAGAGACTATAAAAGAGTTGAAACCCGTCTATGATTTCGTGTTTATCGACGCGGCAAAGAGTCATTACCGCGCATTTTTCGACGGGGCGCTGAGGCTCTGCCGTCCCGGCAGCGTCATCGTCTGCGATAATGTGCTGATGAAAGCCATGACGGCTTCCGATGAATATGATACAAAAGGAAAATATAAAACCAGTATCCGCAGGATGAGAGAATTCCTAGAATACATCACGGAATCGGATGCGGCTGAGACATCCGTCTTCGCAGCAGGAGACGGGATTTCGCTCAGTGTGGTGAAACAGGATGCTGAGATACAGAGAGGCTGAACGATGATGAAAAAAATGGAACTTCTCGCGCCGGCAGGAGATCTGGAAAAGCTGAAAATCGCTATCGATTACGGTGCAGACGCTGTCTATTTCGGAGGCGAAGCTTTCGGGCTGCGGGCGGGAGCCGGAAATTTTACAAAGGATGAGATAAGAGAAGGCGCCGAATATGCGCACCGGCGCGGAAAGAAGATTTATATGACGGTCAATATTTTCGCTCACAATGAAGATATCCGTCGTCTGCCGGATTTTCTCAGAGATATCGCCGATCTTGAAATCGATGCGTTTTTAGTATCGGATCCCGGTGTGATCGCCGTATTCCGGGAGATTCTGCCGGACGCGGTGCTGCACCTGAGCACTCAGGCCAACACCACCAATTTTATGACGGCAAAATTCTGGTACGATATGGGAATTTCGCGTATCGTGGCTGCGAGAGAGATGTCTTTTGAAGAACTGAAAGAATTCCGCAGAGAACTGCCGGAAGATATGGAGATCGAGGCTTTCATACACGGCGCCATGTGCATCTCTTATTCGGGCAGATGTCTGATGAGCAATTTTATGACGGCGAGAGACGCCAACCGCGGCGCGTGTTCTCATCCCTGCCGCTGGAATTACAGTCTGATGGAGGAGAAGCGTCCCGGCGAATATTTTCCTGTGATGGAGGATGAAAGAGGGACATACGTCTTTAATTCAAAAGATCTCTGCATGATCGAATATATACCGGAAATGGTGGAGGCGGGTATCGCTTCCGCCAAGATCGAAGGTCGGATGAAGACGATATTTTACGCGGCTACCGTCGTACGGGTCTACCGGGAGGCGATAGACAGTTATTATGCCGATCCCGCTTCTTATCGCTTTCGTCCGGAATGGCTGGAGGAACTGTCGAAAGTCAGCAACCGACATTTTACCACGGGCTTTTTCCTGGGAAAACCGGATGAAAATGCTCAGAATTATGAATCCAGTGCGTATATCAGAGAATACGATTTTATCGGAATCGTCCGGGGTTACGACGGCGAGACGGGGTTTGCGCTGGTGGAACAGAGAAATAATTTCCGCAGAGGCGATGAAATCGAGATTTTCGGTCCCGGAAGCGCATCGTTCTTCACGCAGGATGTCGGAGAATTATACGACGCGGAGAGCGGGGAACCCATCGAAGTCGCGCCTCATGCCCAGCAGATGGTCCGCATGAAAGTGCGTTATCCGGTGGGAACCTCATATATGCTGCGGAGAAAAAGAGTATAGCTCCGGACCTACATCGGGAGCGTGGATGTTACGGAGGATGGAGACGGTTTTCGCACTCAGAATGTGTCAAAAGAAAAAAGGGCTGTATTTCGTAAAAAATATCACAATCTTATTGACATAACAATAATATCGTGGTATCTTTTAAGTACAAAGTAAGTATACAAATTATAAGCTGACGAATGAAAAAGAATATCAATAAGGCCGCCAAGGGTTGTATATAGATTATACGTTATCGTTTCCGCTTTGCGGTAATTTCAAGAAGTTACATCTTTAGTCAGGCGTTAACTTTCGTGAATGATAATAAACACCAGCGGCCTTATGTTTTCTTAAGACTGTGAAGGGTGACAGCTGAGAAAGCTGGCTTTCTTCAGATGATGCGGGTACTGTTTCTTTCATCGCCGAAGTCCTGTGGTGAAAGATGATATATATCCATGCCACATACGTAAGTACCTTTATTCTGCATAACGCACAAGATAAGCCACAAAAAACACGGAAAGGAATTCTCTCGGAGAATTCCTTTCCGTGTTTTTTGTTTCCCGTCGTTCTAAATCCGGACATCCTTCATATGATGAATCAGGGACAAACATTTCGAATGCGTCCGGCGGCAGAAAAAGTATCCGCCGGGACGGAAACGCATTTGCAGAAGGGAGATACAAAAGATGAACGAACCAGCAGGAAAGAGAACGGTGAGCAGGGCGTATCCCCGGGAAAACACCGGCGGACATCGGCGCCTCCCCGCATTGGCGGAGGGAAGAGGAAAAACAGAGAGTGCAGCGGAGAGGGCGCTGGAAGAAATCGTGTCCGGGCTTCCGGATGATATCGCCAGGACGCTGAGAATGATGCCGGACAAGATGTGCAGTTCTCTGGAGGAGATCAGATTCCGGGCCGGCAGGCCGGTGATGGTATATGCAGGAGGAAAAGAGTATGAGATGTACCGCGCCGGAGAAAAGAATATCTCGCAGCAGGAAGTGGAAAAAATATTCCATCTTCTGGTGCGTCACTCCGCTTATTCGTATCAGGAAGATCTGAAAAACGGATTTGTCACTCTGGACGGGGGGCATCGGGTGGGAATATGCGGCAGAACCGTTACAGACGGCCGGGGAAATATAACCGGCATACGGGATATCTCCTCGGTCAATATCAGAAGAGGCAAGGAAGTCATAGGAATATCGGACGGCATCGTTCCCCGGCTGATCGACGGGAGAGGCCGGGTGATGAATACACTCATCGTTTCGCCGCCGAAGTGCGGAAAGACGACGGTACTCCGGGATATTGTGAGAAATCTGTCCGGCAGCGGATTCAAAGTGGGTGTCTGCGACGAGCGGTGTGAAATCGCCGGATCTTCCGGCGGGATCTGCGGATTCGATCTGGGCCCCCGGACAGATGTGCTGGATTCCTGCCCCAAGGATGCGGGAATCCTCATGCTGATCCGGTCGATGTCTCCGGATGTCATCGCCGTGGATGAGATCGGAACAAAGGCGGATGCCGAAGCTGTGGAACGGGCGGCTGTGGCCGGAATATCTCTGGTGGCTACCATGCATGGTGAGTCTTTTGAGGATGTCCTTCTCTCGCCTATCGGTTCTTTCGTGCGAAGCAGCGTCATCCGAAGGCTCGTCTTTCTCACCGACAGGCCGAAGCCGGGAACTGTGGCGGACATTCGCAATTCGTCCGGATTGAGCCTGATCCGGCCGCAGGAGATGAAATGGGAGAATGTGGAAAATGATTGATATTATGGCGGTAAAAGTCATGACTGCGGCGCTGCTGGCGGTATCGGGAGCTGCTGCCGGCCAGTATCAGGCTTCGCGGCTGACCAGGAGAGTTGAACTTCTGGAAGAACTGATCAGCGGCATGCGCCTTTTTCGCAATGAAATCTATTATACGCACGATCGTCTGGAACGGGTGGCCGGAAGACTGACGCTGTCCTGTCAGGGATGCGGGTCTGTCTTTTTTTCCGAATTTCAGCACCAGTTGGAAGAGAATGGCGGGAAAGACACGGAGACGATCTGGAGAGGATGCGCGGAGCGCGTTTTCGGAAACAGGACGCCGCTGAAAGAGCGGGATCTGTCCGTCCTGAAGTCTGCCGGAATGCGGCTGGGAATGGATGATATCGAAGGACAGTGCCGTTATCTGGAAAAAGCAGAAGAAGATCTGGAAGTCAGACTGAAGGAAGCCAGGCAGCTTCGGGAGTCGCGTTTCCGGCTGTACCGGACGCTGGGTCTTGCAGCAGGCTGTGCGGCGGCGATTCTCGTTTTCTGAGCAGAGCCGGTCTGAAGAGGGGGAGTCAATGATTGGATATTAATGTAGATATGATTTTTAAGATCGCCGCCATAGGCATTATTGTCGCGGTTCTGAATCAGGTGCTGATTCGTGCGGGAAGAGAGGATCAGGCTATGATGACGACACTGGCAGGAATTGTCGTGGTGCTCTTCATTATCATTTCGATGATCAGTCAGTTTTTTACAGCGGTGAAGACGATGTTCATGCTGTGAGCAGAGGAGGTGCCATGTTTCAGATTGCAGCTGCAGGGCTGATTTTTGCGGTGCTGTCTCTGGCGGTCCGCGCCTGGCGACCGGAGTTTTCACTCTATATTTCGGCAGCCGGAGGACTGGTGTTGTTCGCTATGGTGTACTCTCAGCTGGAAGGCATCATAGCCGGCGTTTCCGATATATTTGAAAAATCCGGAAATGCGGGCGTTTATTTTCCCGTACTGCTGAAAGTGATCGGCATCGCTTATCTCACCGATTTTTCGGCACAAGTCTGCCGCGATGCAGGTGAAAACGGCATCGCTTCAAAGGTGGAAATGGCGGGAAAAATTTTTATATTCTACGCAGCGCTTCCGGTATTTACGTCTCTGATAAAGATGCTTCAGATGTTGCTCGAAGTCTGAAGGAATTCCGGCTGCTGTGAGAGCGGGGAAAGGATGAGAGGAAATAATGATCGATTACAGCGATATTTTCAGATCTCAGGCAGAAGCTCTCAATACTTCCGGAATGGAAGGAATTCTGCGGTCGGCCGATATTCCGGCGGAAGTAGCGGAAAATTTCAGCGTGAAGGAAATCGTCCTCAACATGCTGTCGGATGATGCCGCGGTCAGTCAGGAGCGGGTGCTGGACCTGCTGAAAACGATGTTTTTCGGTGAATTGCGGGATTTGACCGGTCTGGCGGCACAGCTCATCTGCATCTGCATTGCCGCCGGGATTCTCAGCAGTTTCGCTTCGGGATTCGGCAGCGGAACTGCATCCGGTATGTCTTCCGTCATCTGTTCTTTTCTGGCGGCCGGCATCTGTCTGACAGCTTTTTACAATATATATCAGATGAATCTCGATGCGGTTTCGACTATGACAAATCTTATGTCGGTATCGCTGCCGGTGATCTTTGCCGTGACGGCTGTATCGGGGGGAGCTTCTTCCGCCGCTGTACTCAGTGCCGTGGTGGCTTCCGCTGTGACGGCTTTTTCCGCCTGGGTACGTTTCGTGCTCATGCCGGTGGTCTTCGTATCCGGAATTTTTTCCGTGGTTAGCAGCGTCGGGAAAAGAAGCTATATCAAAAAGACAGCGGGTTTTCTGAGGAAAGCGGCCATATTCGGAATGGGACTTGCGATCACACTTTTCACCGGTCTGACGGTGATTCAGGGAATCATGACAAAATCTGCAGATGACCTTCTGATGAAGACGGCGAGATATTCTCTCGATAATCTCATACCTCTGGTAGGCGGATTTACGGCGGATTCCCTGGAGATGATTATCGCCTGTATCGGGAGCATACGGGGAGGCATCGGTCTGGCCGGCGTGATCATATTAGTGTTGCTGCTGATCGGACCGCTGCTGAAGTGTATCTGTGTCGTCCTCATTTTCCGGATCGTTTCACTGGTGCTGGAACCTGCCGGAGATGAAGCCGTTTCAGACTGCATGGGAGAACTCGCCTCTTCTGCTGCTGTGATGGGGGCGCTGCTGTTTCTGTCAAGTGTTATGTTTATCCTGTTCTTCACATGTGTCATGCGGTTCGCGCCGTCCCTGTGAGGTACAGGAGAAGACAGGGGAAAAGACGGCGAAAACGGAAGGAAAGAGAAGTATGAGTCAGTATGTGAAGGAATGGATCATGACAGTCGTCTTTCTGGTGACGGCATCGGCTTTTTTTGAAGGTATTTTTCCGGGTGAGTCCATAGGAAAATATCTCAGATATATTTTTGCTCTGGTAATTCTGTCGGCAGTTTTGTCTCCTGTCGCCGTTCTTTTCTCCTGATCTGATATTTCGGGTCATGAGGGGGGAACGGTGCGAATATATTATGAGGAAAGGATATTACGATGAAAAAATTTGCTGAAGGCGGTGAGAAAAAAAAGAAGATGCTGTCAGCCGCTGCGGCCGTGCTGCTCCTCATGCTGATCTCTTTGCTGTTTCTCAATTCCATGGTGTCCGGCAGAGATGGACGGACCAGCCTGATGACAGAAGAGGATCAGGTGTCGTATGAGGATGAGGCGAAGACAGCGGAAGAGATACGACTGGAGAATATTCTGGAATGCATTTCCGGCGTGGGAAAAGTCAGCGTGATGATACGCAGCAGCGGAAGCGAATCGGCTTCTGTTTTTCTCTCGGATGAAGAGAAGGAAAAAGAAGGCGATGTGAAAGGTGTGATCGTCGCCGCAGAGGGAGCGGATAATCCGGTGGTTCAGGCAAAGATTACGGAAGCCGTGGCCACTGTATGTGACATACCGTATTCTGGAGTCGCGGTTTATCCGATGTCCTGATCCGGAAAGCGGATAGGAACGGGACGATAAGATCAGTCAGGAGGAGGAATCGTCTGTGAAAAAGATGTTTGATAAGGAAAAGCTGAAATCCCGCAACGGGATCATTTTTGTCTGCGTCGTGGCTCTTGTGTGCTGCATCGGGGTGGTAAACGGAAAGCTCAGCGAAAAAGGAGCTCTCGGAGTGTCCGCTGGATATGAGGAATATGAGAATGAGGAAATGGCAGCTCACAGCGGAGATGTACTGGTGGACAGTCTCAGTCTCAGCTCTGCAGAAGGAAGCTCGGCTGACGCGGAGAAAGAAGGAAGTGAAGAGAGCGCAGCGGGAGAGAACTCTGAAATGCCGGCAGGAGAAAAGACGGAAACGGTAACGTCGGATGACGCATCTTCCGCGGAAGGTTCCGATGCATTTTTTAAAGAAGCCAGAGAGACATTGGCCTATGATAGAAATGAAATGATTTCCGTTCTTACGGATACGATAGACAATGCGGAAGAGGGATCAGAGAAAAACAGTGCAAAAGAGCAGAAAGAAAAGATTATGCAATACATGGAGATGGAAAAATCACTGGAAAATCTCATACGCAGCAAAGGTTACAGCGATGCTTTCGTTATCATCACCGACAAATCTGTCAATGTGACAGTTCAGGCTGACAGCCTGGATGATCAGGATGCCGCACGGATTCTCGATGTCGTCATGCGCGAGACCGGAAGAAATGCCGACGGTGTCGTAATCCAGGCGAAGAGCGCTGCGGCATGACCGTGAGGAAATTTGCAGCGTTGTAAAAAAGCATCCGATCTGTTATCATATATCACAGAAAAAGTCATGCGGAGCACTGGCGGAAGCTGCGGAAAAGACGGCAGAATGCAGAACGGCTCTGCGGAAAGGAGACGCGGCTGTGAGTGAAGATCTGGGAAGTATCCGGATAACAGATAAGGTGATTGCTGTCTGCGCGGCAAAGGCTGCTCTGGAGACAAACGGGGTGTACGGACTCGTTTCGGACTTTTCCGATACGATACAGAAAAATATTCTCGGAAAGACTTCCGAGTCGCGGGGAGTGAAAATCAGCCAGAACAGCGGCGAGATCGTCATCGACCTCCACATTACCGTGGAATACGGCGTGAAGATCCCGTCGGTGGCATGGAATATTCAGGAGCGGGTAAAACGCGAGGTTGAAGAACTCACCGGCATGACGGTGACATTTGTCAATATTCACGTTCAGGCGATTCACTTTGAAGAGAGCAGAGAATAGCGCAGGATGCCGGTATCCGGATGGAAAAGAAGACGGGCGTTTTCTCAGCAGGAAGGAAACAGCGAAACAGAAACGGCAGCAGAAAAATACAGATATCGACGGAGGATTTACAGGATTTATGGCACGGACGAATGAACGGGAAAATCTGATGAAAATGATCTATCAGATGGGGATACAGAACGATTTCAGCAGCGAAGAATACGAGAGATTTACGGCACTGCAGGCGGGACAGGGAATGACGGAATATTTTCTGAACGGTTACCGGGCGGCGGCGGAAAATCTGGAAAAGATCGATGCGACCATCGACAGATACAGCGTAAGATGGAAAACCTCCCGCCTGCCGAAAGTAGACCTCGCGATTCTGCGGCTGGCGCTGGCAGAGATTTTTTATCTGGATGACATTCCTTTCTCCGTGACGATCAACGAAGCCGTGGAGCTTGCGAAAAAATACAGCACCGAAAATTCATCGAGATTTATCAACGGTGTGCTGGGAAGCGCCGTGCGTGACCTCGGAGAAGAGAAAAGCCGGGGCAAGGTGCCGGAAGGCGGAGAAAATGAGTGATAGAAAAGAGAGAAAGACGGCCGGCAGAGTGCTGGCATTCGATACGAGCAATTATACGACATCGGTGGCAGTGGCAGATCTTTCGGGAAATATCCTGGCGGACTGCCGGAAGCTGCTGACAGTGAAAGAAGGAGAAAGAGGGCTGCGCCAGTCGCACGCCCTTTTTCAGCATGTGAAAAATCTGCCGGAGCTGCTTCGCCAGGCTGCAGAACAGGCGGAGTGTCGACCGGAGGATATTTGCGCCGTAGCGGTCAGCAGCCGCCCACGTCCGGTGGAGGGATCGTATATGCCGGTCTTTCTGGCGGGAGTCAGCACGGCGGAGAGTATCGCGTCGGTGCTGGGCGTTGCCGTCTACCGGTATTCACACCAGGAGGGTCATATCGCCGCTGCGGCCGGCGTTTCCGATGAAAGTGTGAGAAGCGTATCGTTTCATATGTCCGGAGGAACGGGGGAGATACTCGATACACGAGGCTGCCGTCCGGTGGCTGTCATCGGGGGAATCCGCGGCCTGTCGTTCGGACAGCTTATCGACCGGACAGGCGTGGCTCTCGGCTTCGGTTTTCCGGCCGGAACCGCTCTGGACGAGATCGCCTGTCGTGCCGTTTCGGAAAAGAGACTGTCATATTCCTCCAGAGGAAACACGAAGATCGAAAATCCTGTGACAAAGTCTGTCCATACGGAAGGGGCATACGTGGACCTGTCGGGGATCGAGACGCAGCTCCTCAGAGAAATCGAAAGATGGAAAATGACGGAAGATCAGAAGAGAGGCGGAGAAAATAAAATCTGCCGGACGGAGTCGGCAGCGGAAGAAAAAATCGTCACGGAACTGTTCTGCCGGATTGCAGATGCTCTCGTGAAGATGTCGGTCCATGCGCTGCAGATGACAGGCACAGATCTCATTCTGTTTGTGGGTGGCGTTTCGGCCAGTCGTTTTCTCAGAGAAGAACTGACCAGGAGACTGGCGTCCAGAGGATTTCGTGCGGTATTCGGAGATCCCCGGATGAGTCCGGATAACGCCTGCGGCATCGCCCGGCTGGGAGCCGCAGAGTATCTCCGCAGCAGTGCCGGGCGTTTGCCGAAGTAGTATATTTTTTACGTTGTATCGTTATTTTCTTTGATTTTTGTTCTATTCTTCTACGCGGATGACACTTCCCAGAGAGGAAAGGTAAGAATGTGTACAGAGTTCTTCGAGAGCGGCATCCAGTACGTTTCTCTCGGCTTCGTGGAGAATGAATACGAGAGGAACTGTATCTTCCGAGTGAATTCTGTTCGATACCGGACGCTGCATCATGGAAGCGATGCCGATACCGTATTTTCCGAAAGTGGAGGATATGCTTCCCAGAACGCCCGGACGGTCCTCCACGATGAGTTTCAGGTAATATTTGTTCTTCCCCTCTCCTCCGTAGACGACATCGTCACACGTTTTGAGAACCGGGACGGAGTCGAAAGCGCATCCTTTGTCGATGGCTCTGGCGATTTCGATAATATCGCCAAGTACGGCGCTTCCGGTAGGAAGAGGACCGGCTCCTTTGCCGTAAAACATCAGGTCGTCCACTGCATTGCCTTTGACGAAGAGTGCGTTGAATTCATTGCTGACAGAAGCGAGCGGGTGGTCGAATGGCACAAGCGACGGCTGAACATGACATTCCACCGTATTTCCGGATTTCTTTGCGGTGGCCAGAAGTTTGATCTTATAGCCGAACTGGGTGGCAAAATTGATGTCGTCTTTTGTGATGGACGTGATGCCCTGCGTCGGAATATCTTCCGGAGCGATGCGGATGCCGAAAATGATGGACATGAGGATTGACAGCTTGTTTGCCACATCGGTGCCTTCCACGTCGCCGGACGGATCGCGCTCCGCAAAGCCTTTTTCCTGCGCGTCTTTCAGCACATCTTCGTAATCGAGTCCGTATTCTGTCATCTGCGTCAGAATATAATTTGTCGTCCCGTTGACGATGCCGAGTATTTCGTCGAAGTCATTGGAAAGAAGCGCCGTGGTAAGTGCGTTGAGAATAGGAATTCCGCCGCCTACGCTGGCTTCAAAGCGGAGCATGACGCCGTTTTCGAGAGCCAGCTTTTGGAGCATGTCGCCTTTGGCTGCGATGGCTGCTTTGTTCGCCGTGACGACGTGTTTGCCGTTTTTCAGGGCTCTCGCCATATATTCCGAAGCCGGTTCGATGCCGCCGATGAGTTCCACGACGATGTCGATTTCGGGATTGTCCAGAATGTCAGAAGGATCCTGAGTCCAGACACCTTCCGCTACCGTGATGCCTCTGTCTTTTTCCGGGCTTCTGTTGAGAATTTTTATGATATCTATAGATACGCCGGTGGACTGCTGAATCCTGTGAAAGTTCATCTCCAGCGCCTTGTACGTACCGACGGCCACATTCCCAATGCCGAGAATGCCGACTTTGATATGCTTCATTGTTGTCCTCCGTTAAACTGTGTTATATTTTAAGATTCTGCCGGTTTCTGTAAAAGAAAATCGTATAAAGAATACAGAATTCGCTAAAGAAACAGATACCCGAAACGGAAATCGTACCCTGGAATCCGGTGGCAGAATCGTACGGTATGAATAAAATAATGAATATTATAATATATTTTTAATGCATTGTCTAATGATTTGCGCCTGTCATATTGTTTCTTTAACGGCGTTTCCACGCCGGCGAGCAGAAGATTGGAGGATAAAAATGACAGAAGATATGCCGGGAGGACGGCGTAAACTCAGAAAAATATTCATGTTTGTGATGGCGGCGGCGTTGGGTGTAGCTGTCGCCGTCTGCAGCGTATCTTTCGGACAGGAACGGCGGGTTCCCGTCTACGGTGTGGATACCGATAAAAAACAGGTAGCCATCAGCTTTGATGCAGCCTGGGGAGACGAATTCACGGAGGGAATTCTGGATATTCTCGATACGTATGATGTCAAAGCTACATTTTTTCTCGTGAATTTCTGGTCGGAAAAATATCCGGATGATGTAAAAATGATCGCGGAAAGGGGCCACGATATCGGCAACCACTCTACGACACATCCGGATATGGCAGGACTCAGCGAGGAGGAAATCATCCGTGAACTCGACACCTCAGCCGATACTATCGAATCTCTGACGGGAAAGCGTCCGACTCTCTTCCGGCCGCCTTACGGTTCTTATTCCAACCGTCTCATCGATACCGCAGAGTCTTTGGGATACCAGACCATCCAGTGGTCCGTTGATGCGTGCGGCCGGCTGGAAAACACAGAGTGTTCAGTCTTCCGGTGACAGTTCGGGTTTCCAATGGATTTCCAGGCTTCTGCCTCTGATTTCGATGCGGTCGATCAGAAGAGTGGCAGCTTCTTTTTTTTCGGTATCGGTCAGAGCGGAAAGCCGCTGCAGGCTGGCGGAAAAATCTGCGGGAAAGCGGGAGCAGCGGGCCAAAATCTCTTTTTCTTTTTCCAATTGTGCGAGCCGGAGATTTATGTACTTCATCGATGTTTCACCGGCTGAAGCACAGCAGCTCATCAGATTTTCGATTTCTCTTCCAATTTCTCCGAGGCGGCGCTGTCCGTCTGTGAGGATTCCGGCTGCGTTCCGGACGATTGCCGATATCTCGCGAAGAACGGCTTTTTCAGCTTCTTCCGGACGGAGTGCCATGGAGCGGACGCTGCAGATGTGGAGGTTGTATCGCCCGCTGCAGCAGAGGTACCGGTGATTTCCCGCACGTTTGACGCTGACTGCATAGCCGCAGACGCCGCATTTCAGAAGGCCGGACAGAAAGGAAGCGCTGCCTGGCCGCGAGGAACAGACGGAAGACGTCTCTGCCAGTTTTTTCTGACAGCGCAGCCAGACGCCGGAATCCACAATGCCGCTGAAATTCGTCAGAGAGAGCGTCTGGCGGGATGGAGGGTTCTGCCCTCCCTTTCCGGAACTCCTGCGTCCTGTGAGGAGCGCGGAAAATGTTCCGTCGTATTCCGATTCGTCGTTGACAATCGTCCCGATTCCCAGGGAGATATAATAGCTGAGAATGAGGCGGTCGGCTGTCACGTAGACGGGGGAGCGAAGTATACGGGAGACCGACTTGCTGTCCCAGCCGGCTGACCGGACTGCTGACGTCCGACCGGAAGATGTGAGCTCCCTGGCGATGGCCGTCAGACTTTTTCCGGTGTCGGCGTAATCGAAAAATATCTTTGCGGCAGCGGAGGCGTTTTCATCGGGCTCCAGAGAAGGTATGCTGTGTCCTCCGGAGCGGATTCTGGCACAGCGGAATCCGAAGGGGGCGCGGCCTCCCGGCCAGGCTCCGGAGCGCACGCGGGCATAATAGTTGTCAGTGATACGTTCGGCGATCGTCTCCCTCTCCAACTGTGCGAAGGTCATGATGATATATACCATGGCTTTTCCGATAGGTGTCGAGGTGTCGAACTGCTCACTTATGGAAGAAAATTCCACTCCGTGTTGCTCGAAGATCTGCCACATAGCGCTGAAATCGCTGACAGAGCGGCTCAGACGGTCGAGACGGTAGACGATGACCCGACGGATTTTTCCGGCGTTCAGATCGTGTATCATCCGGAGATATCCGGGACGTTTCAGATTTTTTCCGCTGAATCCCCGGTCTATATAGACGGCTGTCTCCTCGTCGTCACGGCACCGGCTTCGGCACATTCTGATCTGGGTTTCCACAGAAATGGAATCTTTTTTCTCCACGGACTGTCTGGCGTAGATGGCTGTCAAATCCGTCTCCTCCTGTCTTTATCCGAGAGGAGCGGGGACAGGCGAAGGACGATCTCCTCCGCGGCGGCGGGAGTCAATCGGTGCGGATCGGCTCCGCTGTGGACGACGGTGCAGACGTCTTCCTGTTCCGGAGTACTGCGCTCCTGCCGCAGGCCGTCGCCGTTTTTTTCCGGGGAAATACGGTCCGGGTGTTTTTCTCTGTTCTGACGTTTCATCTCTTCCCTCTTTCTCTTTTCTTTTGTAAATACCGCTCATCGGGCAGGCAGTGCCGGATGAACCTGTATGAGAATGTGTTTTTTTAATTGTACGGGAATTTAAAAGCAAATATGCCGGTTTCTGTGGTATTATAGCTGAGAAAACATTATTTAGGGAGGCCAGAAGATGCTAACACTCGATAAAATATACCATGCAGCCTTTGTTCTGAAGAACGTGGCGCGAAAGACGGATCTCATAAAGGCCACAAAACTGTCCGATCAGTACGAACTGTATCTCAAGACGGAAAACCTGCAGGAGACGGGAAGTTTCAAGCTGCGGGGAGCATATTATAAAATCAGTCAGCTGACCGACGAGGAAAAGGCAAAGGGAATCATCGCCTGCAGCGCCGGAAATCACGCTCAGGGCGTCGCTATGGCGGCTACGCGCAACGGCATCAAGTCGGTGATCTACATGCCGGACGGAGCGCCGATCAGCAAGGTGGAAGCCACAAAACAGCTGGGGGCTGAAGTCTGCCTGGTCAAGGGCGTATACGACGATGCCTATGCCAGAGCGATTCAGGTACAGGAAGAGACCGGAGCCACTTTTATTCATCCTTTCGACGACGAGGAAGTCATCGCGGGACAGGGTACCATCGGTCTGGAAATCCTTGACGCGCTGGAAGATGTAGATGCGGTAGTCGTACCGGTGGGCGGAGGCGGACTGATTTCAGGCGTGGCGTGCGCCGTGAAGAATCTCAATCCCAATGTGAAAGTCTACGGCGTACAGGCGGCAGGTTCGGCCAGCATGTTTGAGAGCCGGAGAGCCGGAGAACCTCTCACTCTCGAAACAGCAGAAACTTTTGCCGACGGAATCGCAGTAAAGCGGCCGGGCGACATCACGTATGATCTGGTGAGCCGCTACGTGGACGATATCGTGACGGTCAGCGAGGACGAGACAGCCGCAGCGATTCTGGCGCTTCTCGAAAAACAGAAAGTCATCGCGGAGGGAGCCGGAGCGGTGAGCACGGCGGCCGTTCTCTTCGACAAGCTCCCGATAAAGGGCAAAAAGGTAGTCAGCATCGTTTCCGGAGGGAATATCGATGTAAACATCCTCAGCCGGGTCATCACCAGAGGACTCGTCACCAGCGGCAGAAACGTCAATCTCACCATCGCTCTGACGGACAAGCCGGGGCAGCTTCAGGATGTCTCAGAGATTATCGCGGCCTGCGGCGGAAATGTTGTGGCAGTATATCATGACAGATCGGATGCCAATATGGCGATCACCAGCTGCTACCTCAAGCTGGGTCTGGAGACCAGAGATTTCGAACAGATCCGGCTCATCGAGTCAGAACTGACGAAAGCGGGATTCCGTCTCGTTTCGGAGAGAGTGTAGAGGTTGCATTTTTCCGGATCAGCTGCAGAAAGAATACATGCGGACGGGCAGGCTGACGGAAGCAACATAATAGAAGATATATCGGAAAAGTGCCGGCGGACAGGCGGAGTCCGTTCAGATGCCGGCTGTTTAATCGGAGGAAAAAATGAAAGTACTGAGCACAGACAAAGCGCCGGCTGCCATCGGGCCTTATTCCCAGGCCCTGGTCAGCGGCAATATGGTATTCGTTTCCGGACAGATTCCGGTGGATCCCGTTTCCGGCTCTATTGCTGAGACGATAGAAGAACAGACAGCCCAGTCGCTTTCCAATATCAGAAATATTCTGGCGGAAAACGGCATGACGATGTCGGATGTCATAAAGACGACCGTCTTCCTTTCAGATCTCGGAGATTTTGCCGCTATGAACGAGGTGTACGCTTCTCATTTCGAGGCACCGTATCCTGCGAGAAGCTGCGTTCAGGTGGCGGCGATTCCAAAGGGATGCAGGGTGGAAATCGAATGCATCGCGGTGAAATGAAATAAGTAATAAAATGAGCAAGAAGCTGCGGCTTCCGGTGAAAACCGGGGCCGCAGTTTTTTTGTCCGGCGTATTTTCCACCGGGGCGCACGCTGATAGTCTCGACTGGAAAGATATCAGCGCGGAACAGATCGTAGAACGGGTCAGCCGCAGTGTGAAGAGCGGATCGATTATCCTATTCCACAACAATGCCCAGTATGTTCTGGAATATCTGCCTCAGGTGCTGGAAAACCTGCAGAGCAGCGGATATGAGATCGTGAAGATCGACGATATGATTTATCACGAGAATTATCATATCGACAGCAGCGGCATACAGATCAGCGATGCGGATTCAGAAGAAGAGGAAAACGCATCCGGCGGCAGTTCCGCAAAATCCGGGACTGCGGAAAGGAGCAAGACGGAATGATGTCTGACAAAATGAACTGGGCAGAGACGAACCGGGCGGTGATTTCGGGCCGGGTGACGCGGTCTCCCGTCTACAGTCATACGTCTTTCGGGGAAGAGTTTTTCTCTTTCAGGCTGGGAGTGCGGCGCATCAGCGGAAAGCTGGACGAAGCGGATATTCTCGTCTCACGGCGGCTGCTGGATGCAGCAGGAATCAAGGCGGAAAAGGATACTTTTCTGGAGGTTACGGGTCAGATACGCACACATAATCAGCGTGCTGAGGATGGAATGCATCTTCTGGTGTTCGTTTTCTGCCGTGGAATCCGAACGTGCGCACAGGAGGAATACGGCAGCAATAGTGTCATGCTGGAGGGGTTTCTATGCAGAAAGCCCGTTTACCGGGTATCACCTCTGGGCAGGGAAATCTGTGACGTGATGCTCGCCGTCAACCGGCGCTATGGAAAATCGGATTATATCCCCTGCATCGTCTGGGGAAGAAACGCAGCTTTTGCGGCGTCCCTGTCACCAGGAAGAATGATCCGCGTCTGTGGGCGCTTTCAGAGCCGGGAATATCGGAAGCAGATGGCCCAAGGCGAATATGAGACGCGGATGGCTTATGAACTGTCTGTCAGCAGCGTAGATGTGCCGGATGAGAAGGTGATGGAAAAAATATGGTGAGAAATGGAAAATGAGGAAAAAACAGAGGCAAACGACGGTGAAAATACAATTATCAGCAGTAATTCATGCAATGAGAGAATAAAAGAATAAACAAAGAATAAATTTTGTGATATAATATTTTCAAAAATTTACATAACACATCACATAGAGAGGATTTCAAACACAATGAGTACAAAGTATCTGTATCTGTTTACAGAAGGTAATGCAGACATGAGAGAACTTCTCGGCGGCAAGGGTGCAAATCTGGCCGAGATGACGAATCTGGGCATGCCGGTGCCGCAGGGATTTACGATCACTACGGAAGCGTGTAACCGATATTATGATGACGGCAGAACGATCGCTCCGGAAATCGAGAGCGATATCATTGCTTATATGGCAAAGCTCGAAGAGATTACGGGCAAGAAATTCGGCGATGCCGAAAACCCGCTTCTCGTTTCCGTACGTTCAGGTGCGAGAGCATCTATGCCGGGTATGATGGATACTATTCTTAACCTCGGCATAAACGATACGGTTGCAGAGGGAATGATTGCTCTTACAAATAATCCGAGATTCGTATACGACTCCTACAGAAGATTTATCCAGATGTTCTCGGACGTCGTTATGGAACTCCCAAAATCCGATTTTGAAAAATATATCGATCAGGTAAAAGAAGAACGCGGCGTAAAAGATGATGCAAGTCTGGATACAGAGGATATGAAACGTCTCGTCGCTCACTTCAAAGAATACTATAAAGAAAAGATGGGTGTGGAATTTCCGCAGGATCCGAAAGAGCAGCTGATGGAAGCCGTAAAAGCGGTATTCCGCAGCTGGGATAATCCGAGAGCGAATTCCTACAGAAAGATGAATGATATTCCGAGCAGCTGGGGAACGGCGGTCAACGTTCAGTCCATGGTATTCGGAAACTGGGGAAATGACTCTGGTACCGGCGTGGCATTTACGCGAAATCCTGCCACCGGTGAAAGAGATCTGTTCGGCGAATTCCTGATGAACGCTCAGGGTGAAGATGTAGTTGCGGGTATCCGTACGCCACACACCATCAAGGAACTGGCAGAAATCATGCCGGATGTCTACAACGAATTCAAAGAAATCGCAGATAAACTCGAAAAGCATTATAAAGATATGCAGGATATGGAGTTTACCATCGAAAAAGGAAAGCTCTACATGCTGCAGACGAGAAACGGCAAGAGAACGGCGGATTCCGCCCTCAGAATTGCAGTGGCTCTCGTGGAAGAAGGACTCTGCACAAAAGAGGAAGCGATTCTCAAGGTAGATCCGAAGCAGCTGGATTCTGTACTGCATCCGCAGTTCAATGCGGAAGCGCTGAAATCGGCTGAGCCGGTAGCCAGCGGTCTGGCAGCTTCTCCGGGAGCAGCTTGCGGTGCGATTTACTTTACCGCAGATGAAGCGAAAGAAGCGGCTAAAAACGGCCCTGTTCTTCTGGTGAGACTCGAAACATCTCCTGAAGATATCGAAGGAATGGCAGCGGCGGAAGGTATCCTCACGTGCAGAGGCGGAATGACATCACACGCAGCTGTAGTTGCGAGAGGTATGGGAACGTGCTGTGTCAGCGGCTGCGGAGCCATTGTCATCGATGAAGATGCGAAGACTCTGAAAGTCAGCGGCCATACGCTGAAAGAAGGAGACTTCATGTCTATCGACGGTTCCACAGGAAACGTTTATATTGGAAAAATTCCGACGGAAGAGGCTAAGATGACCGGCGATTTTGAGATCGTCATGGGATGGGCCGACGAAGTCAGAAAATTAAAAGTACGCGCTAATGCGGATAATGAACCGGATGCGGCTCAGGCCGTCAGATTCGGAGCGGAAGGTATCGGTCTCACAAGAACAGAGCATATGTTCTTCGACGAAGACAGAATTCCGGCAGTCCGCGAAATGATCGTGGCCAGCACGAAAGAACAGAGAGAAAAAGCTCTTGCGAAGCTCCTTCCGATGCAGAGAGGCGACTTCGAGAAAATCTACAGAGTTATGGGTGAGAGACCGGTGACAGTCCGTCTGCTGGATCCTCCTCTCCACGAGTTCCTGCCAAAAGAAGATGAAGATATTGCAGCTCTGGCAAAGACGATGAACCTCACTTTTGAGGAACTCAAAAGCACAGTGGTATCTCTTCAGGAACTCAACCCGATGATGGGACACAGAGGCTGCCGTCTGGCGGTTACATATCCTGAAATCGCTGCAATGCAGGCGAGAGCGATCATCGAGGCTGCGATCAAAGTCAACAATGAGACAGAGCATACGATTGTTCCGGAGATCATGATTCCTCTGACAGGTGAACAGAAGGAACTCAAATATGTAAAAGACGTTGTAGTGGCAACTGCAGACGAAGTAATAAAAGAAGCGGGTGTTAACCTCACGTATCACGTGGGTACGATGATCGAAATTCCACGTGCGGCTCTCACTGCGGATGAAATCGCAAAGGAGGCTGAATTCTTCAGCTTTGGTACGAATGACCTGACGCAGATGACGTTCGGCTTCAGCCGTGACGATGCCGGCAAGTTCCTTCCGGAATATTACGAAAAGAAAATTTTTGAAAACGATCCGTTTGAAAAATTTGACCAGAAAGGTGTGGGCAAACTGGTTAAGCTGGCTGTTGAACTGGGCAGAAAGCAGAGACCTGACATTCACCTCGGAGTATGCGGCGAACACGGCGGCGATCCTTCTTCTGTGGAATTCTTCCACAAAGTTGGACTCGATTACGTTTCCTGTTCTCCGTTCCGTGTTCCTATTGCGAGACTGGCTGCTGCACATGCGCAGATCAAATATCCTCGTTAATTGAGAAAGAAAATTTGCTTTTTCAGGCGCTCTTACCTGCTGTGCGGGTAGAGCGCCTGTTTTTATGTTCGTCAGCAGGAGAGAAAAGTAACAATGGAAGAACTGAAAATGACATTTTTTCTTTTTGTCGTCGCGGAAATCGCCAATGTCGCTGTCATCCGGGGGATGATGCGCTGTTTTTTCGATATGTCATCAAAGGTGACACCGAAAGAATATGCGGGATATTTTCTCTATTATGTGTTTCATCTGGCCGCTCATTTGATGAGAATCGAGACGGTGGCTTTCTTTGTCGGTCAGGCGATTCTGCTTTCGGCGATTACATTTTTGTATTCATCGGATCTGAAATCCAAATTCTGCACGTCCCTTTATATATCTGCAGCAGTACTGTTCAGTGATTTTGCATTTCTCATTCTGTGTGGATGTGGAGTGCGAAAACCTTTTCCGGAGGATATCAGCTGTTGTTTGTGGGCATGTCTCGCATCAAAGCTCGCTCTGCTGGCACTGGTCCGGCTTCTGACGGTGAGAAAACGCTGGAATTATTCGTTCCGGAAAATTCCCGGCGGATATCTGATGCTCATCACAATCATCCCTGCCGCGTCGCTCTGCCTTCTGAGTATCCTCATGGGAAGCAACGCGCCGGCACAGCAGACGGCGGGATGTGTTCTGTGCATCATGGCTCTTAACGGCGCTGCTCTGTCCCTTTATTTCCATGCGTCTGCGTATTATGATGAAGCGGTTCAGCAGGCAGGTTTTGCGGAAAAAGCCATTTCGAAGGCGGGATATATCCGATCGGTCACGGCGTCTGTCAACGATCTGAGAATCTTTCGGCACGATATGGCCAATCATTTCACGGTACTGGAACATTATCTGAAAGAGGGAAATGCCAAGAAGAGTCTCGACTACCTTCAGAGAATGGCACGTCAATGCAGGAATCAGGAAGATATCAAAACCGGAAGCTCTGCGGTGGACGGCATCCTCGGAAGAAAAGTTCTGGAAGCGAAGCAGAAAGGAATCCGAATATTCTGTGATGTTTCCGATCTCGACGAGCTTCCTGTTCCCGACTATGATCTAACTTGTATTCTCGGCAATCTTCTGGACAATGCCATTGAGGCGGCGCAGCGGACTCCGGACAGAGAGATCAGAATTGACTTCCGGCGGAGCGGACGGCAGCTGATCTTCAGCATAAGAAATACGTTTCAGGGCATCCCTTTTGGCAGAAGTGGTTTTCCGGTCACCACAAAACGTGATCGGCGAAAACATGGAATCGGCCTGCAGAGTGTTGCACGGACGGTGAAGAAATTTAACGGAACTCTCGAACTCCGACAAGAAGGCCGATATTTCTGTGCATCGGTAAAAATATCTGTAAATTAATAAAGAAATTGAAGAAAGAGTAGTGTATACTGTTGATGATGTGCAGATTTCTTTCCGCATATCGTCGGAAATTACAGGAAGAAGAAACAGTCAGTGCGGTGGCATTGACAGAGGTAGCGGAATGATAGAAAAAGTTGCGATCGTAGGTATGGGAGCATTGGGTCTGTTGTACGGTTCCTATATCGCGGAGAGGACAGACAGAGAACCGGTATTTATTCTGAACGAAGATCGCATGGCGCGTTACAGTGATAAGATTTTCACGGTAAACGGAAAAGTGGTGGATCCCGCCATGCAGAAGGAAGATACTGCGGAACCGGCTGATCTCGTTCTGGTAGCAGTCAAATACAATGATCTCGAGTCGGCTCTTGATACGATGAAGAACTGCGTAGGAAGCGACACGATCATCGTGTCGGTTCTCAACGGCATTGTCAGCGAAGAGGTGATCGCCGAACGTTACGGCAGAGAAAAGGTCGTCTATACTGTGGCGCAGGGTATGGACGCGGTGAAAATCGGCGATGATCTGACATATACGCAGATGGGAAAGCTTCACATCGGCATGCCGTCGGGAGCGGATGACACGAATCTCAGGAAAGTGGCGGAATATTTTGAATCCGTCGGAATACCGTATGTAAAGGAAAAAGATATCATGCTGCGCATGTGGAGCAAGTTTATGCTGAATGTCGGCATAAATCAGGCATGTACGGCTTTCGAAACGGACTATGCGGGTTGCTTGGCTCCGGGAGAAGCTCACGATACTTTTATTGCGGCTATGAGAGAAGTGGTCCAGGTGGGACAGGCGGAAGGAATTCCCCTTTCGGAAGACACCGTGGGCGAATATGTCGATATTATCCGCACTCTGAAACCGGACGGCGTCCCTTCGATGCGTCAGGACAGTATGCAGAAGCGTCCTACGGAAGTGGAGATGTTCGCCGGTACCGTGATACAAAAGGCGGAAAAATACGGATTTCCCGTACCTGCCAATGAATTTCTGTATTGCAGGATAAAAGAAATCGAAGCCGCTTATCTCAAATAGCTTGCGGATATATCAGGATATTTTGCATCCCTGTTTCCTGACTGCTGCTGGAAACAGCCGATATGACTGCGGCGGCAGAAACAAGTAAAAGAGAATGATAGGAAGATGATAAATGAAAACGATAATAAAAGAATGGGTACTGTCTCTGATCGGACTGACGGCAGGCGCTGTTCTGGCAGCCGCTGCTCTTGAAAATTTTCTGATTCCTTTCAAAATTCTGGACGGTGGACTCAACGGCATCGGAATGATCATAAACTTCCTCACAGGACTGCCGTTGAGCGTTTTGATCGTCGTGCTGAATATGCCTTTCTTCATAATAGGACTGATTCAGCTGGGAAAGGGATTTATCGTAAAATATGCGTATGCGATCATCGCATTTTCCATATTTCTGGAATATTTTAAAGACGTTTCCAATGCCACGCAGGATTCACTCCTGGCGACCGTTTTTGGCGGCGTCATCCTGGGTATCGGTGTGGGAATCGTCATACGATCCGGCGGATGCATCGACGGAACGGAAATGGTGGCGATTCTCATCAGCCGGAAAACCTCGCTGTCTGTGGGGCAGACGATTCTCTGCTTCAACATCGTCATCTACTGTGTGGCCGGCTTCCTGTTCGGCTGGGACAGAACGATGTACAGCCTGATGGCATATTTCATCACATCGCGCCTCATCGATATGGTGGAAAACGGATTCAGTAAGGCAAAATCCGTGATGATCATCACGGATGACGGCAGACATGTGGCGGACGAAATCTATGCACGGCTGGGTCGTACGGTGACGACTTTCGAAGGCGAGGGACTGATCAGCGGAAAAAAATCGGTTCTCTATTGCGTAATCACCCAGCTGGAGCTGATCGAACTGAAAAAGATCATTAGAGATGCCGATCAGTCAGCTTTCGTTACAGTATCCGACGTTTCGGAAATCGTAGGAAAGCATATCAAAAAGAACGATTTCCTGCAGACGCCAGCCGAAGAATAGACAGACACTGCAGCGGATTCCGCGGAAACGCAGAAAGAAGAGAAAAAAGAGACACAGCAGGCATGAGAAAGGTTCTGCACGAGTGCTGTGCCGGCACAATGAAAGGAATAATCATTTATGGTTACAGAATTAATGGAAAATATTTACAGAATTGAAGTGCCGCTTCCAAAAAATCCGATGAAGCTGCTCAATTCATATCTCATCCGCGGTACGGACAGAAATCTCGTCATCGATACGGGATTCAACCGTCCGGAATGCAGAGAAGCGCTGATGTCAGGACTCCAGGAACTGGATGTGGATTTTGATCATACCGATCTCTTTCTCACGCATCTTCATGCGGATCACAGCGGTCTTCTTTTCTCGGTAAAGACGGAGAAAAACAGAGCTTATGCGGAAGAGCGGGAAGCGCGAGTCGTCAATATGCTACACAAGGATGAGTACTGGGACCATATCTATGAAGAATTCCGGAAAGCAGGTCTGAAGCTTCCGAAAGAAGAGGCGATTGCCACGCATCCGGGCGTCATGTGGCGGCCCGACAGTGAGATCGATTTTACCTGGATAAAAGACGGAGAGATTCTGAAAATCGGAGATTATCATCTGCGCTGTATCGTTACGCCGGGGCATTCCCCGGGGCACACCTGTCTGTATGATGAAGAGCGGCAGATTCTCTTCGCCGGTGATATGATCCTGGGAGATATCACGCCGAATCTCTGCTATGAGCTGTATCTCGACGATCCTCTCACCGAATATGTGAAGAGCCTCCGCTATCTGGAAAAACTTCCGATCAAGACGATATTCGTGGGGCACCGGAATATGCTGCAGGACGTTTACGGCAGAATTGAGAGCCTGAAAGTCCATCATACGAGACGCTGCGCCGAAGCGCTGTGGGCGCTGAAAACTTATGGAGCGATGGATTCCTGGGATGCGGCGGCCCGTATGACATGGGATATCGATGCGAAGAACTGGGAAGGTTTTCCTCCTTCTCAGAAATGGTTTGCCACAGGAGAGGCCGATGCTCATATGATTTTTCTGCTGCATAATGATAAAGTCAGGATGCATTATGATGACAGCGGAGTCAGAATTTATGAGTATGTGGACGATGATATCGACGGTCTGATCTGAGGCGGATTCAAAGGGACGACGGCATGTTTGGATATGTTACGATAAACAAACCGGAGATCCGGTTTAAAGATTATGATACGTACAGGTCCTACTACTGCGGACTCTGCCGCTGTCTGAAGAAACGGCACGGTTTTTGGGGAAGAATGACATTGGACTACGATATGGTCTTTCTCGTTCTGCTCCTGTCCGGCCTTTACGATACGGATACGGAACAACAGCAGCGGCGGCGCTGTATTCTTCATCCCTTCTCAGGGCATCCGGAACGTATCAGTGAATTTACGGAGTATGCGGCAGATATGAATCTGCTGCTATTTTACTATAAATGTCTTGACGACTGGAACGATGACAGAAAGCTGACGAGGAGAATCTGTGCGGCGCTTCTCTCTCCGGGAGTAAAAAGAGTACGCCGCAGGTATCCTGAGAAAGCGGAAGCGGTAAGGTCACATCTCGCAAGCCTGTCCGAAGCGGAGAGAGCGGCAGGAATACAGTCGGGAAAGCACCTCACAGCGCAGGAGAAAAATGCGGCCGGCAGGCCGGCGGAGCAACCGACTGTACTCGATATTGACGGCCCTGCGGGAATTTTCGGCGGACTTCTGTCCGAAATCTTCGCCTGGAGGAAAGACGTCTGGGAGGATACGCTGCGCCGGCTGGGATTTTATCTCGGAAAATACATATACCTCATCGACGCTTATGACGATATCGAAAAAGACATGGAAAAAAAGAGATATAATCCATTTTCGGGAATATACGGACAGCCGGACTTCGATCTGAAGTGCGGAGAGATTCTGAAGATGATGATATCGGAATGTGCCGGGGCTTTCGAACGGCTTCCGGTGGAAGATCACATGGAAATATTGCGGAATATAATTTACGCGGGGGTATGGTCGAAATATGAGGCCGCCCTTCAGAAGAGAAAGGACAGGGATAGGGAAAATGTCTGACCCGTATATGATACTGGGAGTTTCAAGAAATGCTTCCGATGATGAGATAAAGAAAGCTTACCGGGCTCTCTGCAGAAAATATCATCCGGATGCCAATATAAACAAGCCGAATGCAGAGGCAGCAGCGGCAAAATTCACAGAAGTCCAGCAGGCTTATGATCAGATCATGAACGAGAGAAAAAACGGCGGCGCAGGAGCCGGATTCGGCGGTTACGGAGGATTTGGAGGCGCTTCTGCGTCCCGGGGAGGTTCCGACGAGTATTCGCTGAGAATGCAGGCTGCCGCTAATTATATAAATTCACGTCACTTCCGGGAAGCGCTCAACGTGCTGGCAGGCATTCCTCAGAGGACGGCAGAATGGTACTATCTCAGCGCGCTGGCAAACGCTGGCATCGGCAATAATTACGCGGCCACAGAGCAGGCCAAGACGGCGGCTTCCATGGATCCGTCGAATCCGATGTACAGAAATCTCGTTCAGCAGCTGAGTTACGGTACCTACAGCTACGACGGAATGAGCGGAAACTACGGAGGCCCTCGCGGAGTGGGGGGCTGCTGCACGGATTTTGTATGCTTCAGTGCCCTGTGTCCGTGCTTTAATCCTTTCGGTTGCTTTTAACGGACGCGGAGAACTGTGAAGCGATGAAAGTCTATTATATGTGCGGAGCAGGCGGCCTTTCCGGAGATGAAAAGATCCGGCGTGCCCTGTGCCGGTATCTGGGAGATGCCGCGGATTCGCAGGAGATCTCCATTTTCAGGGACCGGTACGGAAAACCCCGGACAGATGGCCGGTCGGAGATCGAGTTTTCCGTCACTCATACGGGAAAATGGTGGATCTGTGCCGTGGGAGAAGCGGAAGACGGACCGCTGGGAATCGATGCGGAACTCCGGAGCAGGAGAGTCCGCAGACCGGTCACGATGGCAGAGCGCTTTTTCAGTCCCGCCGAAGCCCGTCTTATCCGGGAGATGTCCGAAAAAGACGGTTCGCGGGAGACGACCGAAACGGCGGAACTTTTTCTGAAGATATGGGTTCGCAAAGAGGCGTATCTGAAATATACGGGGCGCGGACTGGGCGGCGGAATGCGGAAATTTACCGTTTCCACATATCTGCAGGAAAAAGCCGGAATGACGGGACATGACGGAGTGACAGAAGATCCGCAGGCGGAATACGTTTCGCTGGATCTTTCCGGAGATCTGCTGGCTGTGATATGCCGGCGGAAGAATACGTCAGACAGGGGGATTGAACTATGCGGGATGAAGTGAGGGAGGCAGCTCTGAAGCTGCTGGATTACCAGGACAGGAGCGCAGGAGAACTTAAAGAACGCCTGATCAGGAAGTCCTTTTCGGAATGGGAGGCTGACGAGGCGGTAAAGGCTCTGCAGGAGTGCGGCCTCGTGGACGACAGGAGATATGCGTCTGTCTTTGCACGTTCCAAATTTGAGGCGGGAAAAGGACGCGTTTATGTCGCGAATCACCTGAGCCGGAAAAAGATTTCCGCGGAAATCATAGAAGAAGTGATGGAGGAACTTTTAGAGGAAAAAGATGAAAGCATTCTCTGCCTGAAAAAGGCTCTCTCCGTCTGCGGTCTGTCGGATCGGTTTGAGGTGGGCGACGGCGGGGAGATCGAGAGAAAGCCGGGATTTTCTGCTGCAGGAGAGGAGGAGCCGGCCGAATGCTTTGAACCTGCCAATGAAGCCATACGTTCCGACCGGCAGGCACGCCGGATATATCGGGAAAAAGCAAAAGCAAAAGCAGTCCGCCGTCTGATTTCGGCGGGATTTTCTCCGGGAATTGCTTTTGAAGCCGTCCGCAGGATTGCAGATTTATAAGTGTGTTGTTATTGACATATGTTCGTATCCGGCAGTATAATTTTTGAAAAGGCTTATGATTTAAAACAGCTGTACGCATAATAACTGCAGGAAAAAGGCAAAGAGATGCCCCTTCCGGATATTTCCTCGCGTTTTCGCAAAAAGAAAAGACGGCAGGCGGCGTAAGAGAAAAGAGGTAAAAAATGAGCACATCTTGTGACAACAACTGCGCAGGCTGCGCAGACAGTAGCTGCAGCGAGAGAACGCAGGAAAGCCTGCTGGAACCGCTGAACGATCTGTCCAGTGTCCGCAATGTGATCGCAGTCGTCAGCGGCAAAGGCGGAGTGGGCAAATCTCTCGTCACTGCTCTGATGTCGGTGATCATGCAGAGGAGAGGTCATCGAACGGCAGTTCTCGACGCGGATATCACAGGCCCATCGATTCCGAAGACCTTCAAAATATCCGAAAAGGCGCAGGGCAGTGAAGATTATATCTTTCCGGTGGAGACGAAGACGGGAATTCAGCTGATGTCCGTCAATCTCCTTCTTGAGAATGATACAGATCCTGTCGTCTGGAGAGGTCCTGTCATCGCGGGAGCTGTAAAACAGTTCTGGACAGACGTGATCTGGAAAGATGTAGATTATATGTTCGTAGATATGCCGCCGGGCACGGGTGACGTTCCTCTCACAGTTTTCCAGTCTCTTCCGGTCAAAGGCATCATCGTGGTAACTTCACCGCAGGAATTGGTTTCCATGATTGTGGAAAAAGCTGTAAAAATGGCGGAACTGATGAACATCCCCGTGCTGGGAATCGTAGAGAATATGTCTTACTTCGAATGTCCGGATTGCGGCGGAAAGCACAGTATTTTCGGTGAAAGCCACATCCAGGAGACAGCTGACAGATTTCACATTTCCAATGTAGCCAGAATTCCTGTCAATCCGAAGCTCTCTGCGGCAGTCGATGCCGGTCTCATCGAGCTCTTTGACGGAAACTGGCTGGATGAGCTGGCCGATGCTATTGAAGTGTCCATGGACAAGTAGATCGGACGCAGCAATCTGTTCTTATGAAAAAACAACCGGATTTTTCCTTTTAAAGCATAAAAGGGGAAATCCGGTTTTGTTTTATCAGGAGCTTATGATAGAATTATATTATTAAGTAAAGAAGCGCGGATGAAAGTCCGGCGCGTGGGGAGAGAAAAGAAGAAGAGGAGGATTTGATGTGAAGAGAAAAAAGATTCTTGCCGTCCTGCTGGCCTGCATGGTGACCTTGGGGATGACGGCGTGCAGCGACGGTTTGTCGTCTCAGGAAATCCAAAATATGGAAAAATATTCGAAAGCAGCCGGGCAGAGCTTTGAATATTCTTCTTCCGATCATATTACAAATCTGAAGATTGCCGTGCCGTCGGGCGAAAAGACGCTGGCGGAGATTCTGGAAAAGAAGACAGGTAAACTGGAGAATATCGATCTTAGCAGTATAAAAGCTATCGTGACGGAGAAGAATTCCACCGGCGGAGAGATGTATTTTGTGACGGAAGATATCAAGGCGGAAAAATATTTCGGTAGTTCCGCGGCGTCGGAAAGTAAGTCGTCTGCTTCAACCGGCGAAGAGGAATCGTCGACAGATTCCGGTTCGTCTGCCGCTTCCGATGCGTCTGAAAGCGCGGCGTCGGATATGACGGAAACCATGGCCAACATGTCGCCGGAAGAGCTGCAGGCAGCACTCGATGCCGGCGAAATATTCACGGAAGAAGTCGAGTCTTCTTCCGGTGTTTTCATCGAAGCTGAACTGGCCGGCGAAATCGCGGATTTCATCGGAAAGAGCGCATCATACGCATCTTCTCCGGAAGGGCTGAGGACACTGCTGGCGGAGGTCATGCTGAAGGCTGAAGCGTACCAGGAACAGCATCCGTCCGAATATGAAGCGTATCAGGGTTACAAAAAAGACTTGAAAAAATCGGAAAAACTCGAAGAAAATCAGGACTATTATCTGAAGATCGCAGCAAATCAGTATCAGAGTCAATTCGATCTTTACGATTTCTATATGGATTATCTCGGAGAAATGATCGCGGCCTGTGAGGAAACCGATGAAGAAAAGCTGACAGAACAAGTGCAGCAGATCGACGAGAAAAGTGAAGACGACTTCGAAGTCAGAGGATTGCTCCTGGAACAGGCAGGATACCGCAACAGCGCTGTAAGCAAAGCTGCGGAAGCACAGGCTGTTCTCGATGCAAATAAAAGCACGGTAGACGCCGCGAAAAAAGAATCCGGTGATGAGTATAAAGATGACGAACGTTATCTGAAGCTGATGGCGGCCAATTCAGCCCTGAAGTCTTATGAAGACGATCTGTTCAAGGCGGAGCAGTGCAAAATCTCCGTAACAGATCTCCGGGAACGTCAGGCGCTGAATGACGAAGAGCTGGAAAAGTTGTATAAGAGTATCCACGAAGCGGAAGCGGGGTATCGCGAAGATTATTATAATGCCCGTTACGAATACGCGCAGAAGCTGATTCAGAAAGAGAATTATCAGAACCAGCACGCGGCAGAATTTGCAGAATACCAGACAACCGCAGATGCTATAAAATCAAAATATGAAGACGACAGCTACGAAAAAGACATGGACTATGTCAAAAACGAAGTGAAATTCCAAAGTATCAATAGCATGCTGAAAAGCTACGAAAATGATCTGAAAGCGAGTGAGGATGCCATCGCGGAACTGAAGGAAGAGCTTGACAGCACCGTGGAAAAGAAAGAGAGCAGTATCGCGGAAAGAAAAGAAGAGATGAAAGCCGAGGCTGACTGGGAGAAAGTGAGAGAAGCGGCGGAAGAGATCATTTCCGAGATGAATGAGGGATACGACAATCCGCCGGAAGAAAAGACGAGCAGCCACTATATCGGAGAGTACGGCGGTCTGGAATGGATCGATCTGTCAGATGATGGTGTAGAGTCTGTCGATTCTGCGAGAGACGTCAAGACTACAAAGTCTTCATCCTCCTACACGCCGAAGAGCAGTTCGGGAAGCAGCGGTGGAATGAAATACGATCCGAATGACGAATATTATTCCAGCAATGACCACGATGGCGACGGAAGACTTTCGGACGACGAGTTCCACGATGCTGTAGGAGATTATATGGACGATCTCATGGGATACTGATGACACAGGATACGGATTTACCGGATACCATATGAACGGTGAAAGACTAGGAGTGAAAAACAGAAGAATTTCTGCGCTTTTTCGGTTGACATTCCCGATGATTCGATTAAAATAATAGCTATATCGCAGCGGTAAAAGCTGTGACACAGAAATGATAGAGAGAAAAGCTGTGACGGAGACAGTAGCTGCGCTGTCCATTCTCCAGAGAAGCGGGGACAGGTGAGAGCCCGCGGATGAGGCGCAAGTGAAAATCACTCCCGAGCCGGCCGGCCCAACAGACCGCATGTCAGGATTCCTTTTCCGGCAGATACCGGAGAGAGGAGTTCGGCGGATTTCAGTAAGCCGGTTCGTCACCGCACGTTACGCGGAAAATCGAGAGGCGTTCTCTTCGGTTTTGCCGGAGATCGGGCAGCACGACGGGAAAATCCCCGGCAGAGCCTGCCTGCGCTGTGCACGTTTTCAGAAGCGCGGCGGAAAACGCTATCAGGGTGGTACCGCGGTAATCGGAAAAATTATCGTCCCTGCATCTTCGGATGCAGGGATTTTTTTATTGCCGGCGAAACGCTGAGGCGATAAGGTTGTGTGAATCATTTGCAGAAAGGAATGAAATAAATGTTTGAAAATTTATCGGACAGACCCATCAGTGAGGTTCAGAATGAGCAGGCTGACAGATGGGAAAAAGAGAACCTGCTGGAGAGATGCGTCAGCGAAAGAGAGGACAATCCTTCGTTCATATTCTATGAAGGACCTCCGACGGCCAACGGCAAGCCGGGAATTCACCACGTCATCGCCAGAACCCTGAAGGATTCCGTCTGCCGCTACAAGACGATGCAGGGATACAAGGTGAAGCGTAAGGCCGGCTGGGATACCCACGGACTTCCGGTGGAGATCGAAGTGGAAAAGAAACTCAAGATGAGCGGCAAGCAGGATATCGAAAAATACGGTATCAAGGAATTCAATGAGAAATGCCGGGAATCCGTCTTTGAGTACGAGGGCATGTGGCGCAATATGACGAAGCGCATGGGCTACATGGTGGATCTGGACAATCCGTACATCACGCTGGACAACGATTTCATCGAGACGGGATGGTGGATTCTGAAGAAATTCTTCGATGAGGGACTCCTCTACGAAGGCCACAAAATTCTGCCTTACTGTCCGCGCTGCGGCACGGGCCTGGCTTCCCACGAGGTGGCTCAGGGCTACAAGGAGATCAAATCCAACACGCTGACAGCGAAGTTTAAGAAAAAGGGAACGGATAACGAATATTTCCTGGCATGGACGACCACGCCGTGGACGCTGGCAGCCAATGCCGCTCTGACGGTAGGCCCTGACATCGATTATATTAAAGCGGAAAAAGACGGCGAAATCTATTATCTCGCCAAGGAGCTGGCTGACAAACACCTGGGCGAAGGTCAGTACACCGTCCTCGAAGAGATGAAAGGAAAAGATCTCGAATATCAGGAGTACGAGCAGCTGATGCCGTTCCTGTCTACTGACAAAAAAGCATTTTTTGTGACGGTGGCAGATTATGTAACGACGGTAGACGGCACAGGAATCGTCCATACCGCTCCTGCTTTCGGTGAAGACGACTATCAGACGGGACGCAGATACGGTCTTCCGGTACTCAATCCGGTGGGCGAGGACGGAAAGTATACCGAGACCCCGTGGGCAGGCCGTTTCGTCATGGAAGACGGTCTCGACGTGGATATCATCAAATATCTGGCGGCAGAAAACAAGCTCTTTTCCAAGGAAAAGGTTCTCCACAATTATCCGCACTGCTGGAGATGCGGCACGCCGCTGATCTACTACGCAAAGCCGAGCTGGTACATCGAGATGACGAAACTGAGAGATCAGCTGGTGGAAAACAACAATACGGTAAACTGGCAGCCTCCTTTCGTGGGCGAGGGTAGATTCGGAAACTGGATCGCCGATGTCAAGGACTGGGCTATTTCCAGAAACAGATACTGGGGAACACCGATTCCGGTATGGAGATGCGAATGCGGTCATCTGGAATGCATCGGTTCCCGCCAGGAATTAGTCGACAAGGCGCAGGAAGATATCGACACGAGTATCGAACTGCATCGCCCTTACGTGGATGATGTGCATCTCACATGTCCGCACTGCGGCAAGACGATGACGAGAATTCCGGAAGTCATGGATTGCTGGTTCGACAGCGGATCGATGCCGTTTGCACAGCAGCATTATCCGTTTGAAAACAAGGAAAACTTCGATGAGTGCTTTCCGGCCGACTTCATCTGTGAAGGCATCGACCAGACGAGAGGATGGTTCTATTCCCTTCTGGCGATTTCCACTTTCATCATGGGCAAAGCGCCATATAAAAACGTCCTGGTAAACGACCTGATCCTGGACAAAGAGGGCAAGAAGATGTCCAAGTCAAAGGGCAACACGGTGGATCCGTTTGCGCTCTTCGACAAATACGGCGCTGACGTTGCAAGATGGTATCTCCTCTACACGTCGCCGGCATGGGCTCCAACGCGCTTCGACGAAGATGGCGTGCAGGAGATTCAGAGCAAATATTTCGGAACACTGAGAAATGTATACAATTTCTTCGTTCTCTATTCCAATACGGACGATGTAAATATGGCGGAAATCAGTATCGCACCGGCGGAACGTCCGGAACTGGACCGCTGGATCATTTCGAGATTCAACGCTCTGGTGAAGGATGTCACCGAAGCCATGGACAATTACGAACACATGAAGGCCGTGAAGAAAATTACGGAATTCGTGGCGGAAGATCTGTCCAACTGGTATATCAGAAGAGCCAGAAGAAGATTCTATGCGGAAGAGATGACGGAAGACAAAAAGGCCGTTCTGCTGACGACATATGAGATGCTCCGGGGTGTGGCCCTGCTCTCCGCTCCGTTCGCACCGTTCCTTTCGGATGAGATGTACACAAAGCTCACAGGAGAGGAATCCGTTCACCTGGCATTCTTCCCGAAGGCAGATGAATCTCTCATCGACACCGACCTTGAGGAAAAGATGGAGCTGGTGAGAACTATCGTCACCCTGGGAAGAGGCGAGAGAGAAAAGGAAAAGATCAAGGTGAGACAGCCGCTGTCCCAGATTCTCGTAGACAGCCGTTACGAAGATCAGATCGCCGATATGGTGCAGCTGATCATGGAAGAACTCAATGTGAAAGCCGTCGTATTCGAAAAGAATATGGACACGTACATGAATTATTCTCTGAAGCCTGATTTCCGGAAAGCAGGTCCTGTTCTGGGCGGAAAGGTGAAAGAATTTGGAAAAGCACTAGCTTCTGCTGACGTAAAGGAACTCATCGCCAGACTGGGTGAAGAGGAGAAGATCGTACTGAATCTCGGAGGAGAGGAGACGGAAATTCCGTCTGAACTGGTGGAGGTCAGAGTTTCCGCAAAAGAAGGATTCGCGGTGGGAACTGACCGGGGCGTGTTCGTCATTCTGGACACGCAGCTGACGCCGGAGCTGATTTCAGAAGGACTGGCCAGAGAACTCGTCTCAAAAGTGCAGCAGATGAGAAAACAGAAAGATTTTGAGATGATGGACAATATCAATATCTCTGTTCGCTGTGACGAGGAATCGAAAGCGGCCTTTGAAAAGCATAGAGAATATATCATGAAGGAAACCCTGGCGCTCCGTCTGGATTATACGGAAGATTCTCTGGAAGAATTCAAGCTCAACGGCCATGTCACCGGCATCGCCGTGGAAAAGGCATAGACGGACTGAAATGGAAACAGAAAAGATACATCTGAAAAATATGACTCTCGCCGAGATGCAGGAATGGTTTCTCGGTCTCGGCGAAAAAAAATTCCGCGCTCTCCAGGTATTCCGGAGAATCTATGCGGGAGCTAAGTCATTCGGCGAAATGACGGAACTGTCCGCCGGACTCCGCGCCCGCCTGGAAGAGAATGCTGTCATCGATTCGGTACAGCTTCTCCGGAAGCAGGAGTCGAAGAAGGACGGGACGCGCAAATATCTCTTCGGCGTGGAGGGAGGTTTTGCGATCGAAAGCGTTTTTATGAAGTACCGGTATGGAAATACAGCCTGCATTTCTTCACAGGCGGGCTGCCGGATGGGCTGCGCTTTCTGCGCCTCGGGCATCAGCGGTCTGGAACGCAATCTGACAGCGGGTGAAATCGCTGATCAGGTGGTTTCCATGAGCCGTGACACCGGCGAACGTATCGGCCATGTGGTGGTCATGGGGACGGGAGAACCTTTTGACAATTACGATGAACTTCTTCGGGCCATCCGGATACTTCACGACGAAAACGGTCTGAACATCGGTCTGCGAAATATCACCGTCTCCACCTGCGGTCTTTTGATGAAGATCGAGCAATTCGCAGAGGATATGCCGCAGGTGAATCTGGCTGTTTCTCTTCACGCTGCCGATGACGGAACAAGGAGAAAGCTGATGCCGGTGGCTTCGGGCTATGATATGAGCCGACTGATGGAAGTCTGCCGCGGCGTGGCGGACAAAACGCACCGGAGAATCACCTTTGAATACGCTCTGATCGCAGGCGTCAACGACAGTCTCAAAGATGCCGAGAAGTTGGCCGCGCTCCTGAGAGGAATGCTCTGTCACGTCAATCTAATCCCCCTGAATGACGTGTCAGAGAAACAATTTCGGGGTTCGGCGAGACAGCATGCGCAGCTTTTCGCTTCCGTGCTGTCGGACAGAGGTATTGAAGTCACCGTACGTCGGGAATTGGGTTCCGATATCAGCGCTGCTTGCGGTCAACTCAGACTTGCCGCGAAAGAGCAGGATATGCCGAAATAAATTCGTCAAAATGACGGGATTACTAATATTTACATTGTAGAAATAAAAAATTAGTAAAACAACAGTCTTTCTTGGCGATTTCGGTTGTTCTTTCCCGATTCAGATAGTATAATTGATTCATGAAAGACAAAATTTCATCGAAGGGAGAAAAAGACAATGATTAAACTTTTAGTAGGTCACAAAGGCACCGGCAAGACGAAGATAATGGTGGAGATGGCCAACCGCGACGTCACAGAAAAAGACGGCAGCGTTGTATTCATCATTAAAGATGACAGACTGAAGCACGATCTCGACATCAACATCAGAATGATTGTGATGGATGATTATGAATATGTCAACAATATTGACGAATATATCGGATTTATCTATGGTATCATGAGTTCCAACCACGATATCGAGGTTATCTTTATCGACAGCATACTCAAGCATGCTGATATTTCTATCCGCGATCTTCCTGAATTCCTCAGAAGACTTCAGGTGATTTCCGATAAGTCTGATATCGAATTCGTGGTAAGTCTCAGCGCAGATCTGGAAGAACTGGATGCCAGTGTAAGACAGTATGAGATTTTGAACAAGTAATTCCGTACGCAGTCGGTTTGGAACAGAGTTTTTATTCAAAATGAATCAGTAAGAGGGGGAGAAAGACGCTTTGCGTCCGCGATCCCTCTTTTTTGTATTCCTTATTCAGGAACGGCTTCCGGAAGCACATGCTTCCGGCCGTTATGTCAGTTTTCGGGAGATAGACAGTAACATGCGGTATCTGGCATATTCAGAATATATGAAGAGAAAGTATGGCGGCAAGGTCTACAAGCTGCCTGTAAATCTTCCGGTTACCTGCCCCAACCGGATGGGCGATCAAGGCTGTACGTTCTGTGGAGAGCAGGGTGCCGGATTTGAAAATCTCTCCGCCTCCCTTTCCGTAACCGAACAGCTGCGCAGAAATATGGAATATATCGGGAAACGCTATGGAGCAGATCTTTTCGCGGCGTATTTTCAGAATTTCACGAATACTTTTCTGCCCCTGGAGGAATTCCGGAACGCCCTTGAAGAGGCTGCGCGGTTTCCTGAGGTTGCTGAAATCTGCATTTCGACCCGTCCCGACTGCATATCCGATGCGTATCTCGACGTCATAGCGGCGGTCTGCGGAGATTCCGGCAAGTCCGCCGTCATCGAACTCGGGCTTCAGAGTATCAGCCACAGGACGCTGAAAAAGATAAACAGAGGCCATTCACTGGCGGAGTTCATCGACGGGACACTGCGCTGTCAGAAGCGTGGATTTGAAGTCTGCGCCCATCTGATTCTCAATCTTCCATGGGATGACGATGAAGATGCGGAAGAGGCGGCGAAGGTTCTGTCTGCACTGAAAGTCGGCCAGGTGAAGCTCCATTCTCTGTATATCGAAAAAGGTACGGAACTCTGCCGTCAGTATGAAAACGGCGAGTTTCAGCTCATCGCCCCGGAAGAATACGCGCGGCGGGCCGTTCGCTTTCTGCGCTTTCTCTCCCCGGAAATCTGTGTGCAGCGTCTGGTCAGCCGGGCACCGGAAGAGAATACAGTTTTCTGCAACTGGGGAATGAGCTGGTGGAGAATCCGTGATCTCATCGATGAAATCATGGAAACAGAAGATATTTTTCAGGGAGACAAGTGCGATTACCTGAACAGAGACTATTATTTCTGGCTGAATCGCGAAAACACGCAAAATACATTGACTTAGCCGGATTCGAATAGTAAGATTAAAGGTGCATATCAAGTAAACAGTATTGATATAGCTGAAGACTTCAGATTAAAAGGAGGAAGAAAAAATGGCAAATATCTATTATCAGAGCGACTGTAATCTTTCCGTACTGGACGGTAAAACAGTTGCTATTATCGGCTACGGCAGCCAGGGACATGCTCACGCATTGAATTTAAAGGAAAGCGGCGTAAACGTGATCGTCGGCCTTTACGAAGGAAGCAAGTCCTGGAAAATCGCGGAAGAAGCGGGCTTAAAGGTAGCTACTGCTGCAGAAGCGGCTGCAGCGGCAGACATTATTATGATTCTTACACCTGATGAAAAACAGGCTGATATATATAATGAAAGCATCAAGCCGAACCTCAAAGACGGCGACATGCTCATGTTCGCTCACGGTTTCAACATTCACTTCCAGCAGATCATTCCTCCTGCAAATATCGACGTTGCGATGATCGCTCCGAAGGGACCTGGTCATACGGTAAGAAGCGAATATGTCGCAGGCAAGGGCGTTCCATGCCTCGTAGCGATCCATCAGGATGCTTCCGGTAGAGCTCTCGAAAAGGCTCTGGCTTACGGAGCAGGTATCGGTGGCGCAAGAGCTGCTATTCTTGAAACTACGTTCCAGACTGAGACGGAAACGGATCTTTTCGGAGAACAGTGCGTACTCTGCGGCGGTGTAACGGCTCTGATGCAGGCAGGTTTCGAAACTCTGGTAGAAGCTGGATACGATCCTAGAAACGCTTACTTTGAATGTATCCATGAGATGAAACTCATCGTAGATCTCATTTATCACGGAGGATTCTCTGAAATGAGACATTCTATTTCCGACACTGCGGAATTCGGAGATTATGAGATCGGCAAGAGAATGATCACAGAAGAGACGAAGAAAGAGATGAAGAAAGTTCTGGGAGAAATTCAGGACGGTACTTTCGCAAGAAACTGGATCATGGAAAACAAAGTTGGCAGACAGCACTTCAATGCTACAAGAAAGCTCAAGGCTTCTCACCAGCTGGAAGAAGTGGGCAGAGAACTCAGAAAGATGTATTCTTGGAGCGACGATAAATAAAAACGGCACAGGCCGGGACTGTTCGGCTGTATTATTATAATCTGAATTTCTACGGCAGCGCATTTGTGCGCTGCCCGTTTCAGATACGGAAGTTATTTCAGCATTGCAGATAATGGTAGAGAAGTTATGAAAATAAAAGGTTCAAATATAATATTGGAGTGCCTGAAAGAACAGGGCGTTGATACTGTTTTCGGATATCCCGGCGGCCAGATTATGCCGCTGTACGATGCTTTGTATGATTACAGCGACGAAATTCACCACGTTCTCACGAGCCATGAGCAGGGAGCGACCCATGCTGCGGACGGTTATGCCCGTTCTACAGGAAAAGTCGGCGTCGCTTTTGCCACCAGCGGTCCGGGAGCTACGAATACGGTAACGGGTATCGCTACAGCGTTTATGGATTCCGTACCTATGGTAGTCATCACGGGTCAGGTTCCTCTGGCGCTCATCGGCAGAGACTCTTTTCAGGAAGTCGATATTTACGGAATTACCCTGCCGATCACGAAACACAATTTTTTCGTCAAAGATATCGGCGAACTGGCCGATGATATCCGCGCGGCATTCCGCATCGCAAAGAGCGGACGTCCGGGGCCTGTCCTCGTAGACGTTCCGAAGGACATCATGGGTCAGCTTTGTGAATATGAAGCACTACCTCCGGCGGAAAAGGATGCAATTGAGAAAAAATACAGCGATGAGGATCTGGAACATCTGTCCGACCTCATCAACCGCGCACAGCGTCCTCTGATTTATGCAGGAGGAGGCGTCATTACGGCAGAAGCATCTTCTCAGCTGACGGAACTCGCAGAAAAAGCCGATATTCCGGTGGTTTCCACCCTGATGAATCTGGGTGCGATTTCGAGAAAACATCCCCTCTCTCTCGGAATGGTGGGAATGCATGGACAGAAAGAAGCAAATCAGGCGGTCTATCACAGCGATCTGCTGATCACCGTCGGAGCCAGATTCAGCGATCGTGTAACGGGTGACGTCAGCCATTTTGCACCGCATGCAGTCATCGCCCAGATCGATATCGACGAATCGGAAATCGACAAAAATGTCGTCGTCGATCTCAGCCTGATCGGAGATATGAAAAAAGTCCTTGAAAAACTCATCGCAGCGACAGAGGAAAAAAAGAATCAGGAGTGGCTTGCGGAAATCGATTCTTTCCGGACACCGAAGAATATCGCGGAAGACGCTTTTGTGCCGCAGAATATCTTTAAAGTGATTCAGAAAGTCCTGGGTGATGATATCATCGTAGCCACCGATGTAGGACAGCATCAGATGTGGACGGCTCAGGAATGGCCGTTTGCAAAACCGCGTACGAATATCACATCCGGAGGTCTGGGAACCATGGGATTCGGTCTGGGAGCAGCTATCGGCGCTCAGATGGGCAATCCGGATGCCAGAGTGATCCACATTTCCGGAGATGGCAGTTTCCGTATGAACTGCAACGAAATGGCGACAGTTGCTGCCAATAAACTTCCGATCATTACGATTCTCTTTAAAAATAATGTACTGGGTATGGTGCGTCAGTGGCAGAAGCTCTTCTTTGAAAAGAGATATTCAGCGACGACTCTTCCGGATGTCATCGACTATGTGAAACTGGCAGAGGCCTTCGGTCTCGGCGGGTATCACGTAGATAGCCTGGACAAACTGGAAGCAGCCCTGAAGGAAGCGGCTGACAGCGGCAAGGGAAATCTCATCGTCTGTGACATCGATACCGGCGAAGACGTATTCCCGATCGTTCCACCGGGTAATGCGATGAACGATCAGGTCCTCTCCGCAGAAGATCTTTAAAGCGGATATATCTTTTTTGCAGAAAAGTGTGAGCTGGGGCTCGGCAATGCCGAGCCCCGGCTCATATTGATTTTTGAGTTTCCGGAATCGGACCACTCGCAGATTATCTGCATGGCGGAATCGGATCGAAGCAACCTGGTATACTGCCCGGAGGACAGCAGCCGGAAGGCGGCGGAGTACACGGTGTACAGGAGGAGTCGTTGTCACATCCGGCATCGTCTGTATCGTCGTCATTTTTCTGCAGCTGATTCGGGAACAGCTGCGGGAAGCTTGCACATACCTGTGAAGAATCTGCGCTGACTTCCACGAAGCCCGTAGAGAGCACGCACAGCTGTACTGGAACGATGATTTTCTTTTCGCAGGCGACGCAGAGAGCGATGATGAGATTTGCGCACACTTCACCGCTGGAATTGATCGTGAGATCTCTGCAGTAGCTGTTAGTCGCCAGACGTGTTTCACAGCTGACATTGCAGAGTTCCGTAAATCTTGGCAGAATTGCGGTGTTGTTTACCGAAGGCATGCACATTTCGAAGAAGCTGGTGAGAATCAGCGGCGAAGCCGGCGTTGCGATGGTGATATTGGATGATACAGGGAATGTGACTTCCCTTCCGAAATTATCCATCAGAATCAGATTGAGAGTGACAGTCACCTGACCGGAAATGTTCACTTTCTGTGTACCGAAGATCGGTGTACCTTTGCCTTCGTCGTCGCATTCGGCGGTGTCCGCATAAAGAATGCGCTCAGAGAGCGTACCATCCGGACCTACTACTTTGGCCTCACTTCCCTGATCACAGACGAAGCTGGCTCCTGAAATAGAGGTGTTGCACTTTAGCGTGAGATTGGCGCTGTCTCTGATATCGGCAGGATTAAAATATTTGGAACAGCTGATTCCGGAGACGCCGATCAGACGGAAGCCGTTGGGAATACAAGGCGAAAACTTCTGTGCGCTTACCGTTTTCAGTCCCTGAAGATTCAGCATAACCGCGTCGTAAATCTTCTGTACGTAAATTGGTTCAGAAACGACTTTGCTGAGATCCCCGTCAAAACTGCACATATCATGAGCATTGCAGCATCCGTCTGAGCAGCAGTCAGATATGTATCCGTTGCAGCAGCTGTTCTGAGAATTATTGTAGCAGCCATTGAAGCAACCCATAAATTTACCTCCTTTGAATGATGAACTGAAGTATTTTGATGCATTATATTCCTCAGATCAGCATATTGTTACAGTTTGAAAGAAAGTGAAAATTAAAGAATAAAATAAAGATTAAGGGTAGAAATTTCATTTTAATGTGGTATAATTTCTGACTGTAGGGCGGATAGTCCGTGAAGACGCCGCCTAAAAAATATTTTTATAATCAAGGAGGATTTTACAATGACTTGTACAATGGACGAAATCGTAGCAGCAGCTAAAGCGAGAGGCTATAGAACAAAGTATAAGATTGACTCTAAGAATAACTCTCAGTACGGTATCATCACTAAGGACGGAAACAGCCTCGAGCTCCGTTATGTTGAACCGGAAAGAGCCGGCGGTGTAAGAACTCACGTTGGCAGCCTTATGAAGGACTTCCCGGGCACAACAGACGAACTTCTCGACTGGTACGAAGAGCAGCTCGCTAACAGAAACAGAGACTGCAAGATCGCTGACTACGTAGAACCGAGACTTGACTAAGATCCCGCATCGATACAGAATATTGCAAGAACACAAGATACAGACGCCGGAAACTTTGTTTCCGGTGTTATTTCTTTTTTTGATAAGATCGAATTTCTGCTGTTAGACGCATGCCTTATATCATAGTCAAAAGAGACAAGGAATGACGTAAAGCGATGAAATTGTATAAATGATATTGCTTTCAGGCAGAGAAAAAGTTATAATGAATACGACAACACTACTGTGATAGTTTGAAGGTACGGCGATTCGGTTGTTTATGAGGATATGGTGGAAACCGAAACGTCGGAATGGGATGCCTGTATAACTGCTCTGTAGTGTGGCTATATATTATGCATGAAGACAATATGGGAAAGGGGGAGTGGGAATGCTGTCCGTAGTAATTCCCGCATTTAACGAGGAAGAGATGCTGCAGAAAGCAGCAGACACCGTGCGGCAGGTTTTGACGGAGTCGGAAATCAGTTTTGAAGTCATCTTTGTAGATGATGGATCTTCCGATGGTACATGGCAAATGATTCAGGAAATCTGCCGCAGTTTCAGAAATGTGAGAGGGATTCATTTCAGCCGTAATTTCGGAAAAGAATCTGCAATTTTCGCAGGACTGGAAAAGGCAAATGGAGATTGTGTCGCGGTAATGGACTGTGACCTGCAGCATCCTCCTGAAATGCTGGTAAATATGTACCGGCTTTGGGAAAACGGGTATGAGATCGTAGAAGGAAAAAAAAGGAGTAGAGGACAGGAGAGTACGCTTCACGGTTTGTGCGCGTCAATCTTTTACGGCATAATGTCCAAGGCTGCCGGTGTCGATATGAAAGGTGCATCGGATTTCAAACTGCTGGATCGCAAAGCAGTCGATGCCCTTTTGCAGATGCCGGAACGCAGTGTATTTTTTCGAGGAATGTCATCCTGGATCGGATTTCGCAAGGCTGAGGTGGAATTCGATGTCAGAGAACGTGAGGCCGGGCAGTCAAAATGGGGGATTTTTCGCCTTGTCCGTTATGCCGTGAGGAATATTGCAGGTTATTCATCGGCACCGCTTCAGACGGTGACCGGCGCAGGTCTGCTTTTTCTTCTGATCACTCTGATTCTGGGCGCCCAGACATTGATCAGTTATTTCAGAGGACAGGCAGTAGAAGGTTTTACAACTGTCATATTGCTGATGTTATTTACCGGAAGTATCGTCATGCTGAGTCTCGGGATCATCGGTTACTATATATCGAAAATTTACGAAGAGATAAAGGGACGGCCACGCTACGTGATATCTGAGTCGTTGGCTTCTGGTGATAAAGAGGAGGCTCGGCCGGCAGAATGATTCGCATCGTGCAAAAAGGACTCGGGCTGTGGAAGCTTCGCGCAGTCCGTTATGTATTTTTCGGAGCGTTGACGACGCTGGTGAATCTCGCAGTATTCTTTATCTTCCGGGAGATTCTCCGCGTTCCTCTGACGGCGTCGAATGTGATTTCTGTCGCAGCAGCGATTCTATTTGCATATCTCGTCAATGCACGGTTTGTTTTTGCATCGGAAGAAAGGAAACTCAGCGGTAAATTGCGGGAGTTTTTTCGATTTGTCGGCAGCCGTATCTCTACCATGATCATAGAAGTGGGCGGTGTCTGGCTTCTGGTGGAAATAATGGGTGCGGATGACATGATTTCTAAAATTCTGATTCAGTTTGCCGTTCTGGTTTTAAATTATGTTTTCAGCAGATTTCTGGTGTTTCGGGGAAAGCAGGAATAGATATTTTTGTATTGGAGTTGTATGTGGTCTGAAAAACACTGAGAGGAGTGTATTATGAAAGTACGGGAAAAAGCACTGCTTTTCCTTTTAATAATAATATGTCTGGCACTGGTGGCTTTCCTTGCGGGAATTACGGTATACAGTTCAGACGACTATTGGTATTCTACATTTATGGACGGAGGCGTTGCCCGATATTTCGGGATGATGAAAGAGCATTATCTTACATGCAACGGACGGAATCTCGTCCATTTTTTTGCGCAACTGATTCTCCACTTTGGAAACTGGCTGTTTGTCATTTTTGCTGTGGGGATCTTTCTTCTGATCCCGTTGTCCGTAGATAAAATAAGATCTGACTGTGGGCTAACTTCACGGCATGCAAATAGAGGAATCGTTTCACTAGCTGGGGCTGAAAGGGATAAAATGACCTCAGGATGGAACAGGCCTGAGTTTTTCATGCTTTTCTTCTTCTTTGCCGCGGGAATCCTTTTGCTGCCGTTGTCTGTGATGGTGAACGGGATATTGTGGATTTCCGGCTTCTGTAATTATGTCCTCCCGGCGGGTATGGCTGCCGCAGAAATAATGATAATGAAGCGCTTTGCGGCGCGTCCGATGCGTCATTTTTTTATGTCGGATATCGCGGTTTGGATCTTCGCGTTTCTCTGCGGTGCCACCACCGAACAAGGAGGAAGTGTCAGCGTTCTGATCTGTTTCTTTTTTCTAGTGACATGCATTGCTGAAAACCGCAGACGTATTCTTTCCTGCATGATAGCCTTCTTCTGCGGAGTGCTGGGGCTGTTGACAATTTTCCTTTCTCCGGCCACCAGAAGTCGAGCCGGTGCAGAAGCTCCGGGGCAGTCACAGGGAATGCTGCAGCATTTTGTGGAGCAGGCAGGAAAACAGGCAGCTTTTTTCTCTGAATACACATCGGTATTGGTGATGACCGCACTGTTTTTCGCCTGTACGGCAGCCTTTTTTCTGCTTCGGAAGAAGAGAGGAAGCGGAACTGCCGCGACAGTTCTGTTTCTCATTTCGTCGGCTTTTCTGGCGGGATTGCGGTTCTTTGACGGAACGGTCCGAACCGCTTCTTATACAGGAGTAATGTTCTGTCTTCTGATCGCTGCCATATTCTATCTGTTTACGGAATACAGAGAGATATCACTGCTGTTGCTGAATGCTCTCGCATCCCTGGCGGTCATGCTGATGACTTCCAGTGCGGGGCATAGAATCTATCTTCCGTTCTGTCTCTGGCTTCTTGCGGCTCTTTCCTGGATTCTGAGCAGCCTGTCGGCACGGTGGCGTCCGACGGCCCGGATCATTTTTGCCCTGCTGTGTACCGCTGTCATCTGCGTACAGATGTGGATTCAGATTCCGGGCTATCTTCAGAATTATCGCGTCGATCAGATGAATCACGAATCAGCCCGTCAGGCGCGAAATGGCAAAGAACTGCTTTATTGTATCGATTATGATATGGATTACACGCACGTGAAAGCGTATAGTGATCCGTATTTTTATCAGTCTTATCTGAAATCTGAAGGATTGCCGGCCGATACTAGGGTTTATTTTTACAGCAGGCAACTTCCATCTGTCTGGGCAGGCGATAAAAAAACCTCTTTCCCGACAGTACAGGCAAAAGAATCTGAATACGGATATCTTCTGCCACTGAGAGATATTGTAGAATTGCTGGGTGGAACAGTAGAAGTTCAAAGTGGCTGGAGGGCTCCGATAACGGTAACATTGGAAGATCGGGTTTATCAGTGCGTCAGGGACGGACAGAAATTTACGGTCAGCGGTGAGACAGATGACGGAGAACCTCTGGAGGTTGAGGGTGAAATCGCCTCCGGATATTATTGTACGTGCGTATCTGAAAATATCTATACAGACGCTTTTGGACTGGAAGTGAAGCGGTCGGAAGACGGAATGAAAATAATGCTTGATTTTTCCTGACGCTTGATTTATAGTTATGTTAGCACTCGATGAGGATGAGTGCTAACATAAGAGTCAATCAAGAAGCCTTCGGGCATTTTGCAGATATTTTCAATGAGAGGTGCAGGAAAATGGCTAAAAAACAGTTCAAAGCGGAATCCAAAAAATTACTGGATATGATGATCAATTCGATCTATACAAATAAAGAAATTTTTCTGAGAGAACTGATCTCAAACGCCAGCGATGCAATCGACAAGTTGTATTATGAAGGTCCGGAAGGCCTGTCAAGAGATGATTTTTACATCGCGCTGGAACCGGATATGGAAGAGAGAACACTGTCTATCATCGATAACGGTATCGGTATGACAAAAGAAGAGATGGAAGAAAATCTGGGAACTATCGCTCACAGCGGTTCTCTTGATTTCAAAAAATCTCTGGAAGAACAGCAGTCTGAAGTCGATATCATCGGTCAGTTCGGTGTAGGCTTCTACTCCGCATTCATGGTAGCCGATAAAGTTACCGTAATCTCCAGAAAATACGGTGAGGAAGAGTGCTGGCAGTGGGAATCTACAGGGGCAGACGGTTATACGATGCTGGAGAGTGCCATGGTAGGTCATGGTACCAGAATTATCCTTCACATTAAGAACAACACACAGGATGATAACTATGATGATTATCTCTTCGATTACAAACTCCGCTATCTGGTAAAGAAATATTCCGACTATATCAGATACCCGATTCAGATGGAAGTGGAAAAGAGCAGAAAGAAAGAAGGCGGAGAAGATAACCAGTTCGAAACTTATAGGGATATCGAAACGCTCAACAGCATGGTTCCGCTCTGGAAAAAGAGCAAGAGTGAAATCACCGATGAGCAGTATACACAGTTCTATCAGGAAAAATTCTACGGACAGGATAAGCCGCTGAGAACGATCCATTACAGTGTAGAAGGTCTTTCATCCTTCAACGCTCTTCTTTTCATTCCGGAACGTCCGCCGTTCAATTATTTTTCTGCGGACTACGAAAAAGGACTCCAGCTTTATTCCAGCGGGGTTCTCATCATGGACAAGTGTGCCGAACTGATTCCGGATTATTTCGGGTTCGTGAGAGGTATCGTGGACTCTCAGGATCTTTCTCTCAATATCTCCAGAGAGACCCTGCAGCAGGACAGACAGCTGAGAAATATGGCTAAGAGCATTGAAAAGAAAGTCAGAAACGAGCTCCTCTCTATGCTGAATACAGATAGAGAAACGTATGACAAGTTCTTTAAAGATTTCGGCCTGGCTCTAAAATTCGGTCTGTATAACAGCTTCGGACAGTTGAAGGACGAACTGGAAGATCTGTTGCTCTTCTATTCTTCTTCCGAGCAGAAACTGGTTACACTGAAAGAATATGTATCCAGGATGAAGGAAGATCAGAAATATATCTATTACGCTACAGGCGCTTCCGTGGATAAAATTGAGAAACTGCCGCAGATCGAACTGATCCGTGATAAGGGTTATGAAATCCTTTATATGACAGATGATGTGGATGATTTCCTCATCCGTATTCTCAGAAACTATCAGGAAAAAGAATTCCGCTCGGCTTCCGGTGAAGATCTCGGTCTGGAAGAATCCGAAGAAGAAAAGAAAGAGTTCGAAAAGAAAGCAGATGAAAGCAAAGACATGCTTTCCAGGATGACAGAAATGCTGGGAGGAAGAGTAAAAGAAGTTAGACTTTCCCACAGACTCAAGTCGAATCCGGTTTGTCTGGCAGTAGACGGTGATGTCTCCATCGAAATGGAAAAAGTGTTGAACTCCATGCCGATGAAAGATAAGGTTCAGTCGCAGAAAGTGCTGGAACTCAACCCGGATCATCCGGTTTTCCAGTCTCTCGTCAATGCTTTCAAAGATGAAGATACACAGAAATTGAGAGTTTACACGGCTCTTCTGTATGATCAGGCAATGCTGATCGGCGGTCTGAATATCGAAGATCCTGTAACTTTCACAAATCATGTATGTGAACTTATGAAGTAGAAAGAAGTCTATGGTGTTCTGTCGGAGTACGGCAATACAGCAAGTGCGGAACTCGGATCGAGATAGCACAAAGTGATCAGAAACAGAAAGTTGAAAACGCATCCGGATTTTAAAATCCGGATGCGTTTTTACGCTGTGCGAAAAGTATAATATATGTTACTATATAAATATATCATGGGTGAAAAGCCAAAGAGGAAGGGAGATTGGCACAGCTGATGAATGAAGGTGAAAGAAGTCTCTTAAAGGCGCTGGATCAGGGAGGTATCACAGCGCTGGTGGATCAGTACGGGAATTATATCTATGTGAACAGGCGCTGGGAGAAGGATACGGGCGTATCCGCGGAACAGGCGCTTGGAAAAAACGTGGAGGATATCATCCCGGGATCAGGTGCCATGCTGGCTCTGCGGACAGGAAGAGTGATCTCCGGCGAGGTGTTTCTACGTTCGAAAGCCGGAAAGGAACTCTCTTCCGTCATGAAATATCAGCCTGTTTTCGATGAGGAGGGAAACATCTCCGGCTGTCTCATCACTTCTCTTTTCGCGGGCATCGATGAGGCACAGGATTTTACGAAAAAATTGGATCAGATTCTCGAGGAATTCGAATACCTCAAATCTCCGGAGCGAAGTTCTTCGGGAGCCAGATACAGTGTCCACTCCATCATCGGCGACAGTCCGGGGATGAGAGAAGTGAAAGAACAGATCTATATCGCCGGAGCCACGTCTGCTTCCTGCCTCATCGAAGGTGAGACGGGTACTGGAAAAGAACTGGTGGCACATGCCATCCACAATGCCAGCCTGCGAAAAGTCTTTCCTTTTGTAAAAGTGAACTGCTCGGCTATCCCGGAAAATCTGATGGAATCGGAGTTCTTCGGATATGAAGAAGGGAGCTTCACAGGAGGAGTAAAAGGCGGAAAAGCGGGAAAATTTGAAAAAGCACATCTGGGCAGTATGTTTCTGGACGAAATAAATGCGATGAGCCTGAAGATGCAGCCAAAACTCCTGCGAGCGCTTCAGGAAAAGGAGATCGAACGAGTGGGAGGATCGGAAAGTATTCCTGTCAATGTCCGGGTTCTCGCAGCGTCGAACATGCCTCTCGAATATCTGATCGACCGAGGCCTCTTCCGCAGAGATCTTTTTTACAGACTGAATATCATAACTATCCGGATTCCGCCTTTGAGAGAGAGAAAAGAGGATATACCTTCTCTGGTCAATTCGTTTATCCGGCGCTATAATTCGGAAACCTGCCGTGAAGTCAGCGGCATTTCGGACAGTGCGCTGGCCTATCTGAGCGAATATGATTGGCCGGGAAACGTCAGAGAACTCCAGAATGTAATCGAACGCGTCATGGCCTCCACCCGGAGTGAATTTCTCGAGACGGAGGACTTCCGCAGATTTTCTCCGCATCCCGGTTCCTCGAGACACGCAGCGTCCTGGCTTCCAGGAATCACTTTTTCCGGTGCAGAACGTTCGGCAGAAAACAGGTCTGTTTCAGCAGGCTTTCCGCAGGAGGAAAAAGATGATAGAAACCGTTCCATACCGAAGATATTTCCGGAAACTTCCACCGGTGAGATGAAGTCCCTGAGCCGTCAGAAAGAGGAAAGCGAAAGAGATGCGATCTTACGCGCTTTGCAGCTCAGCGGCATGAATAAATCCAAAGCGGCAAGAATGTTAAATATTTCTAGAACTTTGCTATATAAAAAGCTGGAAAAGTACGGTATAACATGTTAAAATAGCGGAGGCGCTTATGTGTCTGAGAGTCAGAAAGCCAATCGATAACAAAATGTAAATGAAAGTTTACAACAATGTCAATATGGTGAATTACGATATTGTAAATAAATGTTTACAACTTAGCGTAAATGAAATCATCATGGTGAAAAATGTCGGTTAATTGTAGAATATAAATTAAAAAATGTTTTTCTGACTAAAAAAATGATTATCTCCCGATGCCTGAAAAATCAAAGGCTGCAGCCGATCAGGCCAAACCTGAAGAAAAATATAAACATTTTTTTAACGGGCTTGGCAAAGTTGGCATGCAAATTGCAGTATATAAATAATGGCAAACGGAATGAGAGATGCGCCCAAAGAGGTAATTTGATCATTGCAATTGCTGCATGATTTAAATTAATAAATAATGATGCCGGTTCTGTGTATGTGTGATCTGCAAGCGCATATGCACAAAAGGGACAGGTGTCAAGTTACTCAACAAACCAATATCACAAAATTTTTAAGGAGGTGGCTTGTTTGAATATTTTAACTCCATTTGAGTATTTCGCTCCAGAAACTCTGGACGAAGCCCTCGAGCTGTTAGCTACTAAGGAAAATGCCAAGGTTCTCGCCGGCGGCACTGACTTAATGATTCAGCTCAAGGAAAAAATGATTCATCCAGCAAACGTAATCGATGTAACTCACATTCCTGAATTAAAGGAATTTAAGGTAGAAGATGGTAAGGGTGCCGTTATCGGTGCTGCTACCACTGACGCTTTCATCGAATTCTCTGATGAAATGAAGGCTAAGTACCCTGCATTAGCTTATGCAGCAGGCGAAATCGGTGGTCCTCAGGTAAGAGAAATGGGTACAATCGGCGGTAACCTGGCTAACTCCGGTCCTTCCGCTGAAACTCCTGCTTCTCTGATCTGCTACGGAGCAGAAGTTGTCCTCGTAAAGAAGGGCGGCGAAAGAACAGTTCCTGTTGCTGACTTCATCACTGGTAACAGACAGAACTGCCTCGAAGACGGCGAACTGATCAAGAGCGTCGTTCTCCCTGAACCTGCAGCAAATACATATGTTAAGTATGCATATGTAGGTATGAGACAGTCCATGGAAATCGATATCGCAAACATGGCGATCAGCTTAACGGTTGACGGTGATACGATCACTGACGCTAAGTGCGTAATGGGATCCGTAGCTATCAGACCGCTCATCTCCGAAGCAGTTCCTAAGGCTCTCATCGGCACGAAGCTCGGCGACGAAGCTGCAATCAAGGCTGCCGGCGAAGCTGCACAGTCTGAAGTACATCCGATCACTGACGTAAGAGCTTCTGCTAATTACAGAGTTGACGTTATCGGCGCATTAGCAAGAAGAATCTTAAGAGAACTTGCTGAAGAAATCAAAGGCTAAGTAGGGGGTGTATGCGACAATGAAAAAACAGCTTGTTACGTTAAACATTAACGGCGAAGATATGGATTTAAGAATTGCTCCTACTGACGTTCTCGCTGACGTTCTCAGAAAGGAAGCAGGTCTTACCGGAACTAAGAAGGGCTGCGGTCAGGGTGACTGCGGTGCATGTACTGTAATTATCGACGGTAAGGCAGTATTATCTTGCCTGACTCTCGCGATCGCTTGTCAGGGTAAGAAGATCACTACAATCGAAGGTATCGCTGATCACAAGACTGGCGAAATGAATCCTATCCAGAAGGCGTTCTTAAACCACGGCGCAGTTCAGTGCGGTTTCTGCACTCCGGGTATGATCATGTCTTCTTACAACTTATTATCTAGAAATCCGCAGCCTACAAGAGCTGAAATCAGAAGAGCACTTTCCGGTAACCTCTGCAGATGCACAGGCTACATTCTGATTTTCGAAGCTGTGGAAGCATGTGCAGCAGAAGGCGGGGTGTTATAAATAAAATGTATGAAGTTTCCAATAGATATCATGACTATAAGGACTACACGAGAGAATATACGGAAGTAGGCAGATCTATTCCTCGTCTCGACGGTCCTATGAAGGTTACTGGTAAGTTACAGTACACTGACGACTTAACTTTACCTAGAATGGTATATGCGAAGATCTTAAGATCTCCACATGCACACGCAACAATCAAGAACATCGATTTCAGCAAAGCTCTGGAATTAGATGGCGTTCTCGATGTCCTCACTGGTAAGGACTTCCCGATCGATTACGGTATCGTTGCTCACTCTGCAAACGAAGAAGTACTCGCAAGAGACAAGGTTCGTATGTGGGGTGAACCGGTTGCCGCTGTCTGCGCTATGACTGAAGAAATCGCAGAAAAGGCTCTGGAACTCATCGACGTTGAATACGAATTACTCCCTGTAATCGTAGACGCAAGAGATTCCGAAAGAATGGCTAACGAAGAAGGCGTTCTCATTCACGAAGATAAGCCGGGTAACATCGCTCACCAGGGTAAACAGCAGTATGGTGACGTTGACGCTATCTTAGCTGAATCTGACGTCGTTATCGAACAGGAATTCTACTCCTGCCAGTATCATCAGTCCTTCATCGAACCTCAGTCTGCACTGGCTGACTTCGACGTTCACAAGAACAAGCTCCACTTATATGCTACTTGCCAGGTACCTCACTATACTCACCAGCAGTTAGCTAAGGTTCTCCAGATGCCTATGAAGGACATCAGAATCACAGTTCCTCTCCTCGGCGGCGGATTCGGTGGTAAGGGTGTAGCTACTACAGCTGACTTCATCACTTCCAAGTTCTCCTCCAGAGTAGGTCGTCCGGTTAAGTGCACTTACGAAAGATCTGAAGTATTCGCTCAGAACCAGGGTCGTCACCCTTGCTTCATGAAGTTCAGAATGGGCTTCGATAAGGAAGGTCATATCACTGCAGTTGACTTTGATAACCTGATGGTTGCAGGTGCTTACATGTCTTGGGGCGTTGTAGTATTATTCTACACTGCATCCATGACTCACCTCCCTTATGTAACTCCGGCTGCTAAGTTCTCCGGTAAGCTCATCTACACGAATACAAACACTTGCGGTGCTCACAGAGGTCTCGGTGGTTCTCAGCCAAGATTCGCAATGGAAATCTTAATGGATATGGCAGCTGAAAAGCTCGGCATGACTCCGTTACAGATCAGATTACTCAACGCTGTAGAATCCGGTCACACTTGCCGTTCCATGATGTATGTACCTCATACAGAATACAAGAAGACTCTGCAGACTGCTGCTGACAACTGCGACTTCGAAAACAAGTATGGCAAGCTTCCGTTTGGTGAAGGTGTTGGTATCTCCGGTGGTTACTACATCTCCGGTACTTCCTACACTCTGTACCTCTCCTACAAGCCTCATACAGTAGCTAACGTTAAGATCGAAGGCGAAAACAACGTAGTATTATACTGCGGTGCTACTGATATCGGTCAGGGTGCTGATATGGTTATGGCTCAGATGGCTGCTGAAACTCTCGGTGTAAGATCCGAAGACGTTAAGGTAGTATCCAGAGATACTGAAACAGCTACATTCGACCTCGGTACTTTCGCTTCCCGTGTAACTTACGCTACAGGTTGGGCGATCAGAAGAGCGTGCGAAGCTGCTAACCAGTTACTCTTCCCTGTTGCTGCTGCTATCATGGGCTGCCGTGGTCAGGAAGTTGGCGTTAAGGACTATCAGTTCTACTCCATCTACGAAAAGAAGAGAAAGAATGTTGACTGGAACGAAGTAGTAGATCAGTACATCTCTGCAAATGGTCCGCTCATCACTTCTGGACAGTTCACACCTCCTAGAAGAAAGGGTATCCAGCAGGGTGGTAACATCGGTCACTCCCCAACATTCGGTTTCACGACTCAGATCGCACACGTTAAGGTTGACCTCTACACTGGTAACGTACACGTTCTGGACATCACAGAAGCAGGCGACCTCGGTCAGCCGATCAACCCGATGTCTTGCGAAGGTCAGGTTCACGGTTCCATCCAGATGGGTCTCGGTAACGCATTACTCGAAGAAATGCGTTATGCGGAAGACGGAAGATTACTCAACCCGTCCTTCCACGACTACAAGCTCTGCGGTACTTTAGATATGCCTGAAGTAAACGCTGAGATCGTAGAATCTTATGACCCTTCCGCTCCTTATGGCGGTAAGGAATCCGGTGAAGGTCCTATCCAGCCGACACCTCCTGCAATCTTCAACGCTGTATATGATGCTATCGGTTACAGATGCACAGAACAGCCTCTGACTCAGGAAAAGGTTCTCAACTACCTCAAGTCTATCGGTAAGAACCTCTAATTCTAACGAATTAGGTAAGTTTATTCCGGAGCGGCAGATTTTATCTGCCGCTCTTTTTTATGTGTATCCGGGAGTTTTTTCTCTCTGACTTATATTATTCGGAGTTTTCTGTCTCCGTTCGTACCGCCTGCAGGCCAGCTGCTATGGAAATTGTTCAAATTCTATGGCAACTTTTTCCCTTGTTTTTACATTCTTTTTTCGCTGCATGGCGGCATAATACCGGATATTTTTAAGCTGATTTATATCTGCCTGAAATAATTTTTGTTAACGTTAAAAATATATCAAACAATTTGCCTCAAAACCCCATGATATGATAAATATTCTTGACTTAGGCGTATATTTAGGTATAAAATAAATGCAGTTCGTGTAAATAATATGTTCGATTGGAGGACAGACAAATAATATGAGTAATCCATATAAAACCCGTGAGGGGGGAGCAACGGTAACAGTATTCGTTCCTTATGACTGTCAGAATAACTGCCCTTTCTGTGTCAATAAGGAAGAATACGCAGACATGGAAGGCTTCAGCCTCGAAAAGATCTGTGAGAGCATTCACGTAATGGACGAGATCACGCCGGAGTGTGATTTCGTATTTACGGGCGGTGAACCTTTTGCAAATCTGGAATCCCTCCAGGTTCTTCTGGATCAGGTTCCTGCGACTCATAAGGTCTACATCAATACGACGTTCCCTGTATTTGCCGATCGTACGGGAGATGAGATGATCGAATTTGTCGAACGCAATAAAGATAAGATCACCTGCATCAATATTTCACGCCATCTCGTTCCTTATGTGGAAGAATCACCTGATGAACTGATCGCGAGAATACCGACGAAGACCAGAGTAAACTGTGTGCTTTACAGAGACTATCCGCGGGATGAGTTGGTTCAGTATATGAGGCGTTTTAAAAAGTATAATATTCCGATTCAGTTCCGCTTTGATTATACGGATACGACTCCGGAGAACCTTTACGATGAAGAACACGATATGATTCTTAAGGATCTGAAGGAGTTCTGCCGTTATACAGGCCTCGACGGCTGCAGAATGCGCTGCGGCTACCATTTTGACTTCGAAGGTCTGGAACTGACGTATCATAAGACGCTTCCTTACAGCACTATCGTGGAAAATGACGGTGAACAGACTTATGATATCCTCTATGATATCCTCATCAAACAGAACGGTGACATCCACGGAGACTGGGACGGAAAGATTCTCGACGTGGAAAAATACAGACATGTTACATTTGAGCCATATGATCTCAAATGGCTGGAAACTTGCTGAATGTACGTATTCGGACTGCTCTGCAGAGAGATTGCAGGGCAGTTCTTTTTATTTTTTATGTTGGAAAGAGTAAAATTCGGGTATTCTAACTGATAGCGGATAAAAAACTCGATACTGCATCCGAATCGGCTGAAATGACTTGAAAAACTTGTTCTTGCTATATCATCGAAAATGAATTAGAATATTTGTGCAAGATAATCATAGCGGATCCGGTTTCAGATCCGTTTTTTTATCGCAATCGGTATCGGAATCAAATATTGACCGGAAGAGGCGAGGCGTCGTCAGATGCTCCGCTTATTTGTCTGCAAGCCGAAGGAAAATCCAGGGGCTGCACGGGGATTTTATGATCCTTTCCGGTCACGGTGTCGGCAGGCGAGGGACGATGCCGGCATCCCATTCCCCCTCAGGGAATGAATTGTAATTGGAGGCTTATTTTGAAGAAGGAAATCATCAGAACAGAAGATGCGGTAGGTAAAATTTTAGCTCATGACATCACAAGAATCGTAAAGGGCGAATTCAAAGGCTCGCTCTTCAAAAAAGGTCATATCATAGCTCCGGAAGATGTGGACAGGCTTTTAGATGTAGGTAAGAGCAATATCTATGTACTGCAGCTGGACGGCAGTGAGGTTCACGAGGATGAAGCAGGAATCCGGCTGGGAGCAGCCATTGCGGGAGACGGCATCTATACGGAGCCGCCGAAGGAGAGCCGTGTCAATCTGTTTGCTCAGCACGACGGTGTGCTTAAAATCAATGAAGAAGCGGTTCAGCAGATCAATGATCTGCCGCTGGTCATCTGCGCGACGTTGCCGAACAATACACCGGTGACGAAAGGGCAGATGCTGGCGGGTACCAAGGTGATTCCACTGGTCGTCAACGAAGCGGACGTCGCAGAGGCGGAACGCGTCTGCAGGGATGCCGGCCGGGTTATCGAGGTAAAGCCTTATAAAAAGAATAAAGTAGGATGCGTCATTACGGGCAGTGAGGTCTTTTACAACCGTATCCCGGATGCCTTTGCTCCTGTCATCACGGAAAAGGTGGAGCATTACGGTTCGGAAATCCTGGAGATCACGTATGCTCCGGACGATATGGATATCATTTCCGAAAAGATACTCGATCTCAAAGCCAAGGGCGCTGATGTGATTTTCACCACGGGCGGAATGTCGGTGGATCCGGACGATCTCACACCGTCGGCCATTAAGAAAGCGGGTGCGGATATCGTCACCTATGGAGCTTCTGCGCTGCCGGGAGCTATGTTCATGATGGCATATCTGGGAGACACGCCGATTCTCGGGGTACCTGCCTGCGGCATGTTTTTCCGTACGACAGTGGTGGATCTGCTCCTTCCCAGAGTTTTCGCAGGTGAGAAGATTGTGAGACGCGATATCACCAGTTTCGGTGTGGGAGGCCTCTGTATGCAGTGCGATGTCTGCGTGTGGCCGAAGTGTACGTTCGGAAAGTAGAGCGGGGAAAGATGGCGGAAGACTCGCTTCGGCGGAAGGCCGGCGGGTTTGAGTAAGATAAAGATAAGAAATTGGAGGAATAAAAATGGCAGAGTATACGAGAGAGTGGAAATACAGAGCCTGGCATCCGGTAGAAAAGAAAATGTATTCGCCGGAAGATCTGGAAGAGCCTGATACGGACGAGAACGCGCCGAAAACGATTTTCGGACAGCTGATCGACGGCGTTCTTCATATCGCGGACATCAAGACGCAGCCGCCTACTGAATTAGTGCCGATGCAGAGCACAAACTGGTTCGATCAGGAACAGTTCGAAGTATATGAAGGCGATATCGTGGAGATCGACGGAAATGTCTTTCAGGTGATCTGGGATGATGAGATAGCGGGTTATCTCCTGCTGGGCCTCGACGGCACGATTTCACCGGGCGGGGCTTATCTCGGCGATGCTATGAAGATCGTAGGCAATATCTTTGAAAACGGAGATGCCGATCCGGATGAACGCAGAAGAGAACTGAAATTCAGAGCCTGGGATCCGGATGCAAAGATCATGTATATGCCGGAAGACATCAAAGATCCGCAGACCGATATGATGATCTCTCTCTATGCATATCTCTCTTTCGGTGCGTTATATATCTATGATCTGAAAAATGATCCGCCGATGGAGCTGATTCCGATGCAGAAGACCGGATGGAAAGATTCAGAGGGTGCGGAACTTTATGAAGGTGACATTCTCTTCTACGGAGAATATGATGAAGTAATTCAGATCGTATGGAGCGATGAGGTAGGCCAGTTTATGCTGATGGCAAACGACGGTACACTTTCTCCGGGCGACAAGATGACAGTAGAACAGACAAAACTGGCGGGCAATATCTATGAATCCCCTGCCATGGTACCTCAGCTTTAGTAAAGGAGTGTTCAAATATGGAAGAAACTTACAAGAGACTGGATGTTTACAATAAAGATATCATCAAAAAGTTCGACGGCATGTACGTGGATTTTTATCTGGAAGACGATATGTTCGAGGTAGAAGGACAGTTTTTCACTATCGATGGTGAACTCTATATCGAAGTTCACGATTCCGTTATGCATATTCTGGAGATGGCAGGTAAGGAATTGAAAGTGGGTCAGGTAGGCGAACTGTTTACAGCCACGAGACCGGATAATCATCGTTTCTATATGGAAATCAATAGGGTTTACTACCTGATGGAAAATCCGAAGGCTGCCGATTTCATTGAGATGCTGGAAAAGAATGACGTCAGCCAGTTTTTCCTGAAGCTCACCGACGTGATGGTGAAGTATGATGCGGAGACGAAGAAATGGAAGATCACGAAGAATAAGATCAATATGTATTACGTTGGAGATACCATCGAATACGATTCCATTGAAGAACTCTTCGAAGACAATGCGGACGTTATGAGCGGTACATGGCAGGCAGTCGTATACGAAGCCTATGAGGAGGAATCCGACTTCACTGTGTGGCGTTAAACGGAGGTATTTATGGGAAAAGTCGTAATTGAAAGCGGCACAATCGATTTTGAACCGGTAAGACATAAAGAAGGCTGCGGCAAATGTCCGTCCGGCTGCCGGACAGTCTGCCAGCGTTATAAGACGGTGGACTTCGATATCATCGAAGGTGAAATGGACGATTTTGAACTGGTTCCCATTACGGTGGACTACGGCTCTTTCCGTAGACCGAAGGCGGACAGTCAGGAAAAGTAAGGTGAAAAAATAATGGAATTCGATGGAAAGAAAGCGGATATTGTATTTACTATAAAAGCGGTGGAAAGTATCCCCTGTGAACTGAGAGGACAGGTACTCGGCTTCGACAGCCGCGGAGTTCAGGTTTCCGAGCCGATTACTACACCCTGGCCGATGCCATGGGTGACGGAGGAAATTACGAAATATGCATCCGGCGAGATCGCGATGCCGGAGGAAGACAAATTCCGAATCTACAATCCGGAAGAGCCGGATCAGTATGTGTTCGTATCCGTCGAAAAGTTTTAGTTTTGAAAGACTTTCCGGAGGCGGAACTTCCGGAAAAGCAGAACAAATAAATCGAAATGCGGCGGTAGCCGGCGCCGTAAGTGCGGAACGGAAAATCACAGGATTTTCCGTTTCCGCGTTTTTCTGGGCAGCAGGCAAATGGCTGAGCGGCCGCAGCATGGCAGAGGGAGAACGGAAATGCTGAAACTGATAGTAACATTAAAACAGGCACCGAGATCGAATATGGTATCGATGCAGGATGGAACGAATATCGTCATCCGCGATCCGGATGAAGCGATGCTGACTTTTGACGACTGCAATGCTCTGGAGCTGGCTATGACGATGAAAGATGCCATGGGTGATGATATCCACATTACCACTCTCAGCTTTGGAAATGATAAGACAGAAGAAATTCTGAGAGAATCTCTTGCTCTCGGTGTGGATCGGGCGATTCTTGTAAACGATGAACAGATGAGAGGTTCCGATACGTTGGCAACGGCGAGAGCGCTGGCAGCTGCAATTCGAAGAATCGGAGATTTCGACGCTGTGCTCACGGGACATGCCAGTATGGACGGAAGAACAGGATTTGTAGGTCCGATGCTGGCGGAAGAACTCGACCTTCCGTATCTTACCAATGTCAGTCAATTTGAGAAAGAAGATGACAAACTGATCGTCAGACGAGATCTCGGATCGGTTATCGAGACGTCAGAGTGTTCCTGCCCGGCGGTTCTCAGTAATCTGAAAAAGAAATACAGTTTGCGGGTCATGTCGATCGCCGGAATCCGTGCGGCGATGAAAATGGAAATCGAGAGATGGGATCTCAGGGATATCGGCCTCGATCCTGCCTGTGTCGGTCTTTCCGCTGCAGGAGTCGTCATCGATGAAATCCGTCCGTCTAAAAAAGAACGGCTTCAGCTTCAGATGTTTTTCGATCAATATAAAGATGGCGATTTCGATGATATTCTGAGGGAGATACAGAGAATAAAATAAGACAACGAAATATGATTCCTGTGAGGAGACAGAACTCCGCTGTGTAAATTTTTTCTTTTGCACAGTGGAGTTTTTTCTTTTCGATAAAATTAAAAAATTGGCTAAATGCATAAAACATCTCGATTAATCTAGAAGAGATTTGGACGAATATCGATTTTTTTTGTATATATGCACATAATTGTTTGACATTATTAAGTTGATAGTATACTATATATTGGTATGAACAAAATGGCGGATTTTCATATTATATACTGACATAATATATTTGAACAAATAATTGACAAACACTATAAAGGATATTATAATCAAAATGAAGTTATTATGTGTACAAAGAATGATTTTTGACACATACGTGAAAATCGTTTTGATTTCGGGGCGATTGAAAAGCACAGAGGAGGTAAATATATCATGGGTTTTGTCGATGAAAGAAGAAAAGTCGTTATTACGCTTCCGGAGGGAGTATGGGAGTTCAAGGCTCTCGACGGCAGTGTTCTGAGCAGTCCGGAAGGCGCAGATGAAAAGCTGACAGCAGCTCTGGCAGAGACTGCAAAGCAGCAGGAACTCATTTCCGGAGTGAACAGTGCAAAAATTACGGTAGACGGTAAGGATTATGAACTCGCCATTGAAAGAATTCTCGATTTAAAGGTCGGAGAAGTTCTCGAAGAGACGGCGAAAATTTATCCGGATCAGGAAGCTCTCATTTCCTTCGACGGCACGAAGAGAGTCGATTACAAAACTTTTGAGGCTAACGCTAAAGCTTTCGCAAAATACCTGCTTAGCATTGGAATTAAAAAAGGCGATCATGTAGGTCTGTGGATGGCGAACGGTGTGGAATCCATGACAGCGGCTTATGCCATCAGTAAGATCGGTGCGGTTATGATCGCATTTACTCCATATGAAAAGCAGGACAGAATGGAAGAACTCGTACGGAGATCACAGGTTTCAACTTTCATTCTCTACAGAGGTGCGAAAGTTCACGAAAATATCGAAATGCTGGCAGACGATATGTATCCTGAGATCAAGACTCAGAAGTACGGCGAACTCAATCTGGAAAAAGCTCCTCTGCTGAAAAGAGTCATTCTGGTGGATGCAACTGATGAATTTGCATATCCTGGTGTTTATGATTTCAACACAGCTATGGAAGAAGGACGCGCCCTCGACGATGCCGCTTTCGAAGAAGCAGAAAAGGCATTTACGGTGAAAGATCTCGCATACGTCATCTATACATCGGGAAGTACCGGATTCCCTAAGGGCGTAATGCTGTCTCACCTCAATATCGTGGAAAATTCCAATACGCTGATCAAGAGAATGGGACTGGATCACTCCGATAAGATGTGCATGCAGATTCAGCTGTTCCATACATTCGGTTCTGTCGTATCCGGACTGACTTCTATCATGGTAGGAATTCCTATCGTACTTACCAGCAGATTCAAGCCTGCAGAGTCTCTCGCGATGATCGAAAGAGAGAGATGTACGACGGTCTGCGGCGTTCCGACGATGTTTATCGGCTTCATCGATACGCTGAAGAAGAATCCGGACGCTTATGAAATTTCCTGTATGAGCAAGGGTATCACAGCGGGTGCGCCTTGTCCGGAAAAGATGGTAAGGGAAATCGAGGACATCATGAAGATGAAGAATCTCATCGTATGCTATGGTCTGACAGAGACGTCCCCTTGCATCACGGCTACGAATGTGGACGATTCTCCTGAAATCAAAGGTACCACGGTAGGTACGCTGAACGAAGGTCTGGAAGTGAAGATCGTCGATCCGAATACGCTGGAAGAACTTCCGGCAGGTGTTCCTGGCGAAATCTGCACGAGGGGCTACAACATCATGATGGGTTACCTCGGAGATCCAGAAAAGACTGCTTCTACCTTTACTCCTGACGGCTGGCTGCGCACGGGAGACCAGGGTTACTTTGATGAAAACGGATATCTGAGACTTACCGACAGACTGAAAGATATCATCATCCGAAGCGGAGAAAATATCAGCCCGGGTGAAGTGGAAAAGGTTCTGGGTTCCCACCCTGACGTAGAAGAAGCTTATGTTATCGGTGTAAAGGACTACAAATACGGTGAAATCGTCGGTACGTTCGTAAGACTGAAAGAAGGTTCCACTCTTACCGCGGAAGAACTGAGAGCTTTCTGCGTCGGCAAGACACCTACTCTGTCGATACCTTCCTATTACTGGTTTGTAGATGAATTCCCGCTTCTCACAAACGGAAAAGTTTCCAAGCCTGAATTGAGAAAGATCGCAGAAGCTACAAAGGCGGATATGCCGAGAATCGAAGCTCCGAAGAAGAAGTAAGACTTTATCAGTTAAATCCAATGATTAAGAGAGGATGTATTCTATGTTTGACATCGATGAAGAAATGACATACCTGGTTTATGTCATGCAAAAAAGAATGCGTCGACAGATGTCTGCTGCTCTGGACAGAGATGATATTACTTTGGAACAGTATGTGGTACTTTACAATTTAGTTGATCAGGACGGTATTAATCAGAAAAGTTTATCGCATAAAGTGGACAAAGACCAGGCCACTCTTGCCAGGATTCTGGATATCCTGGAAAACAGAGGCTATGTGGTAAGACGCACGACGGAAAAGGACCGCAGAGCGTTTCTCGTCTTTATAACCGATGAAGGTAAAAATAAGGTCAAAGAGATCGCGAGACGTCTGGGAGCGGTTCACAAAGAAATTGTGGAGGGCATACCGTCAGATCGGGTGGATCTGTTTGTGGAACTCATCAAGCAGATGAACCAGAATCTTTCGGAAAAAGAACTGCATCAGTAGCGGAGGTTTTCCGCTTTTCCGGTGCGGCTTCAATGGGAGTTTACGATAGAATTCTGTGCGGAGAGGATTCCGGATGGCAATAGCTGTCCGGAATTCTCTCTGTTTTTGCTTCGGAAAGTTAAAATTGTAAATTCGGTGTAAAGAATGTAAAATAGATTCAATATGACAGAATAATTCCGAAGCAGTCAGACGAAGCGGAAACAGGATGACAATAAATTCAGAAAAGGTGAGGATTCGTTATGCAGACAATAGAAAAAGAACGAACCGGTGTTTTCCGGGAAGCATTTTTCGATTTTAGGAGGAGATACGGCATCATAGCTTTCGCAGCCGCAGCGCTGGTGGTGGTAAAATTCATATGTTTTTATTATTTCATGGGCATTTCTAACAATTTTATTCCTGTATGCGCCCTCAGCTGTCTGCTGGTATTTCTGTTCTTCTGCGCCTGCCGCAGAAAAGGAATTCCGGCTGTAATTTATCTGCTGATATCGCTGTTGATGTTTGCAGACGTGCTGTATCATGGATATTATAATTCTTATTTGACCGTGCGGATTATCGGCTCCGCCAAGATGATCGGCGATATTACCGCATCGATCAGCGAGTTGATCAAGCCGCAGTATTTTATTCTCTTTGCGGATAATATCGCTATTTTCGCTGTGCTGATTATATCGGCTATTCGCCGCAAAAAAAAGCCAGAAACATCTTACTGTAGTCTGAAAAAAAGAAAAAACTATGATATCCCAAAAGCGCTGCAGGTCTTTGCAGCCATATTTCTCATCTTTTTCATGCTGTTCAACCCGCTGGGGTCCGTCTTTGTCGCGTCCGTATCGGCACAGGAATTGATGACGTATCATCTGAGAGATCTCGCCGGAATTTCCGAAAGCGGAAGCACGGAACCTTATTACATCGCTACGGGCACGTATGAGAACTCGCTCCCGGGAGCAGGCGGTGAGACTTCCGGGGAGAGCGGCGAAAAAAACGGGATCAGCGAAGAAGATGCTGTATCGGAAGTTTCCGCGGATGAGCGCGATGCGCTTTTCGGTTCAGCCGAAGGACGCAATCTCATCGTAATCCAGCTGGAAGCTTTTCAGAATTTTGCTATCAACAGAGAATACGAAGGGCAGGAACTGACGCCTTTCCTCAACAGTCTCATCAACGACCAGGAGTCTCTCTATTTCGATCATTATTATTATCAGGTGGGAAGCGGCAATACTTCGGATGCCGAATTCGCAACGAATAATTCGATACTCGGAACTCTGTCGAGCTATACTTATACGCTCTATCAGCAGAATTATTTCCGGGGCCTGCCGGTGCTGCTGAAGGAGCAGGGATATGAGACGGCGGCGATGCACGCTTATGAGAAAACTTTCTGGAACAGACTGAATATGTATCCGTCTCTCGGATTCGATCACTTCTTTGACAGCGATTATTACGAAGATGACGAAGATTACACAGGCTGGAGTGTGGTGGCCACAAACGACAAGAGTTTTTTCCATCAGTCGGTAGAAGCGATGAAGACGATGCAGGAACCGTTCTATTCCTTTCTGATTACCCTGTCAGGCCATCATCCGTTTGAACAGAAGCAGGAAGACTGCAGTCTGACGCTGAGGAGTACGGAAGAGGGTACGATCGTCGGGGACTACCTGAATTCTGTCCGCTATGTGGACGAGGCGCTGGAACAGTTTTTTGAGGAACTGAAAGACGAGGGCCTCTACGAGAACAGCATAATCTGCATCTATGGGGACCATTACGGGCTGTCTTGCACAGATCCGGAGATCAAAAAGATGATGACAGATATCATGGGGGAAGATTATAATTATAAATGGCATTTTAACATTCCGCTCATAATAAACATACCGGGCAGCGGTGTAAATGAGACGATCAGCACGGCGGGCGGGCAGCTGGATTTTCTGCCTACCGTGGCGTATCTTCTGGGAATGGAGAGTCTCGATACGATTTATCTCGGGCAGAATCTCATCACAGCAGAGGAAGGTTTCGTGGCGATTCAGCAGTTCCTGCCGAGAGGCTCTTTCATCGATGACGATGTGGTCTTCCGGGCTTCGGATGACGGCGTATTTGCAAACGGCACAGCCTGGGAGGTGGACGGCGGTGAGGAGACTTCCATCGAAGGCCTCGAGGAGAACTCAAGAAAATCGCTGCAGTATTCCGATCTTTCCGAGTTTTATCTGAAATATGATGTTCTGGATAAGGCGCTGAACAAGGGAATGTCGGTGGATGAAATCCTGTCGGGAATGAACACGAAAGGCAAGCCGGCCAGGATTGACATGCCGCTCTCGTCACAGAATGAAGAAGAAAACGGCGTCTCCGCTTCAGACAGACTGGCTGCCAGCGTCCGGGAAGGCTATCTCTATATCCAGGTGAATATAGCTTCCGACGATGTGTATGAAGAAATAATAAGTTCCGAAAAGAAAGACGAGTATGGTGCGGCCTACAGTCAGGAGACTCTGATGACGGTCAGCGATGTCTGCGAATTTCTGAAAGAAAATCCGGATGTGACGTTGATCCTCCGGCCCGTGACGATGCAGGAAGATGCGGCGACGGAAGATATGACCGGCAGACCGGTTACGGAAACACCGGAGATATCCGACGATTTTACGCGTCTGTGCGAAGAATTTCTGGAAGCTGCTGAGGACGGGGGAATCAGCGGTGAGCGGTATGTATGGCATACTTCGGACATGGATCATTATGCGGCAGCAGACGAGGCCGGATGTGAAAATATAGTCATTGAGCCCGACATGAGCGCATATGAAATTCACAACTGGAATAATTTCTTTATGACATATCATCCGTGGGCGATTTTTCTGCCGGAAAATATATCGGCACTCTATATGAACGATCTCTCTTCTTCTTCCAGTGAGATTTATCTCGTACAGAACGGCGATTACGATGATTCGCACGAAGAACGTATGGAATTGACGGATGCCTACGGGGAAGTCACATATGAGCTGGAGCCGAAAGGGCAGACGGAAAAAGAAATTATGGAAATTCAGGCGGCCGAAAATAACGGGGGCGGAGAGAGTTCAAATCTCATCACCGAAGCGCTCGGCTATATCAGCAACGGATGTCACCCGGCAGCAGGGATGGCGGTCGTCTTCCTTCTCTCCGTGTTCATCTCTCTGGGCGTTTTGGCAGACCGGAAAATCAGACGGAGCAGGGAAACAGATAAAATACAGGAAGAGTAAAAAATGAAAATATTTGCCATATCGGATCTGCATCTTTCCTTTTCTTCGGGCAAACCGATGGATGTTTTCGGGCCGGAATGGGAAAGGCATGATGAAAAAATAAGAGAAAACTGGCTCCGGCTCGTCTCGCCGGAAGATATCGTCATTCTTCCGGGGGATCTTTCCTGGGGTCTGAAGCTGAATGAAGCGGAAGCAGATTTCCGGTGGGTCCATCGCCTTCCGGGCAAGAAACTTCTCTTCAAGGGAAATCACGATCTCTGGTGGTCTACTCCCACGAAGCTCAATGCGATGTACGAAGATATGCTGTTTCTGCAGAATAATTATTTTGCTGCCGGAGATATCGCAATATGCGGAACGAGGGGCTGGAAGCTGCCGCAGACATCTCCCGTCTGGACGGAACACGACGACAAGATATATGCCAGGGAACAGCTGCGGCTGCGCATGTCTCTGGAGGCGGCCAGGAAAGACGGATATCAGCGGATTATAACCGCGATGCATTATCCGCCTGCGGAACAGAAAAATCTGAAAAACGGATTCACTGACATTATCGGCGAATTCGGAGTGGAGCTGGTGATTTACGGACATCTTCACGGGAGTTATGCGCGTCGTGCCGCATTTAACGGCAGAATTGGAAAGACCGATTACCGTCTCGTATCCTGCGATTATCTGAATTTTTCACCGGTGCTTCTGACGGAAAGAATAGGAGAAGGAGGCGAACTGCTTTGACGGGAGCGGAAGAAAAAGATACTGACAGACGGGTCATTCTCATCGTCATGGACAGTGTAGGTGCAGGGGAACTCCCGGATGCCGGATACTATGGAGATACAGGAGCTCATACTCTCAATCACATTTTTGAACGGTATCCTGAGATGAAACTGCCGAATCTCTCATCTCTGGGTCTCGCATCGATTCCGGGAATCAGCATCGCTCCGTTCCGCGGATCTGTCCGGGGTTCTTACGGAAAGATGGCGGAACGTTCAGAAGGAAAGGACACGATTACGGGTCACTGGGAGATCTGCGGTCTGATCATGGATGAGCCGTTTCGCACGTTTACGGAAAACGGGTTTCCGCAGGAATTTATCCGGCAGTTTGAAAAGAGGATCGGGCGCCGCGTCATCGGAAATTATTCCGCTTCCGGAACGGAGATCATCCGTATTCTGGGTGAAGAACACAGGCAGACGGGAAGTCCTATCGTTTATACTTCTGCCGATAGCGTGTTTCAGGTGGCTGCAAATGTGGAAGTCATTCCGATGGAAACTCTCTACGAATACTGCGAGGCTGCAAGAGAACTTCTCGTGGGGGAGTGGCTGGTAGGACGCGTCATTGCCCGTCCGTTCATCGAAAAGGACGGAAATTATGTCAGAATCAGTGGACGCCACGATTACACTTTTGATCCGGGCGGGGAGACGATACTCGACAGAATCAGCGGCTGCGATCTGGAAGTCTGCGCTGTGGGAAAAATTACGGATATTTTCAACGGCAGCGGAATTACGTCATCGGTTTACACAAACGGCAATGACGACGGAATTTACCGGACGGTGGAATACATGGATTCCTGCCGTCACGGACTCATTTTTACGAATCTCATCGATTTCGATTCGATGTACGGTCATCGACGGGATCCGGAAGGATACGGCAGATGTCTGGAAGAGTTCGATGCGATGCTGCCGGCAGTGATAAACCGGATGAAGCCGGAAGATCTTCTCATCCTGTGCGCGGATCACGGAAACGATCCGGTTCACACAGGATGGAATCATACACGTGAATATGTGCCGCTGCTGGTTTACGGTGAAAATGTGAGAGAAAATATAAATCTCGGAATTCTGGAATCATTTGCAGATGTGGGTGCTTCTATCTGTGAATACTTGAATGTTCCTCCGATGAAAACGGGAACGTCTTTTCTCAGCAGAATACTGAAATAGTGCGATTGATAATACCGCAGAGAAGCCTGCGGTATTATTCTGTTTTGGAAAAAATTCGGAAATGAAGAGAACAGAACGGAGCAGAAGTATAGAAAAGCAAAGGTAAAATGTATTTTAATTATCCTGACGTGATACATTTCTGCTGGCATGAAGTGCAAAGCTGTGATATACTGTAAATATACTTTCGGATATAGGAAGTATATCTGCTTTGAAGAGCAGATCATCCAGTTAAATAGGAGACGTCAGACTGGGAAAAGCGGCTGGGCCCGCATGCAGATACAGCTGACAGTCGGAATACATCGGCGGCTGAATTTATTTTTAGCCGCCGAATCATTGTCATAACGAGAAGAAATGACGCCTCAGGCAGGCAGTCTGCTCTCAAGTTATTCAGGAGACGACAGACTATGAGCAAAAAGGCAAATATCAATACAGAAAATCTGTATCTTTCCGAGCGGATCGAATCGAGACTGATGCAGATGAAAGACTATCCACTGACGGTGGTCGAAGCCCCTATGGGATACGGAAAGACGACGTGCATGCGCTTTTTTCTGAAGAAGAGAGAGATCCCTTATGTCTGGATTTCCGTATCTGATTCCTCACAGCACTATTTCTGGCAGCAATTCTGCCGTGCTTTTTCGCAGATCGACGGAGACGTGTCGTGTGAATTGGAAGCGGTGGGCTTTCCGGAGGATGACATTCTGGCGAATATGGCGGTGCGCCTGATCAGTGCGGTGACCGCAGAACTTCCGTTCATCTTTGTCATCGACGATTATCATCTCATTCGTTCGCCGGAGATGAACCGTTTTTTTGAATTTCTGGCCAGGAGAAATCTGTCGGATATTCATTTCGTTCTCATCGGGCGGAACCGCTTTGAAAACTGCAGAGAAGAACTGAAATTGAAAAATCTGCTTCTGACACTCACCGATGCTGATTTCAGGCTGACCGCGGAGGAGTGCGGATGGTACTTCGAATCCTGCGGTCTGAGAATCACGCAACAGCAGGCGGAGAATGTCTGCCGGAGTACGGAAGGTTGGATCAGCGCTCTGTATCTTCTGTTGCTGGGGTATTCGGAATGCGGTGAGTTGGAGGCGGAAAATATCAGTAGTCTGTTTCGCAGTTCGCTTTATGAGCATTATTCCGAGGATCAGAAAGATTTCCTGCTGCGAATCAGCATTTTTCGTGAATTTACGAGGGAACAAGCGATATTTGTGCGCAGAAAGGCGAATCCGTCGCAGATTCTCGACGGTCTCGTGGCATCCAATGGATTTATACGCTTTGATCTGAAAGAAAAAGTCTATCACATTCACAATATGTATGCTGATTTTCTTCAGGAAAAACTCGAAGAACAGAGCAGAGAATTCATCGATGAAGTTTATCGTCACGGTGCGGATTGGTATTATCTGAATCGGGAATATTATCATGCTACTTTTTTCTATTATAGAAGCCGAGACTACAATGAAATGCTAAAGGCTTTTGAGAAGGATAAGGCAGGCGGTCTCTCCGCACGGAGCAGGGATGTGATGATCGAAGCGTTTGAAGAGTGTCCGAAAGCGATTCGTATGCGCCATCCCATGGCAAATCTGCTCTTTGCAAAACAACTTTCTATGATGAATGAAAAAGAACGGCTTCGTAAGACCATGGGCGAACTTAGAGATTATTTTGAGACAGAATCTCTATCCGAGAGCCGAAAAAAAGAACTGAGCGGAGAATATTTTATGCTCCTCAGCTTTTTATTTTACAACGACCTGCAGCGGATGGTCCACTGGCAGCAAAAAGCTGCCGGGCAACTGTCCCGGCCATCGCTTCTGGAAGGTTCAGGAGGAAGCTTTACTTACGGATCACCGTCGGTACTTCATATGTTCTACCGCGCATCCGATTCGGCAGACGAACTGGTCCGCCGGATGCACGACAGCAGGGAATTGTATTACAGACTGACAGATAAAAACGGCTATGGTGCCGACTACATCCTGGAGGCCGAGATAGAATTTAATCGGGGAAATATAGACAAAGCCGAGATTCTATCATATAAAGCCCATCACATGGCTGCAGAACGCAATCAGACAGGAATCATCGTCTGTGTTCTCTTTCTTCAGGCGAGGATTTCCCTTCTACGGGGAGAAACGGAGCGAGGACTTTCTCTGCTGAAAGAACTGAGAGAAGAGGTGATCGACAGCAGACGATATCTTTTCGTGCATACAGCGGATATGTGCAGAGCGTTTATCTATGCTTCCTTCGGTCAGACGGACAGCGTTCCGGAGTGGATTGGCGAGGGAGAATTTGACAGCGTCAGCATTTATCATCCGGCGTTGAGTTTTGTGTATATCATCTACGGCAGGGTGCTGCTGGAAAAAGGCCAATACGCCAGATTTCTCGGAGAAGTCGATGAGCTGATGAAAGGCGCGAGAGAATTTCCAAATCTGCTGACCGAAATTTATCTTCATATTTATTCAGCTGCAGCATTGAGAAAAATGAATATGACGGAGGAAGCTGCCCAAGCCGCAGAGCAGGCAGTACGTCTCACTTATCAGGATAAACTGTATATGCCTTTTGTGGAAAATGCGAAAGAAATTCTGCCGTTGTTGGAAGAATCGTCTTCGGAGGAGGAAAGATGCTTCGTCGAAGAAGTCAGGAAGATATACAACGAGAACAGGCGAAGCCTGTCGGTGGTTCTGGAAGACGAGAACCGATCGTCTTTGAGCATTTTGACAAAAAGAGAACAAGAAATCGCTCAGCTCGTATCTCACGGTCGGACAAATGTAGAGATCGCCAGAGAACTCAATATTGCCGAAATAACCGTAAAAAAGAGTCTTTCTAATATATATTCAAGGCTTGGCATCACGAATCGAGCGGCTCTTGCCAGACTGATCAGTTCGTAAACAAAATGTTTGTATACAAATTTTGTATGTCAATTTGCATAAAAAGATATAAATGTTGAAATTTCAATATTAAGAGCGGATTGTGAGAAAAAAATGTCTGTTTTGTCGGAAAAAAAGTATACTTTGGTATACTATACAGTTGTCAGACGAAGCATTATAATGTAGTCGTGAATTGAACGGCGGAGGTCATGATTTGTGATCTGTGTCCGGTTACAATTTTATGTACCTTTATAATTTAATATATGATTCTTTTGTTAGGTACGAGTATCGGTTTGGTAATTCAAAACGCACTTTTAATGCATCGTTATTGATGCAGAATTCTTATTGAAAAGGAGAGTTTTCAAATGAGTGAGAATCAAAATCTGACAAAAAAGAGATGGACAGTTCTTACAGTAAGCTGTATCATCAACATCATGATCGGTACGGGTTATGCGTGGTCTATGTTCGTAGGTCCTCTCAATGAGCACTTCGTTGCAATGGGATTTGATACGGCAATGGCTACATTAACATGGGCATTCACACTGGCTAACTCCATCGGACCTATCCCTATGATTATCGGTGGTTACATCAACGATAACATCGGCCCTAGATGGTCTATTTTCGTAGGTGGTATCTTCTTCGGCGGTGGTGTATTCGTTGCTGGATGCGCTACAAGCCCGATTATGGTAGTAATCGGTTACGGTATCCTGATGGGTCTCGGTATGGGTCTCGTTTACGGCTGCACGATCGGTAACTCCATTAAGTTCTTCCCGGATAGAGCTGGTCTCGTCGGTGGTTTAACGACAGCTACATATGGTCTCGGTTCTGTAATTCTGCCGCTGATCATCGCTAAGGTTGTAAACCCTGATACAGTTCTCAACACATTCAAAGTTCTGGGTATTGTTTATCTGGTAGTTATCTGTGTAGGTTCTTTCTTCATTACGAGATGTCCGGTAGGCTTCATGCCGGAAGGTTATCAGCCGCCAGCTCCTAAGGCAGGCGTTAAGGTTCCAGAAAGCAAGAACTGGAAGCAGATGCTGGCTGACCCTATCTTCTATGTAATGGTAATCATGATGACTGCTGGCGCTACTTTCGGTCTGATGATGATTTCCAAGTGTAAGCCGGTTATCACAGCTGTTATCTTAGAAGGTGACGCAACAGCTACAATCGCTACATTATCCGTAACGATCCTGGCTCTCTTCAACGCACTGGGCCGTGTCGGCTGCGGTACGATTTCCGATAAGCTCGGCCGTATCAATACGCTGACAATGATGCTGGTAATTGGTATCGTGGGTCTGTTCTTAATCAGCAGAGCAGGTGCCGGCGATACGGCTCTGTTCATGGTAGGTATCTGCCTCGTAGGTCTGGCATTCGGCTCTTTCATGGGCGTTATGCCTGGTTTCTGTGCAGAGCAGTTCGGTCCTAAGAACAACGGTGTTAACTACGGTATCATGTTCATCGGTTTCTCTTTAGCTGGTATCGTAGGTCCTAAGCTCTTAGATGCGTTCGAAGCACCTTATACAACAGCTTATTATGTTGCTATCGGTCTGGGTGTCGTAGGTCTGATCATGACATTCCTCTATAGAGCGATGAGCAAGGCAAAATAATTTATATTCTGAATTTTCATTATAATCAAAAGAATCATATGATGTACGGCTTCTCCGCCGTGCAATAAAAAATCCCAGCTATTGCTGGGATTTTTTATTGGAGAAAAATGGGGATGTCCACATTGACTTGAGAATTGTAATAGGATAAGATAAAAACAGTTTGCGGGGGGACCGAAAGGTTGAGAAGGTAAAACCTGACCCTTAGAACCTGTCAGTTAATACTGTGGAAGGGAAGCAAAAACTCATCCGGCCCCTGATTACGGGGGACAGAATCCAACTGAAACGGCTGTAGAAATCCGGATGACATTCGAAAATTCAGAGGCGCTTCCCGAAGGGAGCGCTTTTTTCTTTGCAGAAAAGAGGATCGACTAAAATGTACCGGCGGGTGGAGTAAAAGGCTGATATCAGAACCGCCGTAAAAAAGAGAGGAACTAAAAATATGAGAGAATACAGAACACAGATGGAAGCGGCAAAAAAAGGAATCATCACGCCTGAGATGAAGACGGTAGCGGAAAAGGAAAATCTCGATGCAGAGACGATACGCGGCAGGGTTGCGGAAGGTACGGTTGCCATTCCGTGCAATATCAATCACAAGTCGATCAGTCCGGAAGGAATCGGTCAGGGACTGCGCACGAAGATAAATGTAAATCTGGGAATTTCAGGAGATTGTCCGGATTACAGCAGAGAGATGGAAAAAGTGAAACTCTCTCTGGAATACGGTGCGGAATCCATCATGGATCTATCAAATTATGGTAAGACGCATGATTTCCGTCAGGCTCTCGTGGAAGTCTCCACGGCAATGATCGGAACGGTTCCTATGTATGATGCGGTAGGATATCTGGAGAAAGAGCTGGCAGACATCACCGCCCGCGAATTTCTCGATGTGGTGAGAGCGCATGCGGAAGAGGGTGTCGATTTCATGACGATTCACGCGGGCATCAACCGGAGAGCCGTGGAAGCTTTCCGGAGAGAAGGCAGATTGACGAATATCGTTTCCAGAGGAGGTTCTCTTCTGTTCGCCTGGATGGAGATGACCGGAAACGAAAATCCGTTCTTCGAATATTATGACGAAGTGCTGGATATTTTAAGGGAATACGATGTTACCATCAGTATCGGAGACGCTCTGAGGCCGGGAAGTATTCACGACTCCACCGATGCGGCCCAGATCGGAGAACTCATCGAAATCGGACATCTGACGAAGAGGGCGTGGGAAAAAGATGTGCAGGTGATGGTAGAAGGTCCAGGACATATGGCTCTGAATGAAATACAAGCTAATATGATCCTGGAGAAGAGACTCTGCCATGGAGCACCATTTTATGTGCTGGGCCCTCTCGTCACAGATATAGCGCCGGGTTACGATCATATTACCTCTGCCATCGGAGGGGCGCTGGCTGCTGCCAGTGGAGCCGATTTTTTATGTTATGTGACACCGGCAGAACATCTTCGTCTGCCTGATCTCGATGACGTGAGAGAAGGAATTATCGCATCGAAAATAGCGGCCCACGCGGGAGATATCGCCAAGGGACTGCCGGATGCCAGAGAAATCGATAATAAAATGAGTGATGCCAGACGACGCCTGGACTGGGAAGAAATGTTCCGCCTGGCTCTCGACGGAAAAAAGGCCAGAGAATATTTTGAGAGCGCTCTTCCGGCTGACCAGCACAGCTGTTCTATGTGCGGCAAAATGTGCGCCATGAGGACGACGAATCGGATTCTCGACGGTGAAGACGTAACGCTGACGAAATGATGCGATGATGTGGGAAAAAAGCAACATCCGAAGGAGGAGGAAATATCCGCATCTGATATTTCTTATGGAACGATAATTGCATTTTGAATACATGTTAGCAGGTGTTGAACAAATACCGGAAAAGCGTTACAATAACAGTTAACCTAAAAAAAGAACGGAGGCGGATAATATGGGAAGTCAGGAAGTTTTGTATCAGGTTTCTGAGGTAATCGAAGACAGAAGAATGAATCCTCAGGAAGGATCGTACACGAATTATCTTTTTGACAAAGGACTTGACAAGATTCTGAAGAAAGTCGGTGAAGAGGCGACGGAGACGATTATCGCCGCGAAGAATCAGGATAAAGACGAAATTGTGTATGAGATGGCAGATCTTATCTATCATCTGACCGTTCTGATGACGGTGACGAATGTCACCTGGGACGACATTTTCAGTGAACTGGCGAGACGGGAACTGAAAAAAGGAAATCTCAAACTCAGCGACAAACCCGAAAAAGTGACAGATTATTAAAAATATCAGCGGAGCCGCGGAAGCATTCTTTCCGGAATTTCATACAGAAGGATGACGGAAAAAACGCCTGCGCGGCTTTTCCGTAAAGTGCGGAAGCGCGAAAAGGCAGAAATTATAGATTTACAGTTGCAGATAAAATGTAAGGAGAGAAGCAGATGATTACAGGGGCTAAGGCGATGGTTGACGGCCTGAAAGAACAGGGTGTAGACATCATATTCGGATATCCGGGTGCTACGATCTGTCCGTTTTATGATGAACTGGCAAATGACGGATCGATCCAGCATGTTTTAGTGCGTCAGGAGCAGAATGCCGGACATATGGCGTCCGGCTATGCCCGTCAGTCAGGAAGAGTCGGCGTATGCGTCGTTACTTCCGGTCCGGGGGCGACGAATCTGATCACAGGAATCGCAACCGCTTACATGGACAGCATTCCCATCGTAGCGATTACAGGACAGGTTCCTACGGCGCTGCTGGGAAGAGACGTTTTCCAGGAGGTTGATATCACGGGAGCCTGTGCGCCGTTTGTCAAGCACAGCTATCTTGTGAAAGATGTGACGCAGATTCCACGGATTATGAGAGAGGCATTCCATATCGCTTCGACTGGAAGACCGGGACCGGTTCTCATCGATGTGCCCAGTGATGTCCAGAACGATCTCTTCGAATACATAGATCCCGGCGAAGTAAATATCAGAGGATACAAACCGAGCGTTTCCGGAAATGCGAAGCAGATCAAGAAAGTGGCTGCTGAGATCCAGGGTGCGAAACGGCCTCTGATCTGTGCAGGCGGCGGCGTTTTCAGTTCCGGAGCTCAGAGCCTGATCAAGGAACTCAGCGAAAAAGGACAGATTCCGGTGGTCACCACGATGATGGGACTGGGAGCCATTCCTTCGGCAGACAGAATGAATCTTGGCATGATCGGGCAGTTCGGACACAAGACGGCAAATTATGCTCTCAATAACACAGATCTGCTGATTATTATCGGCGCCAGAGTGGGGGACCGTGCGGTCACCGCTCCGGACAGAGTTGAGGAAAAGTCACGCACGATTCATATCGACGTGGATCCGGCGGAAATCGGAAAAAACATGACGCCGACAGTACCTCTGGTAGGCGATGTGAAAAATATACTGGAAAAACTTCTCGAATATGATGTGCTGACCGACAGTGGAGAATGGATCGAGAAGCTTCAGAAGCTGTCTGATGAAGAGCGTGCAAAGGTTTCGGAGAAGAGAGAAGGTACAATCGGTCCGAGAAATTTCATGCATGCTCTCGGTGCACAGTTGAAAGACGACGCTTACGTCGTGGCAGATGTAGGCCAGAATCAGATTTGGGCTGGCAAATATATCGGTATACGGAAAGGGCGGTTTCTCACTTCCGGCGGTCTGGGAACCATGGGCTATTCTCTGCCTGCGGGTATCGGTGTCAAGTTTGCCGACCGCAGTCGTCAGACTGTCGTAGTATGCGGCGACGGAAGTTTTCAGATGATGATGAACGAACTTTCCACTGCGGTGAGCAACGATATCGATGTCAAAATCGTCCTGTTCAACAACCGCAAGCTGGGCATGGTAAATGAGATTCAGAAAAAAGCGTATTCAGCCGGCCCTTATGCGGTGCATCTGCCGGATACGCCGGATTTCTGCAAGCTGGCAGAGGCTTTTGGCATTGCGAACAGACGTATTGACGACGAAAATATGATGGATGAAGCCATCGCGGAGATGCTCTCTTCTGACGGTCCGTTCCTTCTGGAATGTGTCGTGGATTCCGATGAGAGCACGATGCTGCAGTAAAGGAGGTTCCCGATGAATCAGATTATTTCTATTCTCGTAGAGAACAACGCAGGAGCTCTCAACAAGATCACAGGTCTCTTCGCGAGAAGAGCATTTAATATCGAGAGCCTGTCGGTGGGCGTTACAGAAGATAAAAGCGTATCGCGGATCACGATGATCGTGGACAGCGGAAACAACGCGGCAGAGCAGGTGGAAAAGCAGTTGAACAAGCTGGTTCCTGTCATTAAAGTGAGACGTTTCGAGGCGGATGAACTGGTGGAAAAAGAGCTGGCTCTGATTAAGGTGGCGGCGAACAGTAAAAACAGAGGTGAGATCAAGAATCTGGCCGATATCATGAATGCGAGAATTACAGATATCTCTTCCTCGACGATTACGGTTGAGATCAGTGAAGCGCCTGATAAGATCGATTTGTTTGAAGAAATGATGAGACCTTACGGAATACAGGAGGTCGCCCGCACGGGAATCGTCGTGCTGCAGAAGGGCAGCAATTCCATCGGATAAAGCCGGCCGCCTATGAGAATTACGGTTTCAATGCTGTTTTCCTATCTTCCTGAGGATGCGGAAGTTTACTGCCCGCATTCTGAAAATGAGATACTGGGAATCAAGAGTATAAATGAACTGGAGAATCACTGTGATACGGCCTATCTTTATGTTGCCGCTCCAAAAGATATGGAAAATCCGGAAATTGTGGCAGTGCCGGCGGGCTGTGAAAACATCAGTCTGTTGGTCTGTTCTGGCCGGAGGCTCCCGGACAGTGTGCTGCAACAGGGTAGGAATAATATCATCGTGATCAGCTCAGAGGAGGACTACAACCGGACGATAAACAGCATCTCCTCCATTCTGGATCATGGATTCGTAAAATCGACGATGTCGGAAGAACTTCTGGAGATGCTGAAAGAAGGGTGCCAGATTCAGGAAATTATGGATTATGGTTTCCGGCATCTGGGAAATCCGATCATGCTGACCGACGCTTCGTTTAATTATCTGGCGAGCGCCGGCGTCAGCGAAGAAATCGATGAACCCGTATGGGAATACACGATAAAAAACGGAATTATGCCGGAATTCTTTATCGGGTGCATCGAGTACGATGATCTCTCGCAGAGCAGCGGAGTTCTATCGCAGGAAGAAAATGATATCCTGAAGATGAAAGATGAATACAATGAATTTATTAATCATCGCATGACGTTCATCCGGATCACACAGCATCGTCATGTCATCGGATATCTGTCTCTCATGGAAAGCAGAGCGTTGATCACAGAGTACGATATTTCTATTCTGCGCCTCGTGGGAGGATTTCTCGCCATCGAACTGGCGAAAACCATAAGTCAGAGCAATTACAATTTTACATTGATCGATAATTTTCTGATTTCCATTCTTAAAAACAGCATCAGCAGCCCAGAAGAGATCGAGCTGAGGCAGAGACTGCTGGAACTGAGGCTGAAGAAAAGAATATATGTCATAAATGTAGAAACTCCGGAAGGCTGTACTACGGAGATGCAGATCGATCTCTTGTCAAAGTTGAAAATGCGCCTCAACCGGAACGCTGTGCTGCTGAACCGGCAGATTATCATCATTTATGATACGATTCGGACGGAACAGGAGTTTCAGACCGGAGTTCTGGGAGAACTGGAGCAGTTCCTGAAACAGGCAGGCTGCAGGGCAAATGTCAGCTATCCTTTCGCGCGGCTTCGTGATCTGTACGGTTATTATCAGCAGACGCTTCACTGCATAAAAATCCGTGAAGCTCTGGGCTTTGAAGAGGTAACGGTGCGTTATGAAGATATCATCGAATATCATATGATTCTCAGCTTCGGAACCAGCGTCGATCTTCGTTTTCTGATTCATGGGGCGGTGAAAATTCTGACAGAGGCGGATAAGGAGAATGATAGCGATTATGTTGCTACACTTTTCACCTATCTGCGCTGCGGAAGGAATTTGAGAGAAGCAGCAAAGCAGATGTCTCTTCATTATAATACGCTGAAATACAGAATTAACCGGATCATCTCCATGACAGGTATCGATTTTGAGGATGAACGGGAAATCTTTAAACTCATGGTGACGGAGCGCGTTATGCGGATTCTGGAAGGAAAGACTCTCCTGGAATAGAATCCGGAATGGGCTCAGATCCGCAAAGAAGGAGCAGAAAACGTTTTATCAAGATACAAATATTCGAAAAAACGCGGTTTTTTCGCGCGGCGCCGGCAGGAATGCCCAGGCGCCGCGCGTTTTTTTTTGTCAGATTATTATTGACAGCGCGTGATAATGATAGTATATTAAACATAGGTTAGCACTCATGAAAGACGAGTGCTAACAAATAAAGAAGGTGATGTTATGGATCTCAGCGAAAGAAAACTAAAAATATTACAGGCAATCGTCGGAGACTACATCCGGTCTGCTGAGCCTGTTGGTTCGAGAACATTATCTAAGAAGTACGATATGGGCATCAGCGCGGCTACCATCCGGAATGAGATGTCGGATCTGGAAGAGATGGGGCTTCTGACTCATCCGCATACCTCTGCGGGAAGAGTACCCTCCGATAAAGCTTACCGGCTTTATGTCAATTCTCTAATGCAGAGATACGAATTGCCGGAGAGCGAAAAAAAGGTCATCGATGACAGGATTTCTTCCGGCATCGCCGAACTCGACCGGACACTGCAGCGGGCGTCGCAGATCCTGTCAGAACTGACAAATCTCACGGCTTTTGCCATGACACCCACGCAGGACAGCAACCGGCTGAAATATATTAATATTCTTCCGGTGGATACCAGGACTGTCGTGCTTATGATCGTCGCTGAAAGCGGCAAGATCACGAATACCGCAGTGCATCTAAAGACAGATTATGATGCGAAGCAGCTGGAACTGCTGTCAAAGGTGATGACGCACAATTATAAAGGAAAGAGACTGACGAGTCTGTTGACGCTAGACATCGTCAAGGATCTGGAAAACGACATCGCAGCTTTGGGCAGAGTGGCGGAAGACATCGTTCCGTCTTTCCTGAAAACGCTGGAGAATATGCTCAATGTCGATCTGTATGTGGAAGGGCTCGACAAAATCTTTTATATTCCGGAATATTCCGATTTCAACAGAGCAAAAATGTTCATGGAGATGGTGAGCAGAAAGAAAGAGCTGGAAAATGCTCTGCTGAACAGAGAGAGCGGCGTGATCATTACGATCGGCGGCGAAAATATCGAAGAGAATATGAAAGAATGCAGCCTGATTACCGCAACATACTGTGTGGACGGAACGTGTGTCGGAAAACTCGGAGTAGTCGGTCCGACGCGCATGAAATATGATGAGGTCACGTCGGTCATCGAGTATCTGACGCAGAATCTCAATAATGCATTTAAACTGACAGAAGGAGAAGAATAATGGCGACAAACGATCAGGTATCGGACATCAGCAGAGAGGAAGAGCTGAAAGACTCTGACGAACTGCAGAAAGATGTGGAATCCCCGGAGCAGGAGGAAGGGGAAGAGACGGAATCTCAGGAAAAAACGGAACAGGCTGTGCAGCAGACGGCTTCTTCTGAAAACCAGGAGGAAGAAAAGGAAGAGGGCGATGCCAAATATCTCAGACTGGCAGCTGATTTTCAGAATTATAAAAGAAGAGTAGAAAAGGAAAAATCTGAAATATACGCTTACGCCAACGAGAAGATCGCTCTCGATATCATCGAAGTGATGGATAATTTTGAAAGAGCACTCCAGCACAGCGAAGAATGCGTCGACAACCAGTTTGCAGAAGGCGTCAGCAAGATTTACAAACAGCTGAAGAGCGTGCTGGATAAAAATAATATCGTGGAAATCAAAGCGGAAGGAGAAGATTTCGATCCGAATTTCCACAATGCGGTAACATCGGAAGAAAATTCCGAGTTTGAAAGCGGAAAAGTGATTCAGGCTCTGCAGAAAGGGTATACTCTCAACGACAAAGTGATCCGGCCGGCTATGGTAAGAGTAGCCAGATAGGCGGATGCGGGAACGCGCCGGGAGTTCCCGGGCGAGTCTCATCAATGTGAATAAACGGAGGCGCCGGATACACGACTGCCGAACTTAAAATAAATAAAAAGAATGTTATCTCAGGAGGTAATATAAAATGGGAAAAATCATCGGTATTGACTTAGGTACAACAAATTCATGCGTAGCGGTTCTCGAAGGCGGCGAACCTGTCGTAATCACCAATGCGGAAGGAAACAGAACGACTCCTTCTGTAGTAGGTTTTACGAAAAACGGTGAACGTCTCGTAGGTGAAACTGCTAAGAGGCAGGCGATCACAAATCCTGACAGAACGATCGCATCGATCAAAAGATATATGGGTACGGATCACAAAGTGGAAATCGACGGCAAGGCCTACACGCCTCAGGATATTTCCGCGATGACGCTGGCAAAGCTGAAGGCTGATGCAGAAGCTTATCTGGGAGAAAAAGTGTCGGAAGCAGTTATCACAGTTCCTGCATACTTCTCCGACAGCCAGAAGCAGGCGACAAAGGATGCCGGAAAGATCGCAGGTCTCGACGTAAAGAGAATCATCAACGAACCTACGGCAGCGGCTCTGGCTTACGGTCTTGATAAAGACGAAAGACAGCACAAGATTCTGGTATACGACCTGGGCGGCGGTACATTCGATGTATCAATCCTGGATCTGGGTGACGGCGTATTCGAAGTACTGGCAACCAACGGCGATACACGCCTGGGCGGCGACGACTTCGACGAAGCGCTGATGAATTTCATCGCTGACAGCTTCAAAAATGAGCACGGTGTGGATCTGAGACAGGATAAGATGGCTCTTCAGAGACTGAAGGAAGCTGCGGAAAAAGCGAAGAAAGAACTCTCCTCTTCTCAGACAGTCAACGTCAACCTTCCGTTTATCACGGTAAATGCAGACGGTCCGCTTCACCTGGATATGGATATCACGAGAGCCAAGTTTGATCAGCTGACTTCAAACCTCGTACAGCGTACCATCGATCCGATGAAGAAAGCGATGGCAGACGCCGGCGTTACGATGAACGACATCGAAAAGGTAATCCTCGTGGGAGGTTCCACGCGTATCCCTGCAGTTCAGGAAGCCGTAAAGAAAGTCACAGGCAAAGATCCGTTCAAGGGCATCAACCCGGATGAATGTGTGGCAATCGGCGCCGCTATCCAGGCAGGCGTACTGACAGGCGAAGTAAACGATGTCCTCCTGCTGGATGTCACTCCGCTGTCTCTGTCCATCGAAACTCTGGGCGGCGTAGCTACCAAGCTCATCGAGAGAAATACGACGATCCCTACGAAGAAGAGTCAGATCTTCTCCACTGCGGCAGATAACCAGACGGCAGTAGACATTCACGTAGTACAGGGCGAAAGAGAGATGGCTGCGGACAACGTAACTCTGGGAAGATTCCAGCTGTCCGGTATTCCGCCTGCAAGAAGAGGTGTTCCTCAGATCGAAGTAACGTTCGACATCGACGTAAACGGTATCGTAAACGTAAGTGCGAAAGATCTGGGCACCGGAAAAGAACAGAAGATCACAATTTCTTCTTCCAACAAGCTCTCTGAAGATGAAATCAATCAGAAAATCAAAGAAGCTGAAATGTATGCAGAAGAAGATAAGAAGAAGAAAGAAGCAATCGACGTCAGAAATCAGGGTGAGTCTCTCGTCTACGAGACAGAAAAGACTCTCGGCGAACTGGGTGACAAGGTGACTCCGGATATGCTGGCGAAAGTAAATGCTGCAAAAGATGCTCTCAGCCAGGCATTGCAGGGCAATGACGTCGAAGATATCAAGGCGAAGACACAGGCTCTTACGAATGAATTCCAGCAGCTGTCGCAGATTCTCTACCAGAATGCGCAGACAGCCGGCGCTGATCCGAATGCTGCGGGCGCTGCAGGTGGTTCTGCTTACGGCGGTTCCGCTTATACGGACAACAGCGGAGCTCAGTCTTCCGGTCCGGCTCATGACAATGTAGTCGATGCTGATTTTGAAGTTATCGACGATGACAATTAGTCTCGGTCGGTGATCGGGAATGATGCGGCAGTGCCGCAGAGGAAGAAGTCTGCAGAGGGCTTTTGTCCGGGACTCCAGCCGGAAAACTGCGCTGAGCAAAGAGAAAAATAAAAATTTCTTGAAACGGCGGCAGACATATATTACTATAAGTAAGTCAGACACTCCTCGAAAGGGGAGTGTCTTGTACAGTTCGGAGGATAAACAGAAATGGCAGATAAAAGAGACTATTATGAGGTCCTGGGACTGAGCAAGGGAGCCTCGGAGTCGGAGATAAAGAGCGCTTTCCGTAAGATGGCGATGAAATATCATCCAGACCGGAATCCCGGAGACAAAGAGGCGGAGGAAAAGTTCAAGGAAGTCAACGAAGCCTACAGCATTCTTTCCGATCCGGAGAAAAAATCGAAGTACGATCAGTTCGGCTTCGCGGGAGTCGATCCTAACGCCGGATTCGGCGGGGGCGGTTTCAGCGGAGGCGGTTTCGAAGATATCTTCGGAGATCTTTTCGGAGGCATGTTCGGAGGCGGCTTTGGCGGCGGATTCGGCGGCCAGGCCAGAAGAAACAGCAATATGCCGCGAAAAGGAAAAGATATCCAGAAGCGCCTGACGATCACGTTTGAAGAGGCATATTTCGGCACGAAGAAAAAGATAAAATTAAACAAATATGTAAAATGTAAGGACTGCGGCGGAACAGGAGCAAAAGAGGGCAGCGGAAAGAAGACGTGTCCTGTCTGCAACGGCAGCGGCCAGGTCAGAAGACAGACCCAGACACCGTTCGGAATGATGGCCAATGTGTCAACCTGCGAGCGCTGTGGCGGCACGGGTGAAATCATAGAGAATCCTTGTCCGACGTGCGGTGGTTCGGGAAAAGTGAAAAAAGATGTTATCATCGATGTCACGATTCCTGCCGGTGTGGACAACGACTCCGTGGTAAGTGTCCGGGGTCAGGGAGCACCGGGAGAAAACGGCGGTCCGGACGGAGACTTTTTCGTCATAATCAGTGTACAGCCTCATAAGCTGTTTACGAGATACGGACTCGATCTGGAGCTGGAAATTCCTGTAACATTCGCTCAGGCTGCTCTGGGAGCAGATGTGGTGATTCCGACCATGGAAGAAAAAGTCACGTATAAGATTCCTGCGGGAACTCAGCCGGGTACGACTTTCCGTCTGAAAGGAAAGGGTGTCAAGTCTCCTACTGTGTCTTCCATCGTGGGAGATCTCTACGTCAAAGTTCTGCTGGAAGTTCCGACGAAACTCAGCCCAGAACAGAAAAAGCTTCTGAAAGAGTTCGATGACGGAATGGATACAGATGCCTATACGAAAAAGAAATCGTTTGCGGAGACGGTAAAGGAACTTTTTACCGGAGAAAGTAAAGTGAAATCTCCTTCTGAAAAAAAGAAGAAAAAAAAGAGATAAAAAGGATACGGCAGAGTACAGCCATTGGCAGGAGCAGACATGAATTACTATGAAGTGAAAATATATACGTCACCGGAGGGCATTGAACCTTTGTCCGGCGTTCTGACCATGTTGGGACACGATACTTTTATTACGGAAGATCCGTCGGTGGTAGACGAGTTCCTGGAAAAGAAAAATCAGTACGACTGGGATTATGTTGACGAGGAAGTTCTGCTGATGGGACAGAGCGAATCGAATATCACCGTTTACATGGAAACCGACGAAAATGCCATGCATCAGATTCAGGAAATCAGAGCTGCAGTGGCAAAGCTGAAAGAGGACGATCCGCAGGGAATTTACGGAAGTCTGAGAGTCGAAGACCGCCTGGTCTGCGACGATGACTGGAAAGACCGCTGGAAACAGTATTTCAAACCGGCCAGAATTACGGATACGATCGTCGTCAAACCTTCCTGGGAAGAATACGAGCCTCAGGAGGGTGACAAAATTATCGAAATCGATCCGGGAATGGCCTTTGGAACAGGTACACATCCCACTACAAAAATGTGTATCCGCCTTCTGGAAAAATATATCGAAAGTGAAAAGGATATCGTTTTGGATCTGGGTTGCGGTTCCGGCATCCTGTCCATCGCGGCAGCACTGTGCGGGTCGGAGAGTGTCAAAGGTGTGGATATCGATCCCGACGCGGCAGCTGCTTCTCTGGAAAATGCAGAAAAAAATCACCTTACCGACCGTATCGAGATACGTCAGGGTGACGTGACGAAAGGTCTGGGATTTACGGCCGACATTATCGTCGCCAATCTCATCGCGGATCTGATTATAGGCCTTTCCGGAGATATTGCAAAACATCTGTCGGGCAGGAAGATTTTTATCTCTTCCGGAATTCTGGCGGAAAAATGCGATAAAGTAGTATCCGCTCTAGAAGAGGACGGATTCTGCATTCTGGAAATTCTTGAAGAAGAAGAGTGGTGTGCCGTTGCGGCTCAGCTGAAAGCATAGACAGACGGATGCCGGTTCTATACTCCGGAACGGCTGTTGTGTTGGTCTGGAGGGTTATATGAATTTTGCCGGGATAATTTTGCTTGCCATAGGTCTGAGCATGGACGCCTTTGCTGTTTCAGTCTGTAAGGGCCTGGCTATGAAAAAGGCGGATATCAGGGGAATGGTCATCTGCGGAGCCTGGTTCGGCGGTTTTCAGGCGCTGATGCCGCTGACAGGATTCTTCTTGGGAGCGCTGTTTGCCAGTGCCATCGAGGCGGCAGACCACTGGATCGCTTTTGCTCTGCTGGGATTTATCGGCGCAAACATGCTGAAAGAGGCTTTTGAACAGGATAACGCGGAAAGCTGCAGCGATGAAGTCAACGGCGATCTGTCAGCCAGAATTATGTTCGTGATGGCGGTGGCTACATCAATCGATGCCCTGGCAGCGGGAATTTCTCTGGCGATGGCCGGAGGCATCCGGATACTGCCGACGGTGGCGGTAATCGGAATCACTACATTTATTTTGTCTGCGGCAGGGGTGAAAGTCGGAAATATCTTCGGGAGCAGATTTGAAAAAAAAGCACAATTTGCAGGCGGGATTATTCTGATTCTGCTGGGCGTGAAAATCCTGATGGAGCATCTGGGATTTCTCTCATAATTGCATTGCCTGATCCTGAAAAAACGGAAGAAATACATAAAATATTTAAAAAATGAAAATGGCTGCATCTGCAGCCATTTTCTGATTTGAGGGAGAGAAGATTGCAGTCGAAATCTCCATGTGGTAAGATAAAATCCATCGGATGGTGAAAACGGCCTATTCTTATGGAGATATATGATAAAATACAGGGGATTCAGAGGGGAATCGAAATTATGATGAAAAAACTGGAAAAATTCAGGAGAGAAAACGCCGGTCTTTACTGGTGTATCGTAGTGCTCACATTTATAACAGGTCTGTGGCCTGTAGGGATTTTTCTCATCGTGACTGCAAATCTGCGGACCGGCGATGACATGGAAGAGAGAGAACAGCCTTATGCTCCGAATCAGGAAGTTCCGTTTTCTCAGCCGGAACCGCCCCGTACTCCGGGGAAAAACAGAAATCCGAAGTCTATGCTGAGGAAGACGACGGGCAATCTTCTCATAGTTGCAGGAGGGATCTTTGCTCTGGCATTTTTCATAGCGGGTATCGATCAGTTCCTTCTGTGGATGCCGGAATATCCGCTGGATGCGGTAAGAGACAGCTACGTGGAATTTCTCTTTATGGGAATTTCTTTGTGTGTAGTTCTGATGGGAATCATCCGCAACCGCAGAGCGGAGCGTTACCGCAATTATGTCGCGATGCTCCGCGGGAGAGATGCGGCCGGTTTCAGAGAAATCGCAAAAGCATCTTCCTATTCGCTGCGTACCGTGAAAGGTGATCTGCAGGACATGGTCAATGCCGGAATTTTCGGAAAAGACGCATGGCTCGATTATACAGCGGGCTGTCTCATTCTGACGCCTGAAGGACGGCGCGCTGCGGAAAAGCGCAGAATGCAGGAAGAGGAAGAGAGAAAAAAGAAAGACAGAAGCAGAAATCAGGACGATCGGGAACAGCTGAAAAACGAGGAAATCCTGGCGGAAATCCGCAGTCTGAATGAAGAAATCGTCAATCCGGCGATCTCGGATAAGACAGACAGGATCGAAAGAATCACCCGTCAGATTTTTGAGCATCAGGGAGATTCACCGGAGACAGACCGGAAGCTGCGCTCTTTTCTCGACTATTATCTTCCTACAACGCTGAAAATGCTGCGTACATACCGCGAACTGGAACAGCAGAATATTCAGGGAGAAAATATAAATACCACCATGAGAAAAATAGAAGAAATCATGGGAAAAGTTGCAGCTGGCTTTGAGAAACAGCTGGATAACCTTTATCAGAATGATATGCTGGATATCACGTCGGACATCGCGGTGATGGAACAGATGATGATCCGGGACGGGCTTTCCGGCGGAGAAGGCCTGAAATTATAAGCGAAAGAAAGGCGGAGCAATCCGCCTTTCGGCAGTTATGACAGGAAACGGAAAAAATATGAAAGTATCATTTTATACACTGGGCTGCAAAGTCAATCAGTACGAGACGCAGATGCTGCGGGAACGGTTTGCCGACGCGGGTTATGAAACCGTGGGGGAAGACGATCCGGCAGATATTTATATCATCAACACATGCACGGTGACAAACCTTTCCGACAGGAAATCGCGGCAGAGAATCCGCAGAGTAAAAAAGATGAACGGAGATGCGGTTATCGTCGTTACGGGCTGTTATGCGCAGACCGATGCCGAGGCGGTGGCTGCAATACCGGGAGTCTCCGTGGTGGCGGGAACGAATGAGAAGGCGCACATTGTGGAATTTGTGGAAGATTACCTGCGCCGGAGAGATCACGACGGCGAACAAGGCAGCCGCAGATCGGAAAAGGCGGAAATTCACGTTCTCGATTATGAAAATCTGACAGGATATGAGGAGACGGGATGTATCACTTCCATGGATTCCCGCACCAGGGCATATATTAAAATTCAGGAAGGCTGCGACCGGTTCTGCTCTTACTGCATCATCCCCTATGCCCGGGGAAAGGTGAGAAGCAGAGAATTGGGCGAAATCGTGGCGGAAGCCCGGAATCTCGTAAATGCCGGATTTAAAGAGATCGTTCTCACGGGAATCAATACGGCACTGTACGGATATGACAGGGAAGAGAAAAGCGGTCGCAGAGGTGTTGAAGCGGCAGTGGCAGCTATAAGCGGTATCGAAGGGGATTTCCGCATTCGTCTCAGTTCGCTGGAACCAAATGTCGTCGATGAAGAGACGGCACGCAGGCTTACTGCTTATCCCAAATTGTGTCCTCACATGCATCTGTCGCTGCAGAGCGGGAGTGACAGTGTTCTCAGGAGGATGAACCGGCGCTATGATATCGAGGCATACCAGAGAATCGTCAGTGTTTTCAGGCAGTCAGATCCTCTGTTCGCCGTTACGACGGACATTATCGCCGGATTTCCGGGAGAGACGGAGGAAGAGTTTCAGGAGAGTCTGGAGACGATACGCCGGATAGGGTTTAGCAGAGTTCACGCATTCCGATATTCTGCAAGGCGTGGAACTGCAGCGGCGGTCATGCCGGATCAGATCAGCGGAACAGTCAAGTCTCTCAGAATGGAGAAGCTGATATCACTTGCAGAGGAAGAGGCGCAGCGCTTTTTTCTGAAAAACATAGGAACGCGGAGACGCGTGCTCTTCGAAAGATATGATGCCGGAGAATCGATGCTGAACGGTTTTACGGATAATTACATTCATGTGTACTGCAGTGTGCCGCAGGATCAGGCAGAAACATATCTCAACGGATTTGCTTTCGTTCTGCTGAAAGAAATTCATGAGGACGGACTTCTGGGTGAAATCGTATAAAAAATGTATTACAGGGGCGGACAGAGCCGCATGGAATGATATCAGAGATAGGATTTATACTACCTTTCCCTAATAATTGAAAATTATTTCCTGTTATGTATTTCGATGATGTGAGAAGTATGTTAAAATAAATCTATCTATCGAAGAGAAGGGAGTGATAAAGATGTCAGACTGTATATTCTGTATGATCGCACAGAAAGAACTGCCGTCCGAAATTGTCTACGAAGATGAAAAAATCTGTGTCTTTAAAGACAACGCACCGCAGGCGCCTGTTCACGTGCTGATCATTCCGAAAAAACATATCGCTTCACTTGACGATACGACGGAAGAAGATGCAGAACTTCTGAGCTATATCATGCTGAAAGTCAAAGATATCGCAGCTGATCTCGGAATGACCGGCGGGTATCGTCTGGTGAACAACTGCGGTGAAGACGGACAGCAGACGGTAAAACATCTGCATTTTCATTTGCTGGGCTGCAGAAAAATGACATGGCCTCCAGGTTAAAGAACGCAGAGATGTAAAATCAAAAAATTTACTTGATTTATCTCAAAAAAAAATATATAATTGTACGCGCTGTAGACTATTTCGGTTTTTACGCAACTTAGAATTTCAGAATACGGAGGGAGGGATAAGGAATATGGCACAGGTAGTAGTTAGAGAAAACGAAAGCTTGGAAAGCGCGCTGAAGAGATTCAAGCGTTCTTGCGCTAGAGACGGCGTAATGTCTGAACTCAGAAAAAGAGAACATTACGAAAAGCCTAGCGTAAGAAGAAAGAAAAAGTCTGAAGCGGCTAGAAAAAAGGCTAAGAAATATTAAAAGAGGTGTTGTTATTTGTCTTTAAAAGACAGACTGATGCAGGACTTCAAAGATGCCATGAAGGCGCATGATGAAGTTGCAAAAAACACGATAAACCTTGCCCGTGCGGCAATCAAGCAGTACGAGGTAGACAACCGGGTTGAACTTGATGAGCAAGGCATAATCGACATTTTGACAAAACAGGTGAAAATGAGAAAAGATGCCCTCTCTGATTTTGAAAAAGCCGGAAGAACCGATCTGATTGAAAACTACAGCAGAGAGATCGAAGTACTCATGTCCTATCTGCCAAAACAGCTGACTGAGGAAGAGATTCTGAAGATCGTGCTTGAAACGAAAGCGGAACTCGGAATCGAAAGCGGTAAGGAGAATATGGGCAGGATAATGAGGGCTGTCATGCCGAAGGTGAAAGGCCGGGCGGACGGCGGAGCTGTCAAAAAGGCAGTTCAGAACGTTCTCTGACAGAGTAAATTTTGGCGGCAGACGCTTATGCGTCTGCCGCCATTTTCAATATAAACGTATAAATAATGTAATATGTGTAGGTTTGGCAGCGAAGTGGAGAATCGAATTTTTTCCAGCATTACAAATGAGGATACTGAATACTGTATGCGAATAGTCGGCCGAAATCCAGCTTTGTTGTGTGCTGTTTCCTTTTCCATGTTTTACATCCAAGCGGAAACGAGGTCAGTCGTTTTCTGCCTCAGATGCGCTTTCGTCTCTTTGTGTGTCTTCTTTTTGAACGGAAGCTTTTCTGCGGTCTTTTTTTTCTTTCGGCATATAATATTCAAAAGAACGGGGATCGATTTTCATATTTTTGTCTTCCAGATCTCTCATCGCCCAGATGTAGATTTCCTTCAGAATCGGCATGACGCTTTTTCCTTTTTCCGTCATGACATATTTTGTCGTCTGCTTTTCATCGGTATCCAGTTTCTGACGGACGATGAGTCCATCATTTTCAAGATCTGCCAGCTGAGTGTAGAGAACCTTGCTGGAGATTCCCCAGAGCTTCTGAAATGCATTGAAATGTATGCACTGATCATAATCGATGGCGATCATAATGCACGATTTCCACTTTCCGCTGAGTATGTCGAAAAAATGATCATAAGGGAATGATCCATTCTGCATTTTGCTGCGCTGAACTTTCTTTTTTTCCATTCTTAAAATATCTCACCTTCTATTTTTTTCTTAAATCGAGGAATAAACTTACAATTAATCTCCTGTCCCGGTCATCGTCTGCGATATGCATAGACATCGCTTTTTTTGGAAATGCAAATACATGCCACTTACAAAAAAGTAATCAGTTGACATATTATTAGTATAACGATAAAATGAGTTCGAAAACAAGATGAAGTTCAAAAAAACGTTGAAACAATGCGGATATATTTGGATAATAGCATATTTAAGATACGATGTTAAGATACTATTGCCGAAATATTTTAAGAAATTCATTTCTTTGGGTTTGTTTTCATTCTGAATAAAAATTTACAAAAGATGAATGAAAATTACCGTTTTAAAAATAATAGGTTGACATATTATTCACGAAAGCATATAATTGGATACGGATATAAAACGCATACAAATTATATTGCTGAATAATATATCTAAATGAAATATATTCAATTATAACATATTAAGTATCGTGTTTTTTCGAATATATTTCGTATTTTGTTCCGGAAAGACAGCGGATTCGAAAAAATCCGTATGTTGCAAAACGAGGAAATTTCCGGTTATAAAATGGTCTTAATTTCTATATCATCGTGATATAGGTTTAAGAGATATCGGATGATGATATCCGGTATTTGTATAGAGAGCATTTAGCTCATGTGGTTATGATACTGCTTAAATTATTTTACATTGTGAATGCCTACTGAGAGTAAGAGATTTTCCGAAAAAATTATTCACACGAGAATGCTGCAGAGATCGATGTCAATTTGCATCAGGCAGAAATACCAACGGGTAAAAAGAATGATAGTTATTACGGAAAACAGAGTGCCGGTAAGTGGCATAAAGATGAATTACGTTTAAGGTACAGTTCATAATTGTATGGTAATGTGAAGCAAAACGTTGTATCGTAATTGAGTTTGAAAGGAGGAAGTGAGTTTATGTCATTAATCAATGAACTCGAAAAGCTGGTTGCAAAAGCAAGTGACAAGGCTGCAGATCTTGAGGTTTACGCAAAAGACATGAGTCTTCAGCCGGCAGGTTATGCTGACGCTGTCGTTTGGCCTGAGTCAACAGAAGAAGTTTCTGCAGTCGTTAAGTATGCATACGAAAACAACATTCCTGTTGTTCCTGTAAGTTCTCAGACACATATGTACGGTAGCACGATTCCTAAGCAGGGCGGCATTATTATCGATATGAAGAATATGAATAAGATTCTCGAAATCGATCTTAAGCACAAGTTCGTTCGTTTCCAGCCGGGTGTTACTTGGAATCAGATGTATGAAGAGCTCGACAAAGTCGGCGCTCGTTTCATGATGCCGTTCACACCGCTGGGCAACAGATCCGTTCTGTCTGATACGCTCGATCGTGCAGTAATTACAAATACAGTATATGATTACGGTGAAGTTACTCAGTCTCTGGAAATCGTATGGGGCGACGGTTCCGTATTCAGATCCGGTTCCGCTTCCGTTCACGGTTTCGCAGCGGACAACACTCCGACACATGGCCTCTACACACCGTCCAGAGGTGTTGACCCTTCCGGCCCGGGACTTGACTTCTACAGAATCGTACAGGGCGCTCAGGGTACCATGGGTATCATCACATGGATGAGTGCTAAGCTCGAATTAAAGAGCAAGATTGATAAGATTTATTTCGCTCCGATTGATGACTTAGATTACGCTAACGAATTCTTATATAAAATTATGCCGAGAAGAATCGGTCAGGAAATCGTTCTCCTGAACAAGGTTGATCTCGCTACAGTAATCGCTGATGATGCAGAAGATATTCCTGCACTCTGCGAAAAACTGCCTGAATGGACACTCGCTATGATCCTCAGCGGTGTTAAGAGACGTCCGGAAGAAAAGATCGCTTACGAAGAAAAATATCTGACTGATGTCATCAACATGACATTCAAGGATATCTCTCTCAAGCCTGCTTTACCTGGATTCCCTGGCCTCGGCAGAAAACTGATGCATATCCTGAAGACTCCTTGGGATGCACCTTCTTGGAAGACTAAGCCTTCTGGTGCTTACGAAGATATGTTCTTCATCGCACGTCCTGAAAAGGCAAGCGAATACATGGAAATCATGAAGAAAGTCGTTGCTAAGCATACTTATCCGCACACTATGATTGGCGCTTACATCCAGCCGATCGAACATAACCGTGCCTGCCAGATCGAATTTACATTCTTCTATGATCCTGAAAACGAAGCGGAAAAGGCAGAAATCGCTGAAATCGTTTACGAAGCTGGTATCGAAATGATGAATAATGGCGCTCAGTTCACAAGACCTTACGGAAACCTTGTTCCTGTAATCTATGACAGAGCCGGTGGCTACACGGCAACACTCAAGCGGATTAAGAATATCTTTGATGAAAAGAATATCTTAAATCCTGGCACATTATGTTTCTAAGAGTTGTGTTTCTATAGAAAGGAGGAACATAGACTATGGCAAGAGATGATCGTTTCGACTTATCAGTAACCAAAAAGAACATGGAGTATGCTGCTGAAGTCGCAAAAGATAAGAGATTAACAGGTGACCGTTATAAGATGTCTGTACTGGATCCTGAATACGGCGACGGTAAAGGCAACTCTCACGGCAGATACAATACTCCGAGAACACCTTTAGAATTCAACATTGAAGAAATCAAAAACTTCAAGTATGATATGGACCACTGCATCAAATGTAAAGGATGCTACTGGGTAGAACATACATATAATCCGGGCGTTAAATTTAACGTAAGATGTCCGGCTAACCTCTGGAATGATTTCGACGCTTACGGTGCATTCGGTAAGATGAGAATCGGTCTTGGAGTCATCGACGGTTCCCTCGAATGGTCTCCTGAACTTCTGAAGATTATCTATGCATGCCCTCTGTGCGGCGCTTGTGACGTTGCATGTAAGAGAAACCTCGACCTGGAAATCAACCTGTCTCTCGAAGCTCTGAGAGTAAAGGCTGTTCAGGACGGCGTTGCACCTCTTCCAGCACACAAGACAGCTGTAGACAAGATCCTTGAAACTGGCAACATCTACGGCGAAAAGTCTGACCGTAAGGCTTGGGCAAAGGACGTAAAGGTAGCTGCAAAGGCAGATACTCTCTACTATGTAGGCGATAATACTTCTTATAAGAATCCTCAGATTGCGAAAGCAACAGCAACGATCCTCGAAAAGATCGGTGTAGACTTCATGCTTCTGGATGACGAAAAGAATGACGGTAACGTTATCTTCTCCATCGGTATGGTAGACGCGGCGAGAAAGATCGCTAAGGAAACTGTTGAAGCGATTAAGGCTACTGGCGCTAAGAGAGTCGTAGTATCTGATGCAGAAGCATACAGAATGATTAAGGTTGATTATCCTAAGCTCCTCGACATTGCTACAGCTGACCTCGGATTTGAAGTAGTTCACATCATCGAACTGGCAGCTCAGGCTATCGAAGACGGTACTCTCGTACTCACAACTCCGGTTGATACAAGAATGGCTTACCACGATGCATCTTCTGTTTCCAGACTGTGCGACGACTGGACTCCTTATAAGGGAGAAAGAGGCTGGATGGGCATGATCTATCCAGGTCAGAGAAGAAGAAGAGGTAGACAGGGTCTCTATGCTCAGGCAAGAACGATCATGGCAGCAGTTCCTGGTGCAGACAACACTGAATTCATCAGAATCAGAGAAAATGCATTCGATATCTGCGCAGGCCGCGGCACTGACATCGCTTTCCCTGCATTAACTAAGTTTGCTACAGGCCACCGTCTTGACGAAGCTAAGGAATGCGGTATCGAAACTATCGTTTCCGCAGATCCTCAGTGCAGAGATGCGTTCAATACGTATGCTGACGCAAAGGACGGCATTGAAGCTATCGATATCACTGAACTTATCGTTAAAGCGCTTTAAGCATTCCGGAGGTGAAAAATAAATGGCAATTTCAACACAGGCTTACAAGGCACTCGAAAGAGTAGTAGGTGCTAAATATATCTCTGACGATCCGGCTATCATGCAGGGTTACAAATCCGGTCCTGGTGGTTACGAAGCAGGTCTCGGTTATGAAAGAGTTATGACAGTTCTTCCAGCTGCAGTCGCTCTTCCTAAGGATACTGACGAAGTTCAGAGAATCGTGAAGATCTGCAGCAGATACAATATCCCTTATGTTCCATATGCTACCGGTTTCTATGGTCCTAAGACTCACTGCCACGTAGATGACGAACTGATCATCGACATGAAGCGTATGCAGCACTTCGTATGGGATGAAAAGCACATGTATGCTGATATCGGCCCTGGTATCATCTATTCTTCCTTACAGCAGGAAGCTTTCAACAAGGGTTGCTACGGCGTAATCGGCGGCGGCGGCGCTCAGTGCTCTGCAATCGCTAACCTCCTGGGCGACGGTTGGTCCCCGATCTCTCTGAAGATTGGTCTTCCTCACAGACGTATCCTCGGTACTGAGCTCGTACTGCCTGACGGCGAACTCGTTAAGATGGGTTCCCTGTCTAACTGTGACGACCCGTTCTGGGGCGAAGGTCCTGGTCCTGACCTCAGATGCATCCTGAGAGGTTTCACAGGCTTAAGAGGCTGCTTAGGTATCGTTACGAGAATGGCTGTTAAGTATCTGCCGTTCATTCAGGAATCTCCTAAGCCTCAGGGTATCGCACCTAACACTTCCCTGGCTCTGGACGAAAAGAGAATCAGATGGATCAACTATCAGGTTCCAACTAAGGCTGATCAGGTTAATGCTATGTATGAAATCGGCGCTGCAGAAATCGGTGCTGCCTGCACAAAGGTACCTGTATTCTGGAGAGCTATCGCTAAGGCTGAAGATAAAGAAGAATTCTGGGACATCTGGCTCAAGGAAAGCGAAGAATCTCTGGCTAACTTCCATCTCGTAAGAGTAATGTTAATCGGTTACGCTAACGAAGAACAGATGGATTACGAACTGAGAGTTCTCGACGACATTATGCAGGAATGCAGCGGTAAGCCTAGACGTACTAAGCCTTCCGATGAATCTTGGCTCAAGAATGCGGACTCTGCCGGCATGTGGCTGATGACTGGTTCTTACGTATCCGTAGAATTCGTTATCGAATCTCTCAACCAGTCTGTACAGCACGGTGAATCTTTCGCAGCCCTCAAGGCTTCCGAATATACTCCGCCTCTCTTCCCAGACTTCGGCGATCCAGGTTGGTTCCAGAATTTCGAATCTGGTCACCAGGGTTACTCCGAATTCCTTATCTACTGGGATCAGGACGAAGATACATCTTACGTCGACAGATTCTTCCTGCAGACTTCCAAGATGAATATCGAAAACAACTACTATTCGTCTCACCTTGGCCCTCACCAGCCGCTGTTCCTTACTGGTCCTCAGTATGGTCCAAACTATCACTTATGGCTGCTCAAGGTCAAGAACGAATTCGACCCTGCATGGATCTGCCATCCACCAGTACCTCTCGCACACGACGTATTCGTACAGAGAGCAGAATGGATGCACGATATGATCGACTGGGAAGTTCCAGAAAAGTTCCCTATGCCAAGCTGGACTGCTACTATTACAAAAGAAGCATAAGCAAAGACATGCGGAGAACAGCATGATTCCGGCATAATGGAATCGGCTTAGAAATTGAAAGCTGCACCAGGTTTATCCGGGTGCAGCTTTTTTTAGAAGGAGAGTTGTGCTATCATATTGAAGTGGAAGATATTTCATATGATGGAGATATGAAACTTTTCAGTTCGATGTGATATTGCAGCATGCGCATATTGCGTTTTGCTGAGATTATGACATGCGACAGCTGAATTGATTAATCGGTGTTGAAGTATATAAATACAGAGGTAATATTTATGGAAAATACGAATTCTACGAGAGACTTCGCGGCAGAACTGGCTGCGTTCAGAGAGTCTGTGGCCGATCTGAAAAATGATATTCAGTATACAAAATATCCTGATTTTCAGATTCTCACGTCTGCAGTTCATTCTCTGATGAAGTATAATGATTTTACTTCAATTCAGTTGAAGGATTCCAATGGTGTAGGTGCGGATCGCGACAAAGTATCCGAAAACCTGGAGAAAAATTTCGGAATACTCGACAATGAATCTGCAATGCAGAGTGTGGGAATGGCGAGCTTCCGAGGAACTCACTGGCAGTACGCTCAGTTTGATATGTATGATAATGAGGAATTCCGGAAAGAGATGGAAAAACTCAGCCCTGCGGGCAGAGCTAGTTTTGAAAAGTGTAAGGAATTTTCAGATCTTTTCAAACCTGTAGTAGGAAAATCAGGATTTTTTGCATGGGACATCGCTCTTGGCGTCGATATTATCAGAGAATCTGTTTTCTGTGATTATCTGGACGAACCGACGGCGAGAAAGATGATGGATGATTTGATGAAACCTCTGCTCAAAATGTTCGATAACTGGGCAGACTTTGCGGTCAGCTTCATTGCGGGAGGCACATATTCTACATATAAGAATTCAGGCTATAATATCGAAGAAGCGGAAGGCGTCTTTGATCAGCTGTTGGAACTGGCTGAAAAGCTGTTTAAAGATGAATCCGTAAACGTCTGGAAAGCTTACGGTTGGTACAGAAAGAAGGATTATTTCCCTACACTGGACAAAGATAATCTCAAAAAACTTGTCAATTCGGAGCAGGGTTGCTTTGTATCCGACAGAATCAGCATCGACGGAGCAAAGCCTTGTTATGTATACCGTGAAGAACCGTTTAAAAACTTCCCGGATTCCGGATGGAGATTTTTTGCCGGAGATGAAAGCAAGGAATATTCTGCAAATATCGAGAATTCAAATATTTTCCCTCTGAACGTGGTAGCAAATTTTGATGAATCTATCATTCCGCTGCTGGATGCCGAAGTAAATACAGCGTTCATACGAAAAGAGGGAGAAGATTTTATTCACTTTAAGACAGCATCAGATGCCATGAAGCAGAGAAGCAAAGAAGATCCGATCAGATAAACGGGATTCTGAATGCGTCGGGTTATTTGTGCAGATATATACAGAATCTTTCTGTCATCCTGTACACGAAAAATTTGAATAATACTTTGATCGAAAAGTTTGATATGAAAAGACGGAAACGGATGTTTCCGTCTTTTTTTACAAAAAAACATGTTTTTTTGTAAGACCCGATAAACTTTCAATTTCCTTTTCTTCTCTTCTCATATCCTGTTTTTGAGGGTCATATATTGTACAGAATGATAGCCAAATATCATGTTAAAGGCCTATATTCACAGCATGCTATATATTATTAAACAAATTTTTTTTATTTCATCATTAGTTTAAATGGTTGAAAACGTTGGAATTCAGCCATTTTATAAAATTAATGCATCGTACGCTGATTACTTACAAAAAAGTAATCAGTTGACATATTATAAGCGTGACAATAAAATAATAGCAGAAAAAGGTTCATCTTAACTTTTCCCGTTGTTTCAGTAAAAATGACGCGGAGACAGTTGAAAGAGCAAGATGGCGTAGTTTGAGTGAGTAAATAATAACTAGGAGGTTTCTTGTGGCAAAGATCATTACAGCAGCCGAAGCGGCGGCATTAATCAACGACAACGATGTAATCGGAGCAGCTACGTTTGGTGCAGCCGGCGTACCGGAATCTATCATGAAAGCTATAGAAAAGAGATTTTTGGAAACTGGTCATCCAAAAGATCTTACTTACATCCATGCAGCAGGATCGGGCGATTTTACTCCGCATGTGAGCCGTGGTGAAGACTGCCTGATGCACGAAGGACTGATGACGAAGTGGATTGCTTCTCATGTAGGATGTTCCAAGAAAACACAGAGATATCTGAGTGAAGGTGATAAGATCGCAGGATGGAATCTCCCGCTGGGAACGATTCTCCAGATCTTCAAAGAGCAGGCGAGAGGCGTTAACTTCTGTCTGTCAAAGATCGGTCTCGATACATATGTCGACCCTCGTAAGGATGGCGGTAAGGTAACAAAGCTGGCATTTGAAAGTGACGAACAGTGGGTTGAATACATTCCTGACTTCCAGGGCGAAGAATGGCTCTGCTACAAAGGCTGGCCTCTTACTGTAGGTTTCATGAGAGGTACTTATGCCGATGAAGATGGAAATATCTCCATCGAAAAAGAAGCGTATAATTTGGAAATGCTGACTGTAGCTCAGGCGGTAAGAGCATGCGGCGGTAAAGTATTCGTAGAAGTTGAAAGAATCGTTAATACGGGTACAATCAAGCCTAAGGCTGTAAAAGTACCTGGTCTGTATGTCGATTATATCGTCATCATGGACGAAAAAGATATTCCAAATAAGGTTGTTACAGTAGGTGGAATGTATAATCCTTCCGTAACAGGTGAATGCCGCGTTCCTCTGGGCAGCACCGGTTCTTCACCTCTTCCATTCGACGGCCTCAAGATTATCGCGAGAAGAGCGGCGATGGAATTCAGATCCGGCATGAAGGCTAATTTAGGTCTGGGTATGCCGCAGAATGTAGGAAATATCATGGACGAGGAAGGCGTTTCTCAGGACATCACGCTGATTTCCGAATCCGGCTCCATCGGCGGCGTTCCTGCTGTAGGCTCTGACTTCGGTGCTCATTACAATATCATCGCTTCCTGTGACCAGGGCGACCATTTCAATATGTTCGACGGCGAAGGTCTCGACTGTGCTGGATTCGGTCTCTCCGAAGTCGATCCGACCGGAAGCATGAATACAAATCTCCTCAACGGAGCTCTTCTGGGTGTAGGCGGATTCATGAACATCATTTCCACTGCCAGAAAGTCGGTAATCCTGGGTACATTTACAGCTGCAGGAATCAAGACGGCAGTTGAAGACGGAAAGATGATCATCAAGCAGGAAGGTAAATTCAAGAAGTTCGTAAATGAATGCGTTCAGGTTTCCTTCAGTGCTCCAATGGCGGTAAAATCCGGAAAAGAAATCCTCTACGTAACGGAAAGAGCGGTATTCAGAGCTGTAGAAGGCGGTCTGGAACTGATAGAAATCGCGCCGGGCATCGATCTTCAGAAAGATATTCTGGATCAGATGGAATTTACTCCGATCATTCCGGAAGGCGGCCCGAAGCTCATGCCGGCTGAAATTTTCCAGGAAGAATGGGGCGGCCTCGGCAAGTACTTCTACTCTGAAGCTAAATAGAAAATATCCGAAATTGATTCTCACACATAGAAAACATACTCTTTAAAAATTCTGTGAATGTTCATTAACAATATTAAAAGGGTCAGCCGGATTGACTGACCCTTTTAATATTTGTATAGTTTGTGGTTGGTTTGTTATATGCTTGATGTGTGAAGAATGATAAGATCCTGATTTATTCTGCATTGGAAAGCACAGAGGAAAATTCCGGTTCCAAGCAGAACAATCAGGCGTCTGAGTTTGAGTTGATGTAAAAACATCGGTATTTTGAAAATTGTGGCGGTTTTCAAAATACAATCGGTATTCTATCAAACAGAAAAAAATGAGTCAACAGTTTTTTCGCAAATTTCAGAATGTTTTATCGGAATTATATTCATTTTAAAATTAATGAACGTTTAATAAGCTTAAAAAAGAAAATTTTTCTTAATCTTAATGAAAGAATCCGGGCAAAGTTTAAGATTTTATGGTAGGAAGAATGTAGATTTCTTGCACTTATTGTTCAGGTAAGTAAAATTGTATACAAAATAAAAAATATGGGAATCAGAAAATAATTTGGTATATTTTCTGATTTTTTTTGATAAAAACTTAATATTCCAGAATTTTTTGCGTATTATGCAGTGCGAAAAATTATTGTGTATAATTTATACATAGAGAAATAAAAATAGACGCACGAAGAATTTGTGTGCTTAGTATTGACAAAGGATATATCATAGAGTATATTATTCGTAGCGATTTGAGGTATATACAGTGTAATGCTGAATGACAATAAGCTGAATGACAATAATACATGTTTTTTCGGCAGATGAAAATTGCTCAGTCGCTGATCAGAATTATGACAGGCTGTATACATTCAGTCCGTTAAAAACGGATTTTGATAATGTATGTTGTTATGTATTCAGCAGATTCTGTGCGGGTTTCGTACAGGATGCAGCCGTTCCATATATTGGTTTAATCTGTGGACCGGCATTGAGAGTGCTAAATTTATTGTTAAGAGTGGACGTCGCATTTTGATGACGTCAGGTAAAAGGAGAAAAAGTTAATGGCTAAGTTTATTACTGAAGCAGAAGCAGCGGAACTGTTCTTCGACGGATGCTGCGTAGTAGGCGTATCTTTCGGAAGTGAAGGCTGGCCTGAATTAATCGGTCAGGCTGTTGAAAAGAGATTCCTCGAAACGGGACATCCTGCAAATATGATCAATGTACATGCAGCTGGCTTCCGTGCGGGTAACTGCTGGGCACATGAAGGACTGCTGGCTCTCGATATTTCTTCTCACGAATCCACAACTCCGAAGATCGCTAAGATAATCGAAGATGACAAGCTCCCTGGCTGGTACATGCCTCTGGGTGCTATGCTTCAGATGTATACTGAAATCGGAAGAGGTATGCCGGGCGTACTGACTAAGGTTGGTCTCGGTACTTTCATGGACGCACGTTTCGACGGCGGCGCTCTTAACCCAAGTGCAAAAGCTTATGATGAAGCTCAGAAAGCAAAGGGCGAAAGACTCTTTGTCGAATATGTTCCTGATTTCATGGGCGAAGAATACTTATTCTACAGCATTCCTAAGATCGACTTCGGTATCATGAGAGCTACTACTGCAGATGAAAACGGAAACGTTACTGCAGAAAATGAATGCTTAAACCTCGAATTAAGTGCGGTTGCACGTGCTGCAAAAGCTTGTGGCGGTAAGGTAATCATCGAAGTTGAAAGAGTTGCAAAAGGCGGAAGTCTGAATCCTAAGCTCGTAAAAGTCGGCAGAAACCTGGTTGACTATATCGTAGTAGGTAATTATCAGGGTCAGATTCCACGTGCTCTTACTAACTCCGGAGACAGAGATGACAATTTCTGGATGGGTCTCAATGGTCAGATGAGAGTTCCTGTAGAAGCTATCGAAGTAATGCCTTTCGATCCTAAGAAGGTTATCATCAGAAGAGCTGTAATGGAAATCGAAAGAGGTATGATGTGTAACTTCGGTATCGGTCTCCCTACGTTCTGCGGCGGTGTACTTGCAGAAGAAGGCGAAATGGATTCCATCACGATGATTTCTGAGTCCGGTTCTGTAGGCGGCGTTCCTGGCGGTGGCCCTCTCTTCGGATGCCACTTCAACAACGAATGCTCTACTGACCAGAAAGATCACTTCGACTGGTTCGACGGAACAGGTCTTGACTTTGGTGTATTCGGTCTGTCCGAAGCACAGGAAGACGGTTCGATCAATGTATCTAAGCTGAATGGCGTAACTCTCGGTGTAGGCGGATTTACAAACATCACTGCCGGAGCTAAGAAAGCATGCTTCATCGGTACGTTCACAGCTAAGGGCTTAAAGGAACACATCGAAGACGGCAAGCTCGTCATCGATCAGGAAGGTAAACTCCAGAAGTTCGTCAAGAAGTCTGAACAGATCGCTTATGATGCACCTCTGGCTGTTAAGAACGGTAAACCTGCTCTCTACATCACAGAGAGATGTGTATTCAGAAGCTGCGCAGAAGGCCTTGAACTCATCGAAATCGCTCCTGGTGTAGATGTTGAAAAAGATATCGTTGCACACATGGGATTCAGACCAATCATTCCAGAAGGTGGTCCGAAGCTCATGCCTGCTGAAATCTTCCAGGAAGAATGGGGTGGCCTCTCCGCAATCATGGATGCAAAAGAAGGAAAATAAAATCGCATAAGACCGACCGATCTGTCTGATTCAGTTCGGAAGTGTTCTTTAAATTGTTTGTGTAAAAAACAGCGGCTGTTTTTCAGCCGCTGTTTTTTTTACGCTCGTAAATTAGTGTGATACGAGCGAGAGGTAACGTCAAACGGGGAAGGAGATGACACAGAAAAAAATTGTGCATTTGCACAAATTAATATAAATGCCTGAATAATAAATATACAGAAAATGGAAATTATGTGATTGACGCTTCATGTATTAAGTGATAAAATTTATAAAATTAGAATAGAAGAATTTTATTTTCGACTTTTATTTTTTATAGAAGATATAATGAACGGAGGAGATGAACCGGTGACGATGAAAAAGAGGATCGTCATTTTTCTGTTGTTTGCGGCAGTTGTTCTGTTCCTGTCGGGATGTTCCGGAATACAGGCAGGAGGAACCAATTCAGAATCGACAGCAGCGGAATCATCCGGAGAAAAACTGAGCGTCGTTTGTACGGCTTTTCCTCAATATGATTTTGTTCGTCAGATTGCAGGGGATATGGTTGACGTTATGATGCTGGTACAGCCGGGCGCTGATGTACACCATTACGAGCCGTCACCGCAGGATATAATCGATATTTACAAATGTGATCTGTTTATCTACACAGGAGGAGAATCGGACGAATGGGCGGATCGGATTCTCGAGTCTTCCAGTTCGGAAAACCGCACAGTCATCGCAATGATGGAATGCTGCAATAAAGCGGAGGAAGAGACGGCGGAAGGTATGTGGACGGCAGACTTTTTCGGCCACGACAGTCACGGACACGAAGAGGCGGAATACGATGAGCATGTCTGGACTTCTCTCGAAAATGCCGCACTTATCGTCTGTGAGATCAGAGATACGCTGTGCAGGATAGACCGGGAGCATTCCGGGATGTACAGAAATAACGCTGAGGAGTATCTGGACAGTTTAGCTGAGATGAAGGAATCTTTTCAGAATGTTGTAGATAATGCACAAAGAAATACGATTGTCTTTGGAGACCGTTTTCCGCTGCTTTATTTTGTAAAAGAGTTCGGGCTCGATTATAAGGCTGCGTATCGGGGCTGTGCTGCTGATTCGGAGGCAGGTGCGGAAACGGTGGCATATCTGATCGATGATGTATTGGACAACAATATTCCGGTGGTGGTCAAACAAGATCTGAGCAGCGGAAATATCGCCGAAGTTATCAGCGATGCGACGGGTGCAGAAGTGCGTGTATTTTATCCCTGCCACAATCTGTCCAAGGAGAATTTTGACAACGGTGAGACGTATCTCAGCCTCATGGAAAAAAACCTTGAAAGTCTGAAGGAGGCACTGAACTGATGGTGTATATCGATTGCAGAAATGTAACTCTGTCGTATGAGGGACGGAATGTGGTGACCGATCTGACTTTCCGGATCGAAAAGGGCGATTATCTCTGTATCGTAGGAGAGAATGGATCGGGAAAGAGTACGCTGGTCAAGGGGCTGCTTGGATTTGTCAGGACGCATAGCGGAAAGATCGAATATGGAGAAGGTATTTCCAGAAACGAGATCGGTTATCTGCCTCAGCAGAACGGCAGGCAGAGGGATTTTCCGGCTTCTGTACGTGAAGTCGTGATTTCAGGCTGTCTCAACAGGATGGGAATGAGACCTTTTTACTCATCCAAAGAAAAGAAAAAGGCAGAACAGAATCTTAAAAAACTTGGAATCAGAGAACTGGCAGGCCGTCCTTACAACGAGTTGTCAGGAGGGCAGCAGCAGCGCGTTCTTCTGGCGAGAGCGCTCTGCGCCGCGGAAAGTCTTCTCGTTCTGGACGAACCTGTTTCCGGACTGGATCCCATCGTGACGGCCGATATGTATGAGCTGATACGGAATCTGAATGAAGAGGACGGAATGACGGTAGTGATGGTGTCACATGATATCAAAGAAGCTCTGATTCACGCCGGTAAAATTCTTCATCTGCGCCATGATGACTATTTTTTCGGGACGGTGGAGGAATACCGGAGAAGTCCCTATTACGATCTGCTTCAGACGGAAGGAGCTGAAAGATGACGGTGCTAACGGAAATATTTTCTTATTCTTTTATGGTCAATGCGTTTGTCGTAGGTCTTCTGGTATCGGTATGCTGCGCACTTCTGGGCGTTACACTGGTACTGAGAAGGTATTCGATGATCGGAGACGGCCTGTCGCATGTCGGCTTTGGTGCGCTGGCGATAGGTACGGTGGCCGGGATCGCTCCTCTGAAGCTGGCAGTTCCTGTCGTAGTGGCGGCGGCGTTTCTGCTTCTTCGTATCAGCGGCAATGGAAAACTTAAAGGAGATGCCGCTATCGCACTGATTTCGACGAGTTCTCTCGCTGTGGGAATCATGGCGGTGTCGATGAACGGAGGCATCAATACGGATATCTCGAATTATATGTTCGGAAGCATACTTGCTCTGAGCAGATCGGATGTCATTATGAGTATCGTTCTATCGGCAGCAGTCATAGTATTTTTTGTTCTGTTCTATCACAGAATTTTTGCTGTGACTTTCGATGAGTCCTTTTCAAGGGCAACGGGCATGAGGACGAGCATTTATAATACAATTGTGGCTCTTTTCACGGCGCTCACTATCGTTCTGGGACTCAGAATGATGGGGGCTCTGTTGATCTCGGCGCTGATTATTTTTCCTCCGCTGACTGCCATGCGGATCTGTCGTACTTTTCGCAGCGTGACGCTGTGTTCGCTGATTCTGTCGGTGATGAGTTTCGCTGCGGGTCTGATTATGTCTTTTCTGTACGGAACGCCTGCAGGTGCGGGGATCGTCGTAACCGATCTGGTTTTGTTTATCCTGTTTGCTGCGGCGGGAACCGCTCTGAGAAACCGGTGAAAGCGATGTGCTGTGATGCAGGGAATATGTGCTGCAAACGGGAAAGCCGGTTATATATTCGGATTTAATAAGCTGCTGTAGATGAAAGCTACAGCAGTTTTTCTTTTTTGGACAGATGGAAAGTCGTTTTTTGATATGAAATTCTGTTCTGCAGCATATAAATAGCAGAAAGAAATGCTGCTAGCGGTTTCCGAGGAAAATACAGTCTGCTGTGTGGCTCTGCGGAATCCGCAACAGAGGTAGAGATATGTTTTCCGGCTGCTGAAGTCTTTATACAGGGAAGACAGGTGAGAAAAATGATGAGTGAAAATCCGGTAAAAAGTGAGATCCTGAATGATTTCGGGATTAAGATGCCGCGGGTTCTGATCAGCGGAACGTATGCCGTGGTCGACAGCGTAAAGAAGATCTATGTACTTTCCGGCGATATTGTTACACTGGAGACGTCAGAGGGATACGTCAGTATCCTCGGCAGCGATATCTGTGTGGATACTCTCTGCGATGAACGCATCGAGCTGTCGGGAGATTTTTCGGGTGTGGAGTTCGTGCGGCCGCAGAAGGCGAAAGAATCGAAAAAGCCGGCGTCAGAGGGAGAAAATACCGGAAAGAAAACACTTTTCGGGGCGAAAGGTGAGGTGAGATGAAGAGGAAAAAAGGAAAGAAAAATATGAAACAGACGTCAGTCGTCATATTTTTTCTGGATTCCTCTGAACTCTGTGTGGAAGGATTCGGAACAGAAGAGGTGCTGAATGCCGCAGGTTACGGCAATATTCCTGTGCGTGACGTGAAGGTGAAAGATGAAACGTCCGTGTGCCTGACCGTGCGCACTTCCGATGTATCTCATCTCATGGAGCTTCTGGGGAACCGGTACCGTACGGAGGTGCTCGCAAGAAAAGGTATTTTGCCGTATCTGAGGCGTGCGACAGCAAGAAAAGGTCTTCTGGCGGGCGCGGTATTTTTTTTCGCCGTTTTATTTCTTCAGCAATCGTTTATCGCGGAACTGCGTATCCAGGGAGATGGGGGAATTCCGGAAAGTGAGATCGCAGAAGTTCTCAGGGAAAACGGTCTTTATCCGGGATGCAGAAAGTCTCAGGTGGATGAAGAGGCTGTCAAAACGGCTCTGTATCTGGAATTTCCGGAACTTACCTGGACAGGACTCGATATGAAAGGTGCTCTTGCTGTTTTGGAGACGGTTTCCGGTGAAAAACTGGCAGAGGAAGATGAAAATTCCGATGCGCCATGTGATATCGTAGCGTCCAAGTCGGGATATATAAAAGAAATCATAACACGCCACGGCACGCAGATGGTCGGGGAAGGGGACTATGTGCAGCAGGGAGATGTTCTGATCAGTTCGGAGATGCGCGCCAACAACACGACGTATGATGAATCGAGAAATAATCTGGTGACTTACGTTCGGGCGGAAGGCGATGTGATCGCTTCTGTCGTATATGTTCTGGAAACGCAGTTTGTAAAGGGGAAGTTTACGGAAGATGAGATGAGAAAAATGGCGGATACTGCAGTCAGAAAGTATATAAGAGAGAAAATACCGGAAAAAATAGAAATACTCAAGAAAGATTTGAAGTTTTCAGAAGAAGAAAATATAATAATATGTAGAATATCACTGGAGATTTCTGAAAATATAGGATACGAAAAGGAGACGGAATTTGCGGGAACGTGAAGCAGATACGAATGAAGTGAGAATGAGAATCGAGGACGCCCAGAACAGTGCGGTCATCTTCGGAAGCGGCGATCACAACGCAAAAAAGATACATGAAGCGTTCGGGTCGGATATCGTTCAGAGGGGCGACGAACTGATTATCCGGGGAGGGGATACGCAGAAAGCGCAGAATGCTGTCCTCGATTTTCTGTGGATTCTGGAGCATCAGGAGGATCTGGACGCACAGAAGGCGGAATATGTACTTGAACTGAACAAAGAAGGACAGACTTATCGGAAAAGCAATTTGAAAAGCGGCATCATCTGTTTTACTCACAGGGGAAAACCTATCAAGGCAAAGACGCTGGGTCAGATCGCTTATGCCGATAATATCAGAAATAATGATATCGTATTCGGCATAGGACCTGCCGGAACGGGAAAGACTTATCTTGCGGTGGCTATGGCTGTTCACGCTCTGAAAAATAAAGAAGTGGAGAAAATCATTCTGGCGCGGCCCGCAGTCGAGGCGGGAGAAAGTCTGGGATTTCTACCGGGAGATCTCCAGGAGAAGGTAGATCCGTATCTTCGCCCTCTGTACGATGCGCTATTCGATATTCTGGGGCGCGATTCGGCTCTGAGACTGAAGGAGAAAGAGGTCATCGAAGTCGTTCCTCTGGCGTATATGAGAGGCAGGACGCTGGACAATTCATTTATCATACTCGATGAGGCACAGAACACGACGAGGGAGCAGATGAAGATGTTTCTGACGCGTCTGGGATTTGGTTCCAAAGCAGTCGTCACCGGTGACGTTACGCAGATCGATCTGCCGAAGAAAAAATCTTCCGGTCTCCGGGACGCCGAACGGGTGTTGAAGGACGTAAACGGTGTCGCATTTTCTTATCTCAGACAGAACGATGTGGTGCGTCATCCTCTTGTCAGAAGAATAATCGAGGCTTACGACAGATATTATGGAGAAACAGAGGAGTAAACATACCGGTGAATATTATTTTTGACGAAGAAGCAGATCTGGCAGAAGATATTGTAAAGAAGATGACAGAAGCAGCAGCGCTTTGTGCAGAGGCAGAAGGACTCGATCCGGAGCTGTGTGAGGTGAGTTTTTCTTTTGTGAGCGAGGATGAAATCAGACGGCTGAATGCCGAATACCGGCAGAAAGACGCTGTGACAGATGTCCTCTCATTTCCTCAGTATGATGATCTCGGAGTTTTAGACAACGAAGAAGAGATCTGCCTGGGTGATGTGGTGATCTGCAGCGGAGTGGCGCGCCGTCAGGCAGAGGAATATGGACATTCTTATGACAGAGAAATCGTGTATCTCTTTGTGCACAGCATTCTGCATCTTCTGGGGTACGATCACATGGAAGAAGAAGAACGCCGGGAGATGCGCAGCAGAGAAGAAGATATCATGGCAAAGATCGGGCTGGTCAGATGACCGCACGTGAAAAAACGGCACGGCAGACAGTTTTTGATTCGGAAAGGAACGTAGAATGAAATCAGGTTTTGTAGGAATTATCGGAAGGCCTAATGTGGGAAAATCGACGCTGCTGAATTCGATCATCGGAGAGAAGGTCGCGATTACATCCAGCAAGGCTCAGACTACCAGAAATGCTATTCGCGGGATTTATACTGACGATGAATATCAGATCATATTTATCGACACGCCGGGGATTCACAAACCGAAAAACAAGCTGGGTGCCTATCTGACGAATACCGCGGTATCCACTCTGAACGAGGTGGATGTCATCCTCTTTCTGGTGGACGACAGTCTCTCCAGCGGTCCGGGAGACAGGTATATTCTGGATCTCCTGAAAAAGGTGAAAAAAACTCCCAAGATACTCATCATCAACAAGATCGATCTCATCGAACCGGAGGAATACCGGAAGATTTATGAAGAATACGAAGACTGCGGTGTCTTTGATGAAATCATCGGCGTCAGCGCTCTGAAAGGACGCAATACAGACGTCTGCGTGGAAAAGATCCGTCCTTTTATCGGAGAGGGACCGATGTATTTTCCGAAGGAGATGTTTACGGACAACCCGATGCGTTTTCTCGTTTCGGAGATTATCCGGGAAAAGACGCTCCTCTATCTGAAGGAGGAGGTGCCTCACGGCATCGCTGTGGAGATCGAGCAGTATGAAGAGGCTGACGACTGTACGAATATCAGCGCTGTGATCTACTGCGAAAAGCCTTCGCACAAAGGCATTATCATCGGCGCTCAGGGAAAGAAGCTGAAAGGTATCGGAAAGGCTGCGCGTCTCGATATCGAACCGCTGATCGGCTCCAGAGTATATCTGCAGCTGTGGGTGAAAGTGAAGGCAAACTGGCGTGAGAGCGATGTGGCAATCAGCAATTTCGGATACAAGAACGACGCACAGTAGAATTGACCGGGACTTTTCTATAGCAAACGTAAATACGGGAAGGAAGGCGGAAAGAAGATGATTACCGAAACGGACGGAATAATCCTGAAACAGACGCGTCTTCCCGATGACAGACGGATGCTGGTGCTGTTTACCCGGAAATTCGGAAAGATCAGTGCAGGTACCGGCATACGGCTCAGCGGAAAGAGCAAATCGTCACTGGCGCTGCGGGTATTTACCCATGGGAGATATGAGCTGTTTTTCGGCGGCAGAAGCTGCAATATCAACGCGGCAGAGACGCTGAACAGCTATTTTAAAATAGGCGAGGATGTCGACAAATATATGATGGCTTCGTATGTTCTGGAGTTTACCGATCGTCTGACGGCGGAAAACCAGCCTAATGAGAAACTGTTCGAATTACTGCTGGAGTTTATGCGTATCCTCGAAAAGAGAAAGACGAAGCCGGAGTCCCTCCTTCTGATTTATCAGTGGAAAGCTCTGGAAGCCTGTGGATTTATGCCGGATCTGGACTTCTGCGTCCGGTGCGGCGCCCCGGCGGAAAGTTCCGGAAGATGTTTTTCTGTAGCGGAGGGCGGACTGATCTGTGAAAAGTGCAGCCATTCAGGCGATATAAACAAGAGTTTGCTTTATAGCGTGGAATTTGATATAATTAAAATATTAAAATCTATTCGGGACAACGAGATCGGAGCGTTTGAAAATCTCGCGCTCCACGACGGTGTATACGGCTGCCTGAAGTCCATTTTGCGCGATTACATATCCTATCATCTGGATATTAATAAATTAAAAAGTGAAAATTATCTGATTTAAAAAGGCGGTGTTATAGTATGGAGATTACACTCGAAAAAATTGAACTGATTAAAGATCGTACCGGCGTAAGCTATGCAGAGGCAAAGGCTGCCCTTGAAAAAGCGAACGGCAGCGTGGTTGACGCTATCATTATGATCGAAGAAGAGATCGATATCGCCCCGAAGACGAAAGCCGGAGATCAGGCTTCTCAGATTGTGGAAAAAGTAAAAGAACTCGTAAGAAAAGGCAATGTATCCAAGATTCTCGTGAAGAAAAACGATGAGACGATCGTAAATCTTCCGGTAAATGTGGGACTGTTGGGAATTGTGTTCGTTCCGTGGGTCACGCTTGTATCTGTCATCGCGGCGCTGGGAACGAAATGTTCCATTGAGCTGGTGAAAGATAACGGAGAAATCGTAAACCTCAGCAGTAAGGCCGCTGAGACGTTTGACGATGTGAAGTCGAATTATTCTGTCATCGCGGACGATCTGAAAGAAAAAGGCGAAGACGCGTTTTCTCAGGTGAAGGAAAAAGCATCCTCTGTCATCGGCAGAATGAAGCGTGATTACGATGAATTTGAAGACGAGGATTACTTCAATTTTGACGATTTCGACGACAGTGTGTTCGATGATGAGGAGAAAGCGGATACTTCCGATGGTCCGGCAGACAGTGCGCCGGATACGAAGAGAGAGTCTGCACCCGCAGAAAGTTTTGCCGATAAAGTGACAGACAGAGCGGAAGAATTGAAAGACGGCGCAGCCGAGAAGATGAGAGATCTCGCTGATGCGGCAGCAGAGAAAAAGGATGCAGCTGCTGAATGGATGAGAGAGACGGCAGACGATACGGCAGACAGAGCAAAAGATACTGCTGCTACTGTCAAAGAAAAGCTGGAAGACGCTGCAGATGCCGCGAAAGACAGATTCGACGAAGCCGGCGAAAAGTTTGAGGAGACGATCGAAGGATATAAGGCGAAAAAAAATAAGTTCCGTTTCTTCGAATAATTTCGGTCGGATTCGGAACAAACCGAATCTGCCGCGGGATACCGGCGCATGTTCGCCGGCGCCCCGCGGCAGAGTGATTTTATGACAGGCAGAGAAATTTAATCTTTTAATGCCATAAAAATAAAAGTATACATATATGCAAGTATACCAAAATGTCTGCAAACATGATAAAATACCATACAGGACAAAAAAGTCCGCGGATTTTGTCGGGCTGTCCGTGTGGTGTTTTGTCTTATGAAATAAAATATATTACAGGGAGATTAAGAGAAATGAGCACTAAGATTCAGCACAGGAAGTATTCTATGGACAAAATCGTGTCTCTGGCAAAATCCAGGGGCTTTGTATTTCCAGGTTCCGAGATCTATGGAGGCCTGGCAAACACATGGGATTACGGTCCGATCGGTGTGGAACTTAAAAATAACGTGAAAGCAGCCTGGTGGAAAAAATTCATTCAGGAATCGCGTTATAATGTAGGTCTTGATTCCGCTATTCTCATGAATCCGAAGACATGGGAGGCATCCGGCCATGTGGGCAATTTCAACGACCCACAGGTGGACTGCAGAGTATGTCATGAGAGATTCCGGGCGGATAAGCTGATCGAAGAATATTTTGACAGGCACGGCATCGACCAGGTAGTGGACGGCTGGACAAATGAGCAGATGGAAGAATTTATGGCTGAGAAGGGCATAAAATGTCCGACCTGCGGTAATATCGATTTTACGCCGATTCGTCAATTCAATCTCATGTTCAAGACTTTCCAGGGCGTCACCGAAGACAGCACGGCACAGCTCTATCTGAGGCCTGAGACGGCACAGGGAATTTTCGTGAATTTTAAGAATGTCCAGAGAACGGCGAGAAAAAAGCTCCCGTTCGGCATCGCGCAGATCGGAAAATCTTTCCGGAATGAAATTACGCCGGGCAACTTCACTTTCCGGACGAGAGAATTCGAACAGATGGAACTTGAATTCTTCTGCGCACCGGGGACGGATATGGAATGGTTTGATTACTGGCGGAATTTCTGCCCTCAGTTCCTGAGAGATCTTGGAATCAGTGATGAGAGCATGAGGCTGAGAGATCATTCGCCGGAGGAACTGTCTCATTACAGCAAGGCGACGACGGATATTGAATATCTGTTCCCATTCGGCTGGGGAGAACTTTGGGGAATCGCTCACAGATCCGATTACGATCTCAGGCAGCATCAGGAGTTCTCAGGCCAGGATATGTCCTATCAGGATCCTGTGACGAACGAAAAGTACATTCCGTACTGCATTGAGCCGTCGCTGGGTGCGGACAGAGTGACGCTGGCATTCCTTGTGGAGGCTTATGACGAGGAGACTGTCGTGGGAGCCAACGGCAAGGAAGATACGAGAACGGTAATGCATTTCCATCCGGTTCTCGCGCCGTATAAAGCTGCAGTGCTTCCTCTGACGAAGAAGCAGGCGGAAAAAGCAGAAGAACTGAGAGACGAGCTGGCGAAGTATTTTAATGTGGATTACGATCTTCCGGGCAGTATCGGAAAGAGATACAGAAGACAGGATGAGATCGGTACACCGTTCTGTATTACGGTGGATCCGGATACGGAAAATGATGGATGCGTCACCGTCAGAGACAGAGATACGATGGAGCAGATCCGCATTCCGATGGACGACGTCAAAGATTATATCGCGGAGAAGCTCGTCTTTTAGAATAGGAGATCGGCTCAGAGCGGATACCGGCTGAGGAACATAGCATCCGGCTCTCGACTCTGATTTTTTCCCGGTATGCTGCGGAAGCCCGCAGAATATTTCCTGATATGCTGCGTCATACTATCCTTCGGGAGGTATATAATATGTACAGTGAAGCAGAAAATCAGGAAACGGCGGTAAAGAATTCCATCGACGACTTCGGTTGTCTGATGAATGCTTTCGGCTTTGAATCGGACATTCAGTATCTGACGATAATCGGCAGTATTGAAGGCCATAACGTTCTGGCATCAGATGTGAAAACGACGAAGTATGAAAATATGATACCGCAGCTCATCGCGGTGCAGGAGAACCCGAAAATCAGAGGGCTTCTGATGGTTCTCAACACGGTGGGCGGCGATGTGGAAGCGGGTCTGGCGCTGGCGGAACTCATCTCATCCATATCGAAGCCGACCGTTTCTCTCGTCCTCGGCGGAGGCCACAGCATAGGAATTCCGCTGGCGGTTTCGGCGGATTACTCATTTATCGCGCCCAGTGCAGCGATGACGCTGCATCCGGTGCGCACCACAGGGTTGGTGATCGGTGCGGAACAGACTTACGGATATTTCCGACGAATGCAGGAGCGCATTACGGACTTTATTGTAAAGATGTCGGGAGCGCGGCGGGAAGTGATCATCGATCTGATGAATGCCAAAAATGATATGGCTAACGATATCGGAACGATATTCTACGGGCAGGAAGCGGTGGAAGCAGGTCTTATCGACAGCGTTGGAGGTCTCTGTGACGCTCTGAAAAAGCTGAGAGAGCTGACGGCGCAGAACGTGAAGTTATAGCAAAGTTGAGTTATTTATGACATGTGGGGGATAAAATAAAATGAAGAAATTTAAAAAAATCCTCGTGGCAAACAGAGGCGAAATTGCCATCAGAATATTCAGAGCCTGCAGTGAACTGGGCATCCGGACGATTGCAATCTATTCTGAAGAAGATAAAAATGCTCTCTTCCGGACAAAGGCAGACGAATCTTATCAGATCGGCAAGGGCAAGGGACCGGTAGACGTCTATCTGAGCATCAATGAGATTATCGATCTGGCCAAGGCGAAAGGTGCGGATGCCATTCACCCGGGCTACGGATTCCTTTCGGAAAACAGTGATTTTGCAAAGCAGTGCGAAGATGCCGGCATCGAATTTATCGGACCGACTCATGAAATGATGGATCAGCTGGGCGACAAGATCAAGTCGAAGCTGGTGGCACATGAGGTGGGCGTTCCTACGATTCCGGGTGTCGAAGAAGCGATTCAGTCGGAGGAAGATGCGGAGAAGTTTGCCGAATTCTGCGGTTATCCTGTCATGCTGAAAGCATCTGCCGGCGGCGGCGGACGCGGTATGCGTATCGTAAGACGGCCGGAAGACTTGATTTCAGAATTCAACAATGCACAGAGCGAAGCGAGAAAGGCTTTCGGTATTGATGATATCTTCATTGAAAAATATCTGGAAGAGCCGAAACATATCGAAGTTCAGATACTTGGCGATAAGTACGGCAATATCGTGCATCTTTATGAAAGAGACTGTTCGATTCAGAGACGTCATCAGAAAGTCGTCGAATTCTCTCCGGCTCAGACGATCACTGAAGAGCAGAGACAGGCGATGTGCAGCGATGCTCTCAAGCTGGCAAAACATGTGAATTACCGCAGTGCAGGCACGGTGGAATTCCTCGTGGACAAGCACGGAAATCACTATTTTATCGAAATGAACCCTCGTATTCAGGTAGAGCATACGGTTACTGAAATGGTGACAGGAATCGATATCGTCCAGTCTCAGATTCTCATCGCAGAGGGATATGCTCTGGATTCCGACGAAGTGGGTATTCCGAATCAGGATGCGGTGGTGCCGCGGGGCGCTGCCATCCAGTGTCGTATTACGACCGAAGATCCGACGAATTCTTTTGCACCGGATACCGGAAAAATTGAATTCTACTCCACCGGTTCCGGAAACGGCATACGTCTGGACGGAGGCAACGGCTTTACGGGCGCTATGATTACCCCGTATTACGACAGCCTTCTGGTAAAGATCACTTCTTACGGAAGAAATTTCGATGTGGCAGCTTCCAGAGCGGTCAGAGCGCTGGGAGAACTGAAGATAAAGGGCGTAAAGACAAACCGGAACTTCCTGCTCAACGTTCTGAATCATCCGACGTTCCGCGCAGGAGCCTGCAATACGGCATTTATCGATACGCATCCTGACCTGCTCAATGTCTATACCGGAGAAGATACCGAGTCGAAGGTTCTCCGTTTCTTGGGCAATAAGGTTGTAAATGAAGTCAAGTGGGAGAATCCGCCTGCCGATATTCCGACTGTTCCGGAGATCGATGTAGATCCGGCAACTCTGCGGGGAACGAAGCAGATCTTTGACGAAAAGGGCGCGAAAGGTCTGGCTGACTGGGTTTTAGAGCAGAAGGCCCTTCTCTTTACAGATACCACCCTTAGAGATGCGCAGCAGTCTCTGATGGCTACCAGAATGCGTACCATCGATATGGAGCGTATCGCACCTGCTCTGGCGGTATACGGTAAAGATCTCTTCTCTCTGGAAATGTGGGGCGGCGCTACGTTCGACGTGGCTTACCGGTTCCTAAAGGAAAATCCTTGGGAACGGCTCGAGACACTGAGAGCGAAGATTCCGAATATCCTGTTCCAGATGCTCCTCCGCGGCGCAAATGCAGTAGGGTATAAGAGTTATCCAGACAATGTCGTCAGAAAGTTTATCAAGGAAGCGGCGGCTTCGGGCATCGATCTGTTCCGTGTATTCGACTCTCTCAACTGGATCGACGGCATGGCTGTGGCGATGGATGAAGTTGCAAATCAGGGGAAGATCGTCGAAGCTACGATGTGTTATACGGGCGATATTCTCGATGAGAGAAGAGATAAGTACACGCTGGATTATTATGTCAGAAAGGCAAAAGAACTCGAAAAACGCGGTGCGCATATGATTGCCATCAAGGATATGTCGAGTCTGCTGAAGCCGATTGCAGCACGTAAGCTGATAACTGCGCTTAAAAATGAAGTTACAGTACCGATTCATTTACATACACACGATACCAGCGGCAATGCCGGAGCTACGCTGATGATGGCTTCTATCGCAGGCGTTGATATCGTGGATGCAGCCTTTGACAGCATGGCGGGTCTGACCAGCCAGCCGGCACTGAATTCTACTGTAGCTGCGCTGGAATTCTCAGAAAGAGCTACTGGTATGGATCTCGACGGACTTCAGAAGATTTCCACATATTGGAGTGCCGTCCGCCCGATTTATGAGGATTATGAATCCGAGCTGAAATCAGGTACGGCGGAAATCTACAAATATGAAATTCCGGGAGGCCAGTATTCCAATCTGAGACCTCAGGTTGCCAGCTTCGGACTGGAGCATAAATTCCAGGATGTTAAGGAGATGTATATCAAGGTCAACGATATGCTGGGAGACATCATCAAGGTTACACCTTCTTCCAAAGCGGTGGGTGACATGGCGATCTTCATGGTTCAGAATGATCTGACTCCGGAGAATATCTATGAAAAGGCTGCCGGAATGGACTTCCCTGATTCCATCGTTTCCTATTTCGAAGGTATGATGGGACAGCCGGAAGGCGGTTTCCCTGAAAAGCTGAGAGATCTCGTTCTCAAAGGCAAGAAGCCGATTACCTGCCGGCCGGGCGAGCTTCTACCGGATGAAGATTTTGACGCCATCAAAGCGGAACTGAAGAGTAAGTTCGGCATCGAGCCTACTGATCAGGATGCTGTCAGCTATGCGCTCTATCCGAAAGTATTCGAAGATTATCTGACTACGATGAGAAAAGAAGGAAGCTTCTTCCGCTATGTTGACAGTGATATTTTCTTCCACGGAATTATGGAAGGGTCTATCGGTGAGGTTCAGATTTCCGAAGGCAAGATTCTCGTCATCAAGCTGATCGAGATCAAAGATGCAGACGAAGACGGAAACAGAGAGCTGACGTTCCAGGTAAACGGTCTCATGCGTCAGATTCTCATCAAGGATAAGGCAGCTGTGACAAAGGCTTCTAAACAGTCCATTCTCATGGCAGATATTGACAGTGATATTGAAATCGGAGCTAACATTCCGGGTAATATCGTCAAGCTGCTGGTAAAAGAAGGCGATGCGGTCTCTGCAGGACAGCCGATTGCGATCATTGAAGCCATGAAGATGGAAACGAACATTATCTCTGTTATCGATGGTGTTATTGATAAAATCCATGTAAAACCTGGCGATCAGGTTGTAGCTGGTCAGTTGGTGGCAAAGCTCGAAGAGGCGGAAGTCGACGAAGGTGAAAAGAACGTGATCATTTAAAAAATTTCATATCAACCTGCCCAGCTGATATAATATGATGAGTACAAGGAGCTGTCTCTGACTGCCGCACACCGGTTCTGCCTGCAGGCAGAACCGGTGTGCGGCTCGGAGACAGCTTTTTTGGGTTGAAGGAGGGAATATAAATTGGTCATTAAACTGAGACAGGAAGCAGATATAGAAAAAAAAGCGATACTGAAGGGCAGACTGAAAGCACTTGGTTTTGATATACATGAATCGAAGGGCGTCGGTACAGAACTTTGGGGACTCGTGGGAGATACTTCTATTCTCGAAGACGATTATCTCCTGGCAAATGAAGTCGTAGAAGATGTCATGCGCGTCCAAGAGCCGTATAAAATGGCAAACCGGAAGATGCACCCTGAGGATACGATTATCGATATCAAAGGGAAAAAGATAGGTGGAGGCCATTTTCAGGTGATCGCAGGACCGTGTTCCATCGAATCGAAGGAACAGATCGTCGAAGTGGCACAGGACGTCAGAGAAAGCGGTGCGGGGCTTCTGAGAGGCGGGGCATTTAAACCGAGAACATCTCCTTATGCCTTTCAGGGACTCCAGAATAACGGCCTGAAGCTTCTTCTGGAGGCGAAAAAAGCCACAGGACTTCCCGTAGTCACGGAGATTATGACACCGGAGCATCTGGAACTCTTCGAAGAGATCGATGTCGTTCAGGTAGGAGCCAGAAATATGCAGAATTTCCAGCTTCTCAAAGCTCTGGGAAAATGCAGTAAAACAGTGCTTCTGAAGAGAGGTCTCGCAAATACGCTGGAAGAACTCGTGATGAGCGCGGAATATATCATGGCCGGGGGAAATGAAAATGTCATCCTCTGTGAGAGAGGAATCAGGACTTTTGAAACATCTATGAGAAATACATTGGATATCTCAGCCGTTCCGATGTTGCGCAGAATGACGCATTTGCCGATTGTCATCGATCCAAGTCATGCCGCCGGCATCCGCTGGATGGTGGAACCGCTGGCTCTGGCAGCTATTGCAGCCGGTGCGGACGGTCTGATGATCGAAGTACACAACGATCCGGAGGCAGCGCTCTGCGACGGTCCGCAGTCCATGACACCGGAAGGTTTTGACGCTCTGATGAAGAAGATCAGGAGTACAGCGGAATTCTTCGGAAAGACCATAGACTGATGACGCCGGCATCTGTGCGGAGAAAAAAGGCATACAGAGTATCTGAAAGAAAAAAGGAGGTATACTAATGGCAGAATCTTTACACATCGGTGCGGAGAAAGACGAAATCGCGGACATCGTATTCATGCCCGGCGACCCGCTGAGAGCGAAATTTATAGCGGAAAATTTTCTCGAAGGAGCGAAATGCTATACACAGGTAAGAAATATGCTGGGCTATACGGGCACATACCTAGGCACGAGGGTTTCCGTACAGGGCAGCGGAATGGGGATGCCTTCCATGGGAATTTATTCACACGAACTGATGGAGGTATACGGCTGCAGAAACATTATCCGTATCGGTTCCGCCGGATCTTATCAGGAGCATGTGAATCTGGGGGATATCGTCGCAGCTGTTTCGGCATCTACCGATTCCAGATTTCAGTATACTTACGGTCTGCCGGGCAGTTTTTCACCGTGTGCTGATTTCAGCCTTCTTCACGCCGCATATCATTCGGCGGAAGAACTCTCTCATCCGTTGAAAATGGGAAATATCGTATCGGTAGACGTATTTTATGACGACGATCCGGATACGTGGAAAAAATGGTCTAAAATGGGTGTCCTTGCGGTTGAAATGGAGGCAGCGGCGCTTTATATGAACGCTGCGCGTCTGGGAGCGAAGGCGCTGGCTATGGTCACAGTCAGCGATAATTTTGTGACGGGAGAGCGGCTGTCTGTCGAAGAACGGGAAAAAGGATTCACAGACATGATCGAAACGGCTCTCAATATGGTGAAATATCTGTAAGGCACGCAGATAAGCCGGTCTGTCCCGTCTGCATTCTGAGGAGAGGCCGGCGGCGGACCACATGTTACATGAGGTGGAAAAATGGACAACAGAAACAAGAAATTTGCAGATATGATAGTCAATTATTCCTGCAGAGTGCAGAAAGGGGAACGGGTTCTGATTGAAGAGATCGGAACATCGGCGAAACCGCTGATCCGGGAGCTGATCCGGGCTGTCTACGCGGCGGGAGGATATCCGTATCTAGGCCTGAGTGACGCTTCTCTCAATCGGGAGATTATCATGAACTGCAGCAGTGAACAACTGGAATTCATGCGCGATTACGAGATGTACCAGATGAAAGGAATGGACGCTTATATCGCAGTGCGTGCATCTGACAATACATCAGAGCTCTCTGACGTGCCTCCGGAAAAATTGAATCTCTACAATAAGATTCTGCGTCCCGTCATAGACGAGAGAGTTGACCACACGAAGTGGGTCATCATGCGCTATCCCAACAATTCCATGGCGCAGCAGTCAAATATGAGTCTCGAAGCCTTTGAAAATTTTTATTACGACGTCTGCACACTGGATTATGCCAAGATGTCGAAAGCGATGGATCCGCTGGTAGAACTGATGAACCGCACGGATAAAGTACGCATCGTGTCGCCGGGTACGGATGTGACATTTTCTATCAAAGGGATTCCGGCCATCAAATGTGCAGGAGAGTGCAACATTCCGGACGGAGAGATTTATACGGCGCCGGTGAAAGATTCTGTCAACGGCGTGATCTCTTACAACACCGTATCTCTGGAGCAGGGGTTCACTTATGAGAATATCGTTTTCCGCATCGAAAACGGAAAAATCGTCGAAGCGCATGCAAATGACGATAAGAGAATCAATGCTCTGCTGGATACCGACGAAGGTGCGAGATATTTCGGGGAGTTTGCCATCGGCGTCAATCCGTATGTGCTTCATCCGATGAAAGACACTCTGTTTGACGAAAAGATATGCGGCAGTATACATTTCACGCCCGGTTCTTCTTACGAAGATGCTCCGAATGGAAATAAATCCGCGGTACACTGGGATCTCGTCCTGATTCAGAGAGAAGATTACGGCGGCGGAGAAATCTGGTTTGACGATGTGCTCGTCCGCAAAGACGGCATTTTCGTCCTGCCTGAACTGGAGGGTCTCAATCCGGAATATCTGAAATAGAGTTTCCGGAAGAGGGATTCCGGGGAAAAGGAGTTATATATGAAAAAAATGACGGCAGCCGTGGCCGCAATTATCATGATGATGTCGCTTTTCTCCGGCTGCGGCGGTGCTGGAGACAGCGGTACGGAGCCGGGAGGTGCCGGATCGGTTCTTTCGGCTGATCAGCAGTTTTCTGTAGACAGTCCGGATTCTGAAGCTTCCGGAGAGGGAGAAGAAGCGGTAAGCGGAATGAGCGATGAGGAGGAAAATATCAGCGCGGAACCGGCAGAAGGAATCACTGTTCGGGAGAGTGATTACGGATATTCACTGCGTTACGATGCAGACCGATATGAATACCGCAGAGTGGAAGGATACGACGATTATTCTCTGAAGACGTATGAAGGAGACAAGCCGTCCGTCTATCTCTGCGTATCGGCTATCGGAGCGGAGTATTTCGATGACGTGAAAAAATCGCTCATGACCGGAAACGTATCGTCCGTGTCTCTGGGCGCCGACGGACTGCAGGCTGAGATGAACAGCCGGAGTGATGTCTGGGACGGCGGAGAGGTCTGCGGAAAGTCTTATCTGTGCCGTCTCGACGACGGCAGTGGATTGCTCATAGAAATACAATATTATACGGAAGACGGGAAGAATCCTTATGAAGCGGATCTGAATGAGATGTTGGACAGCATCCGGATCCTCTAACTTCAGCCGAAGCGGATGCGCGGAGTATTTCTCACGTAGAAGCAGACGCATGGAAAAAAGGAAAACGCGTCGGCAGAGTGCAGACAATGAGAATGTACCCCGCTGGCGCGTTTTTTCTTACAGATGCTCGATTGTTCGATGCTTTCACCGGCTCTGATCAGCGATTCGTCTGTGAAATATTCAAAACCGGAAATTTGGACTGATTCAGAAGAGCCTGTGCTTCCGGAAGATGCTGACTGTCGATTTTTATGCTGTAACCGCAGCTGCTGTTCCGGCCGGCAAACGTCCGCGTGATCTGGGAGTGAATCTGCCTGGATGCCAGAAGGTCATGAGCCATGGCGGCTGTCGTGTAAGTCGGCAGAGAGATAAGTGTATGAGACATGTCTTTTCATCCTTTCGAAAATATTTCCGTGATTTTCCTCTGTCTGTACCGCATTTTTTTCAATATGTTGTACTGCAGTTCCGACATTATTTCAGGACCATTTCGGCGCTTCGGATCATCAGCAGCTTCAGTCCGGCAGCATCCGCACCGGTGGAGGCGGTCAGAGGGTATTCCGCTATGACTTCTCCGTCTTTTGAAACTTCCAGAGTGCCGACTTCATCGTTTTCCTTCACAGGAGCTTTCAGGCTGCCGGAAGGTACGACCCGGCAGCTGACAGATGCAGCGTCTCCTTTTTTTACCAGGAGAGAAATTCTTTCTTCCGTTTTCATATCTACAGCGTTGATAACGCCTTTTTCCACGCTTGCCGTACCGACGATCTCGTTTTTGTCGGCGATTTTGACGCATTCATATCCTGCAAATCCGTAATCGAGAAGACGGGCGCTTTCTTCGAAGCGCAGCTGAGATGTTTCAGCGCCAAGAATCACAGCGATCAGTGTCAGATCGTCTCTTTCGGCACAGGCTGACAGACAGTAGCCCGCATCCTGAGTAAAGCCCGTTTTGATCCCTTTCGCTCCATTATATGTTTTCAGAAGCTTATTCGTGTTGATCATCTCTATAGTGGAAGTATGACCTTCTTTTCCTACTTCTATGGTTCCGCCTTCATTTGCGAGATAGGAGAGGATACCTTCATGTGACAGAAGTTCCTTTGACATGGAAGCGATATCCCGTGTGCTGCTGTAATGGTCTTCGGCAGGAAGTCCGTTTGTATTGGAGAAATGGGTGTTTTCCAGTCCCAGTTCGCCGGCTTTTTCATTCATCTTTTCGATGAAAATTTCCTCGGTACCGCAGATATATTCTGCCATGGCCACGCAGGCGTCGTTTGCCGAAACCGTGGCAATTCCGGTGAGCAGTTCGCTGACGGTATGTGTTTCTCCCGGTTCCATATACAGCTGGCTGCCGCCCATACCGGCTGCGCGTTCGCTGACGGTGACTTCGTCATCGAATGAAATCCTGCCTGAATCTATGGCTTCCATGATCAGAAGCATCGTCATGACTTTTGTGACGCTGGCCGGAGGCAGTTTTTCATCGGCATTGTCTTCAAAGAGAATCGTGCCGCTGTCCGCGTCGATGAGTATGGAGGAGACTGCAGCTATGGAAAGCCCGCCGTCTCCGGCTGCCGTCTCTTTTTGCTGTTCTTCTGAAACGGCGGCATATGACGGAAAGACAGCCGCGATGAGAAGGACGAGACACAGCAGCGGAATGAATGATTTCGAATGATACACTTTCTTTTCCTCCGTTTTTCTGTAGAAGAGGCGTAAGTCTTTTGCGCCTCCGTCCGATATGATAATTATATTTTTCGCCACGGGAAATATGATAAAAACTGCCGCGTAATGCGATGAGAACAGACGCGGAAGATAGCCTGTACAACTACGGCAAGGCGCAATTGTGATTGAAAAGGGAGCGGAAAATGTTTATAATTTATTATGAAAAAGATAGTGTTCAACGATGAAGGAGTACGTATGAAACACGATTTTGAAAGATATTGGTATAAAGATATCCGGCAGATCGATTCCTTGAAGCAGATGCTGGCGGAGAGCGCGGAGCTTTACGCTGAAAATCCGGCATTCTGGGTGAAGCGCGAGAAGGGACAGCCGTATCAGGCTATCAGTTACCGGCTTCTGAAGCATGACGTGGAGGCGCTGGGAACGAAGCTGATGGATATGGGACTGTCTGACCGGAGGATCGCCGTGATGGGACAGGGCTGTTATGAATGGATCGTTTCGTATCTGGCGGTCGTCTGCGGCGCGGGGATCGTCGTACCTGTCGATAAGGATCTCTCGGCTGCGGAGATTGAAAATCTGATGGAAACCGCAGACTGTGATACGATTTTCTGCACGAGAGCGGAGAGCCTGAAGCTGAGAGATTCGAAGATCATCAGGAATCTCATCATCATGGAATTTTACGGAGACCGCACTTCAGAAGACGAAAAGCCGACGGCGGCAGATCTTCCTTTCGATAAAGACGAGATGGGCGCCGCTGCCGAGCTTTACAGCTGGCGCGGGCTGCTGGCACAGGGCGAAGAACTGCTGCGCGCGGGTTCTTCTGTCTATACATCGAGAGAGGTGGATCCCGACGCTCTGACGGTCATTCTCTTTACCTCAGGAACCACAGGCACGCCGAAAGGCGTTATGCTGAATCACAGAAATATTACGTCGAATATCATGGACGTGTGTAGAATCGCTCACATTCTCGAATCAGACAAGACGCTTTCCATTCTGCCGATTCACCATACTTATGAATGCACGCTGGGCATGCTTCTCGTCCTTTATCGCGGCGCCAGCACCGCATTCTGTGAAGGACTCAAATACATCCTCCAGAATATGAAAGAAGCGGGAAATACGGTGTTTATCGCGGTTCCGTTGATGCTGGAGATGATCTATTCGCGTATATGGAAACAGGCGGAGAAGCAGGGCCGGGATAAGATTCTGAAGAGAGCGATCCGCATAAACAATCGCTTCAAATCGATAGGAATCGATATGAGCAGAAAGCTTTTTTCACAGATTTATAAGGAGCTGGGCGGCAGACTGAGAATCATCATCACCGGTGCGGCAGCGCTCTCTCCAAATATTTACAGAGGATTTGAAGATCTGGGCATCACCGTGCTTCAGGGATATGGAATGACGGAATGTACGCCGCTGATCTCCGGAACTCCCCAGAGCGCCAGAGAACGGTACCGTAAAGCCGGATCGGTAGGAGTTCCGGTTCATACGGGAGAAGTGAGAATCGTCGACCAGGATGAAGACGGTATCGGCGAAATCCTCTTCCGCGGTCCTAATGTGATGATGGGATATTATAATATGCCGGAAGAGACAGCGGAAGTCCTTACGGAAGACGGATGGCTCAGCACAGGAGACCTTGGATTTCAGGATAAAGACGGATGGATTTACCTTACGGGAAGAAAGAAAAATGTCATTGTGACGAAGACTGGAGAAAATGTTTACCCAGAGGAACTGGAAATTTATGTAAATGAAAGTCCGTATGTGGCGGATTCGATGGTCTTTGCATCTGTTCGAAATGATGAAGAAGTAGTCGGCGTTCAGATATTTCCGGATATGGAATTCATACAGGAAAAAGAAGGAAAAATCCCTGACGAGGATGAAATCTATCGGATGATGAAAAAAATCATCGGTGAGATCAATGAAAATCTCCCGAGCTACAAGCGGATCCGGAATGTCTTTGTGAGAAAAGAAGATTTTACGAGAACTACTACGAAAAAAATCCGAAGACAGGATAATCTCGACATCGACTGAGGTATATTGTTCTCTTTTCCTGCTTTTTCCGGGCAGGCGAAACAGGATAAAAAGGATAAAAGCAGAGATCTGTCGGAGAAATGAAGAACAGGCGGAGGATCATTGAAGATCTGCCGCCTGTTTTTTGATTTTTTGATGACGGACGATGCTTTTCCCCGATGGCTTTCTGAAATGTCATCGAGAGGAAAACCGCAGAATAAATTGTTCCGGTTCATGGGGATCTTCCGGATCTGCCGGAGATTCCGCGCCGAAGGAGAGTGTCTGCGATGAGTCCGGAGCGGAGGGCGGGATGCGGCTCACCTGACACCATGCCCCCATGGGGAGAGTGAGGTGCGGTGCGCTGTGTCCGCAGGGGAGCCCTGATACCACAGAAACGCCGGCAACTTCCGCGGATTCTTTTATGATTTCCTCACAGGTGCGGCCGCCCCGGGCGGGATGGCAGTCTGAAAATGTTCCCAGGAGTATTCCGCTGCAGCAGGCGATTTTCCCTGCCAGCCGCAGAGAAGTCAGCGCGCGGTCGATGCGATACGTCCGCTCTCCCACATCTTCGAGAAAGAGTATTTTGTCCGTCGTATCGATTTCATAAGGCGTACCCAGAGAAGCTGCCAGAACGGTGAGATTGCCGCCGCACAGACGGCCTTTCATGACGATGTCTGTTTTGTCGTCCGGCGTCACCGTTTTCTGCTCGGAGGGCCGGAACAGAAGTTTTGCTCTTTTGAGCCGTATGGAAAAATCTTTTTTGCCGGGTTTCCCGCAGAGCATCTGCCGGAGAGAATAAAGGGTGACTCTGCTGTCGCAGCGGGTGTAAGGGGCCGAAGGCATCGGTCCGTGATATGTGACAAGGTGACATTTCTGGTTGAATGCGGTATGAAGTGCGGTGATATCGCTGAATCCGATGAAGAATTTCGGATTTTGGCGGATTACGTCAAAATCGATGAGATCCAGCAGCCGGGCAGCGCCATAACCGCCCCGCAGGCAGAATACGGCCTTCAGAGAGGAGTCGGCGAAGGATGTCTCAAGATCTCGGGCGCGGAGCTGGTCACTGCCGGCAAGGTAATCTTTTCGGCTCCGGCAGGAAGGAAAGATGACGGGTTCAAGTCCAAGAAGCCGGATGGATTTTTCCGCCTGAGCCAGCTGCTGCGGAGTCACGGCAAAGGAAGGCGCGATGAGTGCAGCTCTGTCACCGGAACCTAGCGGTGAAGGGAATGTCATGTGGTCCCCGCAGGTATTCTGTTTGCTCTTTTCTGTCGCTGGCAGCTGATTTTTTCCGGGCAGCCGGAATCTTTTTTTATATGATTTTCTTTCAGATAAATTTTTCATTTTATATCACTATGAGAGATATCTTTTTTTTATAACCGGCAGAAATAAAAGCGCAGGAGAGTGTAAGGAGAGAATTGTCATTCTCGACAGAAGTGCAGGAAGTGCATGTCGAAGAATGGATATTGAATAAAAAAGTGTCTTTTGATAGACTATATAAAAGAGGAAGATCCTGCTCCCGGACGGCGCGCCGTGTTCCGGCAGCTGAAAAACGGGTGATGCGGGAAATTCCGCAAGGTCTGTTTACCCTATGACGTAAATTTTCATACAGAGACAAGGAAAGGCAGGGCAGGAATATGAAACAGGGTCTTAACATCGTGACGATGGTTCTGGGAGCCGTTGTGGCAGCAGCAGGGGTCGCTACGGCGATACTCAGCATCATTAATATAGGAGCCGGCAAGAAATATCTTGACTGACGTCCGAATGCAGAGGCAAGCCGCGCAGCCGATGTGATGCAACGGAGGCGCCGGCTTTTCTTTTTCGGCGTTCTCCTGGTCTGTCCGCATGGCGGCCGTTTTCCGGCATTTCTTGAAAAGATACAAAAAAGAGAAAAACGAAGGGAGAGACACGTGACCCTTCGTTTTTAATATCCGGTGCATTTAACTTATGCACTTTGTGGGGACGGGTGAGATTATTTCGCCTGAGCTTCGTTGAATCTCTTCGTCATTCTGGATACTTTTCTTGCAGCCTTATTCTTATGAATAACGTTCTTGGAAGCAGCCTTGTCGAGCTTCTTTTCGAGTAATCTCAGCTTTTCCTTAGCCGTATCCATATCGCCTTCTGCCAGAGCTTTTTCGAAGTTCTTCGTGACGGACTTGATATGCTCTTTGATACGTCTGTTTTTCGCTGTTTTCTTTTCGATTACAGAGATTCTTTTCTTAGCCGATTTAATATTTGCCATTTTTTCACCCCACTTTCGCAAAATATCTTAATTATTATAATCTATTCTTTTCCATTAATCAAGAAAATCTGTGCATTATCCTTGTTTTTTTGCAAAAAATATTTTTAAACGTTAAAGCGGCAGCATCACAGAGCAGTGCGCAGTAGCGCTGGGGAGGAAATTATGTCATTCCGGACGGATCTGGCCATTGAAAATAAGGAAATGTACGATGAGTCACAGGGAAATCAGGGCGAAATTCCGGGCGTCAGTGTGGATGTCCAGGATTATTCCGACAGAATCAGAGTAACGAGAATCACCGTGAAAGATGAGACGGGGAGCAGAATTATGGGGAAACCCTGCGGCAGTTATATCACCGTAGAGGCGGAAGGAGCGGCAGGTGCAGAAGAAGAAGAAAAAAAGGAAATCGCGAGAATCTGTGCGGCAGAACTGAAAAAGCTGATTCCTTTTCATTATCATCTGAAAGTTCTGGTGGTAGGATTGGGAAATGACGGGATAACGCCCGATTCTCTCGGTCCCAGGACTGCAGAGAAGGTAAAAATCACACGCCATTATTTTCTGATGTTCGGAGCAGACGGAGATGAGGAAATGGCATGTGTCAGCGGGCTCCGCCCGGGGGTGACTGGAAGCACAGGGCTCGAGACAGCTGATATGATAAAAAAAGCAGCAGAGATCGCCGATCCTGACGTGATCATCGCGGTCGATTCTCTGGCTGCCCGCAATGTGGAACGGATCAGTAATACGATACAGATCTGCGATACGGGGATTTCACCGGGAGCAGGGACAGGAAACATGAGAACGGCTCTCAATGAGGATACTCTGGGAGTAAAGGTTGTGGCGATCGGAGTTCCGACTGTGATCGATGCCCGTACGCTGATTCTCGATTCTCTGGACGGATATCTGACGGATGCGGCAGCCGCAGAAGCCTTTGTCGACAAGAAGGGAATCAGCATGATCGTGACATCTACCGAAATCGACAGGATCATCTGCGATTTTTCCGATATCATAGCATACGCTGTCAATCTCACTTTACACCCCGGAATTTATTCCTGAGTTTTCATCATGACGGCTTTCTTTCCTGCATATATTTCTGTAGAAAATATCAGGGAGGAGAAACGCAATGAGAAATACAGGAAGATATCGCAGAGCTGTATACCGCCGCCGCAGAAAAGGAGATTTCAGGCGGAGACGCAGAAATACAGGAAGCAGCGCCGGGGTACGAAGTCCGGGCAGAAGGATATTTAACGGAATACTTTGGACAACTTCGATGATCATGATTCTGACACTTCTGCCCGCAGAAAGTGATGCGGCAAAAAAACTGGCGGATCTTACAGAAGGAGAAAGTGTGCTGGCGATGGCGGCCGGAAAAATATCGGATTTCGGCAACGATTCGCTTTCCGGAAACCGGCAGGAGGAGGAAAACGACGATCAGGAAGGAAATGGAGCAGGAGAAGATGGCAATTCTGACGCAGCAAAAGATGCGGGGAGCGTCGGCGGAATCGTTCTGACCGATTATACGGCAGCTGACGGCGAAAATTCACCGGAGATAAGACTGTCGGAAAATGCGATTTCCGGCGTATCTGCAGCGGCGGATAAAGCTTCCGGCATAGCGGAGGCGGCGGTTCAGCAGTCGGGAGGAGAAAATCTGAAACAAGGAGAAGGAAATATTATCATTTACCATACTCATGCGACGGAATCTTATCTTCCTGAAGCTTCTTCCAACGCCCACACGACGGAACTCAAGTCCACCGTCAGAGAGGCGGGAGAAACACTGGCAGCACGTCTGGAGCTTCACGGATTCAGTGTCGTCCACGATATGACCCTTCACGATTATCCTTCTTATAATAAATCGTACAACAGATCTCTGGAAACGGTGAAAAAGCTTTGTGCATCTTATTCCAATAAAAAGCTGGTCATCGATCTGCACCGTGACGCAGCGACGAGTTCGGGAGAAGGAAAGACTGCGACGATCGACGGCAAGACTGTGGCGGCATTCTGCATCGTCGTGGGTACACAGAATGACAATTATGACAAACTTCGGGCATTTGCCGAAACGATAACGAACAAAGCGAATGAAATGTATCCCGGCTTTGCTAAGCCGATCGTGGAAAAACCGTATAAATTTAATGAATACGTCAGTGATACCTACATTCTTTTAGAAATGGGCAACAACGCCAACACGATCGACGAAGTCAATGCGGCGATGCCGTATCTGGCCAAAGTTCTTGCGGAAGTCATAGCCTGATTTCCGCCGGCTGAGTCAGGGGTACGCGGGATAAGGAGATGTGAGCCGATATGGAAATGGAGAAGACAAAAAAGAAAACTGTAGAGGGACGGAAACGCTTGCGGACCACGGTATTCCGGTTGCTGAAAAAAATCTTCGTATTTGCCGTCCTGTTCGCAGCGTCTGCATCGATCATCGAAATCGACACGCAGGCGGGAAGTTCCGTCGGCAACGAACCGTTTTTTACCTCTTCTTTTATCAGGAAAAACTCACGGGAGGTGGAAGTGAAAATCATGGGCTATGAAGTCCTCCTTTCCGGAGGCATCGCATCCGAATTGGCGGAAGAGAGCTGAAGCGCTCAATATTGCTGAATTTCCAAAATAATGATAAAATATAAGACCACATGGTTGAATCAGCCGATTCAGCGGGAGACGAAAAAGCAGAATGTTCCGGCTTTCCGGGGAACTGTGGAAAGCCTTGCAGCATACAGAAAAGAAAGGACCTGATCAATGGATTCTTATCAGAAATATATAAGGAATTTCAGCATTATCGCGCACATCGATCACGGAAAATCGACGCTGGCCGACCGGCTCATCGAAAAAACGGGTCTTGTGGCTCACAGAGACATGAAAGCTCAGTTTCTGGACAATATGGATCTGGAGAGAGAGCGCGGCATTACGATCAAACTTCAGACGACCCGCCTGAGCTATCATGCAGAAGACGGAAACGAATATATCTTTAATCTCATCGATACGCCGGGTCATGTCGATTTCAATTACGAGGTTTCCCGGAGTTTGGCGGCCTGCGAGGGAGCCGTTCTCATCGTAGATGCCACACAGGGGGTGGAAGCGCAGACTCTCGCCAATGTCTATCTCGCCCTGGACGAAAATCTGGAGATTCTTCCGGTGATCAACAAGATCGATCTGCCGAGTGCCCGCCCGGATGAAGTGAAGATGGAAATAGAAGAAGTCATCGGCATCGAGGCGGAGGATGCTCCTCTGATTTCCGCCAAAGAAGGTATCAACATCGAGGCGGTACTGGAAGATATCGTGAAGAATGTACCGCCTCCGAAGGGCGATGTTCATGCGCCTCTGAAAGCCCTCATTTTCGATTCCTATTACGATAATTATAAGGGCGTGGTGATTTATACCCGTGTCTTCGACGGATCGGTTAAAAAAGGAGATATCATCCGTCTGATGAATGCCGGGAAAAATTACGAAGTTACGGAAGTAGGTGTCTATGCTCCGTCTCCTGTTCCCGTGAAAGAACTGAGGGCAGGTGAGGTAGGATATATCTGCGGAAGTATCAAGCAGGTGAGAGATGCAAATGTCGGCGATACGATCACTCACGCTTCCGCTCCGACCGCTGAGCCGCTGCCCGGATACAAAGCTTCCAGCCCGATGGTTTACTGTGGTATTTATCCGGGTGAAGGAGAAAAATACGATAATGTCAAAGATGCGCTGGAAAAGCTTCAGGTAAACGACGCGGCTTTCCATTTCGAGCCGGAGAATTCTGCAGCTCTCGGATTCGGATTCCGTTGCGGTTTTCTGGGACTCCTTCATATGGAAATCATCGTGGAACGGCTGGAAAGGGAATTTGAACTTGCTGTCATCACAACGTCACCGAGTGTAATTTACAAAGTAGTGATGGTCAACGGAGATACCGTCATGGTTCAGAATCCGTCCAATCTGCCTCCTCTCACCGAAATCGACCATATCGAGGAGCCTATCGTCAAGGCTGACATCATGCTGCCGAAAGATTATGTGGGCGCTATTATGGAACTCTGCCAGCAGCGCCGGGGAACCATGCTCCATATGGAATATATTACGGAGACGAGAGTTTCTCTTCATTATGAACTCCCTCTGAACGAGGTCATCTACGATTTCTTCGATGCGCTCAAATCAAAGACGAGAGGGTACGGTTCTCTCGATTACGAGTTTGTCCGCTACGAAAAGTCTTCCCTCGTCAAGCTGGATATACTCCTGAACAAAGAACTGGTAGATGCATTTTCGATGATCGTACACGAAAGCGAGGCGTACGACCGGGGACGTTTCGTCTGTTCCAAACTGAAAGAGATCATACCTTCTCATCAGTTTGAAGTGCCGATTCAGGCTGCCGTAGGACAGAAGGTTATCGCCAGAGAGACGGTCAAGGCTCTTCGCAAAGACGTACTGGCAAAATGCTACGGCGGGGATATCTCCCGTAAGAAAAAACTGCTGGAAAAGCAGAAAGAGGGAAAGAAACGGATGCGCCAGTTCGGAACGGTAGAAGTTCCGCAGGAAGCCTTTACCGCCGTTCTGAAATATGATGAAGGAAAATAGGCAGAAAACCAGCTGCCAAAGGATTATATTATGAAAACAGGCAGAGCATTTGGCAGAGAGAAAGCAGGTCTCTACATTCACATTCCGTTCTGCGTCAGAAAATGTATCTATTGCGATTTTAATTCCATTCCCGGCTGCAGTCAGAAGCTGCAGTCGGATTATTTTGAGGGACTGAAACGGGAGATTTCGATGTTCCGTGAGTCCCTGAGCTGCCTCGCAGAGCAGGATCAGAGTCCGGGCTGCATGACAGATATAGATCCGGGTCTTTATACGGAACGGGTTTTTCAGGAAAAACAGGAGATCCCTTTCGCAGATACTCTTTTTATCGGAGGAGGAACGCCTTCCGCCGTAGATCCCGCACTGGTGGAAGATCTGTTGTCTCATATTTTGCATCCGGATTCGGATATCGCGGAAAATCTGCGGAAAACGGTCAGACTTCTCTCAGATGACGCTGAAATAACGATGGAAGTCAATCCGGCGACGGTTGATCCCGTCAGTCTGAGACGTTACCGTGAGGCGGGAGTCAATCGTCTGAGCATCGGCGTACAGTCTTTCTGCGACAGTGAATTGAAATTTCTGGGCAGGATTCATACGTCTGAAGAAGCGGAAGCCTGCTTTTACGATGCCAGAAGAGCCGGATTTGACAATATCAATATCGATCTGATTTTCGGCATTCCGGGGTCCGGATCGGAATCCTGGAGGAAGACACTGCAGAAAGCGCTTTCACTGCGACCGGATCATCTGTCTTTCTACAGCCTGCAGATCGAAGAAGGGACACCTCTTTACGAGATGTTCCGAAGAGATGAAGCGGAGCAGGTGAGTGATGAAGAAAACAGAAGGATGTACCACGAGGCAATAAGACTTCTGGGAGAAGCGGGTTACTGTCATTACGAGATATCGAATGCTGCGCTGCCGGGCAGAGAGTGCCGTCACAATCTGAAATACTGGTCTATGTGCGACTATGCGGGCTTTGGAGTTTCTGCACATTCTTACCTGCAGTATCCTTATGATGGAATTCTGGATGGAATTGTGAAAGAAGACAGAGAGAACTGCACCGGAAAATACGAATTTCACAGCGGTGTGCGTTTTTGCAACGAAGACGGAATATCGGAGTACCTGGATCGGATTCTGAGAGGGGAGAAAAATATACGGGGACATATAAAACCCTGGCATATGTACAAAAACTCGCTGAGAGACGAGATTTCAGAGACTCTTTTTACGGGACTGCGTAAGAGAGAAGGGATTTCGCTGTCCTGGTTTGATGAAAGGTTTGAAGGGACAGGTGTGACTTTTCTCGACGAATTCGGACAGAAAATGGCATCCTTCATCGATGAGGGATATCTGATCTTCGATGGACAGCATCTGAGATTTTCGATCAGAGGAGCCGATATATCCAATTATATACTGTCTGAACTGATCTGACTTAAAAACACCAGACTGCATTTAGTAAAATACAGAAAGAAGAAAGATAAAAAGAGTAAGAACAATATAAAAAGAAACCAGAAAGGGGACACTTCCATAAATGAAAAGTGTCCCCTTTCTGTGTATTTGGAAAAATGGAAGAAGCATATTTATATCAGCTTCTCCGCTTCAAAAAACTCCGGATCGTTCAATAACCGAGAATTTCCGGATTATAATGAAGCGAGCTTTTCACAAGCACTGATCCATGCAGCGAATACTTTTGCATCGCTAGCACCGTCAATGCCAACATGTTTTGCGAGATCAATGATCTGAGCATTCGAATCTTTCTTTTCCGCTTCCGTAGGGTATACACCTAAAGCAGGATCGATCGTATCGGCTGCGTTAGCGTATGCCAGACCTGCGATAGCGGCAGCTGATGCCATCTTTTCACGAGCTGCAGGGCATCCTGCAACTGCTGCTTCCAGATTAGCGAGAATAGATTCTGCTGCTTCTCTTGCAAATCCCTGAGTATATTCGCTGGCACCCGGAGCAGTGTAAGCTCTTACAGCAAGCGAGAGAGCCGTAAGACCACCATTCTTGGCTAATTCTGCAGATACCGTTTCTGAGAATACGGAATCGATGACTGCCATTTCAGGAACAAGGCTGTAACTTGCAATTACGCATTTGTTACCTTTGTCATCAGCCAGTACAGCGAATGGAGAGCATTCCGCACCTGTAGCTGCTGTTGTGGCCATAAGAGCGAGCTTGGCTTTCTTGCCTACGGCAGGGAAGTCATTATCGCTTGCAGCCAGCGTGTTATACTTTGCAGCAACTGCTTCGAGATCCAGTTCAGGATTTTCGTAGAGGAGCCACATAGCCTTTGCAGCACTCATAACAGAACCACCGCCGATACCGATGATGATATCAGGCTGGAATTCCAGCATCTTAGGCAGTCCGCTACGTACATTTTCAAATGTAGGAACTTCATCGAGAGTAAAGAATTCAGCTGTTCTGATTTCCTTTTTTCTCATGAGTTTTTCTACAGAATCGAGAGCGCCGTTCTTGTACAGGTTAGCGTCAGAGATTATGAATGCTCTTTTAAAGCCGTATACTTCAGCGAATTCCCTGAATGCAACACCCATGGAACCCTTTTTGAAATATACTTTTTTAGGAAGATTGAGCATGTTCATATATGAGTTCTCCTTATTTTCTAATATCAGTACGAATTATGATATGAAGCTGATACCGGACGGAGCCGGCACCAGCTTCACTCATTAAATCATATCTGAGTGATTGACTTTCAATGTAAATTTACTTGATGTAAGGTTTACTTGAATCCGCCAACCTTGTCTTCACCGATTTCAGCTGTGAGACCGAGTGGGTAAGCAGCGTGAGTATCAGTAGGGTTATTAACTTCAACGCAGAGAACGTCACCATATTTTTCAACGAACTTTTCGTCACCGTAGAATGCTCTGAGGTAAACCTGCTTGAGTTCGCCGATCATAGGATATACAGGGTTAGCTCCTGTGCATGCATCGTGGAATGCCCATTCAGACATCTGATCTACTGCAGCCAGGAATTCCTTTTCCCAATCTTCTGCGCTCTTTTCAGGGTGAGCTTCGCAGAGCCAGTCGCAAATAGTAGCAGGGATATCGATATCAGCCTTGAGCTGTTCGAGAGCCTTGATCCAGTTCTTGAATGTTTCTTCGTCGTTCTTACCCTTTACGCCGATTAATTCACCCAGTTCAACGTATCTTTCGAATGCCTGAGGATACTTGTACTGAGAGAATGTACCCATGTGGTACGGATGCTTCTGAGCGTTGAACTTACATACGTAAGGAGCTAACAGAGCGTTTGCAGTACCGTGCGGAATGTGGAACCAGCCGCCCAGCTTGTGGGAGAGGGAGTGGTTAATTCCGAGGAATGCGTTAGCGAATGCAACACCTGCGAGAGCAGAAGCATCAGCCATCTTTTCACGAGCTACAGGGTCTGGCTTAGCATCCTTGAATGCGGACTTGTAAGCTGCAGGGAGATATTTGAATACCATTTCAACAGCAGACTTAGCAAAACCATCAGTGTATTCTGTAGCGAAAGTGGAAACGTATGCTTCTACTGCGTGAGTGAGTACATCGTAACCGGAAGCCTGAGTTGCTCTTGGAGGCAGCTTCATCATGTGGTCAGCGTCAACGATTGCCATTTCAGGCATCATTTCGTAACCGATGATTGGCCACTTCATACCAGTGTTCGCATCGGAAATGATAGTGAACGGAGTAACTTCGGAACCAGTACCTGCAGTAGTAGGGATGCAGACTAACTTAGCCTTCTTGCCCATCTGAGGGAAGAATCTGATTCTCTTTCTGATATCGAGGAAGATTGTAGCCATGTCGAGGAACGCTTCTTCAGGGTTTTCGTACATGATCCACATGATCTTCGCAGTATCGATAGCGGAACCACCACCAACAGCGATGATTACGTCTGGTTCGAATTCGTGCATCTTAGGGAGACCCTTCATAGCATCCTGGATCTGAGGGTCAACACGGATGTCGAAGAACTCTGCAGTTCTGATACCCATATCGTTTAACTGAGCGATGATCTTGTCGCATGCGCCCATCTGATAGAGGTTAGCATCTGTGATGATGAATGCTCTCTTGAAGTCGTAAACATCCTTCATTTCCTTGAGAGCTACAGAAGTGCAACCAGTCTTGTGGTATAACTTCTTAGGAAGCTGTAACCAGAGCATGTTTTCTTTTCTCATTGCAACAGTCTTGATGTCGAGTAACTGTTCGTAATGAGTGTTGCCCATGTAGGAAGAGTGACCTACGGAACCAGGTCCGAGCGTGAGGGATGGAGCGATATCGAAGTTGTAGAGGTCACCGATACCACCGAAGCATGTCGGAGTATTGATCAGGATACGTCCAGCCTTCATCTGTTCAGCGAAAGCGTTAATCTTTTCATCCTCAGTAGGATCACAGTACATAGCAGCAGTGTGACCAGCGCCACCTTCAAATACCAGCTTTTCGCAGATGTCGAAAGCTTCCTGAAGTGTATCAGCCTTGTACATACCGAGGAGTGTAGTCAGCTTTTCGTTAGCCCATGGATTGTCGTGGGAAGTATCGTCAGTTTCGTAAACGAGAACTTTTGTTTCTGCAGGAACTTCGATACCAGCCATTTCAGCAAGGCGAAGTGCAGTCTGACCTACAGCAGGAGCCTTAACGCCGTGAGTCTTAGGGTTGAAGAATACTTCAGCAACCTTGTCAGCTTCATCCTTAGAGAGGAAGTAGCAACGAGCGTCCTTCATGAGGGCTTTTACTTCCTTATATACGCTGCTTAAAACAGTGATGTGCTGTTCAGTTGCGCAGATCATACCATTATCAAATGTCTTGGAGTGGATAATGGATTCTACAGCCATTCTTAAATCAGCAGTGTCGTCGATAACTACGTTACAGTTACCAGGACCTACGCCGAGAGCCGGAGTACCGGAAGAGTAAGCTGCGTGTACCATTGCTTCACCACCAGTAGCGATGATGAGGTCAACCTTCTTCATCATTACATCGGAAATTTCGAGAGAAGGTACGGAAACCCAGCTGATTACATTTTCAGGAAGACCTGCTTCGATTGCTGCATTTCTCATGATTCTTGCAGCTTCGATCGTGCAGTTTACTGCATTTGGATGTGGAGAAACGATGATGGAGTTTCTCGTCTTTAATGCGATTAAGATCTTGTAAATCGTAGTAGAAGTCGGGTTTGTCGTAGGAACGATCGCTGCGATTACACCCTTAGGGGAAGCTACGCGCTTAGTACCCGCTTCAGGATTTTCTTCGATGATGCCGCAAGTCTTAGCATGGCGCATGTAGTTCCAAATATGTTCAGATGCGTACTGGTTCTTAGTGATCTTATCAACAACGATACCATAACCAGTTTCTTCATTAGCCATCTTTGCGAGAGGAATACGCATTTTACTTACTGCCATAGCAGCATGTTCACAGATAGCGTCTACCTGTTCCTGAGTAAACTTGCTGAATTCTTCCTGTGAAGCACGAATGATTGGTAAAGCTTCTTCGAATGTTTCGACTGAATTGATAATGAGTTCTTTAGCCAATTTGTCCTCCTTGTTTAATAAACGGTAGGTTAAACTTTAGAATATGCACGCGAAATCTGATGCCACACAAATACCGGCGCATATTTCAAAACAATCATAATTGCTGCCGACGGCTGCCGGAGAATCATGATAATGTTTTTGACAAGTGAAAAATACAGAAATATTTTCTCTGCAGCATTGAAAATGAATTTCAACAAAAGAAAATATCTTATATTTTGGCGGATAAAGCAGTTTGTATTGTAGAAACTGACAACCCGCTTCCTTGTGACTATAGATTAACATAACGAAAGAATTAATGTCAATATGGTGCAATCTAATTAAATATTTAACAAGAGCTAATTAATTATTTCACAATGTTACAGCTTTATGACAGTCAAAGAGAAAAATCACAGATATATTCCAAAAATGAAACAAAAGATATGTCAAAAATAACAAACAAAAATTTCCAGTAAAATATTGACATATACTCTCTGGAATGTTAGGATTGAGCTGTAAAAAAATGTAAATATGAGAGGAGGAAGAGTTGTGAGGAGAGTGAATGTGTGTCTGATCGACGATGACGACTGGTTTCGCAATATGTTTTCTCAGTTTATGGTGCATGCGTGCAGAAATATCAGCATGACATCAGAAGATCTAAATAGCTGGAAATCCGGAAAATATCACGGAGATTCACCCTCCAGCGGTGAGTATGACATTTATATTTTTGGAGGTGCCGGCGGGGAATATCTGTCCGATCCTCGAATGGAGTCGTTGTCGGAGCGATCTGTATTTCTGTACCGGAATGAAGCGGAATTTGATGATCTGAGAAAAACCCTACCGACAGCACAATTTGTAGAAAAGTATATCAGCGCATCAAATATTGTTTCGCATATTAATTATTTTGCATCGGAGCTCAGGATCGGCAGTGGTTTTGTGTCCAACGAAGGAACTTTTTTTGTTATTTCTGTAACGAGTACCTGTGGAGGAGCGGGAAAAACGTCGTTCTCTCTGATACTTGCTCGGCTGCTTCAACAGAAAAGAAAGAGAAAAGTCCTGATTATAAGCATGTCGTTGTTGTACGACATAGGAAAATACTTTGTGCATGATAACGAACATCCATGCAGGACACTGAACGAATATCTCTATCATCTCTTCGCTGGGGAGGCGCCGGAAAATTCTCTTTCCTTATATATAATGAAAGATCGTTTCGGAGTTTCGTCTTTCTGTCTTCCGGACGGAGTCAGCGAACTGCCAGGCCTCGAAAGGACGGAGATGGAGCGTTTTATAGATAGTCTCAGCCGTTCAGAACAGTTTGATACGCTGATTCTGGATCTTGACAATTCCGTCAGCGAAGTGACGGCGATGATCGCGGAACGATCGGAGATCATGTTTGTTCTGTCACCTTATGGAGAGGATACGGAGAAAGTCACCGGCCGATGGTGCACTCACATTCTCGATCAATGCTTGGAAGGACCGGGAACGATGCGGATTGTCGTAAATGAGGAGGGAAAGGAGGAAGATAGACTGAGATTCGACATCAATCTGGACAGGAAAGAAGGATATGGAAGCAGGATGAAATCTTTTTCCGTACCTTATGATCCTCATAGCTTTTTTGTTTCCGACGGAGCTTGCCAGATCAGTATGACGGGTTCTTTTGCAGCTGCGATAGACAGCATAGTAAAGGAAGTGATTTCTTTTGCATGAAAACAGTCAGAGAGCTTTTCTGATCCGGAAAATCTCGGATGAGATAAGGATGAATGTGGGAGGCGCCGGATCCGAATCGGATGAAGAGATACGAATGAGGATCGAGGAATACGTTTTTCACAGTGCGCTCACCAGAAGGATGAACTTCAAAGACAAGATCGCTCTGGTCAATGGCGTTTTCAATTCGATGCGCCGGGAACTCGATCTTCTTCAGCCATATATGGAAGATCCGGAGATCAACGAGATTATGGTGAACGGCAGAGAACATATTTTTGTAGAACGTAGGGGAGAAGTGTATCGGATTGAAGAGGCGTTTGCGTCGGATGAAGCTCTGGAGGAGGTGATCATGAGGATTGCCGGCAAAGTGCACCGGGAGATCAATGAGATGAATCCTATTCTTGATGCGCGGCTCAGCGACGGTTCCAGAGTGCATGCGGTGTACAAGAATATTTCGCTGACAGGGCCGGTTCTGACGATTCGGCGATTTCCGGAAAAGAGGATTACGATGAAAGATTTGGTTATATCCGGATCTTTAACACAGGCAGCCGCGGATTTTCTGGAGGTACTGGTGAAAAGCGGATACAATCTGTTGATTTCAGGAGGGACGAGTTCGGGAAAATCATCTCTGCTTGGAGCACTGACAGACTATATTCCGCGGAATGAACGGATCATACTGATCGAAGACTCGGCTGAACTTCAGATTCAGGGGATTGAAAATCTGGTGAGACTTGAGACGAAAAATGCGAATTCACAGGGAAAAGGAATGGTATCTATGCGCGATCTGATCAGAGCGAGTCTGCGCATGCGGCCGGACCGTATTATCGTGGGTGAAGTCAGGGGAGGTGAGGTTGTGGATATGATTACGGCTCTCAATACGGGGCACGACGGTGGGATGAGCACAATTCACGCCAATTCGGCATATGGTGTGTTCGGCAGACTAGAGACGATGTTTCTTTCAGCCGTGGCATATCCGGCAGATGCCGTCAGAGGACAGATTTCTTCGGGAATCGATATTGTCGTACATCTGGCGAGACTGAGTGACGGTTCGAGACGCGTACTGGATATTTCAGAACTTCTGGGGTTTGAAGGAGGAAAACCCGTGTTGAACCGGCTGTTCCGGTTTCGTCCGGAGGCGGGCACTGAGGGGATGCTTGAGCCGACGGGAAACAGTGTGGTCAACAGAGAAAAACTTGAAATGAGAGGATTCAGCCTGGAATGAAAACAGAAAAAAAATCGGGAAACGGGAAAGAACGCGGCAGGCATGAGAAAGAAAAAGAAACGGCAGTCAGAGCGGATTACGACAATTATGTGATGGGAGGACGTGAACGCAGAAGAGTTCTTCTGGCTGGAATTCTGGGGTCAGTCGTGTGCGGTTATCTCTACTTTCACAGTTATGCGGCCGGTGCTGTGACGGCTTTGTGCTCCATTTTTCTCCTGCCGGTCTATAAACGCATGAAAGCAGATGCCGGAAAGAATGATCTCAGGCTGCAGTTCCGGGATTTTCTGTATTCTGTGTCGGCATCCGTCAATACGGGACGAAGTCTGGAAGAAGCTATGGAGGATGCTTACGGAATGTTGATTATGATTTACGGCGAAAAAAGCTGTATGGCAGAAGAACTGAAGCGCATGATCCATGTGATTCGCGACACAAACTGCAATGCGGAACCGCTGCTGCGGGATTTAGCGGAACGATCGCATATACATGAGATCTCCGAATTCGTCGATGTCTGTGTGACCTGCAGACGGACAGGAGGTGATCTTTCATCACTGATCGCCAAGGCGAGCGATATTATAACTCAGAATATCGAACTGACGCGGGAAAAGCACGTTCTATTGTCACAGAAGAGATTGGAAAGCCGCATTCTGGCACTTATGCCTCCGGCGGTAATATTCTTGATCAATATGAGTTCTTCCGATTATCTGTCGCTGATGTATACGACGGCGGAAGGCAGACTGATAATGGGAATTTCACTGCTTGGCACGGCGGGATCGTTCCTCTGGAGTTTTCGGTTGATTTCATTCGACTGAGGAAACATGCGCTATTGTCAGTGATCAGAAATCTGTTTCCCGTTGATATGTCAGGCAGAAGCGCCAAAGGCCGGAAGTCAGTCGAAGCTTCCGAGAAGGAAATGTTTCGAACTGGAAAGGAGGTAGTCGAGCCTTGGAAAGAAGATACTGGCCGGTATGGCTGCGTCATTCTGCAGATGTAGTTTACCGTGTGGCAGAAAGAGTATGCCCGGAAAAACTGCTGGGAGATCCGGAAGTGCTGAAGAGAAAACTGGCAGTGAAATATTCCGGGGAGAAGCTGGAAAAAGCGGTGGAGCTCTGCCGCAGGCGAAATGCGGTTCTGTATGCGGCAGTTCTGTCTGCAGTGGTGGCTGCGGCAGCTGTGTTATACCTGGCGTCGCTGGGAAATGCGGGAGATATTACCAGGATTCAGAGGCCGGAAAGCGGACAAGGGCAGCAGACAATACCGCTGACCGTGGAAGCGGAAGCAGGCGGGACATCGGTAAAGGGATCTGTCAGTATCGTCGTCAGAGAAGAAAAAACGGATGAGGAAGAGAAAGAAAGGATTCTGGAGGAATACGCGGAGCAGCTGCCAGATCTTGTCTGTCCGGAGAAAGAAGGAAGACGCGTTGTAACGGAAGATTTTTCTCTGCCGGCGGCGGACGAAGGAAAGGGAATTCTCATCGGCTGGGAATCATCCGATCCGGTTCTGATCTCGGAAGACGGACGTTATGATGTTCTGGAGCTGGTACAGGAAGAAGAGACGGTAACGTTGACAGCCTACATGACGTGCGGAGGGCACGAGAAGAAAGTGTCTTTCGATGTAGTTCTTTGCAAGGATCCCGTGTTGTATCAGAAGTCGATCTTCAGGCGGATTGAGGCGATGACAGAGGAGATATCCGCCGGAGACGAGGGTGTTGCTGTGGAGCTTCCGTCGCAGATCGGAAAAGATGTATTTCTGAAATGGAAAAAATATGATACAGGAAGTGCGGGAATGCTGGCGGCAGGAGGTATTCTTGTAACTGTATTCTTTGTTTTCCGCAGATATTCTTTTGCGGAACGTGAGGCTGCCCGTTACTGCAGAGGTATCGTAAAGAATTTTCCGCCTTTTATGGATAAGCTGGTGCTGCTGCTGAACAGCGGGATGACAGTGATGACAGCGATGGAAAAAGCGGCGGATGACTGTCGTCTGCAGGCCGAATACGATAAAAGCAATACGCTGGCCGCTGAGGCAGCCGAAATCGGCAGAAGGGTCAGAGAGACGAACGCTTCTGTCGTCCGGGAATGGCACAATTTCGCAGAACGTACGGGAATCAGCGAGGTGATGCGATTCAGTGCGATTATAGAAGATAATATCGGAAAAGGCAATGCGCTGGCTGAAAAACTGGAAACAGAAGGAAATCTGCTCAGAGAAAAGGAAAAAAAATCAGTTCAGGAAAAAATGAGAATGATCGATTCAAAATTGACGCTTCCTCTGATTCTGATGTTGTTTTCACTCGTTCTTGTTACAGTGGCTCCGGCCATGATGCAGATGTGAGAGGAGGTATGTCAAGGACGCGATTTTAAAGTCCGGCGGCAGAAACGGGCTGTCCGGATGAGAAAGGCGAGAAAATACAGGTGTGAAAATCTGTGATTCAGCAAGAAAGTTA
>JAHZHA010000024.1 GCA_019420525.1 Bacillota bacterium
GATTTGCGGTACTGTGTCACCGGAATGGCGGTTCAGAATCGCCCGGAATACTCAGATCACATGGAATGAGGTGGATGGCGCCGATGGATACGAGGTGGAATACGGTTATTTTGATACCGATAAATTTGCCGATGAAACGCAGAATGCATGCTATGAAATCAGTTTTCAGGACTGCACGGTTTTACATCTGAGAGTCCGGGCATACAAAACTGTAAATGGTGAACGTATTTATACAGATTGGAGCGACAGGGCATCCGCTTCTATTTTGCCGTAACCAATGAAGATATTCATAAAACTGACAAGAGCCCAGATCGCTGCAATTCTCATGAGATTCTGCAGCAATTTCACGGAATGAGCCTGGTCTCTACAAATACAGAAAAACAAAAATAGTCCGCTGTAAAGCGGGAAAGAATCCATAAAAATATATGATTCACCGCAAATATAATTTATAATATATGTGATGAACTTCGGAAAGTATGCCGCCGGTATATTTTTCGGATGAATCGTATGGCTGACAAGGACAGCGGCGCGCCGGAGGCGGAAGCCGTCTTTTGAAGCCGGAAAGAAATAAAGTATCGGAACGAAAACAGGAGAGAGAGTTATGAAAAAATTCAGATTGTGCTGTGCGGCGCTGGCATTAGTTGTGGCGCTGACGTCGGTTCCTCTCACAGCTCATGGTGCGGAGGATCCGGATGCGGCGCAGAAAGAAAATGTGACTCAGCAGGAGACGACGGAGGCGGAAGACACTCTGCAGGGAGATGATGTGCTTCAGGAGGATCCTGCTCAGGGAGAAACTGACGACGGTGACATCGCATCGGATGAGAGTGAAAGCGGGGCGGAGGGAGATGTGACGGAAGCCCCCGGCACAGCGGAAGATCCCGGTGAAGAAGAACCGGCCGAACCGGCTGCGCCTCAGGTGACGGTGAAGTTGAATACGGCAGATCATGTCCGCTACATGAACGGCAGCAGCAACGGTCTGTTCAATCCGTCTTCCGCACTGACGAAAGCCGAGGCGGCTCAGATGATCTATTCTCTGCTGCTGAATCCTTCACCGGCGGATGTCGTGCAGAATATCAGTTTCAGTGACGTAAAGGCGGACGCCTGGTATGCCGAAGCGGTCAATAAACTGGCGTCTTACGGCGTGATCAACGGCAGCGGCGGTGCTTTCCGGCCGGATGTACTGATTTCCAGAGCAGAATTTCTGACGATTCTGTCCAGGTTCAGCGAACTCGCAGAGTCGGATATCACCTTTACCGACGTATCCGAAGACCACTGGGCTTATGATATTATTGTCTCCGCTGCGGCAAAAGGATGGATCAACGGATATGAAGACGGAACGTTCCATCCTAACGGCACGCTTCTGAGATCTGAGGCTGTCGCCATCACGAACCGCGTGCTGGGCAGATCGGCAGATAAGAATACGATAAATTCCGCAGCCGGCATACGGATCTTCCCGGATGTGGAAAAAAGCCACTGGGCTTACTATGACATCATGGAAGCTTCCATCGGCCACGAATACAGCGGAAGCGGAGCAGGTGAAGTCTGGACATCCTTCACGAAAGAAAAGACGACTTTGTCGGAAGGCACCCATGTCATCAACGGAATTTTATACCGCGTCAAGTCGGACGGATTTTTCGCGGCCAACGAATATATCGACGGTCACTGGTATGATGCATCCGGAAAATATGTCACGGGAAACGCCACGCTGGATGAACTGATGCGGGCTGCCACCCGGGCCTGTGTGACGCCGGGAATGACACAGCACCAGATGCTCCAGGCGACATTCAATTATATGATAAATAATTACACTTACCTGACCAGACCGATTCTGAGCACCGGCGCTACCGGATGGACAGAAGAATACGCGGTTCCTATGTTCCAGAAGCACAAGGGCAACTGTTACAGCTTTGCGGCAGCTTACTATTACCTGGTGAAAAACATCGGCTACAATCCGCGGGAAGTAGCCGGTCTGGTGGGCCACAACAGACGGCCTCACGGATGGATCGAAATCGACATCGGCGGACGCACCTACATCTACGATACGGAGCTGACTATGGCCAAGCGCAGAGACGGATATAATTATTATCTCTTCGAGATGACTTACGGAAACGCTCCGTTTGTCTACGCGAAACGGTAAGAAAAAAGGCAGAATGAAAACGGATCTGCCTGTATAAGATGATGAGGCGGCTAAAAATAATAGCCGCCTTTTTCATTTTCTTTCAGCTCTGCTTTCTTCATATCAGAAAAAGTTTAAAACATTGAAATGTTATAAATTATTCTGTCTGAATTGATATTTTACAATGAATATATTATAATTTATCATATAAAATTACAGGAGGTGGAGAAGAATGAAAAGGATGAAAAAGATCGTCGGGACGGCGCTTCTGTGTGCTTTTATCGCGGCTCTTTCCGGATGCGGCAGTCAGGATCTAGGCCTGAACGCCGATCAGAAAGGGGCTACCGACATCACGGCGGAGGCCAACCAGCAGGTGTATACGCTGCTGAATTTTGACGATGAGCAGGAAAAGGAATTCGCTCAGAAAGGACTCATCGCCGCTCCCGATGAGCTGGAGCTCAAGGACGAGAACGGAAACGTTCCGGATACGGTGAATCCGAGTCTCTGGAGAAATACGCAGAATAACCATTTTTACGGGCTCTTTGAGGTAACGGACGGTATCTATCAGGTCCGGGGCTATGACATGACGAATATCACATTTATCGAGGGTGATACCGGCTGGATCGTGTTCGACCCGCTGATGAGCACGGAATGTTCCGAAGCGGCTCTGCAGCTGGTCAATGAGGAGCTGGGAGAACGGCCTGTCAAGGGCATCGTCATGAGCCATCCGCATGTGGATCACTACGGCGGAATCAAGGGTATCGTGTCGGAAGAATATGTGGAACAGAACGACATTCCGATCATCGTGCCGGAGGGCTTTGAAGAACACGCAGCCAGCGAAAATGTCTACGCGGGTACGGCTATGGGACGCCGGGCGAATTACCAGTACGGCAATTTCCTGGAAAAAAATGAACAGGGCGCTATGGCCATCGGTATCGGAATGGGACAGTCAAAGGGGACGATCTCATATATCACGCCGAATGACGTCATCACCGAGACTGGAGAGACCAGGACGATCGACGGCGTTACCATGGAATTTCAGATGACGCCGGGTACGGAGGCTCCTGCCGAGATGAATACGTGGTTTGCCGATAAAAAGGCTCTGTGGATGGCGGAAAACTGTACGGGAACTCTGCACAATCTGTACACCCTGAGAGGTGCGGAAGTCCGGGACGGCAGTGCCTGGGCGCAGTACATCATGGAAGCCGTCACCCGGTACGGCGAGAATGTGGAAGTCGTGTTCCAGTCCCACAACTGGCCGCACTGGGGCAATGAGACGGTCAATACATACATGGAAGATACAGCGGCCATCTATAAATTCATCAACGATCAGACGCTGCTGTATATCAATCAGGGATATACCGAGGATGAGATCGCTCATATGATCGAACTGCCGGAAGACATGGAAAAAGTCTGGTATACCCGTCAGTATTACGGCACGGTGGCTCACGATGCCAGAGCGGTCTATCAGAAATACATGGGATGGTATGACGCCAATCCGGTCAATCTCAACAAGCTGCCTCTCAGCGAGAGCGCCGAGAAGTATGTGGAATACCTGGGCGATACGGATGAAGTGCTGAAGAAGGCGAAGAAGGACTTCGACGCCGGAGAATATCAGTGGGTGGCAGAGATCACGTCGGTTCTCGTGTACGCGGATCCGGAGAATAAAGATGCCAGATATCTGTGCGCCGACGCCCTGGAGCAGCTGGGCTACCAGGCGGAATCCGGAACCTGGAGGAACGCGTACCTTTCGGGAGCCAAGGAACTGCGAGAGGGAGCCTTCACCGGTGAGGAATACCGGACGAAGGGCAATGCGGATCAGAGGAAATCCATGACGGCTGAGATGATGCTGGATTACATGGGCATTTCTCTGGATTCCAACGCGGCGGAAGATCTGAATCTCCTTCTGAATTTAAGGATTACAGATGAAAACGAGAATTATCTCGTCACCGTAAAATCCGGTGTTCTGCTGTACCAGAAAGGCGCTTCTTCCGATGAGGCAGACGCCACGCTCACCCTGCCGACAGCAGCTCTCATGGCAATAACTTCGGGAGACAGCGATCTGCAGAAGCAGTATATAAAAGTAGAGGGCGATCAGGACGTTCTGAGCAAATTGTCGGAACACATGGTGACATTTACGCCGACATTCAATATCATCGAATCGTAAAACGGAGAAGACGATAAAATTCACAGAGATCTCCAATGGTTCAAGAAGAAAGGATAAGAGTTTTACAGATAGGATGAGAAGCCATGCCTCGATTAGAGAGGTATGGCTTCTATGTTTATAGAAATACAATGAACTTTTGGAGATGCAACTTTTCGGAGATGAGGGAAGATGATAAAATAAATAATCAAGATGTAATAATGTGATACATCAATGTAATGAATGTAAGAAATAGAATTTTAAAGAGACGGGAGAAAATTGATGAAAAAAACAGCCGGTATTTTTATGTTTGCCGTCCTCTCGATGCTGATGGGAGGTGCGGCAGGAGCTGTTATATGGCTCATACTGAAGGTTATGAATGCGGGAATCCAGGTGATCTGGACGCGGATCCCAGAAAGTCTAGGTCTTTCGGGGACGCTGGTCTACAGTCTGGCGGTCTGCACAACGGGTGGGATTCTCATCGGCCTGGGACAGCGCAGGTTCGGCGCGATGCCGGAAAATCTTCATCAGGTGATGGGAAAAGTCAAGGCTGACGGAGGGTATCCCTATGACCGGCTTCATATCATAGTGCTGACGGCACTGCTTCCGCTGGTTTTCGGCGGAGCGGTGGGACCGGAAGCCGGACTTTCCGGATTTATCGCCGGAATCTGTACACTTATCGGCGACCGGCTGAAATACAAAGGCGACCGGGTGGCCGCTATGGCAGAAACCGGTATCGCCACTGCAGTAGGCGTCATTTTCGGCTCGCCTCTTTTCGGCATCGTGGGAAATCTCGAGCCGGACGACAGAAGTGAAAAATACAGAGAGAAACTGGTGTCCAAAAAAAGCCGCATTTTCATCTACTGTGCGGGCGTGGCAGGAGGAATGCTGGCCATGAAAGGACTGAGCACGGTATTCGGAAGTTCGGGATCTCTTCCGCGCTTCGCCAGAGAACACGCCGTGGGATTTGACCAGTGGAAATGGTCGCTTCTGCTGATCGCTGCGGGCATTCTGGCGGGAGTGGTTTTTCTGCTGTTTCAGAAGCTCACCGCCTGTGCGGGCCGGCGGATGCAGAACAGAAAAATCGTCAGTGCGGCAGCTGCCGGCGTGCTGCTGGGCGTGATCGGACATTTCATTCCGGAGAGTATGTTTTCGGGTGAACATCAGATGGCGGAGCTCATAGAGAAGTGGACCGAGTATTCGGCGTGGATACTGATACTGGCTGCCGCTGCCAAGATGTTCCTCGTAAACGTCTGCATTAATTTCGGATGGCGGGGCGGAAATATCTTTCCGATGATTTATGCGGGGGTTGCGGTAGGATATGCTTTCGCTCTGGCTACAGGTATGGAAAACGCGGCGTCGGTTCTCGACGGCGGCTTTGCGGTAGCTATGACGGTATCCGCTATGTGCGGCTACATCATGAGGAAGCCTCTTATGGTGGTGGCAGTCCTGCTGCTGTGTTTTCCTGTGACATATATCATCCCGATAGCGGCTGCAGCTTTCGTGGCTTCTAGAGTGCCGGAGATACCGCTGCTCAAAGAAGAATAAAAACAAGGAGAAAAGTGATGTTTGCAACGATACGCCAGACTCGGGCAGATGAAAGAAATCTATTTCAGGTGGAATCGGAAGAGTCAGGAATCCTCTATCGGGCGGAGACCCCGTGGTCGGGCCTGAATCTGCCTTTTGACGCGGAAAATCTTCGCAAGCTGGTTTTTACAGATGACGGCGGAAAGGAAATGTTTCATACAGAAGATGATATCCGGTACTTCAGCAGGGAATTCACCGTGTTCCGTACGATATCATATTCTGTATGA
>JAHZHA010000025.1:0-40242 GCA_019420525.1 Bacillota bacterium
GGGCGGATTCGGGACTTTCACCCGTTAGAAACGTGCGCCGCCAGGCGCACTAAAATAACCGGGAACTGTTGAAAAAAACAGCTCCCGGTTATTTTTCTGCCCGAAAACGACAGCTGCTGCTGCACATTTCCGATTTTTTCTGTCATTTTACACTGTGGGCCGCCCGTGGGCGACCACATCATTTCTGACTCACATTCAGACTCTTTCCGTCACTGACCGCCTGCACGATGCCGTCGCCCGTGACAAAAACTTCTGTACCTCCGTCTTCCAGCGCTTCGATGATATCCTCGTCAGGGCCGTCCTTTCCATCATCCCGGTCCGCACAGATCACAGCGTACTGTGCATCTGCCGCCTCAAAAAGTTCCTCGGAATTTTTCTCCTCGTGACCGTGATGAGGTACCTTTAAAAGATCCGACTCCAGATCCGGAATGCCGGTCAGAATTTCATCGATCCTCTCTTTTTCGGCATCCCCGGCCAAAAGCATACGCACATCCCCGTGCTGCACCACTGTGACCAACGAACGGTTATTGTCTTTGTCGCTGTCATACTCCAGTTTTTCCGGCGGATAAATCGTAAATACGATATCTTCCATTATCAGAGTCAACGTCTCTTTGACAGTCACGGGATTATGGTCATATTTTTCAACCGCAGCCTCATAGAGACGGTAAGGTTTGGAGTCCTCTTCATCTGCACTGTAATCGGGCTGCAGGATCATCCCGATATCATACGCCTCGATCAGTGCGGCGGCTCCTCCCACGTGATCTTTGTCAAAATGTGTAAGAATCAGATAATCGATCTCCTCCACGCCTTCTGACTCGAGATAGTCGAGAACTGTCTGCGAAGTATCCTCATATCCCGTATCTACCACGGCAGTCTGCGAATCGCTGCGAATCACGATACAGTCCGCTTTCCCGATATCGAGAAAATCTGCTCTCATCCGGCCGCTCACATCTACTGCAACCGTCCCGCCGCTCCCCGCATCAGCTATCACACTGCTGTCATCAGCCGATGCTGACGGTGAAATCCCATTCTCCATGCTGCATCCCGCCGCCAGCAGTAAAACGCAGACCAGCAGGCAGGCCACAATGCCTTTGGGCAACGATACAGACCATTTTCCCGTTTTTTCTGCCGCTGTCCTCATCTTCCGATTCATTCCTCCTCTCTTATCTCCTTCCGTCCTATATTTTTTGTGCAAAAAACCTCATTTCACGTATTCATTATCCGGTAAATCAGGCCGGTTTATACACAACTCCGTCCGATTTCCACAAAATTAAAAAATGTTATTCTATCATAATTTTTCGTGTGATAAGATAAATATTATCACCATTCCATGAGATATTAGCATATGAACCTGAAATTCAGCATAAAAAACGGTCCGTACCATCTTGAAAGGAGATGTATGCAGCATGAACGAACGAGAAAAAAAGAATGCTGAAAATCTGACAAAACAAGAAATTCTGCGGCGTCTTTTCGCAAAATGGAATCCGGAAATCAGGACGGAAATCATACCCGCAGAAGAATCCTACGGCCGGGTGCCGGCGGAAGATCAGACGATACAGTTCGATCTTCCCGTGGTGCGCGCAGCTTCCATGGATGGAATCGCCGTGGACTCCCGGAGATTCGAAAAAGGTATGCCGGACACATCATCCTGGAAACCGGGTATCGACTACATACGGGCGGATACCGGCGACGACTTCGACGATGCCTTTGACAGTGTTATCCGAATCGAAGATGTCGACATCGGCGCAGATGGCTCGCTTTCCATTCACCTTCCCTCCGGCACTCCGTTTCAGCCGGGTATGAATGTGAGAGGCGCCGGATCCATGATGAAGAGAGGAGAAACGATCGTCTCCGCCGGCCGTATCATCACAGCTCCCGATCTCGCCTCCCTTCTTGCGGGAGGAATCACGGAACTCCCCGTCATCCGGAAACCGAAAGTGGGCTTCATACCTACCGGAAGCGAACTCGTCCCTCCGGGAACCCTGCCGGGGCGGGGACAGAATATCGAATCCAACTCTGTCCTGGCATCGCATCTCATCCGTGAAATGGGAGGAGAACCCGTCTGCTATCCCATCGCAAAAGACGTGAAAGAAGAACTCCGGACGGTTCTCCGCCAGGCGCTGGACGAATGCGACATCGTCATCATCAACGGGGGATCTTCAAAAGGCCTGGAGGATTACAATACGAAAATCATCGCAGAGACCGGCGAAATGATAAGCCACTGGGTAAAAGCGGCTCCCGGCCGGCCCTTCGGTCTGGCAGTAGCGGAAAATAAACCGGTGATTAATCTTTCCGGCCCTCCTGCGGCCGCATTTTACGGGTTTGAATGGTGTCTGCGTCCTGTAATCGCCAGAGCCATGAACCTGCCTCAGACGAGGCGCGTCACCGTTCCCGTGTTTCTCTCCGAGGATATCCCCGCTCCCGGTGTCGTGGAATTTCTCTGCATGCTCCGCCTCACCCGAAATGAAGACGGCACGCTCAGCGCTTCTCGTACAAATGCACGAAATTCAGGAAAACCGCCCCTTTCCGGCGACGCCATGCTCATCACAGCGCCGGGCGTAACCATGTATCGTGCTGGAGAAACCGTGGAGGTTGAACTTCTGCGTCCTCTGTCAGACATCAGATAGACGTTCCCCCTCTTTTTTCTGATCAGACCTGAAAATGGACAGTAAGTTTTTTAATATGTACAAAAATAGTATATTGTGCATATGCCTATAGACGTGTAAAATTAATTTAAACTGAAAAACATGTAATAAACAGGAGGAATACACTTTGAGCAATAATAAAGTTTACGTTATCGGCCATAAGAATCCTGACACCGATTCCATCTGCTCCGCAGCAGGTTACGCCGCATTTAAAAACGCTGCCGGAAATACCACATCCTACATTCCGAGAAGAGCAGGTTCCCTCAATCCGGAAACCGAATTCGTGCTGAACCGCTTCGGCATCGAAGCTCCGGAACTCATGGAAAACGCTTCCGGCGAAACGGTAATTCTCGTAGATCACAACGAGAAAGCACAGGCGGCAGACAATATCACAGACGCAAAAATCCTGGAAATTCTCGATCATCACAAGCTGGGCGACGTTCAGACAGCGGAGCCTCTTTACGTCAGAATGATGCCGGTGGGATGCACAGGCACCATCGTATATCTCCACTATTGTGAAGCCGGTCTGACTCCCGACAAAAACATCGCGGGAATTCTCTGTTCTGCAATTCTCTCCGATACACTGGCATTCCGCTCTCCTACCTGCACAGATCAGGACCGTGCAGCTGCGGAAGCTCTGGCGGAGATAGCGGGCATTGAAGATGTACAGGCATATGCGAAAGAAATGTTCAAAGCCGGCAGCAATCTGCTGGAGAAAACACCTGACGAAATCTTCCACATGGATTACAAAAAATTTACTGCAGGCGACGTTACCTTCGGTGTAGGTCAGGTAACTTCCATGGATGCGGACGAACTGAATGAATTAAAAGGCCGTATGACTGCATATATGAACGACACATTTGCAGATCACGGCGTCGATATGATCTTCTTCATGCTGACTGACATTCTCGACGAATCCACCGATCTGATCTCTGCAGGTGCAGGAGCAGACGAAGCGGCATCAAAAGCATTCACCTCTGCAGAAGAAGGCAGAATGTATCTGAAGGGCTGTGTTTCCCGCAAAAAGCAGATCATTCCTCAACTGACGGAAGCTCTTTCCTAACCGGAAATCTTCCGACGACGGCAAGAATTGCTCTCTTAATCACCGGATGAAAATATTTACATTTCTTCCGGAATAAAAATCGAGGCATCCGGATTTCGGATGCCTTTTTTTTATCTTTTCTCATTTCCAAGGACATATGTTCAGATGTATTTCTCTATCGCCACTATAAGCCGTCCCTTGGAACTCTTTCCTTTCACACCCAGAAAGACCGCTTTTCCTCTGCCCCGGAAGACGATTTTTTCTCCCTCCCGGATGATACGGTCAGGTTTCTTCACACTGATGCCGTCTATAAAAATCAGTCCCTCTGCAGCGGCTTCCGCCGCTCTGCTCCGCGATACGGAAAAAGCCGCCGACACCAGATTGTCCAGGCGCAGAGACGCCACGCTCTCTGTCACCTCACGCCGTTCACCCGCCCGGAAAATGAGTCCGCTTACGGGGATCCCGGACAGTTCCAGCGGCGTTCTCCCCGCCTTGCTGTAATTCATCAGTACAAAATCCGCTATTTCCTTTAACAGAATGATATCCGCGCCGTCCTCCCGTACGAGAATATCTCCCACCGATTCTCTGCGTATGCCGAGTCCCATGAGAGCACCAAGATAATCCCTGTGAGACAGCGGAGGAGCTCCTTTCTTTCGGATGGCTCTGACGGCGGCGAGAGGATCTTCCTCCGGAATCGCTGCAAAATGCTCTTCCGGGCTTTTTCCCTCCATAAACCCTTCCGGAAAAAAGACACAGACCGTACGCTCCGCATCTTCATATCCTCCGTAAAAACAGAAATTTACGCCCCCGAACCCCTTCAGAAACGTCTTTGCCAGACTGCGCTGCCTCAGATCGAGAAAAGCTGTGGAAGTCAGCATATACCGTTCTTCTGACCGCCGCATCCTGTCTTCGATACCGGCCAGAAGTATCCGGTCCTCTTTTTCCATATTTTTACTTTCTTTTCCTTTCATATTTATCTCCTCTTTCACTCCCGACAGCGTCTCATCATTTGCCAAAATACGCGGGATTCGGTATTATAAAAATAGACAGGAGGTTTCATATATGAAAATTGCCATACTCGGAGCCGGGGCAATCGGCTCTCTTTTCGCCGCCGGACTCGCCCAGAAACACGATCTCACCTGCGTCGTGCGTTCTCAGAGCCACGCCGACTCCATCAACAGCAGAGGTATCGTCATCGCCGAAAGAGACGGAACCGTCCGCACAATCCCCGCAAGAGCAGTCACGGACACGAGAGACCTCGTTCCCTGCGATCTGGTGCTCATCGCCGTCAAAGCCCCTGCAACCGCGGAAGCCGTCCGGATGCACAGCAACCTCTTCGGAAAGAAAACCATCGCCGTGACACTGCAGAACGGATACGGAAATCACACCGACATCGAAAAGACAGCAGATCCGAACCACATCATCATCGGAACGACAGCTCAGGGAGCCAACGTATCTCCGGACGGGACAGTGAACCACGCTGGCAGCGGTGTGACAACCATAGGAGCGCTGCATCCGGAAGCTCCCGGTTCTGACGCAATGCTGGCATCAGTCGCGGAGATATTCACGGAAGCCGGATTTGAAACGGTCATCACAGAGGATGCAGAAGATGCCGTCATCCGCAAACTCTTCGTCAATATCGGAATCAACGCTGTCTGTGCCCTGAACGACTGCTCCAACAGACATATCAGCGAGGATCCCGAACTCTCCCGGTATGCACGCAGCCTCATCGATGAAGCCGTTGCCATATTCGCAGCCGCGGGCCGTTCCTACGACAGCGGGAAGATCTGGGAGCATGTCGAATCGGTAGCCCAGGCAACAGGCGACAATTTCTGCTCCATGGTTCAGGATGTGAGAAACGGCCGCCCTACGGAAATCCGCAGGATAAACGGCGTCATATGCCGCCTCGCTGACGAATACAATCAGTCCGCTCCTCTGAACAGAGAAGTCACGGAAAAAGTCGAAAAACTCTCATCCTGACAGAGTGTCTATTCCCATGCTGCGGATTCTTTTCATCAGGACAAAACTGCACCCCGCGTGCAGGCCGCTTTCGATGGCCGGCGACAGGGTGCAGTTTCTGTTCTGTCTCATGATTATTTTCCTTCTCAGATTACAAAGATATCCGCTACATACCTTCCTCGCTCAGAACACCGTCCCACAGACAGTATCTGCAGGAACCCGGACAGTTTCTTGGATCATGATACGGATTGTAATAATTGGGGCATACGTTGTTTGACTCCACGGGAAGCCTCTTGAAACTCGAGAATTTTTTTTCCAGAAGAACTCTTTCTTCCTCTGTCAGTTTTAAATTGTGTACTGTTCTGCCGTTTATAACCATAATTCTGATGTTCCTCCTATACGCATCTGTTTCTATTATCTATTTTATGTTTGTCAAAGTCAACCTTTAAATTTATTCAGACCCCTTCCGATCCCGTCTCTTTCTGCCGGAATTATCGACATCTGTTAATTTTTTATCTTTAAAGGCCGGTATTTTCTGATATAATAGATAAAGCAGTGAAACGGTTCGGTTGCATACGGACTTTTTCAGAGAGACAGACCGCGGGCTGCGAACAGCTGTCCGCATCAGAATAAAAAAGATTTCGTCAGGAGGCATCATAAAATGGATTTGAAGGACATGAAAGAATTCGGCTTCGAAGATCTCAACGTAAGAAAGAGTGTCTTCGACATGCAGGTGGTCACGCTGGACGCACCTTATCTGGGCGATCTTCCGCCGGAACTGGAAAAATTCCACTATTATTTCTCTCACGAAGGCCATGTGCTCATGGTCATTCCGAGAAACTATCTCCAGACTGCGCTGGAATCAGGCGATCTCGATGACTACGAAATTCAGATTCCGGTCAAATACGTGCTGGAAAAAGGATATCAGTTCGTAGACGGACATCTGGATTATATCGTAGGAAATTTCGATTACGACGACGAACTCCAAAAAGTAGATGTACCGCCTGAATATTACGAATATTAAATCTCTGACGGGAGGGAATTCCACGGTATGAAATTTCCTCCCGCTTTTCAATTTCAGATCCGCACAAAATACTTTTTCTGATATTTTTCCTTTTTTTATCTTTCTTTCCAAACTCATCTTGATACAAAAACTCTTTTCGTATATACTTATATTATCCAGATATATTCGTTTATTTTTCTCATTTATTTTATTTTTTCTTTGTTAATAATTTGTCGTAAAAATGAGGTTGCACTTTTTTTACGACAGTGCTACAATTGTACATAGAGAATAAACGATATATATTCAGGAAGGTACTTTTATGAGATTACGTAAAGAAAGCGATGATCTCCAGGAAGACGAAATTTTACTGATCGCAAATGTTTCTGATGCGCTTGCTCATCCTGTTCGCATTAAGATTTTCAGATTTATTATGAGATGTAATACGGCTCGCCGGCTGGTATGCAACAAAGATGTGGTTTCCGAGTTTGATTACTCACAGGCTACCATATCTCAGCACATAAAAAAACTGCAGCAGGCACAGCTCGTTCAGGTAAAGAAAAAAGACAAATATTCCTATTATTTCGTAAACATAGGAATCCTCGGCAAATATGTAAAAGCCGTAAACAAATTCGACTAACAGCAGCGGTTTACTCCCATAAACCGCCCTCCATATAATTCTCAGATTGTTTGACATGCAGAAAGAAAGACTGTGACCAATCTCCACAGTCTTTCTTCATTTTTTGTGCTCGTTTTTCCGTCATCTTCCTGCATGCTTTCATACACTGGCATCCGAAAGCAAATCATTCCCCTGTACTTCCGGTATTTTTGCGCTTAGGCCGTATATTTTGGCGTCGTATGAATAAAAATAAAAGACAGAAAGGAGAGATATGCTATGAAAATCAAATGGATTACTCTTATATTGAATCTCATGGTTCCTCTCATCACAGGTGGAATTTCCGGATTTCTGACGCGGAACGCCATGAAGGATTACGGGCAGCTGAATCAGCCGCCTCTGTCTCCCCCTTCCTCCGTCTTTCCCGTCGTCTGGACAGCTCTTTTTCTTCTTATGGGAGTCTCGGCTTATCTGGTGACAGTAAAACGCTCCTCCGGGCTGAAAAACTTCGATCTCCCCGGAATTTACTGGTTTCAGCTGGCGGTGAATTTCATCTGGCCGCTGATATTCTTTAATCTCGCAGCCTATTCTCTGGCGTTCATCTGGCTGCTGCTCCTCATCGTACTGGTAATCCGGATGATCATGGAATTCAGCAGAATTTCCCCCGCATCCGGCCGGCTTCAGCTGCCTTACCTCATCACGCTCGTCTTCGCCGGATATTTAAATGCCGGTATCTGGTTTCTCAACCGATAAAAGACAAAGCTGCAAAATAATAGCCGGACCTGAAGTGACAGAAGCGCCGGCTCATCGATTCCGGTTCTCCGGAAAATGAAAGAAATATCTTCATACTCATTTATGATACGGCTCATTCCGGCTGATTTTGAATGCCCTGTAAATCTGCTCCAGCAGTATCACCCGCATCATCTGATGAGGAAACGTCATCGCTGAAAAAGACAGCCTGAAATCAGCCCTTTTCCGTACGGCTTCTGAAAGCCCCAGTGATCCTCCAATGATGAAATCTACGGTACTCCGGCCTTCCAGAGCCAGATTCTCTATCTTTTCAGACAGCTGTTCCGACGACAGCTGTTTTCCTTTTACATCCAGAGCGATGACATAAGAATCTGCTGACAGAGATCTGAGTATACTTTCTCCTTCAACGGTCTTTACCTGCTCTTCTTCCGCCGGCGAAGCATGGTCCGGAAGTCTCGCTTCCTTCAGTTCCACAATCTCCATCCTGCAGTAACGGCTCAGACGCTTTAAATATTCCGTCACAGCATCTGTCCAGTATCTTTCTTTCAGCTTTCCCACACATACGATATTGATGTTCAAAGAATCGCCTTCCTTTCCCGCGTCTGTTTGCTTATTATTCCCGGAATATGCAGATATCCATATTTTAAATCACCGACATGCATCTGTAAACTTCAATTCCCGTTTGCAGACGGCTGCAGATTGTGATAACGTTTATATGTATACTGTATATAATTTATTTCGGCGGAAAGAAGAAATACATCGGAACCGCTGTGCTTCAGTGAAGACATATTCCGGAAATAAACTCTTCCGGAAAGGAGGAAAATCATGAAAAAGCCTGTGATCGGAAAAAATGTATATATTGCGGAGGGTGCTGTCGTTCGGGGTGACGTAACTCTGGGCGAAGAATCCAACGTATGGTTCAACGCCGTCATCCGCGCTGACAGGGAACCTGTTATCATCGGCAAAGGTACGAATATTCAGGACAATAGTGTAGTCCACGTGGAGACGGGTGCTGGTGTCGTCATCGGCGATAATGTTACCGTCGGCCACAATGCTGTCGTTCACGGATGCACGGTGGGCGACAACTCACTGATCGGCATGAATGCGGTCATCATGAACCATGCGGTCATCGGAAAGAACTGTATCATCGGAGCCTGTGCCCTCGTAACGCAGAATACCGTCATCCCTGACGGAACTCTGGCGATGGGCTGCCCCGCCACTGTGGTACGCCAGCTGACACCGGAAGAGATAGCCTCTAATCTCGACAACGCCCGCCACTATGTGGAAGAAGCTTCGGAATACAAAAAAGAAGACGAAACCGACACTGAAAAATAACAGCAAAAACAGAGAAAAGGAGTATCCCGCAGGATGCTCCTTTTCTCATCTTTACAATATCCGCACTTTTCACCGGAAATGTCTTCTTCTATTTTAATTTCCGAAAAATCCGCCGAACAGATCACCGTATGTGCTTCCGCCGTAGCTTCCCGATCCGTCCTGCTGACCTCCGTAATAATCACCGGAACTGCCGCTTCCGTAGGATCCTGAAGTTCCCGAACTCTTATACTGCATCGTAGATGCCTGACTCTGAGCCTGCAGAGTGAGTTCCAGCGTCATATCTTGTTTATTCCGCTCGACAGTAACCGTAATCTTATCTCCCGGCCTGTAGTGAACCAGTTTCTTTTTAAGATCGCTCATATTCTCCACTGCCTCACCATCGATCGCCGTGATGACATCGCCTTCCTTCATTCCAGCTGCCGCTGCAGGAGAGTCTGTATAAATCTGTACTACGGCAACACCTGTTTCCGTCTTGAAGTCAGTTTCATACTGTGCCATAGCGTCCTCAACACTCATTCCCGAAATGCCGAGATAGACCGATTCGTAGGTTCCGTTTTCCTTTACTTCTTCTATGACCGGCAGAGCGGTATTGATCGGAATGGCGAATCCCAGACCCTCGGCTGAACTTGCTTTCGCCGTGTTGATGCCGATGACCTCGCCTGAACTGTTGATCAGAGGACCGCCGCTGTTTCCGGAGTTAATCGAAGCGTCTGTCTGTATGAGGCCCTGCATCGTATTCGTGCTCTCGCCATCTGTCGTAGTAATCGTTCTGTCGAGACCGCTGATGATTCCCTGAGTAACGCTTCGTTCAAAATCCTGTCCCAGAGGATTTCCGATAGCTATGGCATAATCTCCGATTTTCACATCATCGGAATCTCCCAGATCTACGGCCTGCAGGTTTTTGGCGTCAATCTTGACGATGGCCAGATCCAGAGAAGAATCACTCCACAGAACGGTACCCGTATATGTCGATCCGTCATACAGATCCACCGTGATATCAGAGGTTTCTCCGTTGTCCACCACATGAGAATTAGTGAGAATATATCCGTTTTCATCCACGATAAATCCTGTACCGGAGCCCTCTACCGTTCCCTGTTGAACTCCGAAAAGCGACTGCCGGTATTCCATGGATACCGTACTGATCCCCACCACGGAAGGCATCACTTTTTCCGCGATCACAGAAGCCGCATCCATGCTGCTTTCGCTGGAATCGATGGAAATCTTACTCGAAGAAGTGGTCCCACCCTGCGGTCCGAAGAGGTTTGCTCCCAGCGCGCCGCCTCCGACACCTGCGGCAAAACACAGCACTACGATCAGTACACATGCGATACCTCTTTTGGCTGAGGTACTCAGCGGTTTTCTTGTTTTTTTCCGATGCTTCTTCTCTTTCGGCTCTTCCGGACCGGAATCCGTTTCTCTGCCGGAGTCATTTACTCCAAACGACCGGAAAAATTCAGCCTCTTCTTCCGACAGGCCCGATCCCGTATATCCGTTTTCCTGATTTTTTCTGTCGTACTCAGATCCTCCGGAAAAAGTTGTGTCTCCTGTATTCCATGCGGAAGCGCCCTGAGGTCTCCTGATCTCTTCTCTGACACCTGCAGCCCGGCTGTAATCCACACCGGCCTCTCCGCCCGGAATCTCACGTTTTTCATTTTCTTTTCCGCTGTTCTCCGACGGCTGTACCGCATCTCCAGTACCGGGAACACTTTCTCCACCGTTGCCCGGTGTGTTCCATTTTTCTCTGTCCATACCTGAACCTCCCCATTTTTTCTTTTCATAATTCGGTAAATCCGCTGAGGCCGTCCCTTCTCAGTACTTCCAGCCTCATGTGCTTTCCCGGATAAAACCGGTGCTCCTCAAGAATATTCATCACTGTCTGCAGTGCCAGCTGCGGAAAGTTATTTTCTCTGCTGAGATGTGCGAGAAGTATCGTGCGGTACCTGTCATCGCAAGTCATGGCATCCGACAGAACTTCACCCGCCGTCTCATTGGAGAGATGACCGCTGTCTCCCAGAATTCTGAGTTTCAGCCGGTACGGGTAGGAACCCGCTTTCAGCATATTTACCTCGTGATTGGCTTCGATGACGATGAGATCTGACACCGTCAGTTCAGACATCACACGCTGAGGAACGTATCCCGTATCGGTGAGCACCGTGATCCTGGAATCTCCGGATGTGACAGTATAACACACGGGATGTGCTGCATCATGAGATATGTCCATGGCCTTGATCTCCATATCGCCAATCTGTATGATTTGTTCTATTTCCAGAGAGTGGATCTGTTCGCTGTTATGTACGATGTTCCGAAGACAGCTGCATGTCTCCCTGCTGGCATAGACGTTCCACTGGGGATTCTGTCTGGTGAGAACTTTCAGGCCCTTCACATGATCGCTGTGCTCATGCGTGATGAAAATGCCTGAAATTTCCGACCGCTGAGTACCCGTTTCTTCGAGAGCAGCATGGATTCTTTTCGTGCTGATTCCCGCGTCTATGAGTATGGCCGACTCTCTGCTTTTTATTAGATAGCAGTTACCACTGCTTCCGCTCGCAAAAGAGCAAAAGCTTAGATTCATTTGAATAGCTCCTATCCGGAGGATTTCTTCCTCCTGGCATTATTTATACACTCATTATGTGACAAGTTTATGAAGCGGCTGTGATGTATTATTGCTCAAACGCGGAAATATATCTGATTCTGCCGCCGTTATACTCGATGCGCCACGCCGGAAACGCCGTATCATACAGTACATTTGCACCGACGCTTTCCTTATCCACATAATATACAAGACAAATACTTTCCACGCTCACAGTCTGATCGACTGGCAGAGCATTCTCTGATTCATCGTCCGGAGATTCGGCTCCATTCCTGCGTTCTTCATTGACGATATCGATGAAACTCAGCAGCGCAGTCACAGGCTCCGTGATGGAAAGCTTTGCGGCCCCTTCCTCCACCGGTTCCACCCACTGCTGGCGAAAATCCGTAATGATCCCGTCTGTAAAAATCACATCCATATAGCATTCTTCGAGGGGAATTCCATCGTAACTGTTTTCAAAATGAACGACAGCTATTCCTTCCTCCTCCGTAAATTCCGCAGTTACGCCTCCTGACGGCAACAGACCGCAGTCATCCAGAAAACCGGCGGCAGCCGCTTCGTACGCTTCTTTGCTTTCCGGTTTTCCGGAACTGCTCTCCTTATCTGCTGCCTGGATTTCTTCTATGGCTCTTTCCACCGTATTGCTGTCATATTTTTCATACCGCACGGTCAGAGCCGGTATCTTTCCTGGTTTTTCCGGTATTTCGCATTCGAGTTCAATCCGATTTTCGGAGAGTTTATCGATGGTATAGCTGCGGAGTTCCGAATTGTTTGCTTTCGCATGTCCATACCGCAGTCCGTATACGGCGATCAGGAATATATTTGTAACCACCAGAACCGCCAGAATAATATTTTTTGCCCGGCCCCAGTCCATCATTTCACCTCCGCGCTGATATATCCCAGCAGCTCGCCCGTTCCGGGATCAAACCAAAAACACGAGCCTCCCGAGACGGTTATAAGCCAAACGGGTTTTATCGCCAGAGAATCGTTCTGTTTATCCCGGATAAAGCAGAATTTTATGCTTTCCACTCTGACGGCCATCTCCTCAAATGTGGACGTACCGATCACTTCTCCTATTTTCGCATAATTGGCGGTTAGAATATTGACAGGCTCCACGGAATCCCATACTTCTTTTTCTTCCTGTCTCTCCTCCGACAGGACCACAACATCTCTTTGGTAAGACGTAATCTGATCTCCGAATACGTCTGCCGATATAATGTCTCCTTCGCTGTATTCGATGGTCACGCCGTCCTTTTTCATTCCGAAAACAAAATGATATCCGCTGTTTTGTGAATTTGTGATTGGATAAGCCATTTTCAGATAAGGCTGGCATCCATTCCGGTATAAGCTTTCCCATTTTCCATGAGTGCTCACGTATTCCACAGCATTTTCCAGGGAATCGTAAAATCCCAGCTGTCGATATATGGATGGATCAAATGTTTCACTGTAGCGCATCGTTCCGTTTCCTTCCATGATAAGGGACTGGCTGCTGCCGTACATATAAAGCAATGATCCCTTATTTTCCGTAATTTTCCTCACAAAATCAAGACCGGATGCAAAAAAACCGGCAGCGATTTTATTCGCCTGTGCCTGATCGCTGATCGAAAACTCTTTTGTTCCCTTCATCTCTGTGAGATCGGATGACATGGAAAGAGGCATCAGAGCATCGTTCTCCACGCCTACGATATCAGCGATGTAATAATATGGGATATAATCGCTTTCTTCCATAGATGTTATAAATGCAGAAACCTCTTCTCCCAGTTCAGCCGCAACACTTTCATCACTGACGGTGATCCGGTAATAAATATCGGTATTACGGTCACGTATCAGAAGATTTTCCGAACTCACCGGCGAAAATCCGATGCTGGTCATACTTCCAAGATCGTTTAAATTTGCCGTGCAAGAGATATCATTTTCTTCAAAAAATTCTTCCGCAGGAATGGAATAATCAAAGCGCATGATCACAGATGCATATGACATGACCTCTTCATACTGGTCCGCCTGGATCTGCTCCGCATAGGAAGCGCTGCTTAAATATCTGTCGGTCAGTTCCATTATTTTATCCGTCACGGTGCCTTTTCCATAACTTTCTTCTCCCGTTTTTACCGTATAAGTGTCCGAGCCGAAACTGAAGAGAATATTTTTGGGCTGAATCAGATCATGCGTTTCCGGGACATACAGATCAGCATCTTTTTCTGCGATGTTAATAGGTGACAGATCCCGGAGAGAAATGTCTTTCCAAAAAAAAGACAAAAGCAGCACTGTCGTCAGAAACAATACTACTATCAGAATATTCTTTATTCGCTCTATTAGAATTTTTTTCTTATCATTTATCATGGCGGCATGCCCCTCTGTCTATGAAAAAGAGGCTGTTGCAAAATAATTTGTACAGCCCCTTTGTCGTCTTTTTTATTTAATCTGTAATCCTATATCCCTTTATCATCTGTCTGCGCAGCTCTGTCCACTGCTGCCTCATCATCTGTTTACCCGAGCAGTCTTTTCAGAAGCGATGCCCAGAATGAAGTCGATGAATTCTGCGAGTTGAAGACGTCAACTTTGACGGTGCTTGACGATTGCTTCTGAACTTTAACATAAATTTCGCTGGCATAGATCGCTTTTCCGGCCGAATTCAGCGTCGAAATATTGATACAATAGACGCCCGGGCTGAGACCTGTCAGCTGCCTGGTATAGTAGCTCAGCGATTTTGACGAAGAATACTTCTCCGACTTTATCAGCGCATGCGACGAATCAGACTCTTTGTACAGAGACATTTTTATCGTGCGCGGTGCAGTCATTTTGACTGATACCAACACTTTTCCGGTCTTCATCACAGCATCCTGAGTAGGACTGACAATGGTAATATACGGATCCCGGTAAAGCGAGGTTCCCGCAAATGCCGGCACAGTGTTTACGATCAGACAGAGTATGACAGCTAAAGCTATAAAGACTTTCCTTTTGCTCACTGCCGCAGCTCCTTTCTGAAACCGATGAATAAGAATTAGGTATCCTGCACGGTGTCCTGCAGTCGCAAATTTCTTATAATGCCACTAATATACATTCTTAGTATAGTCTTTCCATGTTACAAAATGATTACAGATGATTTAATCTATATTTACAGAGTCTGTCGTACAAATTATCTTTTCTTCCTGTTTCTGCTAAACTATAATATTATTTAATAAGATCACAAGAAGATGGAAGTCACAGGGGGATATATTCGATGGCAATTTTGAGAATATACACAGACGGCGCTTGCTCCGGAAATCAACATGAAAACAATGTCGGCGGCTGGGGCGCTGTGCTGGAATACGGCCATGCACAAAAAGAACTGTGGGGCGGTGAGCGCAACACTACAAACAATCGTATGGAGATGACTGCTCTTATCGAGGCACTCTCAGCCCTCAAAAAAACGGATCAGGAAATCGAGGTCTTCTCTGACAGCTCTTATCTCATGGACTGTTTCCGAAAAAGATGGTATGTCGCTTGGGAAAAGAACGGTTGGAAAACATCAAAAAAAACCCCTGTAGAAAACCGAGAATTGTGGCAGAAGCTCCTCTCTCTGACCGATCAGCACGACATCTGCTTTTACCGTGTCAAAGGACATGTCAATCCGGACCATCCCAATACCGACACCGAAAAACTGTACCGTAAATTCGTGGAATGGAACGGAGAACATTTCACTTATGAGGATTTTATCTATATAACAAAAATGAATAACCGCGCTGATGAACTGGCCAACAGGGGAATGGATCCTCTTAAAACAAAATAGTGCAGCGTTCTGTTTTTACTTTTTTCTGTATGAATCGAATGAGCAGAAAGGACGGTATCTTATCATGTACAAATCGGGACTCATTCTGGAAGGCGGAGGAATGCGGGGAACTTACACCACCGGCGTTCTGGATTTTTTTATGGACAAAAATCTCTATTTCAGTGATATTTATGGCGTTTCTGCGGGAGCATGCCACGCCTGCAGCTACGTTTCAGGTCAGAGAGGGCGTGCGTTTCACATTTTTGAAGAATATCTCGGAGACAAGCGTTACTGCAGTCTGAGAAATCTTCGTACGACGGGAGATATCTTCGGAGCTGAAATGCTATACGATCTCATTCCGAATGTCTATGTACCTTTTGATTACGATGCTGCTGATCATTACGACGGCCGTCTTTTCGCCGTTGCGACTCACTGCGTCAGCGGAAAAGCGGAGTATTTTGAAATTTCTGATTTCCACTCCGATATGCTCAAAATCCGTGCCTCTGCTTCTCTTCCGCTCCTTTCCCGCAATGTCACCATAGACGGAGAGGATTATCTCGACGGCGGTATTTCAGATTCCATTCCTCTCGCGGAATCCATCCGGGCAGGAAATAGAAAAAATGTACTCATCCTCACCAGAGAAAAAGGTTACCGGAAGAAAAAATCGAAGTCAAGCCGTCTCGTGAGTAAAGTCTATAAAAAGAGCGCTCCCGGTCTTGCAGCTGCTCAGAAAATACGGCACGTCAATTATAATCTCTCTCTTGATCTGGCAGAGCGCGAAGCGGAAAAAGGAAATGCCTTTATTATCCGCCCGAGTATCAGACCAGCGGTAGGACGCATCGAAAAAAATATCGATAAACTCCGTGATCTGTATGAACTCGGTTATACGGACGCTCAAATCTGCTATGATGCCTTGATGACATTTCTGGAAAGTTGATGAAGATCGCTTTTATCGGTACGGAGATCCGGGGGCAATTTTTGCAGCATGAATATATCGAACTGCGAAATGTACGAATCAACTTCATCTCCGGATTCCCGTATCTGTATCATTTACGGTGGAAATTCGCTGCAATCTGCTGAATTGCCGCTGCTGCCCGATATATATCTTCTTTCGTATTGAAATATCCTGCCGAAACTCTCACGCAACCTCCGTTTTCCGTTCCGATCGCTCTATGAGCCAGCGGCGCACAATGATACCCTGCCCTGACAGCAATTCCGTATTTTTCATCTAATAATCCCGCTGTTTCTTCGCTGCTCAAGCCTTCGATATTGAATGCGAATATCCCCACCTTTTCCTCAGGCAAAGCCGGACCATAAATCCTGATATTCTTCTGATCTGCCAATTCTCTATGGAGAATCGATATCAGCTCCTCTTCATACCTGAAAATTTTTCCAATTCCTTCTCTTTTAATGAACCGAATTCCCTCTGCTAGTCCTGCTATACCCGGAACATTCAGGGTACCTGCTTCAAAACCTTCCGGCATATTGTCAGGATGATGGATATTTTGGGATTCCGTTCCCGTTCCTCCTTGTTTAACAGGCCGGATTTCCGTTCCGCTGCGCACGTACAGAAAGCCAGTGCCCTGTGGTCCCATGAGAGATTTATGTCCACTTACCGCCAGAATATCAATTCCATCTTTTTCCACATTGATATCCATTATTCCCATTCCCTGAGATGCGTCCACAAAAAACAAAATGTTATTTTTCCGTGCCATTTTTCCGATTTCCCTTAATGGCATCACCGTACCTGTAACATTGGACGCCGCCGTACAGACGATCATGCGTGTGTTGTTTCTCAGAACTGATCGAATATCTTCTGACCTTACTTTCCCTTCCCGGCTGCATTGGACGACGGTCGTTTCCACGCCTTTCTTTCTCAGATTATCCAAAGGGCGCAGGACGGAGTTATGCTCCATCATCGTGGTCACCACATGATCTCCTTCTCCAAGAATACCGTGAAGTCCCAGATTCAGCGCATCCGTGCAATTCGATGTGAATATTATTTCCTGGGGTTCCGCTCCGATCAGCCCTGCCGCCTCTTTTCTTGCGAAATATACCGCTTCCCCTGATTTCATAGCTGCGGCATGGCCGGCCCGTCCCGGATTGGCGCACCACTTCCTCATGCAATCATCCACCGCTCTTACTACCCCATCCGGCTTTGGAAACGTTGTCGCCGCATTATCTAAATATATCATCATATACCGCCTTTCTTCTTATCTGCTGCCTTACCCATATCATATGATTGATTTTGATATATGTTACACTTCTTCTTTAGGTATGAATCTTTTTACTTCATAGTCGGTATTTCAAGTACGTCAGCAGATAAAATCGTCGTTGATCTATTATATTTTCCTTTTTCCTTGTCATTTCCTTCTTCTTTACTTGCCTGATCGAATGATTCCATTTATAGTATCTTTAGAAATTATATTTTGTGTTTCACGTGAAACTTCAGGAGTAAAAATGAAATCTGATTTAATCTACCCGATTCTAATTATGAAAATGACAGAATATTTTGAGGGTGATCCGAAAAGAATTCAACACTTTTTAAAAGTTTACGCCCTTACCGCGACGATTGCCCGAATGGAAAAAGTGGGAGCCGATACTCTTCATACATTGAAGATCGCCTCTATTCTGCACGATATCGGAATTAAAACATGTGAAGAAAAGTATGGACATGCTTCAGGAGAACTTCAGGAAGAGGAAGGTATTCTCCCGGCACGCGAAATGATGTCGGATCTCGGTCTCGCTACTGAGACAACAGACCGCGTATGCTGGCTTATCGCCCATCACCATACTTATGATGATATTTCAGATCTGGATCATAGAATTCTGATTGAGGCCGATTTTCTGGTAAACATGTTTGAAGACAATATGGAAGAAGAGCAAATCCGCTCCACATACACCGGTATATTTCGCACGGAAAGCGGACGGACCCTCTGCCGTCATATGTTTTCTATCGCAGAATCTGATATGCAGAATGATCCCCAAAATACAGCTGCCAGTACATCTGCATCTTCTCCCGGACATATATTCCGGGCAGCGAATATCACACCGGAATATATGGTCAGTGACAAATGCAACGGCTGCGGAACGTGTGTTGACGTATGTCCCGTTCAATGTATTGATAACCGCAGGACACCCGTCTATATTCGTCAGGAAGATTGTATTCACTGCGGCAGTTGTGCTTCCGTCTGTTTCAAAAATGCTATTATTCACATAGCGGTATCTTCCTGAATTTTGTGTTAATTTTCAGAATCCACTTTTCCACTTTGCTTTTACCATGTGATTCTATACGTCTTCAATTCTGAAAATATGCCGGTTTATAAACAAAAAGCGATGTTTCACGTGAAACATCGCTTTTATAATAAGATTAATATTAAGGATAATGATCGTATCCGAATACTCACTTCGTTCAAACGGAAAGGCATCCGAAATACCATACATAAATCGGTAAAAAATTTTTTATGATCCCAGCGTCCTCAAAAGCTCGATCAGACGATCCAATTCATCACGGGAAAAGAAAGAAATCTCTATCTTACCTTTCTCAGTCGAATTCGGGAGTCTGACTTTAGTACCGAGGACACTCTTCAGTTCTTCCTCCATCGCTTCAATCTCAGGATTTTTTTTGCGTGAAATATGTTTCTTTTCCGGCTGATCTCCCTGTATTTCAGCTGCTTCTGAAATCATCTGTTCCAGTGCTCTTACCGACAAGCCTCCATCCTTCGCCAGTTCCGCAAGTTTGATCTGCATCTTCGCATCTTCCACACCTGCGATCGCTCTCGCGTGACCGCCACTCAGACTTCCTGCTATGACAAGCTCCTGAACTACATCCGGAAGTTTGAGCAGTCTGACAGCATTGGCGATATACGGTCTGCTTCTGCCGACACTTTTCGAAACTTCCGCCTGCGTGAGTCCGTAACGATTCATCATTTCACAGAAAGCAGATGCCTCTTCAATAGGATTGAGATCCTCCCGATGCATATTTTCGATCAGAGCCAGAAGCATATTTTCACGATCTGTAATCTCACGCACGATACACGGAATCACTCTCAATTCCGCTCTCCGGGCAGCTCTCCATCTTCTCTCCCCCGCTACGATCTCAAAACCGGAATCAGCAGCAGAACGTACGATAATCGGCTGGATCATGCCGTGCTCCCGGATGGAATCTGCCAGCTCCTGAATCTTATCTTCGTCAAAAAAACGTCTCGGTTGCGAACGATTCGGAATGATATCATTTATGTCAATGTAACGAATCATATCAGAGGAAGCTTCCTGACGAAGATCATTTTCCTTTTCCTCATCCACCGATACTTCCTGAATCAGCGCAGTATCTTCAAAAAGAGCTTCCAGTCCTCTGCCGAGTCCGCCGGATTTTTTTGAAGCCATAATCTATTTCCTCTTTTCTTTTGCCTTTTCCAACGATAAAAATTCCTCGGCAAATTCCATGTACGCTCTTGCCCCGTTTGATTTTGGATCGTACTCCATGATGGGCAGTCCGTAACTCGGCGCCTCTGCCAGCCGGACGTTCCGTGGAATAACCGTCGTATAAACTTTCTGCTTGAAATACCGCTTTACCTCTTCCACTACCTGAATCGAAAGATTCGTGCGGCCGTCAAACATGCTGAGAATAACACCCTGAATCGAAAGATTTTTATTCATACTCTTCTTTACGAGTTCTATGGTACTCATCAGCTGGCTTACACCCTCAAGAGCATAAAATTCACATTGAATCGGAATCAGAACGCTGTCGACGGCTGTCAGAGAATTGATCGTAAGGAGACCCAGCGAAGGCGGACAGTCGATGAAAATATAATCATATCCGTCCCGGATCGTATCCAGAGCGCGCTTCAGGCGCTTTTCTCTTCCCTCAAGCTGTACCATCTCAACTTCAGCTCCTGCCAGCTCAACACTGGCCGGAATGATATCAAGACCGTTGACCACAGTATGACGAATCGCATTTTTCGGATCATAACCGTCGGTGATGAGGACTTCATACATCGTATTTTCCAGACCACGCTTCGAAATTCCAAGACCACTGGTAGTATTACCCTGAGGGTCTATGTCGAGTACAAGAACCTTTTTACCCTTTATCGCAAGACAGGCGGCAAGATTGATGTTAGTCGTCGTCTTTCCGACCCCGCCTTTCTGATTAAAAATTGCTATTGCCTTACCCAATATTCCGCTCCTTATATATTGATATGATATTTTCCCCTATAGAATATAATTTTATCCGTGCCGTAATTACTGCAGCCAGTATACCCAGAATTCTCTTTTTCTGACAGAACATGAACCCGTCGAAAGAAAATTGCAAGCATCGATATAAATTGCACACATAAAAGAGATCAAAAAGATCATTAGAATCATTATACCACGCACACGAAATTTCATCTATCAATTTCACTTATTCCTGATTTCACTTTTACATAATCCTCTTTGAAGCAACGTGATGGATTCACCTCTTATGTTCAACAACCTGTATCACAAAATGGATCAGTATTACCATATTATACCATAATTTCATTAATTTTACTTTGTAGAGTGATAAAAAAGAAAAATGATGCGAAATATTGAAGCTCTGTTTTCTGCTGATTCGTTTTTCGGTATACTGCAGGTCCTTGAACGAAAAAAAATCGACGAGAGAGGCGATTTTAATTTTTTATCGATTTTTAAGAAAAAATACTGATGAAAGAAAAAATAAAACAGATCCGCCGGAGCCAGTCCAGTCATTCTGAAAACATGTTTCAGAATGATCCGGACTCAGCGGAGGCAGATCTGTCATCTTTTTGCTGTGATATCTTATATAAGATTAAGCGGTTATTACTTCTGTAATAGCTGCCGTCATCTCCTGTGCCTGACTTGTAAGATCCGTGATCTTGCTGTTGAGCTCTGTCACCTTATTTGCGATTTCTTCTTCATTTCCTTCAATCTTACCCCGGCCCAGATCGATAAGTTCCAGAGAAAGATTCAGGATTTCAACGGAAGCGTCGCATCCCGCTTTTATCGTACTCTGCTGGGAAGCGAATTCTTCTGGAGCATTGAGAGCTCCCATCTCTTCGTAGATTGGTTTGATCTCACCGATAAGCTGTGATGTAGCATCTGCTGCTGCATTTACATCAGACGACTGGATGTCAGCAGAATATTTGTTGGTTATCTCAGAAACTTCCATGCTGAGATTTTTCACCTTTTCCACATATTCATCTTTTGTGAGCACCTGCGATTCGGTTTTCTGCTGATCCGCAGAAGAAGCAGGTGTTTTCTGATCGCCGCATGCGGTCAGCACTGTAAGTGACATCAGTAAGGTCAGCGCAAGCGCTGTAATTTTTTTTGCTTTCATACTAATCATAAAAACCTCTTTTCTCCGCATTTTACTGCGGAACTATAGCCCGTCCTTTCGACGCACCGTAAACACTGAAACATATTAGAATGTAATTAGTATAACAAATATCATACATTTTTTCCATAATTTTCAGTGAGACCGGTAAGTATACTTCAGGATGATACCGCAGGTTTGAAATCCGATTCATCTTTCATATTTTTTTTGGGGATGACGATTTTCAATTCGATGCTGTCACCTAGATCCTCCTGAGAATACACCGCATCCTTTTCCGCTTCATGAATCGTCTGGAAAGCCTTACGGATGGTATTGACATACAGTTTGTAATTGATAAACCGTATCCTCTCCGTCGTCATCTGTTTCTTTTCCTCTTTCTCAAGAAAATCGGAGACGAGTTTTTCACTCTGTGTTACATTCAGATTATATTTCACGATTTTATCCAGCAGCTGTTTCCGCACCGCATCATCATCTATGCGTAGAAGCGCCCGGGCATGGCGCTCCGACAGGTTGTTTTCGAGAAGCATCTGCACGATTTCCGACGGCAGGGACAGGAGACGGAGTTTATTCGAAATCGTAGACTGTCTCTTTCCTACTTTTTTTGCCACTTCCGTCTGAGTCAGCCCGTGTTCCGTAATCAACCGTCTATACGCCTGAGCTTCTTCAATGTAAGACAAATTCTCTCTCTGGACATTTTCGATGAGAGCGATGAGAGCTGATTCTTTATCAGAAGCTTCCCGGATGACCGCTGGCACAGTCGTCATGCCCAGACTTGCTGCAGCCCGCAGGCGGCGCTCCCCAGCGATCAGAATATATGCATCTCTGTCTTTTTTTACGATCAGCGGCTGAATGATTCCAAATTCCCGAATAGAATCGCACAATTCATCGAGTTCTTCCTGTTCAAACTGTTTTCTCGGCTGGTCCGGATTCGGCTGGATCAGACGGATATCGATTTCCGCCGGTTCCCCTTTTCTACCTATAAACATCATACTGAATTTCCTCCTGTCCTATTTCGTCCTCCAGGTGTATTACCCGCTTCTATTTTTCAAAACGGAATATCCCTCTTCACAGCATTACTATATAACAGACAGTTTCAGGGAGAAACGGCAATCGTCCGACATATCCTGACAAAAACGGCCGCTGCGTGATTACAGCGGCTGTCTTTCCGGCGTTCCCGCTTTTCGCGGATAATTTGCCGATGTATCTTTGATTTTTTTAATATATACAATCTTATGAAAAAGGCCGTATTCTTCCATATGAGTCTCTTCGATATCTTCCACACTCCCGCCCAGAATTTTCAGAGCCCGTGCGGCATCCTTCACTTCTCTTTCCGCCTCCGGTCCTTTATAGGCTATGAGCCATCCATCTCTGCGGATGAAAGGAAGACAATATTCCGACAGGACGGAAAGCCGGGATACCGCTCTGGAGACACAGACGTCGAATTTCTGACGATACTGTTTCATCCGCGCCAGTTCCTCAGCCCTGCCGTGGACGGCCGTTACGTTTTTTAGCCCCAGTTCACCGATGATTTCCGTGATAATTTTTATCCTTTTATTGAGAGAATCCACCAGAAGGAATTCTTTTTCCGGTGAAACGATGGCCAGGGGAATTCCCGGAAATCCAGCTCCCGTACCTATGTCCACCACGGTTTTCGCCGATTTCCAGCGATCATCGGAAATACAGCAGAGAGAATCGATAAAATGTTTTTCCACGAATTCATCACTCTGCCGGATCGCTGTAAGGTTTACGTGCTCATTCCACTCCAAAACCCGCTTCATGTACAGCTCAAAAGCGGACAATATCTCTTTCTCCGGATCGCATCCGAAATATTTCAGAGCATCGGACAATTTTTCCATTTCATTCACTGATCTTTCTCCATTTCTCCGGCCTTTTCCTTTCTGCTGTATTTCATCTTTTCGAGATGAATCAGGAGAACGTTGATATCGGCCGGGGATACTCCCGAAATCCGCGAAGCCTGGCCTACGGAATCGGGACGGAAGTCATTGAGTTTCTGACGCGCTTCCAGCCGGATACCGTCCAGAGAAGAATAGTCCAGATCCGCAGGAAGACGCTGGGACTCCAGTTTTTTGAATTTCTCAATCTGGGCCAGTTGTTTTTCTATGTATCCCTCATATTTAATATTCACAAAAGCCTGGATTTTACTGTGATAAGACATTTCAGGCCGTTCCGGGTCGATTGCTGCCAGATTCTCGTAATTGATCTGCGGACGTTTCAGCAGTTCTGCAAGCGATGCTTTATTCTGAAGCGGGGAACTTCCCACGGAAATCAGAAATTCATCTGCTTCAGAAGGTTTTACATAAGTATTTTCGAGACGCCTGATCTCATCTTCCGTCTCTTTTTTTATCTGAAGATGGCGCCGGTAACGCTCCTCGCTTACGAGTCCGATGCGGTATCCCTTCTCTGTCAGACGCTCCGCCGCATTATCCTGCCGCAGAAGAAGCCGGTACTCAACTCTCGATGTCATGATGCGATACGGTTCTTCCGTACCTTTCGTCACGAGATCATCGATGAGCACACCGATATACGCTTCGGAACGATCGAGAACGAAAGGTTCTTTCCCCTGAACTTTCAGCGCCGCATTGATGCCCGCCATCAATCCCTGGGCTGCCGCCTCTTCATATCCGGAACTTCCGTTAGTCTGACCCGCAAAATAGAGATTTCTGATGATCCGGCTCTCAAGCGTCGTCTTCAGATCGAGAGAATTGATGCAGTCGTATTCGATAGCATAGGCCGGACGCACGATTTTACAGTTTTCCAATCCCGGAATCGTCCTGTAAAATGCTTCCTGAACGTCTTCCGGAAGACTGGATGACATTCCCTGGATGTACATTTCATCGGTAGAGAGACCCTCCGGCTCCACAAAGAGCTGGTGGCGCTTCTTATCGGCAAAACGTTCGATCTTCGTCTCGATGGAAGGGCAGTAACGCGGTCCGACTCCTTCAATCTCTCCGGTAAAGAGTGCCGATCTGTGAAAATTATTCCGTATGATTTCGTGTGTCGTCTCATTCGTATAGGAAAGCCAGCAGTCTACCTGATTCTCTCCTGGACATTCGTTCATGAATGAGAACGGAACGATGAAATCGTCACCGTGCTGCACTGTCATCTTTTCGTAATCGATCGTCTTTCCGTCGATACGCGCCGGGGTACCCGTTTTGAACCTCCTCATGGGAATACCGTGGGCCTGAAGGCTATCGGAAAGTTCGATGGAAGGAGCCATGCCGTTAGGTCCGGAATCATAAGAAGATTCACCGATGAATATTTTTCCTCTTAAAAACGTTCCAGTGGCGATGATGACAGTTTTTGCCCTGTAAAATCCCCCCGTCCTCGTGACGATTCCGGTTATTCTGTCATCCTCTGTAAGAATCTCCGTCACTTCAGCCTGCTTCATATCAAGATTTTCCTGACGCTCTATGGTCTTTTTCATTTCGGTATGGTAGAGCTGTTTGTCCGCCTGTGCACGAAGGGAATGTACAGCCGGACCCTTTGCAGTATTGAGCATCCGGCTCTGAATAAAGGTTTTGTCCGTATTTACGCCCATCTCTCCGCCCAGGGCATCGATCTCTCTTACAAGATGTCCCTTGCCGGTGCCTCCCACCGACGGATTACACGGCATCATCGCGATAGCCTCCAGCGTGATGGAAAGCATCAGTGTGCGGCAGCCCATTCGGGCGGAAGCCAGAGCCGCTTCACATCCGGCATGTCCGGCGCCGACGACGATGACATCATATTCTCCCATTTGGTATCGATTCATTTCCGCTCCTTATCAATCTATTTTCCCAGACAGAATCTGGAAAATACTTCCGCCAGAATATCCTGATTGACGGTTTCTCCGATAATTTCTCCCAGAAGGCTCCAGGCTGTCCGGATGTCTGTCTCCGCAAAATCAAGAGCTTCTCCTGCTGAAAGCATCTCTGTAGCATCCGAAAGACTGCGCAGCGACCGCTCGAGAAGATCTTTATGCCGCACATTCGTGATCAGAATTTCGTTTTCTGCTGAAGCTTCTCCGTTATACACCATGCGACGGATCTCCTCCGACAGTTCACCGACGCCTTCCCCTGTCAGCGCGGAAAGAGACAGATAACTGAATTTTCCTTCCTCACCGCCCACCGGGGATACTTCCTTTCCGTTCATAATTTCTTCTATATTTTCCGGCGTGATTTTCGTGTCAAGATCCGATTTATTTATGACAAAGATTACTTTCTTTCCGCCGAGATGGTTCATTATTTCTCTGTCTTCTTCTGATATTTCCGCAGAGCCGTCCAGGACAAAGATGACAACATCGGCACTGCTGAGAGATTCTCTGCTTTTCTCTATGCCAATTCTCTCGATTTTGTCTTCCGTCTCCCGGATTCCTGCCGTATCGATGAGGCGCACCGGAATACCTGAAATCGAAGCGAACTCTTCTATGGTATCTCTCGTCGTTCCGGGAATATCGGTGACGATAGCTCTGTCAGAATTCAGAAGTGAATTCATCAGGGAAGATTTTCCCACATTAGGTTTCCCTACGATACAGAGTTTCAGACCGTCTCGGATAATACGTCCCGTATCTGCAGAGGAAATCAGCTTGTTTATTCTTCCGGTGATGATGCCGATTTCTTTCAGAATTTCGCTGTAAGTGAGTTCTTCGAGATCTTCCTCCGGATATTCGATATGCGCGATGATGTTGGAGATCAGATCGGCCATCTGCGTCCGCACCGACTGGATCTGTGCGGACAGACTTCCGCCCAGCTGAGATACAGCCGACTGATATCCCGCGTCCGATTTCGCCCGGATCACATCGATAACGGCTTCCGCCTGAGAAAGATCGATTCGCCCGGAAAGAAATGCTCTCTTAGTAAATTCACCTCTCTCCGCCAGAGCCGCACCATTCCGGAGAACCTCGGAGAGAATCCGGCGCAGAGAAATTGAGCTCCCGTGACACTGGATTTCCACCACATCTTCTCCCGTATAGGTACGGGGCGATTTCATATATACGGCCATCACCTCATCGATGACAGAATTCTCTGAATCCACGACATTTCCGTATATCATGCGCCGTTCCTCAAAAAATTCAGGTTTTCTGCCGGAGGGATAGCGAAATACCCTGCAGAGTATTTCATACGCTTCAGGACCGCTGATGCGGACGATGCCGATGCCTCCCTCGCCCGGAGCAGTCGCTACTGCTGCAATCGTCTGTTCCATGATAATAACCTCTGTCTCATTTCCTTGAATATAAGAATAGGCTCAGAATGAGATCATTCTGAACCTATTTTAAATCAAATTTAAAGCTTTTTCATCCGTTTCAGCGTTTTAATTCGATTACGACTCTTCTGTTCGGTTCCACGCCCTCACTTCTCGTGGTAACCTTCGGATTTGACTGAAGCGTGGAATGAATCACTTTCCGCTCATAAGGATTCATCGGCTCGAGTCTGACGCTCTTGCCGGATTTAATACACTTGTCCGCCAGTCTGCGGGCCAGCATCTGAAGCGTCTTTTCTCTCTTTTCTCTGTAACGTTCGGCATTGATGATCACCCTGCAGTGAGTATCGCTGTTTTTATTCTGCACGATGCTCGCCAGATACTGAATCGCATCGAGAGTCTGTCCTCTCTTTCCGATCATCGAACCGACATCTTTTCCTTCGAGGCCGATATAGAGAATACCTTCTCTGATATGTCCTTTCACTTCGACGTTCAGACCCATGTTCCGGGCGATCTCTCTGATAAATTCAGCCGCCGGGGAATCCGGAACTTCCACCGCATCGGTATCTTCCGCCGTAATGGTGAATTTCGTATGCAGCTGAGAAGATCTGTGCTTGCGCTTTCCGCCTTCTCTGCTCTCTTTTGCAGGCATTGAATTCTGTTTTTCTTCCTCCGGAGTCACGGAACTTTCATTTTCCTTTACTGTTTTCCGTTTTTCCGCAGGTACTCTGCTGCTGTCACCAGCCGAAGATCCGGATTTGTATTCTGCACGGTTTTCCGATTTTTCTCCGCTGAAAATTCCGGCGTTTTCTTTATCAGCTTTTGTCTTTTTTTCGCCAGCGCCTCCTGCCTTCTCTCCGGCACCGTCCGTTTTTTTCTCAACTCTGACTTTCGCCAGCTTGTTTCCGAATAACCCAAGGAATCCTCTGGACGGCTGTTCGAGAACGGTGACGACTACCTGATCTCTCGTAAGTTTTAAATCCTTCAGGGCGAGTTCAACTGCTGATTCTACATCATCGCCCCATTTTTCAACATATTCCGCCATATACTTTTAAGAATCCTCCAAACGCTCTTTATGCTTTTTTCTTACTCTTTTTTGCTTTTTTTTCTCCGTTTTTTCTGACCATCTGTGTGACCTTCGTCTGTACTACCTGGAAGACATAACTGATGACCCAGTAAAGACAGAGACCTGCCGGCAGAGTACGGCCCATCCAGACGATCATAATCGGCATGAAATACTGCATCGCTTTCATGGATCCCGCCGCCGGACCGCTGGCACCTGCAGAAGCCTGCGTGATCTTCATGGAGATGAAAGTCGCCACACCTGCTAGGATTGGAAGCAGCCAGAGATCAGGCTGACTGAGATCCTTTACCCACAAAAAGTTTTCATGAACCGCTAAAACCATATCCGGATTGCTTATGTACTCCATCGGATTTCTGAGCAGCCCGAAGAGTCCCCAGATGATAGGAAGCTGAATCAGAAGAGGAAGACAACCCATTGCCGGATTAATCTTTTCTTCTTTATATAATTCCTGCAGCTTCATGTTCATCATTTCGGAATCCTTGGCATACTTTTCCTGAATTTCCTTTATCTTCGGCTGCATTTTCTGCATCTGTGTGGTGCTGCGAAGCTGAGCCGCGTATAAAGGCAAAATGATGAGCCGGATCAGCACGGTAAATACGATGATCGTAATACCGTAATTATCGATAAAACTGTAAAGTGCGTTTAAAATATAGCCTAGTGGAACAGCTACAATTTTCGTCATTTAAATCCTCCATAAATTGACAGAGCTTGCGCTCTACTATCTGTATTATTTCAGGGGATCATAGCCACCTTCGTGAAAAGGATGGCATTTTAAAATTCTCTTTATGCCCAGCAGACTTCCTTTAAAAGGGCCGTATTTTTCCACCGCCTGTATGAAATAAGTGGAACAGGTGGGGTAAAATCTGCATTTTCCAGGCATAATCGGTGAAATAAAAATCTGATAGCCTCTGATCAGAAAGACGATGATCTTCTTCAGAAGACACGCTGCAAATCCTGCTATCTTTTTCACTTTTCCACCTTCTTTTTCTCGATTACTTTCAATCGTTTTAACGCGGCTTCAATAGATTTTTTCACATCCGCACATTTCTTACCATTGATAGTATTCCTGGCAATTATGATGAGATCATAACCCTGCCGGATTTCGGCATCCGAAGTCCTCACACTTTCCCGCATGAGTCTTCTGGCTCTGTTTCTCTTTACGCTGTTTCCCACTTTTTTGCTGGCCAGGTAGGCGATCCGGTTGAATCCGAGATTGTTTTTCAGACAGAAGATAACGACATATCTGTCGCCTACCGATTTTCCTCTGCGGTAAATACGGTCAAAATCTTCTTTTCTTCTGAGAACATTCTCTCTCAACATTTTTCCTCACCATTCCCCGGTTCTTACCCTCTGTCTTTCGCCCTCTGCTTTTTGACCTTTCTTAAATTATTTGACCTAAAAAATAAGACCACTCCCGCGGTCTTATAATTTTCTTATGCTGTCAGAGATTTTCTGCCTCTCGCTCTTCTTCTCTTGAGAACGTTTCTGCCGTTTTTAGTGGACATTCTCTTTCTGAAACCGTGTTCCTTTTTTCTCTGTCTCTTTTTTGGCTGATATGTCTGCTTCATGATTAACACCTCCCGTCAATTATTTTGTAAAACCGCAGAATATCCGATGATGATTCTGCAGATATTTTTCATCTTTAATCTTTTCTTTTTAAATTATGCAAAAGACAATCTGGTATCTACAGCGCACGATTGCCTATAAATTATACATATTTCAATGTTTCATGTCAACAAAAAAGGTTATAAAACGGCGGTTTCTTCGTGTGGATATCCTCTCTGTGGATAAAATGACGTCTGTGGATAATTTTGGACTGAATCTTCGAAATGTCAGAAAAAATTGATTACAGGGGCGTTTATCTGCTATAATCATTGTGGATAAGTTAGGGGATAAGTGTGAATAACTCAAAATTTCCATATCCTTGCCGCGGGATCTTACATATATAATACAACAGAAGACGGGGACGGAATTTTTGAAATTTTGCAATTGTTTTGGATTACGATATTCCGCATAAAATATACATAATACAAGGATTTGTTCTATGGAAAATATTACTAAAAACTGGAAAAAAATATTGGATGAGGTTGAGTCGGAAATGATGCCAGCCAGCTTCAACACCTGGGTTGAACCTCTCGTTCCGAAATCGGTCGATCCCGAAACAGGTATCTTTACACTGATGACCTACAGCGATATGAGCAAGTCGATTCTTCAGAACAGATATCTCTCGATTCTGGAAAATGCTGTTCAGAAAGTCTGCGGTGTTCCACTGAAGATCAGCTTTATTCTTTCCGAAGATGAAATTCCTGAATCTTCCGGAAAAGGAGGAGAAAAGAAGGCATCACAGAAAAATTCGGTAAACGACGAACTCTGTCTCAACCCGAGGTATAATTTCAGCACTTTTGTAGTGGGAGCCAACAACGAACTGGCTTATGCCGCCGCTCTTGCCGTGGCGAAAAGCCCGGCGACCACGTATAACCCGCTGTTTCTCTACGGAAAATCGGGACTCGGAAAGACACATCTGATGCACGCCGTCGGTCATTATGTCATGCAGAACAGTCCGTCGAAACGGGTCCTTTACGTTTCCTCGGAGATGTTCACAAATGAGCTGGTCAATGCAATACAAAATAAGAAAAACGAAGAATTCCGAAATAAATACAGAAGCATCGACCTGCTGATGATCGACGATATCCAGTTCATCGAAAAAAAGGACAGAACGCAGGAGGAATTATTCCACACTTTCGAAACGCTCTACGGAACGAATAAACAGATCATCTTCTGCAGCGACCGGCCTCCGAAAGAAATCGAAACCATCGATGCCCGACTGAAATCGAGATTCGAATGGGGTCTCACCGTCGACATCCAGTCTCCTGACTTCGAGACGAGAGTGGCGATTCTAAAAAACAAAGCGGAGATGGAAGACATTCAGGTCAACGATGATCTGCTGGAGATATTCTATCTGATCGCCGATAAGATCACCTCCAACATCAGAGAACTCGAAGGAGCTTTGAACCGCGTCATCGCTCATGCAAATCTGATGAACAAGCCTCTTACAAAAGAGACTGCCAAAGAAGTTCTCTCCGGCGTCTTCGACACATCGAGCCGCACCATCGATGCGCCCCTGATAAAAAATATCGTCTGTGGTCACTTCAGCATCAACGTGGCAGATATCGAATCCTCCAAGAGAACAAAAAATCTGGCTCATCCGCGTCAGATCGCCATGTATCTCTGCCGAGAACTGACAGATCTATCCCTGCCGAAAATCGGAGAATTCTTTGGAAAACGCGACCATACTACGGTTATGCACGCATGCGACAAGATCTCAAACGAAATGCTCAAAGATGAAGATCTGAGAAATACGATTTCAGAGCTTAAAACAAAAATTCTGGACGAATAAGACTTATTTTTCCGGAAAATGGATGACAGCGCAAGGAAAGCGTCTTTCAAAACGCTTTTCACGCAGGATAATTATCAACATACTATTCACAGCCTGTGAGGAAAATTTCTCATATTATCCACAGACTGGTCGGAAAAAGATCGTTGAAATTCTATTATCCACATAAGTTATCCACTTATCCACAGGCCTTATTACTATTACTACTAAAAAATATTATAATAATAAGCAAAACAACCCCTGATTGCTGAAAAATAACATGGAGAACGAAAATGAAGTTTACTACTACTCAGCAGGAATTAAACAAGGCTCTCGCCTTCGTTTCAAAAGCGGTCACAGTCAGAAGCACTATGCCGGTACTCAAAGGCATTCTTCTTTCAGCTGACGATAATGGTATGCTGACGATGACAGCTTCCGACATGGATCTGAGTATCGAAAAGAAAATGCCGGTAAACGTATCGGAACCGGGTTCTACGGTGTTGCCCGCAAGACTCTTCGGCGACATTATCAGGAAACTGCCCCAGGAAAACATAGAAATTTCGCTGGAAGATTACAGGAATGTCTCAATCCGCACTTCTCTGAGCGAATTTAAAATCGTGGGAATGCCGGCAGACGAATTTCCCGACATCGGAACTGTCGAAGAAAACAGAAAAATTTCTCTGAACAGAGAAATTTTTAAAGATATGATAAGAAAGACATCTTTCGCAGCCAGTATCGACGAATCGAAAGGAGTCATCGTAGGTGTTCTCATAGAGATGAAAGACGGAAAGGTGAATATGGCAGCTCTTGACGGCTTCCGTATGGCAGTCGCAACTGAAGAGACCAGCAGCGCACCGTCGGATGACATCATCATCTCCGCCCGCATACTCAACGAGATAAACAAAATACTGTCCGACAGCGATGATGACGAAAATGAAAACGTCGAACTCATACTGGATGATAAAAAAGCTGTCATTCTGACGGAGGACAGCCGCATTATTCTGCGCATGATTGAGGGAAAATTCCTGAAATACAGAGATCTGATCCCCGCCGAATTCAAAACTGTCGTACACGCAGACAGAAATCTTCTCATCAGCAGCATTGAAAGAGCGTCACTTCTTGCAAAAGAAGGAAGAAATAATCTCATCCGTCTGTCTTTTGCAGATGACAGTCTACATATTACGTCAAAATCAGAAGCCGGAAATGTCAATGAAAATATTCCGGTAAAAATCGATGGAGAAAATATCGAGATCGGATTCAATTCCAAATATCTCATAGACGGACTGAAAGTGATGAAAGAGGATGATATCATCATCTGTCTCAATACAAATATTTCACCGTGCATCATACGTCCGGCGGAAAGTGAAAACTTTACTTATCTGATTCTTCCGGTCAGAATCATGTCATAATTTGGTGAGACGATGTATTTTAAAGAGATCAGCCTGACGAACTTTAGAAATTATGAAAATCAGAAAGTGGATTTTCATGACAGAGTAAATATCATTCTGGGTGAAAATGCCCAGGGAAAGACGAATCTTCTGGAAGCTCTGTATATCATGTCTCTGGGGAAATCTTTCCGTACGGCTAAGGACAGCGAAATGATACGTTTTGGCAGTCAGATGGCCAGAGTAAAAACAGTGTCCGTGAAGGATGGAGAGGATCTGACTATCGAAATCGGTCTGATCAGAAATAAAAAAAGCCTGAAAATTGACGGAGTAAAGAAGAACAGAATTTCTGACTTGCTGGAGAATGTATACATCGTCATATTTTCTCCTGATGATTTGAAGATTGTAAAGGACGAACCGGAAAAGCGCCGGAAATTTATCGACAGAGAGTTATGTCAGCTGAAACCTGTATATTATGATGTTTTGTCCCGGTATAAAAAAGCTCTCATGCAGCGGAATTTCCTTCTGAAAGAGGAGAGAATAGATTTTTCCGTGCTGGATATCTGGGACAGAGAACTTGCGGGATATGGTGCAAAAATAATCGCTTATCGTATGAGTTTTATCGATAAGCTCAAAATAATCAGCCGGAAAATTCACAGTGATCTGACGGAAGGAAGAGAAGAACTGAGTCTCAGTTATGAATCCGATATACCTCTGAAAGGCAGCGGAAAGGAGACGGAAGTTGCTTTATCCGTAAAAAGTCAGGCGGAAATCGCTGAGCTGTTTCTGGATATCCTGCTTAAAAACAGAAAAAACGATATCAAGAGGCGTACGACGCTGCGAGGTCCTCACAGAGATGATCTGCGCATAGAAATCGGCGGCGTTGACGTCAGAAATTTCGGGAGCCAGGGACAGCAGCGCACGTCAGCTCTTTCCCTGAAGCTGGCGGAACTCATTCTGATCGAAGAGGAGACCGGAGAAAAACCGGTGCTGCTTCTGGATGACGTTCTCTCGGAACTCGACAGAACGAGGCAGCGCCAGCTGATCACGTCGTTCGGTGACATTCAGATTTTTATCACCGCTACCGAACTGAGCGGCGAAATCACATCTCATATCCGTGATTTTGCCGTTTTTAAAGTCAGAAAAGGTTTCATCGTCAGAGAAGACAATATTCGGAAACAGACGGAAGAAGGATGAATCAGAAACGATGCGGAATATTCTGATGAAAAGCAGGTCGAATAAATCGCGGTGAAATGAATTGAAAACCACAGTTTTTTTGTGATAATATAAATTTTTCAGAAGAATTCAAAAAAGTGAAAGAGAATTCAGAAGCAGAGAGGTGAATCAATTGCCGAATACAGAAGTTAATCAGGAATATAATGCCGAGCAGATACAGGTTCTGGAAGGACTGGAGCCTGTAAGAAAAAGACCGGGCATGTATATCGGTTCCACCAGTGAACAGGGACTTCACCATCTTGTCTACGAAATTGTCGACAACAGCGTGGATGAAGCTCTGGCAGGATACTGCACGGAAATAAATGTGACGATCACCGGAGAGAATGCCATCCGCGTCAGCGATAACGGGAGAGGAATGCCGGTGGATATGCACCCTAAACTTGGAATTCCGGCTGTGGAGGTTATTCATACCGTTCTTCACGCCGGCGGAAAATTCGGCGGCGGCGGATACAAGGTGTCAGGAGGCCTTCACGGCGTGGGCGCATCTGTCGTAAATGCTCTTTCGGAAGCTATGGAAGTAGAAGTGAGACGTGATGGAAAGGTGTACCGTCAGAGATATGAACGCGGGAAGACGATGTATCCGTTGAAGGAAGACGGCGTCAGCGATCATACCGGCACTACCACGTGGTTTAAGCCCGACCCGGAGATTTTCAAAGAGTCGGTAGTTTTTAATTATTCCACACTGGAGCATCGTCTGCGCGAAATGGCTTTCCTGAATAAGGGAATAAAAATAACTCTTACAGATGAGCGGGGTGAGGCTCCGAAGACGGATACTTTCCATTATGAGGGAGGTATAAAGGAATTCGTTAAATTTATCAACCGCAACAAAGAACCGATTCACCCGGATATTCTCTATTTTGAGGTTATAAAAGAAAATTTCGAATGTGAAGTGGCTCTCCAGTATACGGACCGATACAACGAATTCATATTATCCTATGCAAATAATATAAACACCACCGAAGGCGGTACGCATCTGGTGGGATTTAAGACAGCTCTTACGAGAGCGTATAACGATTATGCGAGAAAGAGCAAGATTCTGAAAGAAAATGAATCGGCTCTCACCGGAGAGGATATCAGAGAAGGTATTACCGCCATCGTTTCTGTCAAGCTGACGGATCCACAATTTGAAGGCCAGACAAAGACAAAGCTGGGAAACAGCGAAATACGCGGATTTGTGGATAATGCCACAAACGAGCATATCACCGCATTTTTTGAAGAAAACCCTCAGCAGGCCCGTATTATCATCGAAAAAGGACTTCGCGCAGCGAGAGCGAGAGAAGCTGCGAGAAAGGCCAGAGATCTCACTAGGAGAAAGAGTGCTCTCGACAGTATGACGCTTCCGGGCAAACTGGCGGACTGTAGTGAAAAAGATCCGGCTCTCTCTGAAATATTTATCGTCGAAGGGGACTCTGCAGGCGGTTCTGCAAAATCGGGACGAGACAGAAAAAGGCAGGCGATTCTTCCTCTGAGAGGTAAAATCCTCAATGTAGAAAAGGCGCGTCTGGACAAAATTCTCAATTCCAAAGAAATCAAAAATATGATCACGGCTTTCGGCTGCGGCATCGGAAGTGAATTCAACGAAGAAAAACTGCGTTATCATAAGATCGTCATAATGACAGATGCTGACGTGGACGGAGCTCATATCTGTACACTGATGCTGACATTCTTCTATAGGTATATGAGACCGCTTATCGAAAAAGGTTATGTCTATATCGCCCAGCCTCCGCTTTATAAAGTGGAAAAGGGAAAGAAGAAGTATTACACTTATTCGGAAGAAGAGCAGAAAGAACTTCTCGCGGAACTTGGAACGGGTCAGAAACTCAGCATTCAGAGATATAAAGGTCTGGGTGAGATGGATGCACAGCAGCTCTGGGAGACGACGATGGATTACTCGACGAGAACGCTCATCCGCGTCACCATCGATGATTTTACGCGGGCGGACGATACTTTTTCCATGCTGATGGGAGAAAAGGTTCCTCCGAGAAAAAAATTCATCGAAGAAAACGCAAAATATGTACAGAATCTGGATATCTAACAGTTTCACGTGAAACAAAAGGAGCAATAAATGGAAAATCTGGTTGAAGATACAAAAATTCTTCACAAAGAAATAAATGACATCATGCGCTCGTCCTATATCGATTATTCCATGAGCGTTATCGTGGGACGTGCTCTTCCGGATGTCAGAGACGGTTTGAAACCGGTACACAGAAGGATTTTATATGACATGATGGAACTGGGCGTCACGCCGGATAAGCCTCACAGAAAATCCGCGCGTATCGTCGGTGATGTGTTGGGTAAATATCATCCCCACGGAGACAGTTCAGTCTATGACGCTATGGTACGACTGGCACAGGAATGGAATATCAGATATCCTCTGGTAGATGGCCACGGAAATTTCGGTTCTGTGGACGGAGACAGTGCGGCTGCCATGCGTTATACAGAAGCGCGTATGACGCCTTTTGCGCTGCAGATGCTGAGAGATCTCAACAAGGATACCGTGGATTTTCAGCCGAATTTTGACGGAGATGAAAAGGAACCGGTGGTGCTTCCTTCCAGGTATCCCAATCTTCTGGTAAACGGATCGAATGGTATCGCTGTAGGTATGGCTACTTCGATTCCGCCCCACAATCTGGGAGATGTTATCGATGCTGTCGTGCGCATGATCGATGATGAAAACTGCGATATCGAAGACCTCATCGATATCATACAGGCTCCCGATTTTCCGACGGGAGCGCAGATTCTGGGAAGAAGTGCGGCGAGAGAAGCGTACCGCACAGGACAGGGCAAGATCAAAGTCCGCTCTAAATACGAGTTCGAAGAAACTTCCAGAGGAAAAATGCAGATCGTATTTACGGAAATCCCTTATCAGGTGAATAAGGCGCGCCTCATAGAAAAAATTGCAGAACTCGTTAAAGATAAAAAAATAGAACATATTTCGGATATCAGGGATGAATCCGACCGGGACGGCATGCGTATCGTTCTGGAACTCAAAAAGGATGCAAATCCTCAGATCACTCTCAACAGACTGTTCAAGCATACACAGCTTCAGGATACTTTCAGCGTCATCATGATCGCTCTCGTTGACGGTCAGCCGAAGATGCTCAATCTGTACGATATGCTGGACAATTATATTCAGTTCCAGAAAGAAGTCGTCACCAGAAGGACGCGCTATGATCTGAAAAAGGCGGAAGAACGGGCTCATATTCTGGAAGGCTATATCATCGCGCTGGACAATATCGACGAAGTCATCCGAGTGATCCGTTCCAGCTACAATGATGCAAAACAGAAACTGATGGATCGCTTCAGCCTGTCCGATGTACAGGCGCAGGCGATTCTCGATATGCGGCTCGCCAGACTACAGGGGCTGGAAAGAGAAAAAATTGAAGCGGAATATGCGGAACTCATGGAAAAAATCAATTGGTACAAGGCGATTTTATCCGATGAGAAAATACTCATGGGCGTCATCAAGGGCGAACTGTTGGAGATAAAAGAAAAATTTGCTGACGAAAGAAGAACGGAAATTGTCGCAGATTCCAGCGAAATCGATGAGTCGGATCTCATTCAAGAACAGCAGGTGGCCATCACGCTGACACATCTCGGATATATCAAGAGAGTGGCCATGGATACGTATAAAACGCAGAAGAGAGGCGGAAAAGGTATCACGGGAATCACTACCCGGGAGAACGATTTCGTAAAAAATATGATAATCACTTCGACTCACGATTATCTGATGTTCTTTACGAATACGGGAAAGGCTCACAGGCTGAAGGCTTATGAAATACCGGAAGCCCAGCGGACCGCAAGAGGAACGCCTGCCGTGAATTTCCTGAATCTCATGCAGCATGAGAGAATCACAGCTGTCATTCCGATCAGTGAATTCGATCCGGATAAATATCTGATCGCCGTCACAAAGAAGGGCACTATCAAAAAAACGGCGCTGGAACAATTCGATACAAACCGGAAATCCGGCCTTATCGCCATCAATCTGAAAGACGGGGACGAACTTATCGGCATCAAGCAGACCTCCGGCACCAGCAATGTCATCATCGTGACGAAGCACGGAAAGAGCATCTGTTTCAGCGAAGAAGATGTGAGACCGATGGGAAGAATTGCGGCCGGAGTGAGAGCGATTCAGTTGGAGGAAGGCGATGAAGTCGTAGCGATGGAACTGGCGGAAAAAGACGAGGAACTTCTCGTAGTGACACAGGCGGGATATGGAAAGAGGACGCCTGTTAAAGATTATAAAATCCAGGCCAGAGGAGGAAAAGGTCTTCTGACTTACGATAAAGCCAAGTTCAAGAAAACCGGTGAGCTGATCGGCGCTATGGTCGTAAGCGAGAACGACGAAGTTATGCTGATAAATTCTGACGGCATTATAATCCGGATAAAAGCGGAGGAAGTATCGCGTCTCGGAAGAGCTACTCAGGGCGTCAGAATCATGAAAGTAGCGGAAGATGCGAATATCATCGCTATGGCGAAAGTGATAAACGAAGAACATAATAAAGATCTGGAAAAAGAACAGATGAAAGACGACAGTATGAAAGAGGAACAGACGACTCTCGACGTTTGATATCAAAAATGACAGGGTATAAAAAATGCATACGGTCCTGTTTTTTAGAATCGAAAAATAATTCTTCTGCTGTGGAAGATATGCAGCGGAAAAGCAGGAAATTTTATCCTGATTTTAATATTTTTTATATCCTGTCAATCAGTTACAAAGGAGTTGACATAAGATGGCAGATTTGTTGAGATTTACAGTTCCTGGAAAACCGGAATATGTAGGAGTCGTCCGACTGGCGGTGTCTTCCGCTGCAAATACGGCGGGATTTGATGTGGAAGATATCGAAGATATCAAAATCGCGGTTTCGGAAGTCTGTACAAATGTATTCTGCAGATGTGAAAATACGGTGAATTATCAGATCGTCTGTGAACTGGGAGATGACGGAATCATTATCTCCATCGATGACGGCGACATGTACGGCAAAAACGGAAGGGAATTGCAGAAGTGCAATGAACTTCCTGATACCTATATACCGAGACGCAGCCCGGTAGATCTTGCGGCGGGCCTGCTCATGCTAAGAGCTCTCATGGATGAAGTCGATATTTTTTCGGCGGCACAGGAGAGGAATATGCTGATCAGGATGATTAAGCACTTCAGCAGATCCTGATACTGTACAGCAGAGAGAGGAAGGTTTATGAATAATTCTGCTGACGACAACAGGGAACTTTTTGATGCCTATAAAAAGAGCGGAAGCATCGAAGACAGAAACAGAATCGTTGAGAAATATCTGTATATCGTGAATATACTCGTAAAAAAATATCTGAACAGAGGAGTGGATTATGACGATCTTTATCAGGTAGGATCTATGGCACTCGTTCTGGCAGCGGAAAGATATGATCCGGAAAGAGGAGTTGACTTTCCGGCTTTTGCTGCGCCTACGATTCTGGGTGAGATAAAGAGATATTTTCGCGATAAAGGGTGGGCGATCAAAGTTCCCAGAAAGATGAAAGATCTTTCCGTCAAAATTCCTTCGGTCAAGCAGCAGCTGGAATCGGAACTGCAGAGAACTCCGAGGGTGGCGGAAATCGCCGAAAGACTCGGTGTAACCGAGGAAGATGTGCTTCAGGCGATGGAATCAGGCAGAGCTTACAGCGCTTACTCTCTGCAGCAGTCGATGGACGAAGAGGAATCGGAAAACGGAGAATACTTTATCGAACGTTACACGGGAAAAGAAGATTCCGGCTTTGAGACGATGGAGAATGCAGATTTCATCAAGAGGACGATGCAGAAATTTACTCCGGAGGAGAAAGAATTCTGCAGTATGAGATTTGTTGAAGGAAAGACACAACAGCAGATCGCCGAGGAACTTGGCGTTTCTCAGATGACTGTTTCAAGAATAGAGAAAAAGATCAAACAGAAATTCAAGGAGGAGTATCAGCGATGAAAAGAGT
>JAHZHA010000025.1:40252-104251 GCA_019420525.1 Bacillota bacterium
GAGTATTTTCCGGAATTCAGCCTACAGGCAATATACATATAGGCAATTATCTCGGAGCATTAAAGCAGTTCGTGGAACTGCAGGAAGATAACGACTGCATTTACTGTATTGTGGATCTGCACTCCATTACGGTGCCGCAGGATCCGAAAAAACTGAAAGAAAACATAAGAAATGTAGCGGCTCTCTATCTCGCCGTAGGTGTAGATCCTGAAAAATCCACCGTTTTTGTGCAGTCGGACGTTTCCGGTCACTCCGAACTCTCCTGGATTCTGACGTGCAGTTCGTATACGGGGGAACTGTCGAGAATGACGCAGTTCAAACAGAAGAGCAAAGAAAAAGAATCGGCTCCTACAGGTCTTTTCATGTATCCGGTTCTCATGGCCGCTGATATTCTCCTTTACGATACTCAGATCGTTCCGGTAGGAGATGACCAGAAACAGCATATCGAACTGACGAGAGATCTGGCAGTGAGAATAAACGGAAAGTACGGAAAGGATACGCTGGTGGTTCCGGAAGGCAAATATATGAAGAGCGGAGCGAGAATCATGGCTCTGGATGAACCGACCAACAAGATGAGCAAAAGTGCAGAAAATGAATTCAGCAGAATTTCTCTTCTGGATACTCCATCAAAAATTAAAAAGGCTATCATGCGCGCTACTACTGATTCGGACGGTGAGGTGCGCTTCGATCCGGAAAATAAGCCAGGAATCAGCAATCTGCTCTCAATTTACAGTGTGTTCTCCGGAATTTCTGTGGAACAGCTGGAAAAGGATTATCAGGGAAGCGGTTACGGCAATTTCAAGAAAGATCTCGTGGAAATTGTGGTGGATGCCCTCGCTCCGATTCAGCAGAAGTATAACGACGTGATGAATTCGGGAGAACTCGACCAGATTCTGAAGGACGGTGCAGAAAAGGCGGAAGTTATCGCACAGAAGACACTCAGAAGAGTAAAAGAAAATTTCGGTCTCGGTCTGTAGAAATCCGGCAGGATTATAGGTCTGCACGCCCTGAAGTCGGTGCAATTTCTTCTTTTCTGCGTTTTCTGTGGATAAAATATGCGGAAATTTCCGGATAAATCTACACCGGTTGCGAATAATCACAGGTTTTTCACAGGATATGTGGATAACTCCATAAAAAACTGCAAAATATGTGGATAACCTGGTACATATCTGTGGAAAACTATGTGTAAAAAGTGGATAAACTGTGTGGAAAACTTTGAATGAGGCTGTGGATAAGTGGATAAATATTGTGGAAAGGTGGAACCATGGCGAGAAAGAAAAAGCTGGTTACAAAGATCAAAGATGCTAATTATGAGCAGGAAGTCATCATTTCCCCGAAGCCGTATATCATTCTGCTGTCAGCTCCTTTCAGCGATCCGGGCGGAAAGATGGAAAAGCTTCTGGAAGAAATCGCGGAAGAATATGAAGATGTGGTGAAAGCCGGAGTACTCAATATCATGCAGGAAAGAGAACTCACGGAAATGTTCGAAATAAATGTGGCTCCGACGATGATTCTTATGACGGGAGGTGTTGTGGATATCCGGCTACCCGGTTATCCTGACAAAGAGGAGATTATCCGTGTCATGGAGCTGGACAAGATTAGAGAGTACCGTCAGAGAGGCTTTTCGTATCATCCGCCGAGAAATTTTGTGCCGGGTCAGGATGAAAACGGGGAAGATGACGGAGAAAGCGAGCAGCAGTAAGTAAATTATGAATATCATCGAAGAAGGAAGAAAAAGTCCAGATGCGGCCGATAAGGATGAACTGGAACGGGCTGTGGATATGGTTTTTTCTTCCGGTCCGAAAAAAATGGTGATCAGCAGCCGAAGATCCTCTGAAGCTCTATATGAAAAAATCGTCATTTCGCGCCGGCGTATCCGGGGAAAGATGATGTATCAAGCGGAGCAGTTTACGAAAACACAGGTTTTTCACAGGAATATGGATGAGGAAGAGACGCGCCGTTTTGCCGTGTCCATGCTCCGAAATGATTTCCGCCAGCTGAACTCTTTCGGAAATACTGTGGAATACAATCTTCGCATCTCAAAAAAGGGAAAAATTTTAATGGGAAAACACTCTGTCCGGTACGATACGGCAGAAGAGAAGCCTGACAGCGTTACGAGCGGTGGAATGAAGGGAAAAATTCCCGTGCGCGCAGGTATAGGATATCCCGGCGGCGGACAGGGCGATGAATTTTCTCACAACAGAAAGAAGCGCCGTCTGATCGAAGAAGGAACCGTGGTTCCTCCTCTGATCGATATGGGGATTTTCACAAAGGATGGAAAAATTGTCCGGAGTATGGAAGATAAATTCCGGCAGATCAATCGCTTTCTCGAAATTGTGGACGATGCTGTGGAAAGCTGCGGTTTCCGTGAATTAAGAGTCGTGGATTTCGGATGCGGAAAGGCTTATCTGACATTCATCCTGTATTATTATCTGACTTATGTGAAAAAGATCAAAGCCTGTATGACGGGGCTGGATCTTAAGGAAGACGTAATACGCAAATGTAATGAAACAGCGGAAAAGTACGGGTACGAAAATCTCAGTTTTGAAGTAGGCGATATCAGTGTATATAAAAGCGATGAGCCGGTAGATATGGTCATCACCCTTCACGCCTGTGACACTGCTACAGACTTTGCTCTGTATCACGCGGTTCAGTGGGACAGTAGAGTGATTCTCTCCGTTCCCTGCTGTCAGCATGAACTGAACGGGCAGATTGAAAGCGAGGATCTGTCGGCGCTGACGAAATATGGCCTTCTGAAAGAGCGGTTCGCGGCTCTGGCCACGGATGCGGTGAGAGCTTCTCTGATGGAATACTGCGGTTACAGGACACAGGTTCTCGAATTCGTCGATTTCTCTCACACGCCGAAGAATGTACTGATCCGCGCAGTAAAATCAAATATACCGGCCCGGAAGAGAGAAAAATCTCTAAAAGAAGTGGAATCTCTGATGCAAGAATTCCATGCGGATCCGACTCTTTACCGTCTTTTGGTGAAAAGCGGCGGATCGAAATAAAAATACAGGAGGTCAGCGAAATGACAGACGTTTTTATCATCGGCAAAGGTCCCGCCGGGATTTCAGCTTCTCTCTATACGGCCAGATCGGGGTTTTCCACGATCGTCACAGGTTATTCCGCAGGTTCTCTGGGCAAGGCGGAAAAGATAGAAAACTATTACGGATTCGCAGAGCCGGTCACGGGTATGCAACTCTACGAAAACGGGATCCGAGGAGCCGAACGTCTGGGAGTGACAGTTCTCGATGAGGAAGTGTTCAGCGTCTCTTACGACGGAAATTTCCGGATTGTTACCAGCGGCGGAGAGTATGAATCGGAAGTTCTCATCGTAGCGGCAGGTGCTCAGAGAAAAGCTCCTCCTGTCAGAGGGCTGAAGGAATTCGAAGGAGCAGGAGTAAGTTACTGCGCGGTGTGTGATGCCTTTTTTCACAGAGGAAACGATGTGGCGGTTATCGGAAGCGGAGCTTATGCCGTAAGTGAAGCGGAGGAACTGAGCGGAGTGGTGAATTCCGTTACGATTCTCACCGACGGAAAAGAGATGGAAGCAGAGCTGCCGGAAGGAATTCGTGCAGACAAGAGGAAAATCGCAGAGGTGACAGGTGACGGAACGGTATCGGGAGTCCTGTTTGAAGACGGGGATTCTCTTCCTGTTTCCGGTGTATTTGTAGCGATGGGAACCGCCGGAAGCGCAGACTTCGGACGAAAGCTCGGGGTAGTCGGTCCAGATGGCAAATGGATGATTCAGGAAAACGGAGCGACGCTTCTTCCGGGATTGTACGCCGCAGGCGACTGCACCGGCGGGCTTCTTCAGATTTCAAAGGCTGTCAGCGACGGAGCGATGACCGGAACAGCGGCTGCGGCATATCTGAGGAAAAAGAGAAAGAAATAGAGTTTTAAAAACTTTTACCTTTTCTTTGGATTTATATTTGAAATGAGATTTCATTCATGTATAATGAACTGAATAGGCAAAATTTGAGCGCAGAATGAGAGATTCTTCTGTGCGAGTTATTGTGTCTGAAAGCAGAAGGACTGAGGTTATCGCAGGACATGAAGCGTATACTGCTTGCAACGGGATCGAAGAAGAGTTCCGACGCTTTTCGGGAGCTGATTTCGGAAGGACTGGAAGGCGTATCGGTTATAACGGCCGATAGCGGAGGCAGCGCCAGGCTGCGTCTGAAAGAGCCGGGCGCAGATCTTGTCATCGTGAATACTCCGATGGCTGATGAGCGGGGGATCGATCTGGCTGTCCATGCGGCAGAAAGAGAGAATTGTGCTGTCATACTCGTTACGGATTCTGTCACCAGGGCGGAGATTGCGGATGATATGCAGGAAAGAGGAATTCTCGTAGCGGAACGCCCGCTTGAGAAAAAGATCTTTGTCTGCATGTTGCAGAGTATGGCGATTTTTGCAAATCAGCTCAGAATTCTGAAAGAGGAAAACAGGAAACTGCAGGAGTGTGTCGAAGAAGCGAGACTGATCAGCAGAGCAAAGGGCATGCTGATGTCGCAACTGAATATGACAGAGGCGCAGGCTCACAGATACATCGAAAAGCAGGCAATGGATCTGAGAATACAGAAAAAGACGGTGTCTCAGAATATCCTGAAGACATATTACAACAAATAAAAGAGCGGAAGTCTGACCTTTCCGGCGGTTTTCGCTGTTCTAAAGCACTTTTTACATTAACGGAGGGAGACATGGATAAAGCAAGATATCTGCTTCTTGAAAACGGAACTGTTTTTGAGGGTAAGGCATTCGGCGCTGATGTCGATGCCACCGGTGAAGTCGTATTTACCACGGCTATGACCGGCTATTTGGAAACACTTACTGACCCGAGCTATTATGGTCAGATCGTCGTTCAGACTTTTCCGCTCATCGGTAATTACGGCGTGATTCCGGAGGATTTTGAAAGCAGAAAGTCTTTTGTTAAAGGATATATTGTCAGAGACTGGTGTCAGGAGCCTTCCAATTTCAGAAATCAGGGAGACCTTGACACTTTTTTGCGAGAACAGAATATTCCCGGCATTTATGGAATCGATACCAGAGCTCTCACAAAGATTGTGCGTGAAAGCGGTGTAATGAACGGTATGATTCTGTCGGAACTCCCTGAAGACAGATCTGCAGGTTTATGGGATCTTAAGCAGTACAGAATTACAGAAGCCGTAGCGAATACTTCCATCAGTGAAAACGAAGTGCATCTTCACACCAATGAAACAGAAAAAGTAAAGAAAATAGCGCTTATGGATTTAGGTGCAAAGAAAAATATCTGTCGCGAACTCCAGAAGAGAGGATGTGACGTTACAGTCGTTCCGTACAACACGACTGCGGAACAGATTATGGAAATGCATCCGGACGGAATTATGCTTTCAAATGGTCCTGGAGATCCTGCTGAAAATGTGGATGTAATCAGAGAAATCAGAAAGCTCATGAACAGTGGCATACCTATGTTCGGTATCTGCCTGGGTCATCAGCTGACAGCATTGGCTGCCGGCGCCCGCACGGAAAAAATGAAATACGGACACAGAGGTGCAAATCAGCCTGCCAAGAGACTTAATGACGGACATGTTTTCATTACCAGTCAGAATCATGGATATTGTATTGTGAGCGGCAGTCTCCCGGAAAATGCTGAAATGAGTTTTGTCAATGTAAATGATGGCACATGCGAAGGTATAAATTATAAAGGAATTCCTGTGTTTACCGTTCAGTTCCATCCGGAAGCTTCTGCCGGTCCGCTGGATTCGGGATTCCTGTTCGATGATTTCATGACGTTGATTGAGGAGGTGAATGTAAATGCCATTAAATAAGAATCTGAAAAAAGTAATGGTAATCGGCTCCGGCCCGATCGTAATCGGACAGGCTGCCGAGTTTGACTATGCGGGTACGCAGGCCTGCCGTGCACTGAAAGAAGAAGGTCTCGAGGTCGTTCTGGTGAACTCGAATCCTGCGACGATTATGACGGACAACAATATGGCCGACAGCATTTACATCGAGCCTCTTTCTCTCGAAGTAGTGAAGAGAATTATAATCAAAGAAAAACCGGATGGTCTTCTTTCAACTCTCGGAGGTCAGACTGGTCTGACACTTTCCATGCAGCTGGCAAGGGAAGGTTTTCTGGAAGAGCACGGAGTGATGCTTCTGGGAGCCAATCCGGAGACTATCGACAAGGCGGAAGACAGACAGATGTTTAAAGATACGATGGAAGCGATCGGTCAGCCTGTCATTCCTTCCAAAGTCGTAAATACCATCGACGATGCGGCTGATTTCGCTGCGGAGATCGGCTATCCTGTCATCATCCGTCCCGCTTTTACTCTGGGAGGCAGCGGCGGCGGCATCGTAAATGACGAAGCTGAGCTGAGAGAAATCACGGAACATGGTCTGAGACTGTCTCCAATCACTCAGGTTCTCGTAGAAAAATGCATCGCAGGCTGGAAAGAAATCGAATTTGAAGTAATGAGAGACAGCAAAGGTAATGTTATCACTGTCTGCTCCATGGAAAATTTCGATCCGGTAGGTGTCCATACAGGTGACAGTATCGTAATCGCACCTGCTGTAACACTGTCAGATAAAGAATATCAAATGCTGAGAAAGGCATCTTTAGATATCATTTCAGAACTTAAAGTAGAGGGCGGATGTAACTGTCAGTTTGCTCTTCATCCGGAAAGTTTCGAATATGCGGTAATCGAAGTAAATCCGCGTGTTTCGAGATCATCGGCTCTGGCCTCTAAAGCGACAGGGTACCCTATTGCAAAGGTTGCGGCCAAGATCGCTATCGGATTTACTCTCGATGAGATCAAGAATGCGGTAACGGGAAACACTTACGCCTGCTTCGAGCCTGCGCTGGACTACGTAGTCGTAAAATTCCCGAAGTGGCCGTTTGATAAGTTTGTCTATGCGAAACGTACGCTGGGAACTCAGATGAAAGCCACAGGCGAGGTCATGTCTATCGGACAGACTTTTGAAGAGGCTCTGATGAAGGCTGTGCGCGGTGCGGAGATTTCTCATAACACGCTGGACAGTGAAGCATTTGCGGCTCTTTCCGACAGCGCAGTAGCCGAAAGACTATACGAGTGCGACGATGAAAGATTATTCATCATTTACCAGGCTCTGAAGCGGGGTGTGGCAGATGTAGATAGAATACATCAGATCACTATGATCGATGAATGGTTCCTGTACAAAATCGTAAATATCATCGAAATGGAAAAACGTCTGAAATCTGAAACTCTGACGGATGAACTTTATCTCAGCGCCAAGAAGATGGCTTTTCTGGATAAGGTGATCGAAGATCTGTCAGGTCAGACGATTCCTCACAAAAGACACGCTGTCTTCAAAATGGTAGATACCTGCGCAGCCGAGTTCGCTGCCGAGACACCATACTTCTATTCCACCTATGACGAAGAAAATGAAGCAGCTCAGTTCCTGGAACACAGAGCCAAGGACAGAAATGACAAGGGAACTGTTATTGTATTCGGTTCCGGCCCGATCCGGATCGGTCAGGGAATCGAATTTGACTATTCCTCTGTACAGTGTGTATGGTCTCTGAAGAAAGCCGGATACGAGGTAGTCATCGTAAATAATAATCCGGAAACTGTATCAACAGACTTTGATACGGCAGACAGACTTTATTTTGAACCTCTGACTGATGAGGACGTGATGAACATCATCGCAACCGAGCAGCCGGATGCAGTGGTTGTGGCTTTCGGCGGTCAGACTGCCATCAAACTGACGAAGCATCTTCATGAACACGGAGTAAAAATACTCGGAACACAGCCCGACAGTATCGATATGGCGGAAGACAGAGAGCGTTTTGATGAACTTCTCGAAAGACTTCACGTGAAACGCGCCGCAGGCGTAACAGTCATGACTACGGAAGAAGCTCTGCATGCGGCAAATGAAATCGGATATCCGGTTCTCATGCGTCCTTCTTATGTGTTGGGCGGACAGAATATGATCATCGCCTTCGATGATGACGATATCAGAGAATACATGGAAATCATTCTCAGACAGGAAATTGAAAATCCGATTCTTATCGATAAATATCTCATGGGTATCGAATTGGAAATCGACGCTATCTGTGATGGTGAAGATATTCTCATTCCAGGAATTATGGAACATATTGAACGAGCAGGAATCCATTCAGGAGATTCTATCGCGGTTTATCCGGCATGGAACATAACCGATGAAATCATAGAGAAAATCGTCGATCAGTCGAGACGAATGGCGTTGGAAATGGATACGCTGGGCCTCGTGAATATCCAGTATCTCATTTATGAAAACGATCTCTATGTCATCGAAGTAAATCCGAGATCCTCCAGAACGGTTCCTTATATCAGCAAGGTGACAGGTGTCCCTATGGTCGATTTGGCGACAAGAGCGATGCTGGGTGAAAAGCTGACAGATATGGGATACGGTACGGGTCTTTACAGAAAATCGCCTTATTACGCTGTAAAAGTGCCTGTATTCTCCTTCGAAAAGCTCATCAATGTGGATACACATCTGGGACCGGAGATGAAATCTACAGGCGAAGTTCTGGGTATTGCAGCGACGCTCGAGGAAGCTCTCTACAAAGGTCTGGTGGCAGCCGGATACGAGATGAAGAAAAACGGGGGAGTTCTCATCACCGTCAGAGATAGAGACAAGGCCGAAATCGAAGATATCGCCAGAGGATTTGACGACATGGGATTTGAGCTTTACGCGACAGAAGGCACGGCGCACGTTCTCGAAGATGCAGGCATGACAGTCAATCATGTGGATAAGGTTCACGAATCGGACAATAACTGCATCACGCTTCTCGAAAGCGGACAGGTGGACTATATTATCTCCACTTCTTCCAGAGGACGAATTCCTACGAAGGATTCCGTAAAAATCAGAAGAAAAGCGGTGGAAAGAGCGATCCCTTGCCTTACCTCCATGGATACGGCAGCGGCCCTGATCAAGAGCCTGCGCTCCAAGTTCACAAAAGAATGCACGGAGCTGGTCAATATCAATGATATGAGAAAAGAGCGTCAGGTGCTGCAGTTCGTGAAACTCAGCGGAACGCAGAATGACTATATCTATTTCAACTGCTTCCATCAGCATATCGACAATCCGGAAGGACTGGCAGTCATGCTCTCAGACAGACATCTGGGTATCGGCGGAGACGGTATCGTTCTGATCTATCCTTCCGAAAAAGCGGATGCCAGAATGGAGCTGATCAATCAGGACGGAACATATGGCGGCCTTTCGGGAAATGCTTTAAGATGCATCGCGAAATATCTTCATGATGCCGGAATTGCAAAGGAAAATACGGTAACCGTCGAAACAGATGCCGGAATCCGCACAGTGAAGCTCATCAAACAGTACGGAGAGATTACAGCGGCCACAGTGGATATGGGCGAAGTAAAACTTGAACCGGAAGCGATTCCGGTGAATATTGCCGCGGAAAAGGTGGTAAATGAACCTGTTACTGTCGGCGGCCAGAATTATAACATTACGTGTGTGAATATCGGAAATCCTCACTGCGTCGTTTTCATCAGCGACGTGGACAGATTCGATGTGGAAAATATCGGACCGAAATTTGAACACAGCGATCTGTTCCCGGAAAGAACGAATACGGAATTCGTCAAAGTCATCAGTCCGAATAAGCTGAAGATGAGAGTATGGGAACGAGGCAACGGAGAGACGAGAGCATGCGGAACGGGAGCCTGCGCAGCAGTGGTCGCCGCAGTGGAAAACGGTTTCTGCACGAAAGATACAGAGATTACGGTCAAGGTAATCGGCGGTGAACTGAAAGTGAGATATACGGGTTCCACGGTTACCATGACGGGTGATGCGGCCAAAATATTCGAAGGAACCATCGAAGTTTAAGGAGTAGAGCACCGGAGGATAAGATGAAAAACGTGAAATACATTTTTGTGACAGGCGGCGTGGTATCCGGCCTGGGAAAAGGAATTACGGCAGCATCTCTGGGACGTCTGCTGAAGGCGAAAGGATATAAGGTAATCTCTCAGAAGCTGGATCCGTACATCAACGTGGATCCGGGTACGATGAGTCCTTATCAGCATGGTGAGGTCTTCGTGACAGAGGACGGAGCGGAAACAGATCTGGATCTCGGTCATTATGAGCGGTTTATCGATGAAAATCTGAACAAGTATTCAAATCTCACTTCCGGAAAAGTTTACTGGAATGTGCTCAATAAAGAGAGACACGGAGATTATCTGGGCGAGACGATACAGGTGATTCCTCATATTACGAATGAGATCAAGAATTTCGTTCATTCTGTTGGAAAGAAAGCAGATGCCGATATCGTCATCACGGAAATCGGCGGTACGACAGGCGATATCGAAAGCCAGCCTTTCCTGGAGGCTATCCGTCAGCTTTCCCTGGAAGTCGGACGGGATAACTGTCTGTTTATCCACGTGACTTTCATTCCATATATTGTAGGTTCCGGTGAATACAAATCCAAGCCGACACAGCATTCCGTCAAAGAACTGCGTTCACTGGGCATTTTCCCGAATATTATCGTAGCGAGATGTGATCAGCCGATTCCTGACAGTATCCGTCAGAAGATTTCCATGTTCTGTAATGTCCGGGAAGACTGCGTGATCAATAACACGAACGTTCCCGTCCTCTATGAGGCTCCGCAGATGCTGGAAGAAAGCAATTTCTCGGAAATTGTCTGCAGAGAGCTCGGGCTCGAAAATGTGGCTGGCGATATGAGCGAATGGGAGGCCATGACAGAGCGCATTAAAAACAGCGACAAAGAAGTGACGATCGGACTGGTGGGCAAATATGTTCAGCTCCATGACGCATATCTGTCTGTGGCGGAAGCTCTGAGACACGGAGGCTGGGAAAACGGCGCCAATGTCAATATCGAATGGATCGATTCGGAAGGCGTCAACAGCGATACGGTGGAAAAGCTCCTGAGTCACTGCGACGGACTTCTCGTTCCGGGAGGTTTCGGAGATAGAGGCATCGAAGGAAAGATTACAGCCATTCGTTATGCGAGAGAACACGATATGCCGTTTTTAGGAATCTGTCTGGGTATGCAGATGGCAGTCGTGGAATTTGCAAGAAATGTGCTGGGACTCAGCAATGCGAATTCTAGCGAATTTGCTCCTGAAGGCCAGTCTCCTGTCATTCACTGGATGCCTGATCAGAGAGGCGACATTCAGATGGGCGGAACGATGCGTCTGGGCGCTTATCCATGCGCTGTAACACCGGGAACGAAGCTTGCTCAGGCTTACGGACAGGAAGAAGTAGCGGAAAGACACAGACACAGATATGAATTCAACAATTCTTACCGGGAAAAGTTCACCGAGGCGGGTATGGTCTTTTCGGGACTCTCTCCGGACGGAAGACTTGTAGAGGCAGTAGAGCTTCCGGATAAGAAGTTTTTCGTAGGCGTCCAGTATCATCCTGAATTCAAGAGCAGGCCGACGCATGCGCATCCTCTTTTCAGAGAGCTGATCAGAGCCGCGCTGGAAAACGCAGAAGCCTGAGAGAAGGCGGGCAGACGGATAGAATCCGGATAAGACGATAAAGAGAATTCGGTTAAACGGAATTTCAAAAGCCGAAGGAAAAATCAAGCGAGATTTTTCCTTCGGCTTTTCTTTTTTGATTCCTGAAAAAAGGAATCGGAAGAGAAAAAAAGGGAATGGAAGAGGAAAGACAGGGGAAAAAGGTGTGAGATAGAATGAAACAGCAAAAGGAAACAGCAACTCCCTTTTTATATTCAAATATTTTTCAGGACAGAAAAGAAAAGGTCCGTTCGCGGAACGAAAGGACCGGAGAGGAGAAAAAATGAGATATATATTTGCTGATTTTGAGATGAACCCTGTAAACAGAAGATTTGCAGAAGTGAGAAAAATCTGCAGAAGCGAGATCATAGAGATCGGTGCTTCCATGCTGGACGAAAATCTGAATGAAATTTCATCCTTTAGAATTTACGTGAGACCTCAGTACAATGAGGAAATCGTTCCGTACTGCAGTCGCCTTACGGGAATTACCATGGACCGTTTGTTCTGCGCCGATCATTTTCCGGAAGCACTCCGTAAATTTGTGCAGTGGTGCGGAACGAGCGGTGATGATTTCACAGTTTACGCCTGGAGCGACAGCGATCTTATCCAGCTCCGGGAGCAGATCGGACTCTACGGTACGGAGATTACCGCAGAATTACAGTATATCCTGGATAACTGGAATGATTTTCAGAAGGAATACTGCCGTATCATCGGGGAAAAAGAAAGCCCAAGCCTTGACAAAGCTCTAAACATGGCAGGCTGCTCTTTCTGCGGCGACCGGCACGATGCGCTGTGGGACGCCAGAAATACAGCGGATCTTTTTGTCATGACGAGAGATATCGAAGAGTTTGAGAAAAACAGGCAGAAAATCAGAGAAATCATGAATCACGAACCTCTGTCTTTCCGCCTGGGAAGTTTTTTTTCAGCGGAAAAACTGAACAGGCTGTTCGGTTTCAGCAGCTGATATTCATGAGCGATCTTCAGTAAATGTTTTCCGGCGGCCGGTTCAGTTCATCCGTTCCGGTGTTTTCTCACAAATGCGGGCAGTGCGCCTAACAGGCTGCCGGCTGCCGCCGGCAGAACCCATCCGAAGCCCAGTGAACTCAGCGGCAGAGTATGGTAAAACGGAACAGAAATTCCGCCGTACTGATCCAGAGCGGCGAGAAAACTGAATATGAGGGCTCCCAGAGCTGCGATGCGGAAGATCCAGTCGTTTTTGATATACCTGCTGAAAAATGCGAGACATATGAGAACAAGCGCCGGCGGATATACGACATCCAGGACAGGGGAAGCCACGGCGATGATTTCGTCCAGGCCGATATTTGAGATGACGGCGCTGAATATGCAGATGATGATGCAGAGCGTCTTATATGACAGGCGTCCTCCGGACAGGTCGGAAAAATATTCCGAAGAAGCGCTGACCAGAGCGATGGCTGTCGTGATGCATGCCAGCGCTGCTACGATGCAGAAAAGAATGACGCCTGCTGGGCCCATCAGTCTCTGAACGATGGATATCAGCAGATCGGTGCGATTGATGGATAGGTCTGCATAGTCCGATATGCTGACGCCCAGATAGGTCAACCCTAAATAGACGATAAAGAGAGCGATTCCCGCTACGATTCCGGCTCCGGCCACGATGCGCGCTTTATCTCTGAACAGAGTATATCCCTTGTTTTCTGCGCTGTTCAATAGAATGATACCAAAAATCAGGGAAGCAAGGGCATCCAGTGTTTGGTATCCGGCCTTGATTCCCGTTTCAGGTACGTTTTCGATCAGAGCCACAGAAGGAATTTCGCCGATTGGACGCACAACTCCTGTAATAATCATAGCCAAAAGACCAAGCAGAAGGGCAGGAGTCAGTATTTTTCCCACGATATCTACGACCGCTGATTCGCGGATACAGAGAAGAAAAATGAGTAGAAAAAATAGTACTGAAAATAAAGGCCCGCTGAAACCGGGAATTATCAGTTTTACCGACATTTCAAATGTGGAGGCGGCTGTACGCGGAATCGCCAGAAGAGGGCCGATACACAATACGATGACCGACATAAGCAGGGTTGAAGGAATTTTACCGATCCTGCCGATGACGGCTTCTGTGCTGCCGCAGCGCATGACGGCGAAAAGAGCCGCCAGAGCCAGTCCTATGTCGGCCAGATAATAACAGAAAAAGCCTTCAAACCACTCTGATCCGGACTGAAGACCGAGATAAGGCGGAAAAATCACGTTTCCGGCTCCGAAAAACATGGAAAACAGGGCAAAACCGATGATGGCGGTATCCTTGGCTGATTTATGTTTCATTGAAATGATCTCCTTTTTGCGGGTTTTTCGTTATGCAATCCTATCTATTTTACAATGTTTTGGCGAAGGATCAAAATGTTTTTTGAAGTTTAATCTTATCTCAGTATTCGCTTAGTCTTGTATTTTATACGATTAATATATTAGTATATTAAATAGAATAAATGCACGATGGAATATGCATTTCGGAAAATACAGACATTGCAGAATACGGGAGAAGAAACGCCATGGCAAAGAAACGGTTGGAAAAAGCATATCAGGTGATCACGCTGGAGGAACTCTGCGGAATTCTGTTCGGAGCTGAAAGCGGAGAAAAATGTCTGCTGATGAGATGGGTGGAAAATACAAAGTATAAGACTACTCATGGAAGAGGCGGAGCAGGAACTCTGGGAGGAAGAGCATTTCCTCAGAAAGAGCAGATCGAGATATTTCTGACGGAAGAAGTGCTCTGTCAGGTCTGGAGCGATTTGGACAGGAGCACGCTCTGGAGAGATTTTAACGATGGATATGGAAAAAATTACCTGAGCGAGATCGTTCTGGCCAGGCCGAAGGAAAATAAGGTAAACGAGGCCAGGAGGGAGCTTTCCAAATGGTTACGGGATGATTATGACGGTTCCCGTATGAGATCGTTTTCCGGTCATTTCCGGGAAATGCTAGAGGATATCCGTTGGCAGAATGATAACGGTTATGAGGGAGATTCCGGAAGAGGAATGAAGGACGCGTCCGGGACAGAAAGGTTGTCTGAGGCTCTGATCGATCTTCTGGACAGAGAATGTGTTTTTGAAGAAAAGAAATCAGCGCTGGAAGAGTCGGATCCGGCGAAACTGGACGATAAAAAGAAAAATGAACGCGTGAGGGAGAAAAAAATGCGTGAAAATCGTGCGGAAATGCGGAATAAATGGAGAACACAACAATACGGTGAATGGCGGCAGATGGCAGCCTGCGGCGATGCGGAAAAGCTGCCGGAACTTCTGCTGCGTATGGTACTGTACGCTGTGTTGACCGTGGAGCGTGCTGGTGATATCGAAGAAATATGTTCCGCACTTCCGGAAAACGATCTGAAAGAGGAAATTTATAACAACGTAATAGAAAAGAGGAAAATAAAAGGAGATGAATTTTCCGGAATGTCAGAACGCATAAATGAAGTTACGGTTACTTATGCCAGCCGCAGCGACAGCCTGAGCGAGGATATCATCCGCCTCGTAAAAGAGAGCAGAGAGGTCTGCGGCATCGGTGTGGCACTGTCCGAACTGACGGGAATGGGTATGGTACTGACGAAAATTCTGGCGGAAGGCACCAAATTCCGGCTGTTGCTCTCAGATCCGGAAGGAGAAGGACGGCGGTTGCGGGAACTGGAAGAGACCGGATGTGAGGACGGTCATATCGTCAAGAGCGTGAATCAGGCCATCGAAAATATGAAAATACTGAGAGATTTTACAGAGGATGATTCAGATCAGATAAGAATCCGTTATTACCGGGAGATTCCGAGAGCCAGTCTCATTTTCTTTGATGACCGCTGTGCCCTGATACAATTTTATCTCGGTGCGAAGCGGGGAAAAGAGACACCTGCTTTTATGGTGAGGAATGAACCGGGAGACCGGATTTTCGGATTCTATAAAAAAATCTTTGAAGAGATGTGGGAACGAGCGGAAGGCAGAGAAGAAACCTTCGAAGAAGAAGATATATAGATATATATGAATCAGGTATGCCCGCCGGGCCATGGAGAGAATTCATGACCCGCGGGCATTTTTTATTTCAGGAATGAGATTCGGAGAAAAAGGAATGGTATCCTGAGAAAAAGGAATTGGAAAAGAATGACAGTCCAATTCAGAACGGTTTAGAATGTCCTCAACAGCGGACGACGAAAGATCCGCAGGACAAACCGAATGATTCAGTATGAGAAATCCTGAGAAGATTCAGGGTTGCTTGAAAGGAGTACAAAATGAAAAGAAAAATATGGAACATCGTCAGCAGAAAGACGAAGATGAAATGTCTTGCAATGATATTTCTCTCTGTGGTGGCTGCGCTGGCAGCGTCCCTGTGGCCTGTCCAGCTGGGAAATCTCTATACCGATATCTCAGATGGTCACATCTCAGGTCTGCAGCAGGGCATCCGGGCGGTTCTTCTGTTCGGCGCCACTTACGCAGCAGCCGAGGGAATAGCAATTTTCCGCCGGGTGGCTGTGGACCGGATCGCCGCCGGTAGTGAAAAGGAAGTGAGAGAAGAGAGCTTTTCAAAGCTTCTTCAGATGCCGGTGAAGTATTATGCGGACAGCGTATCGGGAACGAAGACCGCTGAACTGAATCAGGGCGTTACAGGTCTCAGCCAGCTGATCCGGATATTCTGCAACGATATCACCGCAACGCTTTTTATCGCGGTCTGCACGCTGGGGCAGGTCGTGGCAAATGCGCCTTCCGCTTTTGTCATCATCATGATTTCCTACCTGGCGCTGAGCATGATACTTTCTGTGCTTCAGATCAGATCTCAGAACGGCATACGGGAAGCCATCGTGGAAAAGAAGAATAATCTGGACGGAAAGATATGCCAGTCGATTCTGAATCTGGAACTGATCCGCTGTATGGATGCGAATAAATACGAGGAAAGGCGGATGGAACCTGTGATGGAAGATATCTGTTCCACGGAGAAGAGACATCACATGTATATGGGAGCTTTCGACATGCTGAAGCAGCTCTGCAAGGTGGCATTCCAGGCCGGCATCATTCTGTACGCGCTGTTTCTCATATCGAAAGGAGCCATGAATCCAGGCGTCATCATTACAGTGTGCCTGCTTTTCCAGCAGCTCATCAAGCCGATCGACGAAATCTACCGTTTTCTGGATGAAACGGCCTCCTCTTTTACGAAATGCAAGGCCCTTACAGAACTTTTCGGAGAATCTTCCGATCTCACTTTCCGCATTCAGCCTTCCGAAAAACCGGAGAGCGGACATATCATCGAAATCAGGGACGTGGATATCCTGAGTCCGGCAGGTATTCCCATCGCCTCTTATGACCGGATCGAAATCGACGGCAGAAAGAAAACGGCGATCCGGGGCGAGTCAGGCTGCGGCAAGACGACACTGATCCGCTGTCTTACCCGTTACTACGGATGCGACAGAACGAAAGGAGCCGTCCGCATATTCGGAAGAGATCTGTACGAATACAGCAGTGAAGAACTCGCCGGAACGATCTGTTATGTACCTCAGATGACGTACATCTTCGCCGGAACGATCAGAGACAATCTCGTCTACGGACTGTCGGAAGATTTCAGCGGACACGATCTGATCGGCGCTCTGGAGAGAGCGTGTCTCTACGATGATCTGGTGAGCAGTGTGAAAAAACAGAACTGCAGTCTTGCAGAACGGGACAGATATGATGAATCCGTGGTAAACAGCGTGTTGGAGATGAGCGTCATCGAAGGCGGAAATAATCTTTCGGGCGGAATGCGCCAGAGACTTTCCCTGGCGAGAGTCTTTCTCAGAAAGCCGAAGCTGTTTATCTTCGACGAAAGCACCGCCAATCTCGACGAGATCACAGGAAATACGGTTCTCAGAAATGTCGAGACATACGCGGAAGGCATCGGCGCAGGAATCGTCTATATCGCGCACAATGAAAATGTGGTGAAGCGCTGCGACGAGGTGATCGAACTGGAAAACAGAATCTATCAGAACCGCAGAACAGAACCGCAGAAGTGTATCGCTTAAGAATGGGTCAGACAGAATTGTAATAGTCTGCATCCAAGATACAGAAGAAAAGGAGTAAAAAAATGAAAATGAACTTTATGGCACATCACATTCCTGTCCGTCACACGGGAGAAAGATACGGAGAACCTCTTCCGCCGCATCGGGAAGAGGAATGGAGACACGCACATCTCATCCCGCCGCATCCGGTTCCTCCTCACGGAGAGGACGAGAGGAGAATGCCGCACCACCTTCCCCCGCATCCGCCGGAAGGTGGTCAGCCGCCGCATCCTCTTCCTCCTCACAGAAGGAGGCGCGTATATCTGGAACCGGATGAAGAGGATTTTGAAATTTTCGTCAGAATCTTCGGAGATGAAGATTCGGCCGCGGCGGCCCTGCGAATTATTCAGGATGCACCGCCGGAGATCAGCGTCATCGCGATGCAGATTGCAGAGGTGTTAAGGAGGATTGAAAAATGTTAAGAGGGTATCGTTTTTCCATGGTGGATAGAGAGATGAAATGCGATTATGAGAAATTATACGGTGAGAGAGGGCAGTTGTTTTCGGAGATGATCGGAGAGTCTGTCTATGAAATGGCTGTACTGTCGAAGATGATTCTTTATCTCACCGGACGCATGGAAGAGAAAAACAGAGAATCCGTGCAGTCCGTCGAAGTTCCGGAAGGTTTTGCGGCGGAAAATGCGCAGGCCGGGATGCTGCCGGAAAGAAGTTCCGGATCATCCCAGGAAGAAAGTGAGGCAGATGTATGGATATCAGAGGAATTGTAAAAGAAGTGGGCTATTTTGAAACCGCCAGAAATCTGCGCAGCATTTCCGGAAACAGCGAAGCTGCCGTGCGCGTGTCGTCCGACATGCCCATGCCGCCGGAAGATGCGGAAGACATGCTCCAGCGGTGTGCGGATATGATTCTGGAGAGAAAAAAGAAAAAGGTCTTTTTTCTCACTCCGGAAATCGCGCTGATCGAAAAACTGGCCGCCTGCCCCGGCAGCGTGGAAACCGTTCTCATCGCTCTTTCTTCCGATCTGGACGAAGATATGTGCAGCAGGATCGGCAATAATCTGATGAAGAATATGGACATACGTCTCATTAGGGAGCCGTTTTTCCCGGAGGATTTATATCCGAAAGACGGGCTGATCGCAGTCAGCGGGTTTCTGGCGGGAGAAAGGACAATGGTATCCCGGGAAGTCTACCGCATGACGGAGCATTACGGGGGATTCCTGGGGCAGAAGATATTTCTCCCTTATGTCATTCTGGCGTCTGCAGAGCGCTACGACGGCTGGCTGGAAATTTCTCCGGACCGTTTCAGTGCCATAGCAGGGAGAGAGGAGGGTGAAATGCGGATATGGAACGCGTAAAAAAATCATCGGCCGCTCTGCTGATCGCGGTCCTGTTTGCGGCGGCTTCGGCCGCCGCCCTGATCAGTCATATTCCGATTCAGGATATAATGGAAAATTATTCCTTTAATGTTCTGGTCATTCTCATATCGATGGAACTCTTTACCAATCTCATCGCTGAGACCGGGATCATGCAGCTTCTGTCCGTGAGACTGGCGACGCTCTCAGGAGGAAAGAAGAGAGCGAGCCTCGCTTTTTTCGGAGCTCTCATGTTTCTCATATCCTCCTTTCTGAACAATATCACCGCCGTGATGATTGTCCTTCCCGTAATGTTTGTCCTGCTGAAGACTATCGATGCGGATGAAAAATACGTGTGTACTTTCTTCGCCGTGATTCTGGCTCTCAGCAATACGGGAGGCGCCGCCTCGCCGGTGGGGGATTTTCCTGCAGTGATTATCATGACCAGCGGTATTACCTCATTCTCCGGCTATCTGATACATGCATTTCCTCTGTTTGCCGCGACATCTGTGATTCTGACGGGATTCTGGATTACACGGATCCGCAGGGAGGACGATGACGGAAGTGTGAGAATGCTGGCTGTAAGCTGTCTGAAAAGCCAGTATAAGAATATTCAGGTCCGGTACGATGTGCTGAAACCGCTGATTCTGATTCTGGCCGGCATGTTTTTCGCATGGAGCTTCCTCCCTCAGGATATCGTACCGCCGGAGGTGATATCTGTTCTCGGTTACGCGGCGGCTGCAGCGGTATGCAGTCTGAAAGGCATAAGGGTTCTGCAGAGTATCGATTTCAAATCGGTTCTGACGATAGCCGCATTTCTCTTTCTGGCGGAAACGGTGAGTCAGACAGGAATTCTCAGCGTTATGGCGGAATATCTGAAAGAAAATATCTCCGATACGAAGCTTCTGGTTCTCGTCGTCATGATCATTACGTCTCTCTTTGCAGGAATCTTTTCCGCAGGTCCCGCTGCAGCGGCTATGATGCCGGTCATCGCAGAGATCTGCACAGGTCTTCCGGCAGGTACATGCGACTGGATCGCCGTAGCTTATGCGGCGGCAGTCTGCAGCGGCAGCTCGCTCTTTATGTGGTCGGCCACGGCGGGGTTTATACTTTCGGATAAAATAAACGGAGCGAAGATTAAAAACGAGGACGGAAGAGAGATAAAATGGGGGATTTCTCAGTATCTGAAGTACGGCATCATCAATTATATGATACAGATCGGAATCGCCGCTGCGGCAGTCTGGATCATTCTGTGACGGAAAGAGTGCAGCGGCGCCGGCGAAGAACCTGTGATATAATTATATTCTCAGCGGCTGCCGTTCCGCGGTGTATAAACTGTTAAAACTGCGAAGAGAGATACATACGGAGAAAAAAGATGAATATCGATATCAATACGAAAATGATGGCGGTGATCGGAGATCCCATCGAACATTCCCTGTCACCGCTTCTGCACAACACAGTCATAGAGGGCAACAGATTTAACGCGGTATATCTTCCGCTTCATGTGAAGCCGGATCAGCTGAAAGAATACGCGGCTTCTATGCGAACCCTGGGATTCGCCGGATTCAACGCCACCATGCCCCATAAACAGGCGCTGCTTTCCATCGTGGATGAACTGGATGAAGAGGCGGAGCGTTATCAGTCCGTCAATACGGTGAAAATCAGAGACGGAAAACTCACAGGTTACAATACAGATGTGCGGGGCCTCTTTCAGGCGTTTTCCGACCGGGGAGTTCAGCTGGAAGGCAGCCGCATTATGATCATCGGAGCCGGAGGTGTCGCAGGTTCACTGATCAAGGGAGCATCCGGACGTCGCGTGGGACATATTGCGATTCTCAACCGGACGCAGCAGAAGGCGGAGGATCTGTGCCGGGGGCTGGGATACGCGGAGGCCGCCGCACAGACTCCGGAAAATATGAAAAAAGCGGCCGCAGAGGCTGATATTATAATCAACTGCACTTCCCTGGGAATGTCAGGAACATCTTCCGATTTTACCGATTTATCGTTTTTAGACGATACGTCTGCGCTGCTCTGTGATCTGATCTATAATCCGTGGGAAACGAAATTTCTGGCTTACGGCAGAGAGAGGGGGCTGGAAACGATGAACGGCATGGCGATGCTGATTTATCAGGGACTTCTCTCTTTCGAGATTTTCATGGATGTGAAGCTCGATTACGCCGCGGAATATGAACGTGTCTATCCTGTCTGCAGAGAATATCTCCGGGGAAAGCGAACCCCTGCGACCTCCCGTAAGAGATAAAATATTTTAAAATGTTTCTGAATTTCGGCTGTATTCTTGACATTTGAATCCTGTGACGGTATACTTAGCAAGATGATAGCAAAGGCGCTATGGACATATCGGTCCGTAGTGTCTTTTTTGTTAGGATCGGATAGAAAGTGGCCAGGCGGCTGACTCTTCCGGATTTCCGCGGGACGGTGCTGTCCGGAAAGTTCCCGGGATTTGAGGATGTGCCGTGCCGGTCTGCGGCGGTGAAAAACCATAAAAGGAGAAAAAACTGATGAAAAAAATCAACGATATTTTCGGCAGCCTCGTTTTCAATGATGCGGTTATGAGAGAACGGCTTCCGAAAGCCACTTATAAAGCGCTCAAGGAATCCATGGAGACAGGTACAGATTTAACGGTAGACGTGGCGAATGTCATCGCAGCGGAAATGAAAAACTGGGCGCTTGAGAAAGGTGCGACTCATTTTGCTCACTGGTTTCAGCCGCTGACGGGCATGACAGCGGAAAAGCACGATGCTTTCATAAGTCCGAACGGCGACGGCACGGTAATTATGGATTTCTCCGGAAAGGAACTCATAAAAGGTGAACCGGACGGTTCCAGCTTTCCTTCCGGTGGCATACGCTCGACTTTTGAGGCGAGAGGCTATACCAACTGGGATCCGACTTCTTATGCGTTTATCAAGGAAAAGACTCTCTGCATTCCTACGGCGTTCTGCTCTTATGCCGGAGAGGCTCTTGATGAGAAGACGCCGCTGCTGCGTTCTATGGATGCCATCAATAAGCAGGGACTGAGAATCACGAAACTCCTGGGAATGGACGACGTAAAGAAAATCGTCACTTCCGTAGGGCCGGAACAGGAATATTTTCTGATCGACAGAGATATCTTTGAGGCACGCCCTGACCTGATTTACTGCGGCAGAACGCTCTTCGGTTCAAAACCTCCGAAGAGACAGGAACTCAACGATCATTATTTCGGCGCGATCAAGCCGAGAGTAAAAGCTTTTATGGAAGATCTCAACGAAGAATTGTGGAAAGTAGGAATTCTTTCCAGGACAGAACATAATGAAGTTGCTCCTTCCCAGCATGAGATGGCGCCGATCTACACGGAGACGAATGTAGCTCTCGACCACAATCAGCTTACAATGGAAATTCTCAAAAAGGTGGCAGAAAGACATAATATGGCCTGCCTTCTTCACGAAAAACCGTTTGCCGGCGTCAACGGTTCCGGTAAACATACGAACTGGTCGATTTCCACCGATACCGGTATCGGTCTGCTGAATCCGGGCAAAAAGCCGGAAGAAAATACGATTTTCCTTCTCACTCTGGCAGCTGTCATAAAAGCTACGGATGAATACCAGGATCTTCTGCGGGTATCCGTAGCCAGTGCCGGTAACGATCATCGTCTCGGAGGACACGAAGCACCTCCGGCGATTATTTCCATTTTCCTGGGCGATGAACTGACGAATGTGGTGGAATCCATCGTTTCCGGTACGGAACTGAAAAAATACGACGAAGCAAAGATGGAACTGGGCGCTACGATGCTGCCTACATTTATGAGAGACAATACAGACAGAAACAGAACATCTCCACTGGCATTCACAGGAAATAGATTCGAGTTCCGGATGACAGGTTCCAGTATGTCGATCGGAGATGCCTGCTATGTAATGAATACTATCGTAGCGGAATCCTTCCGTCAGTTCGCTGATCGTCTGGAACAGGCCGATGATGTGGAGGCAGAGATCAAAGCACTTCTGAAAGATGTTCTCACAAAGCATCAGAAGATTATATTCAACGGCGATAATTATACGGATTCCTGGGTAGCGGAAGCAGAGAAGAGAGGGCTTCTGAATCTTACCAGTACGGTGGAGGCAATACCTTATCTGATCTCAAAGAAAAATGTTGATCTGTTCAAAGAACACGGAATTTTTTCCGAAGTGGAATCCTATGCGCGGTACGGAATCAAAATCGAGGCGTACTGCAAGATCGTGAATATCGAGGCTCTGACGATGATCGATATGGCCAAGAGAAATATCGCTCCGGCTGTAAGCTCTTACTGCAGCGAGCTGGCCAATACAGCCCTGGCCAAAAAGCAGCTGGGAGTTAATATAAAAGCAGAGAATGAAGTGTTATCAAAGATATCGGATCTGGCTGCTGTATTCAATGATAAGATTGCTGTACTGGAAAATGCTGTTCTGTCGGCCGGTGAGTTCAAATCCGCGGAACAGGCCAAATATTTCCATGATATGGTCATCCCTGCGATGAACGAACTCCGTCTGGTGGGAGACGAACTGGAAACGCTCACTGCGGAAGAATACTGGCCGTTCCCTTCCTACGGCGAGATGATGTTCAGCATCAATTAAATGATAGAAATAACACCGTGAACAAAGAACGGTTCCCGATGAAAATCTCATTGACAAATAGTATCCTGCGCCGTAAAATGAATACTGCAGTTTGAACAAAGATGTGTCGGAGATAAGAAAAATCGCCGATTTTTCTAAAAGAATTGTAAATACGGTGAAAAGTCTGTATAATTATATAGAAGTAGAAATGTGATAATCAGCAGAAGAAAGCTGAAAATGACCGGACTGTCAGGATCATGTGTCCGGTGCTTAAGAAATTACGCAAATACCCAAATAACTAAAATAACCTTTACGTTCCCGAATCCCGTGCTGCACGGATTCGGGTCCCAAAACCCTAACCCTACAGAATCCCGCCGGTTCCGCCGGCGGGATTCTGTTTTTTGATTTAACCCGCGGCGGAAATGTTGTATACTTGAGTTTAGACTGACAGATATGGATACGGGCGGAACCAAGAGAAGATATCCACCCGGCAGAGCAGACAGAGAAAGACAGGAGAGAGAAAATGGATATCAGATTTGCGCTGGTTACCTTGATTTTGCCTGCATTGATGGAGATTTCGGGGTTGATCATGATGCTGCATCCACCGAAGACGAGAAATGTTCTTTTCGGATATCGGACGAAAAGATCTCTGCTCAGTCAGGAGACGTGGGATTTTGCCAATTATTACGGAGGTACGCTCTATGTGTATCTCGGTTTTTATATCATCGCTGTGACTCTGATGACAGATATCATTCTGAAGATCACAGGGGCGGGCCGGAGCATCGCGGCGACAGCCGCAATCGTTCTGGTGCTCGTACAGGCTCTCAGCTTCATTTTCCCGGTATTTTTCGTGGAGGCAAAGCTGAGATCGGAATTCGACGCGGAAGGAAATCCTCTGAATTCACTGTCGGGCAGAGATCTCGCATCTTCCTATGACAATTCCGACTGGGACGACTGGGACCGGGACGAATGGAAGGATGCGTGGAGAGATGAATATAACGACTGGGATCTCTGGAAAAAGAAAAGAGATGCCGAAATAGCGGAAGAAAAGCGGGCGGCTGCGGCGGAAAGATCCGCAGAAGCCTCGGAGAACGGGGAAGAGTTCGGCAAGAAAGAAGAAAAAGCAGAAAGGGAAGACGAAAAATGATCATAATCGGATTTGCAGTAACACTTCTGGTACCGGCTGTCATGATTCTCTGGGGCCGTCATCTGAAAAAAGAGCCGCCGGAATATCTGCAGGGGAAGCTGTCTTTCCGGACGAAACGGGCTCGGAAAGACGAAGATATTTGGAATTATGCAAACAGTTTTTTTTCTCATATGATCCTGATATCGGGCATTAATTGCGGGCTGGTGTCTGTCGTATTCTATACGGGAGCTGCTTTTCTCACGGACGGCAGGTACTGGGCGGCCGCTTCCCTGTCACTCTTCTGTGTTCAAGCGGTCTGTGTGCTGCTGATATACCGGATTACCGATTTTATCATCGGGAAGACGTATGGAAGCGGAATCGTAGAAGAAGAGGACGGAGAAGCCGGCGGACAGACAGATGATTCAGAGAACAGATAAGAATATGGGGGTAGTATGGTTTTCAGCAGTATAAGTTTTCTCACTTTTTTTCTGCCGTGCCTTCTGGTATGTTATTTTCTGATACCGGCGCGGTTCCGCAGCGCGAGAAATATGATGCTTCTCGTATTCAGTCTGATATTTTACGCCTGCGGCGGTCCGAAATTTCTCATTCTGATGATTCTTTCCATCGCGGTGAATTACGTCTGCGGTATTTTCGCCTCACAGACTTTCCGAAAACAGGTGAGGACAGTATCGGTAGCCGGAGCCGTGGTGATCGGCATCGGCCTTCTCGGATACTTCAAGTACGCCGGTTTTTTCGCGGAAATCGTAAATTCCATGGGAGCGGTGGTGCCGGTTCCGGAGATCACGTTGCCGGTGGGAATCTCCTTTTACACATTCCAGGGGCTGAGCTATGTGATCGACGTGTACCGGAACGATGCGCCGGTACAGCGGAATCCCCTGAAGATCGCGCTCTACATTTCTCTGTTTCCTCAGCTGGTGGCGGGGCCTATCGTCAGATACACGACGGTGGAGAAAGAGATTTCCGAGCGCCGGGAAAATATCGAAGAGATTTCCGCAGGAATCGTAAGGTTTATCTTCGGTCTTTCCAAGAAAATGATACTGGCCAACAGCATGGGTGAGATCGCAGACGCCGCTTTTTCACAGAGCGCCGGCGATCTCTCTGCGGGCTTCGCCTGGCTGGGAGCGCTGGCTTACACCGGGCAGATTTATTTCGATTTTTCCGCGTATTCCGATATGGCCATCGGTCTGGGAAAGATCTTCGGATTTCATTTCCTGGAAAACTTCAATTATCCATATATTTCTAAATCTGTGACGGAATTCTGGAGAAGGTGGCATATCTCGCTGTCCACCTGGTTCAGAGACTATATCTACATCCCTCTGGGCGGAAGCTACTGCACGAAGAGACGGCAGGCTTTCAACATGTTCGTGGTCTGGGCCTGCACGGGACTGTGGCACGGAGCGGCCTGGAATTTTATCGTCTGGGGCATGTGGTTCTATCTTCTCCTGGTAGGAGAAAAATATCTGTGGGGAAAGGGAATCGAAAAGACACCGGCTCCTGTCCAGCACCTTTACGCTCTGCTGGCGGCCGTCATCAGCTGGGTCTTCTTCCGGGCTCCCGACCTGCCTTACGCCTTCAGTTATCTGAAAGCGATGTTTTTCAATGGAGATGTGCTCTGGGACGGACAGGTGTCGTATTATCTGCTCCAGTATGCGCCGGAGCTGATCCTCTGTATCGTCGCTTCGATACCGGTGAAGATTTATGCACAGAATGCGCTCACAAAGCGGGCGGAAGCGTCGGAGGGGCCGTCTGCGGCGTCTTTCCTGCTGATTTGGGGACCGAAGGTGCTGGCACTTCTTCTGCTGGTTCTGTCGTATACAAAACTGGTGACGGGTTCTTTCAATCCGTTTATCTATTTCAGGTTTTAAGAGAGGAGGCGAAGAAATATGAAGAAAGTGTCGGAAATACTGATGATCTGTATTTTTGCGGTCTTTATCGCAGTCTCCATGGCGGTGACGCTGAGCAACCGCAGCGATACATATTCATACTACGAGAACCGCCTCTACGCAGACATGCCGGAAATAACGGCGGAAAATGTGATAGAAGGAGATTTTTTCAATGAGCTGGAGTCTTTTCTCTGCGATCATGCGGCAGGGCGTCAGACGCTGCTGAAAGCGAAGACTTATGCGGACGTCCGGATTTTCCGCCGGCCGGTGGTCAACGACGTGGTAGTCACCGACAATGTCCTCCTGCCTTTCAATCCGTATGAAAAAGTCGACAGAAAACAGATCGTGCAGCAGGCGGACGCGATGGCACAGCGGCATGAACAGTTGAAGGATCAGATTTCTTCTTACGGTGGAACGTACCTTTATGTGGCCGTGCCGTGTCAGTATGTGTGTTATGAAGATGCGTACCCGTCTTATCTGAACAGCAGAAAAGAATTTACGGAAGCCGAAATTTCGGCTCTGAAGTCATCCATGGAAAAACGTGAAGTCGAAATGATCGACATGCTTCCGTTCTTTGAAAGTACCGACGGCAGTCCGCTGACCGGCGGAGAAGGCGGAAACCTCTATTACAGCTCTGCGGTGGACAATCACTATTCTCTTGAAGGGGCTTATGTCACATACCGGGAGATCATCGACCGGATCTGTGAAGAAACAGATTATGATCTGGATTATCCGGAAGGCGGCGAAATCACCTTTTCGGAAGTGCCGGAACCGTATATGGGATCGCGTCAGAGAAAGCTCATGGGCGTGATACCGTGGAATGAGCATCTGAAAAAGGCGGAATTCCTTGATGATATACCGTTTACACGAACCGACGGCGGGCAGCCTGTCGAGGCTTCTGTTTACTCCGATGCCGCCTTTGAAAACGGCAGCGTGACGTATTCTCTCTACATGGGCGGCGATATTCCGGAGACTGTCATCGATACGAACCGCCCGCAGCTTCCCTCCGTCCTGATTTACGGCGACAGTTTTACCAACGCGGTGGAAGCTCTCGCCTATTACAGCTTCGACGAGATGCGCTCTCTCGACATGCGCCACTACCGCGATATGTCGGTATCGGAATATATCGAAAAATACAGACCGGACATCGTCATCTGCATCCGGGATTACGAATCTCTCCTGGCCTTTGACGGAAACGGCAATCTGTTTTCTGTGGGAGAATAGCGAAAAACCATCCGCCGACGATCGGCGGTGTGCCGCGGCAGCGGTTTCGCGGAAAAATGCGATTACGGTTGCAATAGCGCGGCAGTTGTGGTATTTTAAAGAATATTGCTGATATCAGAAGCAAGGATAATATATCGAAAAAGACGGCGATGATCGGGAAAAGTAACCGGAAATGCGCAAAGCAGGGAGTGACACCGCGACTGAAAGTGTCATTTGAGGCGGTCGGCGAACGAACACCCGGGAGTCTGCCTTTCGAACGGCGGCGATCTGTCCGGAATCCGCTTTGGCTCTGCCGGCGGAGAGGGTTTCAGATACGGGATTTCCGGCGCTGTCCTGTAGGGAGGCACGTGTGATGCGCGTTACTGCATCGCGAGAGGATGCGTGTCGAAGGGCAGGCATCAAACACGGGTGGTACCGCGGTTTTTGAAAAATCGTCCCTGTGGACCGGAAGAGAGATTTCGGCCTGCAGGGATTTTTTGATGGAAAAATAAAATACGGGAGGAAAGAATGCAGATTACAGACGAACTCATCAGCTATATCGGCGATCTGTCCCGTCTCTATCTCAACGACGAAGAGAAGGAACGGGCGAAAAAAGATCTGTCTGATGTCCTGGATTATACGGAAAAGCTCAACGAACTCGATACGGACGGTCTTCCGGAGATGTCTCATCCATTTGATGAGGTCAACCGTTTCCGGGAAGATGAAGTGCTCAACGGCGACGATAGGGAAAATCTCCTGTCCAATGCACCGGAACGCAAAGGCTCTTATTTTAAAGTATTCAAGACAGTGGAATAGACGATTTACGAGACGATAAAGAGAAAAAGGAGAGATATCACATTGGATATTCGGGATCTGAGCGCCCTGGAACTGGGACGCGCTATAAAGAAAAAAGAGATCGGCTGCAGAGAGGCCGCAGAAGCTTATCTGGCTGCCATCTCGGAAAAAGACGGGACGGTGAAATCGTATATCACGGTTCTCGATGAAAGAGGAGCTGCGCAGGAAGCGGCTGCTTCTCCGGCGGAAAATGCGGAGAAAGTCATGAAGTCCGCCCTTTCCCAGGCAGATGAGATTCAGGCGCGCATCGACAGGGGAGAATTGGAAAACTGTCCTCTGGCAGGCGTTCCTGCGGCTGTTAAAGATAATATGTGCATCCGGGGCATCCGCACCACGGCGGCTTCCGGGATTCTTGAGAATTTCCGCCCGCCTTACGATGCAGGCGTCATCGAAAAGCTGAAAGCAGCCGGCGGCGTAGTGCTGGGAAAAGTAAATATGGATGAATTTGCTATGGGAGGCTCTACGGAGACGTCTCATTACGGAATCACCGCGAATCCGTGGGACACGTCGAGAGTTCCGGGCGGTTCATCCGGCGGTTCGGCGGCTTCTGTGGCCGCGGGTCTTGCGGCTTATTCTCTGGGCTCCGACACGGGCGGTTCCATCCGTCAGCCGGCGGCGTTCACAGGCCTCACCGGAATGAAGCCCACGTACGGCAGTGTTTCCAGATATGGACTTCTGGCTTACGCTTCCTCGCTGGATCAGATCGGTCCTGTGACTCACGATGTCAGAGATACAGCCGCCGTTCTGGAGATGATTTCCGGAGCCGACCGCAGAGACAGCACGTCTGTCGTAAAAGAGGCTTTCGATTTCTCTGATTGCTTCGACGGCGATATCCGCGGCATGAAAATCGGCATTCCGTCTGACTATTACGGAGAAGGTCTCGATCCCGAGATCAGGGATGCCATCATGACCGCAGCGAAGCAGCTGGAAGCGCAGGGCGCAGAAGTGGAAGAATTCGCCATGCCCGTAATCGATTATGCAGTGCCGGCATACTATATCATCGCCTGCGCAGAAGCCAGCTCTAATCTCTCGCGTTACGACGGCATCAAGTACGGCCTGAGAACGAAGAATGCGGAAAATCTTGTAGAGACGTATTATAAGTCGAGAAGCGAGGGATTCGGCACTGAGGTTAAGCGGCGGATCATGCTGGGTTCCTTCGTGCTGAGCTCGGGTTACTTCGACGCCTACTATAAAAAGGCTCTGAAAGTCAGAGGTCTGATCAAAAGGGCCTTTGATGAAGCTTTTGAAAAATACGATATGATTCTCAGCCCGGTGAGCCCGACGCCGGCTTACGAAATCGGCGGACAGATTTCCGATCCTATCGCCATGTACATGGCGGACATCTACACGGTTTCCGTCAATCTGGCGGGACTTCCGGCGATTTCCGTTCCGTGCGGATTCACAAAAGAAGGACTGCCTGTGGGCATGCAGTTTATTGGAAATTCTTTCCAGGAAAGAAAACTCATCCGTATGGCTGACGCGTATCAGCAGATGACGGATTACCATACGAAACGGCCTGAAATTTTCAGAAGAGGAGGTGCGGAATAATGGAATATGAAATCGTCATGGGACTGGAGGTCCACGTGGAACTCTCCACGAAGACAAAGATATTCTGCGGCTGCTCCACGGAATTCGGCGGTGAACCGAATTCGCACACATGTCCTGTCTGCATGGGGATGCCGGGATCTCTTCCGGTGCTCAACAAGGGTGTAGTAGACCGGGCCATCAAAGCGGGTCTGGCGTTTCACAGCGATCTGCAGTATACTAACATCTTCGATAGGAAAAATTACTTCTATCCGGATTTACCGAAAGATTATCAGATCTCCCAGCTTTACCGCCCGATCTGTCTCAACGGGTACATCGAAATCGAACACGTGGCTCCGGGACAGGATCTCGACGAATACGGCATGATCCGGGATGCCGGCGCCTATGATAGCGGCAGCGAAGGAGCGACAGGGACGGCATCCGGCATGGAACCCGTTGCGCCGGGCAGAAAGCGCATCCGTCTCCACGAGATTCACATGGAAGAAGATGCGGGAAAACTGGTCCACGATGCGGCGGGAACACTCATCGACTACAACCGATGCGGTGTACCTCTGGTGGAAATCGTCTCCGAACCGGATTTCCGCAGCGCCGACGAAGTGGTGGATTATCTGGAAAAACTGAGAGAGATGCTGGTATACATGGACGTTTCCGACTGCAAGATGCAGGAAGGTTCCATGCGTGCTGATATCAACCTGTCCGTGCGTCCGAAGGGCTCTTCTGAATTCGGTACGCGTACGGAGATGAAGAATATCAACTCGCTGAAGGCCATCCGCCGTGCCATCGAATTCGAGAGCAGAAGACAGATCGATGTCCTGAATGCAGGCGGAACGGTTCACCAGGAGACGCGGCGCTGGGACGACGAAAAGGGCGAGACGTACGCTATGCGTTCCAAGGAAAACGCTCAGGATTACAGATATTTTCCGGATCCGGACCTGATTCCGGTAGTTCTCACCGAGGAATGGGTGTCAGAGATGAAGGCGGAGATGCCGGAGCTTCCTCAGGCAAAGAGAGAACGTTATGTCAGTGAACTGAAACTGTCTCCAGATACTGCGAAAGTCCTCACATCAGATAAGGCATTCGCATCGCTGTTTGACGATACGTATAAAATTTGCGGCAAGGCAAGGGAAACGGCAAATACCATCACTACGGAAGTCATTGCTCTAGTAAAGGAAGCAGGCATTGAACCTTCTCAGATAAATATAGATGCGAAAAAGCTTGCTGACATCATTGCTCTGGTGGCGGAAGAAAAAGTAAACCGTGCAGTAGGCAAGGAACTGACAGCAAAATTATTTAGAGAAGATATTGATCCTTTAAAATATGTGGAAGAAAATGGATTGATGATCGTGGAAGATACCGATTTTATTTCTTCCGTTATCGATGAAGTTATCGCGGAATTCCCGCAGTCCGTTGCGGATTATAAATCCGGCAAAGAAAAGGCTTTTGGCTTCATGGTAGGACAGACTATGAGACGTCTGAAGGGCAAAGGAAGTCCGCGCAGCGTCAACGGACTTCTGAGAGAAAAACTGGACGGCGTGAAGTTCGATGCAGAGGCTGTAAAGGCACAGGAAGAAGCTGCAAAGGCGGCTAAGGCGCAGGAACAACTGGAAAAGGCGGCGCAGAAAAAAGACTGCTCTGCAGATGTAGAGGGAGAGAGCAAAACAAAAGAAGCCCGTCCGGAACAGCTTACGGCGGCGGAAAAAGCCCTGAAGAAAGCACAGAGCGCTGATGGAAATGAACCGGGTAAGGATGACAGCCGCGTAGCATTCCGGCCGAACCGTTATCGTACCCATAACTGCGGCGAACTCAGAGAAGAGCACATCGGACAGGAAGTACGTGTTTCCGGATGGATCAGCACGATACGGAACCACGGTGGCATCGTCTTTGTCGACCTCACCGACTACTACGGTGTGACCCAGGTAGTCGTCACCGATGAACAGATCAGCGGCTTTGGCAAGGAAACCGTCATACTGGTCCACGGAACCGTGCTCAAAAGAGACGAAGAGACGGTCAATCCGAATATCGCCACCGGCCTCGTCGAAGTGAAAGCGGAAAAAATCGAACTTCTGGGAGCGTCTCTCAACAGTCTTCCGTTCGAAATTGAACGTTCGAAAGAGACGAGAGAAGATGTGCGTCTGACTTACCGTTATCTCGATCTGAGAAATCCGAAGGTGAGAAATAATATCGTCTTCCGTTCCCAGATCATAAAATATCTGAGACACAAGATGGAAGACCTGGGATTCCTGGAGGTCCAGACGCCGATTCTGGCCGCTTCTTCCCCGGAAGGAGCAAGAGACTACCTGGTTCCCAGCAGAAAGCACAAGGGTTGCTTCTATGCGCTGCCTCAGGCTCCGCAGCAGTTCAAGCAGATCCTGATGGCGTCGGGATTTGACCGGTACTTCCAGATCGCTCCGTGCTTCCGCGACGAAGATGCACGTCTCGACCGTTCCCCGGGCGAGTTCTATCAGTTAGACTTCGAGATGGCGTTCGCCACGCAGGAAGACGTTTTCGCTGTAGCGGAAAAAGTGATGTACGACACATTTACCCACTTCTCCGATCTTCCGGTTTCGAAGCCTCCGTTCACGAGAATTCCGTTTAAGGAAGCGATGTTGAAATACGGAACGGATAAGCCGGATCTGAGAAATCCTCTGGTCATCATCGATCTCAGCGAATTTTTCGCAAAGGTGGACTTCCCTGCGTTCCAGGGAAAGATCGTCAGAGGTATCCGGGTTCCGGGCGCGGCGAAACAGTCGAAGCGCTGGTTCAAGGAAATGGAGAAGTTTGCGCTGAGCATCGGCATGAAAGGTCTGGGATATATCAGTGTCAATGCAGACATGACTTATAAAGGACCAATCGATAAGTTCATGACGGATGAACAGAAAGGCGAAATCGCGGAGTTAGCCGCGCTTCAGCCGGAAGATGTCCTCTACTTTATCAGCGATGAGCCTGACGTGGTGGCGAAATATGCCGGACAGATCCGCACGGAAGTCGCAAAGCGGCTGGATCTCATCGACAAAGACCGCTTTGAATTCTGTTACATCGTCGATTTCCCGATGTACGAGATCAACGAAGAGACCGGAAAAATCGACTTTACGCACAATCCGTTCTCCATGCCGCAGGGCGAGATGGAAGCTCTCGAGACGATGGATCCTCTCGAGATCAACGCTTATCAGTACGATATCGTCTGCAACGGCTATGAGCTCTCTTCCGGAGCGGTGAGAAACCACAGAACCGATGTCATGATCAAGGCGTTTGAAATCGCAGGCTACGACGAAGAAGTCGTAAAACAGAAGTTCGGGGCTCTCTATCATGCTTTCCAGTACGGAGCACCTCCTCACGCAGGAATGGCTCCGGGAGTGGACCGTATCGTGATGCTGCTCACCGGAGAGGAAAATATCAGGGAAGTTATCGCATTCCCGCTGAATTCCAACGCACAGGATCTCATGTTCGGATCCCCGGGTGAAGTCACAGAGCAGCAGCTGAGAGAAGTTCACATTAAAGTGAGATAAATCTCCGCTCCGATGCGATAAAAAGACAAATAACACCGAGACGCTCCCCCGCCGGAAACGGCGGGGGAGCGTCTCTTTTTCGTTCTATCCCCTTTTTATGTCTGTTTTTCCACGTCTGTCCGCATGGCTGTGTTAAAATCATCTCGTACACGCGGCGGTGCGAGCGACGGACGCCGGGTGGTATTTTCGGAAAAAGAGAATATGTTAATCAAATCTTAAAATTTTATCTCGTTTTTTCTTAATGTAAGATTCTGCTACAATTACGGTGCGGAGAACGGCGGGAGAAAAAGCTGCAGCGGCGCCGGGAGCAGGAGAGAGGAGTGAGGAAGTTGTACAATGTACTCGTTTGTGACGATGAAAAAGATATCGTGGAAGCACTGAAAATTTATCTCTCATCAGGAGATTACAAGGTGTATGAAGCTTACAGTGGCAGTGAAGCTGTGGATATCGTAGAAAAGAACGATATTCAGCTGATTCTGATGGATATCATGATGCCGGGAATGGATGGCATCGCGGCCACAGCGAAGATCCGGGAAATGTCAAATGTTCCTATCATTCTGCTCACGGCCAAAAGTGAGGACAGTGACAAAGTTCTGGGACTGAACATCGGAGCTGACGATTATATTACGAAACCGTTCAATCCGGTAGAAGTTCTGGCACGGGTGAAATCTCAGCTGCGCAGATATACGAATCTCGGTTCCTGGAGCAGAAAGACAGGTGTATTTACGGCTGGTGGTCTTCAACTGGATGACGAAACGAAAACCGTTACAGTGGACGGCGATCCGGTGGCTCTGACACCTATCGAGTACAGCATTCTCAGACTGCTTATCCGTTCGCCGGGCAAGGTGTATTCTTCCGGAGAAATCTATCGGCGTATCTGGAATGAGATGCCGCTGGGTTCAGAAGGGGCAGTGGCCGTTCACGTAAGGCATATCAGGGAGAAGATTGAGATTAATCCTTCCGAGCCTCGTTACCTCCAGGTGGTATGGGGACAGGGATATAAGATTGCAAAACAGGGGTAGAAAGAAAATGATGCTGCTGTGCAGGGAACACAGCTGGTTGTTCGATGATAAGCAACAGGCGGCACATGCCGATGTTATGACTTCGGGTATGACAAGGGGATGATGAAATGAAGAGACTTATGATGAATACGGGGGCGAAAGCAGCGGCAGTTCTGATATTGACGCTGTGTGTGCTGCTGTTTACAGGCAGCATCGCCGGTACGGTGTATCTGTACGGCACCGGCGCGGTGAATCAGAAAGGAATGGAATATTACGAGACGGATGCATTTCAGTACCAGCTGTCCAATAGCGCGTGGCAGTATATAAACTATTATTACTACAACAGCGATGAGGGCAGAAAGGAGCTGGAGGAGCGGCACCAGTCAGCAGAAGGAATGGAAGAAAACGATAGTTCCTCAGAAGAGATGTCGTCTGACAACGTTGTGACTGGTTCTGTTTCCGAAAGTGGAAAGATTTATTCTGTCGATCAGTGGAAGTTGAGAGCCGGTGATACGGTAGCCGTTATCCCCAGATGGGATGACATGAAAGAAGGCTCGTATCAGATTAAGATAGATGGCTATACGTACAATGTTGAGACGACAGCAGATGGCAAAAAACGCTTTATTAACGAAGACGGTTCCGTGGCTTTTATGCTGTACAAGAGCCAGGAAGAAATAGGAGCGCAGAAGATAGGATACATACCGGGTAATCTGCTAGACGAGTATGATTTTTCAAATTATTCGATATATGAACTCGAAAAACAGATGTATCGGGAAGGCTGTGTCACTGTAGATTCATACAGAGGGGACCTTTGTTTTAATCTGGAACGCAATATCGTATGGATGCCTGTTGATGAGCAGGAGGCGGAACTTTACAGCGTATATCTCGATTCCGTCGTTTATCGGGATGAAGGTAGAGAAAGTCAGGCAGATCATCTGGATTATGTGGCACAGACGGCACATAGTCACAATGCCTCTGACTTTGAGAACATGAATGTCCATATGGCCGTCTACCGAGGCAGCGCTGTACAAGACGGCGCCGGCTCATCTGAAAGCTCGGAAAATACTCCTCTGACGGAAGACCCTATTCTGGGCAGATATATGACGAAAGAACTTCTTGCGGTCAGTGAAAAAGTGGCGGCACAGTCCGTCAGCAGTTCAGAAGGCGCGGCGGACGTATCGGCTCTGGGAGAAAAAGTCTCGGAAAATTACGCGTATGACGGTGAGGCGGATTATTCCGTCACCATCCGCTATAGCGGCGGTCTGAGCATCGTATGCACCGTCACCGATCCTATGAAAAATATCGATACGTTTCTCCTGTTAAAAGTATTGCACAATATTTTCGTCCCGTTCGGGGTGTGGATTATTCTGGCAGATGTTCTTCTGGGAATGCTGTGTATCGTCCTGTTTGTATTCCTGATGCTGGCGGCGGGACGCAGGCCGCTGACGGGAACAGACCCGGATGGCGGCGGCAGCAGTCAGAGAAATGACGGACAGAGCGGTGAAGGCAACGATTTCGCACTTCCGGCAGAAACGGCGGATATACTGCCGGAAAAAGAGCAGGAAAAGAACAGCAAACGCCTTTTAAAAGAGGAGCAGAAAGCAGCTCTCTGGGCGTCACAGGGATACCGGATCAAGGAATCTTTTGCCGATCGCATACCTTTCGATCTGTTTTTTATCATTTTCCTGGCACTTCTGGGAGGTCTTCTGGCTGTAGATATCGCATCGGCGGAGAATATGGCAGGGATGCCATTAGGAGCGATGCCTCCATCACAGGCATATCCGATTCTGTGTGCGGCCGCTGCCGCTACAGCAGCAGGAATCCTTCTGTGCATACTTTTCTTTATGAGCTGTGCGGTCCGGGCAAAGATCGGCGGATTTTTGAGAAATACTTTCATCTGGCGTATTTTGACCGGGGCGGTGAGTATTCTCGGAAAAGCGGGCCGCAAAATATTTGGCCCGATGTGGGGCGGTATGAAGGAAGCTATGAGTAACATTGCCCTGCAGTGGAAATTAGCGGCGGCTTTCCTCATCATCGTCATCGCGAATCTGGTGATAGGATGTCAGTTGGGCTGGTACGGCAGCGGATTCCTGATCTTCCTGGGAATCGTATTCGATATCGCTGTGTTTCTGGTGGTCATGGCCGCAGGCCTCGCACTGCGCAGACTTCAACAGGGCGGCAGAGCACTGGCAGCCGGTGATCTGGATGCCAAGGTCGATACCTCGAAGATGAGAGGTGATTTCCGCGAGCACGGCGAAAATCTGAACAACATCAGCAGGGGCATGGCCATTGCCATCGAACAGCGAATGAAGAGCGAGAGGATGAAGACAGAACTCATCACAAATGTCTCTCACGATATAAAGACACCGCTGACTTCTATTGTGAATTACGTCGATTTGCTCAACAAAGAAAATCTCGAAGGCAGAGCGGGAGAGTATGTAGAAGTGCTGGTACGCCAGTCAGCCCGCCTGAAAAAGCTCACGGAAGATCTGGTGGAGGCGTCGAAAGCTTCCACCGGAAATATCAGCGTTTCTCTTCGTCCTGTAAATGTCTGCGAAATGATTAATCAGGCGGCGGGAGAATATGCGGAACGCCTTGCGGCGGCTTCTCTCAGTATCGTTTCTGATTTTCCGGATCGGCCTGCTGTGGCCGAGGCTGATGGACGTCTTCTCTGGAGAGTTCTCGATAATCTTCTGAGCAATGTCTGCAAGTATTCTATGCCGGGAACACGTGTCTACATCGCGGTTTCCGTGGAGGAGGACGGATTTGTGTCGCCGGATTTCACAAACAACAGGAATGAAGCGGCTCCGGAAGAGAAAAAAAGTGAAGAAAAGATCGAAAGGAGGGGCCGGTTCGGCAGACATGTTCTGAAAGACAGAATAAGATGGAACGGAAAAGAACAGAATGGGGATAAAGGACAGGCGGAATCTGGAGAAAATTCTGCTGTCAGCAGAAGTCCGGCAGGAAGAGTCATCGTCACGGTAAAAAATATCTCCAGAGAACGGCTTAATGTGGCATCCGACGAACTCATGGAAAGATTCGTCAGAGGTGACAGCTCCAGGACGACGGAAGGAAGCGGCCTGGGTCTCAATATCGCCAGAAGTCTTACAGAGCTCCAGAAAGGCAGATTTGACATCCGTATCGACGGGGATCTCTTCAAAGCGGAAATCGCACTTCCGCAGAGTACCAAAAGGCCGGACGGAATAATCTGATTAAAATGTAGTCCAGCATAGGGCAGATGTGCCGGTTTTCCGGACGCATCTGCCCTCTTTTTCTTTCCGGACCTCTGATTTATAATGATCCCAAGAAAACGAAAATGCCGCGTTGCCGGACGGGATGACCGTTGGGTAGCCGAAGAATGATACTGATTTTATTTTCCGACATCTTCAGAGGTGCAACCGGACAGAAAGGAGCATGATGTGACGAAAAAAAATGCGCGAAATACGCGGGGAAAAATTGTGGAAGCCGCATGGAGACTTTTTTACGAGCAGGGTTATGAAAATACGACGGTGGAAGAAATCATATCTTCTTCCTATACATCAAAGGGCTCGTTTTATCATTACTTCGGAGGAAAAGATGCGCTTCTGAGCACGCTCAGCGATCTTTTCGACCAGAAATACACGGAGCTAGAGGAGTCGCTGGATCCGGACATGCCGGCCATGGAGAAGCTGCTTTTCCTCAACAGCGAGCTTTTCCGGATGGTAGAAAATACAGTTTCCGTCGACCTTCTGGCCCGTCTTCTCTCTACGCAGCTGGTGACAAACGGTGAAAAGCATCTGCTGAATCATAAAAGAATCTATTACAGGCTTCTGCGCAAGATTATCGCCGAAGGTCAGGAAAAAGGAGAAATTTCCGGCGAACGGAATGTGAATGATATGGTCAAGCTTTATGCGCTCTGTGAGCGTGCGTTTATGTATGACTGGTGCCTGTGCGGAGGGGAATATTCCCTTCAGGCTTACGCAGCACGTCAGATGCCTGTCTTTTTACACGATTTTTTACCCGGAGTTTCGTCTGATAAACGTATGGATAAAAATGCTGAAAATAAAGTATAATAACACAACATTATAGAATGAAGTACAGACTTTAGTCTATACTTCGTTCTGTATTGTGTATCGTTTCTCCCGGTGTTATCATAAAAACATCACCTGCAGCTGTCCGGGCCTTTCGGAATTCTGTGGATCGCTGCTGTTTTTATTCGTTTCAGCTTTAGGAGAGGGAGAAAAGATATGACGACATCTCAAATCTGTATCATCATAACCATCGCGGTATATCTGATCGCCATGGTACTGGTAGGAGTCTATTTCAGCAAAAAAGGAGGAGGCTCAAATTCTGGGGAATTTTATCTGGGCGGCAGAAAGCTGGGACCAGTTGTCACCGCTATGAGTGCGGAAGCTTCGGATATGAGCAGCTGGCTGTTGATGGGCCTTCCGGGGCTCGCATATATTTCCGGCGTGGCAGAGGTCAGCTGGACTGTCATCGGTCTGGCTGTCGGAACGTATCTGAACTGGCTTATCGTAGCGAAGCGTCTGCGCAGTTATTCGGCCAAACTGGGCGCAATTACGATACCGGAATTCTTTTCCAGAAGATATCGCGATCAGAGAAACATTCTGGGATGCATCGCTGCAATTATCATTCTTGTCTTTTTTATTCCATACACTGCATCCGGGTTCAAAGCCATCGGAACGCTTTTCAATAGTCTGTTCGGAATCGATTATCACGGCGCTATGATCGTGGGCGCTATCGTAGTCATCGGATATACGGTTCTGGGGGGCTTCATGGCGGTATCTACCACCGACCTGATTCAGAGCATTATCATGACATTTTCTCTCGTCATGATCGTTCTCTTCGGCGTTCAGCAGGCAGGAGGCTGGGATCTGGTTATGAGCAATGCCGGAGAGCTTCCTGGTTATCTGAATGTCACCCAGGGATATGATATGGCTACGGGAAAAGCTTCCTCTTACAGTCTGTTGAGCATTGTATCCACTCTGGCCTGGGGGCTCGGCTACTTCGGAATGCCTCACATCCTGCTGAGATTTATGGCCATCGAAGACGAAAAAAAACTGAAATTATCCCGCCGGATCGCTACCATATGGGTGGTTATTTCCATGTTTGTAGCAATTATCATCGGTGTTGTCGGTTATGGTGTTACAAAAGCCGGAAAAATTCCGTTTTTGGGAACTACTGCAGAATCTGAAACAGTCATCATACAACTTTCAAATCTGCTGAGCCAGTACGGACCGATTTTTGCCATCTTTGCAGGTATCGTTTTAGCCGGTATCCTGGCATCTACCATGTCCACGGCGGATTCCCAGCTCCTGGCTGCCGCTTCCGGAGTATCCCACGATCTTCTGGGAAACACATTCCGTATGAAACTCGATACGAAAAAATCTATGCTGGCTGCCCGGGCGACCGTCATCATCATCGCCATTGTGGGCATCGCTCTGGCGTGGAATCCGGAAAGTTCTGTATTCCGTATCGTATCGTTCGCCTGGGCGGGTTTCGGAGCTTCCTTCGGCCCGGTAGTCCTCTTTGCTCTGTTTTGGAAACGAAGCAATTTCCAGGGCGTGCTGGCAGGTATGATCACAGGCGGAGTCATGGTGTTCGTATGGAAGTATCTCATCGCACCAGTGGGAGGTGTCTGGGCTATCTATGAACTGCTTCCGGCATTCTTGGCGGCGAGCATTGTCATCGTGGCGGTATCGCTTCTCACGTCGCCACCTTCCGATGAAATTACGAAAGAATTCGAAGCAGTGGGCAAATAATTACGGTGAGAGAAGGGAATAACGCACTTCGACATAAATAACTTTGATGGAAATAGGAAAAAAATATTGCCAAAGAAAAAAGATACTGCTATAATACTGTAGTTGCCGCGAGGGGCGGCAGCGATCCTTGCCTCAACAGGGAGGCCGGAAAGTCCACAAGGAGGTGACAAGATGACAAATTACGAAGTAATGTTCATCCTCGATTCTGCTTTAGAAGAAGACGCTAAAAACGCTGCAGTTGAAATGGTAAAGAACGTTATCACTGCAGAAGGCGGCGAAATCACAAAAGAAGATATCTGGGGAACAAAAAAACTCGCGTATCCGATCCAGAAAAAGAATGAAGGATACTATGTAGTAGTAGAATTCCAGGCAGGTTCCGAACTTCCGAAGGAATTAGACAGAAGATTAAAGATTTCTGACGCCTGCATCAGACACATCATCGTAAACAAAGACGAAAAATAGTTTTCGGGTTCTTAAGAGAAGACTTTCTTCGTCAGGATGACAAGGAGTTTAAAATGAACGTAGTCGTATTGATCGGCAGATTGACAAGAGATCCGGAACTCAGATATACAAATTCGCAGATGCCGGTTTGTTCGGCGACACTGGCGGTGGACCGTCCGGTGTCGAGAAACAGCCAGGACGGTGGAAATGACAGACAGGCTGATTTTATCCGAATTACCCTGTTCGGAAAACAGGCTGAAACATTCTCCAGATACCTTACAAAGGGCCGTCAGGTGGCGGTGGAAGGCAGAATCCAGACGGGTTCTTACCAGAATCAGAAGGGTGATACGGTATATACCACAGATGTTATCGTAAACCGTTTTGAATTTATCGGAAACAGAAATGATTCCCAGACGGGCAGCGGATACGGCGCTGGAAATTACGGCGGCAGCACGAATGCCGGCGGATACGGCGGATATGGAAGTCAGCAGAACGCAGGATCGCCTCAACAGGCGGCGCCTGTTCAGCCGGGGATTCCGGAAGGATTCGAGGCCATCGATGACGACGACATTCCATTCTAAAGAAAGGAGACGCGCTCTATGGAAAAGAGAAGAGGCGGCATGAGAAGAAGAAAGGTCTGCCAGTTCTGCATGCAGAAAGCTCAGAACGGCGCAGCTTCTATCGATTATAAAGATGTCGATACGCTCAAAAAATATGTGACAGAAAGAGGTAAGATTCTTCCTAAGAGAATTACAGGCACTTGTGCCATTCACCAGAGAGAAGTCACAAAGGCTATTAAGAGAGCAAGAATCGTTGCACTGCTCCCTTATACACAGGACTAATTAGCTTGAAGAGACCGGGCATAGCCCGTCGTATTATGCATCCGGCACTTTCGAGTGCCGGATTTTTGCATTTCCGGAAATAAAAGAAACATCCGGGGCCGCTTTCTGCGCAGGAAATCCGCAGCGATTGAATTGAAACATCGTGTGTGGTATAATGTCTGCACCCTGCGGCAGAAAAGCCGGAGACGCGGGCGGACAGCGGCGCATCAGACGCCCGGAAAACCCGGCAGCTGGCAATCTTGGCAGCGCAGAAGAAATCGTTATTAAGTCAGAAGGAAGGCGGAATCATGAAAAAGAAATCAGGCAGGCAGCTCTTTCTGTCGGTAAATTCGAAGCCGGATATCATTGTGATGCTTATCATTACTCTGCTTCTCGCTCTGGAAAATCCGATAATGGGCATTGCAGGACTGGCTCTCGTCTTTGTAGCGATGCTGATAAATCTCAAGACGTCGAGCAGCAATTCCAAGGCGATCAGTGAATATCTCTACGATATAACATCTGATATGGATGAGACGATCTCCTTGTCCGTCATATATAATCCTCTGCCGCTGTGCATCATAGACAGTGCGGGCATCATCATGTGGTATAATGCCAAATTTGATGAACTCGTGGACGATCTGGAAGCAGGCAAATCGAGCATCTACGATATTACAGGTATTAAAATACACGAGATGACGCAGGAAGCGCTGAAGGACAAGACGATTACTTTCAAGTCAAAGCAGGCGCGTCCGAGAAATTTCAAGGTATTCGCATCGGATGCCAGAACAAACTGTACCACCGGAAGCAAAATGCTTCACTGGGTTGAAACCACTGTGGTGGATCAGATCAAAGAAAAATACAGAGATGAACGCGTCTGCATCGCTTATGTGAATATCGACAATTATGATGACATTATCTCTATGGCACCCGACGACAGAAAATCGCGCATCGGCGCGGAAATAGAAAATGAGATCCGGCTCTGGGCGACGAAATGTCAGGCAGGATTTCTGCGGATGGGCAAAGCAAAATATGCGCTGATTTTTGATTTCCGAACACTGGAAAATATCGAAACAAATAAATTCCCGATTCTCGATGAGGTCCGTTCTATCGAGACAGGTGGAGATATACCAGCCTCTCTGAGCATCGGTGTGGGAGCATCCGGCAAGACGCCGGCTCAGACGGAGGAATACGCATCCGCTGCTCTCGATCTCTCGTTGGGACGGGGCGGCGATCAGGCAGTGGTAAAAAAAGGATCAAATATCGAATATTATGGCGGCAAACTGCAGACTGTGGAAAAGCGTAATAAGGGAAAGTCCAGAATCGTAGCGCTGGCGCTCCGGCAGTTAATCGATCAGGCTCCGAATATTTACGTCATGGGGCATGCTGTGCCGGATATGGACTCTTTCGGAGCAGCTCTCGGCATCGCCCGGATGGCGAAAAACAGAGGAAAAAAGGCGAATATCGTCATAGATACCAGCGATGCCATCGAAATGCCGTATCACATGGCGGAAAAAGAGGGAAATTACAATTTTATTAACGGGGAATATGCTAAAATGACAGCTTCCAGAGAAGATTTGCTCATTTTGGTGGATACGCATAAACCGAGTCTTTCCGCGTGCCCCGCTCTGACCGAGATCATCGAAAAGATCGTGGTGATCGATCATCACAGAAGGGGCGAAGAGATCGTACAGAATCCGATTCTTCTCCATCTGGAACCGTATGCTTCCTCTGCTTCGGAACTGGTCACCGAAATGTTCCAGTATGTGGTGAATGAGAAGAAGAGCATCGGAAAGCTGGAGGCTGAGGTTCTGCTTGCCGGTATTACGGTGGATACCAAAAGTTTTTCAGTAAAGACGGGTGTGCGAACGTTCGATGCAGCATCCTGGCTCAGACGGCAGGGAGCTGATACCGCAGAAGTCAGACAATTCTTCCAGATCGACATGGAAATGTCACGGCAGGAAGCCAAAATCGTCTCATCCGCGGAAATACTCCCGGGAAATATCGCTTTTTCTGTTCAACCAGAAGCCTGCCATAACGTTTCCATGCTGATCTCCATGGCGGCCGATTCATTGTTGGATATCAGAGGAATGAGAGCGAGCATCGTCATAGGTCTTGACACGAATAAAAAGGTCAGAGTCAGCGCCAGATCTCTGGGAGAACTCAACGTACAGCGCATTATGGAAAAGTTGGGCGGCGGCGGACATCTGACTATGGCAGGAGCACAGCTTGATATGCCGGTCAGCGATGCAGAAGCCAGGGTAAAAGCCGTTGCTGCGGAATTTATCGAAGAAGAAAAACAGATGCAGCAGGCGAAACAGAATGCGGAGAAAAAGAGTGAGACAAAACGCCTGCAGATTCCTTCGGAAAAACAGGAATAGAACTTCTGCCGCAGTTTTCTGACGGGTCGGCAGATGGTTATATGCAAAAGGAGGTAAATCAAATGAAAGTTATATTGCTCGAGGATGTCAGAGGCAAGGGGAAAGCTGGAGAAATCGTAAAGGTCAGCGACGGCTATGCGAGAAACATGCTTTTTCCGAAAAAATTGGCGAAAGAAGCGACTCCGGCCAATATCAAAGCTCTTGAAATCCAGAAAGAAAAAGAAGCGGAACGCCTGGCACAGCTGAAAAAAGAAGCCGAAGCTGTCAAAGCGGTTCTCGAAGAGGAGACTATTCAGCTGAAGTCAAAAGGTGGCGAAGGCGGGCGCCTTTTCGGCTCTGTGACGAATGCTGACGTGGCTGAGGCGATCAAAGCGCAGAAGCAGATCGATATCGACAAGAAGAAGATCAGCATCCCATCGCCGATCAAGATGGCAGGCAGACATGCGGTGGATATCAAACTGTTTACCGATGTCAGCGTCCGTATTACTGTTGAAGTTACAGTTTAATGCCGGCATTCCGGAACGCATTTTGGGGAGAAAAAGCAGATGGAAGAGAGAATTCCTCCACACAGCGACGATGCGGAACGTTCTGTGCTGGGATCTGTCATGAAAAATAAAGAGGCACTGTTTGACGTATTGGAAATCCTCACACCCGATGATTTTTACAGCGAAATACACAAGGAAATATTCAGTGCCGTCCGGGACCTGAACAGAGCGTCTTCTCCGGTGGATGTACTCACCGTCAGCGAAGAACTGAAAAAAAGGAAAACATTCGAAATGGTCGGAGGAAGAGCCTATGTGGCCAGTCTGACAACGATGGCCCCTTCGACGGCGAATGCATCGGCCTATGCAAAGATCATAAAAGAAAATGCGGTTCTCAGAAGACTGATCGAAGTTTCTTCCGATATCGTGGAGAAAAGCTATCGGCAGAAAACAGATGCAGCTCAGGTGCTAGACTATGCGGAACAGGGAATTTTCGATATCGCCCGCATGAACCAGAAAAAAGATTTTACGGCGCTGAAGGATATTCTCTGGACCAATATGGATGAAATCGACCGCATGGCAGAGCAGGAAGGCCGGCTGACGGGGCTCACCACGGGATTTGCCGATCTGGATGCCCGGACATCGGGTCTGCAGAAGTCGGATCTCATCATACTGGCAGCCAGGCCCAGCATGGGAAAGACGGCGTTCGTGCTGAATGTCGCGCAGAATGCCGCGATCAGAGGAAATGCAAAAGTCCTCATCTTTTCGCTGGAAATGTCGAAAGAACAGCTGGGACAGCGTCTGCTGAGCATCGATTCCTGTGTGGAACTTTCGAAACTGAAGACGGGAGATCTGTCCAGAGGCGACTGGGAGGATCTCAATATCGCCATAGATCGCCTGTCCAAAGCGGAAATATATATCGACGATACACCGGGAATTTCCGTTTTGGAAATGAAAAATAAATGTCGGCGTCTGAAAGCTGAAAAGGGGCTTGATCTCGTCATCGTCGACTACCTTCAGCTGATGAGTATAGAAGGAAAGACAGAAGGGCGGCAGCAGGAAGTCAGTACGCTGTCGAGGATGCTCAAACAGCTGGCGAGAGAGATGGAATGTCCGGTGATCGTTCTGTCTCAGCTTTCGCGTGCAGTGGAACAGCGGACAGATCACCGTCCTCAGCTCTCCGATCTGAGAGAATCCGGTGCTATCGAACAGGATGCGGATATCGTCATGTTTCTCTACCGGGACGAGTACTATAACCCGGAGACGACAGAAAAACCGAATACCTGCGAAGTGATTATCGCAAAACAGAGAAACGGCCCGACGGGCAGCATAGATCTGGCATGGTTGGGCAAATATACGAAATTTGCGGACAGAAGCCCGCTGCAGATTTAATATCTGATAAGAAAGGATTAAAAATTATGGCAACATTAGCAGTAGTCGGAACCCAGTGGGGCGACGAAGGAAAAGGGAAAGCGATCGACTACTTTGCCACGAGAGCGGATGTGGTAGTCAGAGCGCAGGGCGGCAGCAATGCGGGACATTCCGTAGTCGTAAAAGGAAAAAAATATGCACTTCATCTCATTCCTTCCGGAGTCCTGAACCCTACCGCTGTCAATATCATCGGAAACGGTGTCGTTTTCGATCCTGCAGGATTTTTTGAAGAAATTTCAGAATTGGAAAAAGATGGAATAAATACCTCCAATATTTATATCAGCGACAGAGCACATATCGTATTCCCGTACCATAAAATGCTCGATGCCCTCAGCGAAGCGTCAAAGGGTGGAGATAAAGTAGGAACCACCAACAAAGGAATCGGTCCCTGTTATATGGATAAAATGAACCGCACAGGCATCCGCATGTGCGATATGATGGATGATCACAAGTTTGCAGAGAAGCTGTCTGCTCAGATCGACCGCAAAAACGAAATCATCACAAAAATTTATGGTGCGGAACCACTGGACAAAGAAGCGGTCCTATCGGAATATCTGGATTATGCCCGGAGACTCAGACCTTATATCCGGGATACCGGAGTCATGGTGAATCATGCCATCCGCTCCGGCAAAAAAGTTCTCTTTGAAGGTGCCCAGGGAACGATGCTTGATATCGATCTGGGAACATATCCTTATGTGACGAGTTCACATCCGGTTTCCGGGGGCTTTACCGCAGGCGCCGGCATAAGTCCGAAGAGTATCGAAGAGATCATCGGAATCGTGAAAGCCTATACTACGAGAGTCGGAGCGGGTCCTTTTGTTACCGAAGAAGATAACGAAACGGGTGATGCTATCCGGGAAGCAGGCCACGAATACGGCGTGACCACGGGCAGGCCGAGACGCTGCGGATGGCTGGATCTGGTTGCCGTCAGCTATGCGGCGCGCATCAATGGACTGACGGGCATTTCTCTGATGCTTCTGGATGTCCTCGATCAGTTTGAAAAGGTCAAAGTATGCATCGGCTATCAGAAACCGGACGGTGAAGTTATCACAGATTTTCCTGCAGATCTGGATCTTCTTGGGGAATGCCGGCCTGTGTACAGAGAGCTGGAGGGATGGCATACATCCATCACAGACTGCAGAGATTATGAAGATCTTCCTACAGAAGCAAAAGCCTATGTCCGGGTGATCGAAGAGTTCACTGGTGTTCCGGTCAGAATCGTTTCCGTAGGACCGGATCGCGAGCAGACGATGATACGGGGAGAACTTTTCTGATAATAAAGCTTTTAGATACGAAATAATATGGCAATAACACAGGTCCGCCGGTATTCTGCCGGCGGCCTGTCTTTAGCGTGAAAAAATTCACACAACTGTCACATATGTTATGGTATAATCAACAAAGTATGGGGTGCAGACAGATGAACTTCAGACGCGAAAAGATAAACAATTTATATCTCAGCGATACGCAGGTGGAGAATATTTTTCTTACCGAATATATGCCGGAAGCCGAAGGGGATTTTGTAAAAGTTTACCTGACAGCTCTCATGTACGCCGGCGATGAAAAAATGTCCAACAGCCTAATCGCAAAGCATCTGGGCATGGAGGAAGAAGACGTTCTCCGGGCCTGGAATTACTGGGAAAGCTGCGGTGTCGTCCGGAAACGCGGGGTGTCAGATGACAGATTTCATTACACGGTCGAATTCACCTGTCTGAAAGAGAAGCTCTTTCTTTCACCTGGAGAGACGGAGGAAGAAGCATCGGAAGAGATTCCGGAAGATTTCAGCCTGCGGATGAACGATGAAGAATTGAGAAAAACTTTCGATTCTGTCGAAGAGATCACCGGGCGCATGCTGGAGAGCAGAGAATCTTCCGCTATCGTGTCCTGGATTTGTGAAGAAGGCCTTTCACCTGACCTCATACGTTTTGCATATAGATTTTGCGCGGAAAAGCGCGGAAACAGCAGATTTCCGTATGTTTCCAGCGTAATAAGGGATTGGGAAAGAGAAAATATAAGAACATCAGAGGAGGCGGAAAAGTATTTAGAAGATACCGATCTTCGCCATAACCAATACAGGCGGGTGATGAAGGCTCTGGGATTTCACAGGAATCCTACGGAGAAAGAACAGGATATCATGGATACCTGGTTCGATCAGATGGGATTCGATATCGGCAAAATACTGGAGGCATGTGCCAAAACCAGCGGAATCTCAAATCCCAACATCAACTACGTCAACAGCATACTGCTCGCCTGGAGCGGCAGAGACACACAGAGTGTCAAAAACGGATCCGATGTCGGCGGCACGGCAAAGGGCGGCAATCCGGCCGTAAAGGTGAAAAAGCTGTACGAGGCGCTGAGACGCAGAAAAGAGGCTGAACTCGAAGAGAGGCGGCGTTCTGTCTATGCGTCCATCCCCCGGATCAGAGAAATCGATACGGAACTTCGGCGGACGAATCTGGAAATTTCCAGGCTTGCGCTGCACGGCGGCAGCGGAGCGGAAAGAGAAAGACTCGGACGCAGAATCACGGAACTTGGAGGCGAAAAAGCATTTCTGCTTACAGAAAATAATCTGCCTTACGATTATCTCGAGATGCAGTACGACTGCAAATACTGCAAAGATACGGGCGTTTTGAACAACGGCGAACGGTGCAGATGCTACTCCGAAAAACTGAAACAGTTTATTTAGGAGAAAGTTCGACACGAAGACGAGTAAGAGCGTATTCTGCGCAGCGGAATACCGTCCTGAAAGGTGGTTGAAATGAGTAAAAAGAATATGAGAAAGCACGGAAAACGCGGAGAGTTACGATCAGAGATCTCTTCGCCGGATGAAATTCCGAGTACGAACACTTCGCTGAATGACGCGGCAGGTATCGGAAGCGTCGGCGTGAACGCAGAAGCGGCAGACACAGCAGGGGCAGAACTTGGCGGAGTGAACACAGACATTATAGAGAAAACCGCGGCGGCAGACTCGGCAGAAGAGCTTCCGACAGCGGCAGACAGTTGCAATCGTCAGAGGACAGGCGGAATTTCCGGCGTCCACAGAGGAAAGAGCAGACGGACAGACTTCGTGGAGAAGCTGAGACGGATGATACAGGCGGCTGACGATCAACTGGAGTATTTCAGACAGTCCGTATCTGAAATGCTGGATGCGGTATATGCGTTGTCCGCATTTACACATGTACGTATTCCGACACGTGTAAAAGCGGCCCGCAGAGCCCATGAAAGATTCAGAAGAATCAACTGGATGCAGAGACGTCTTATTATCAACGAAAAAGCCATGAGCAAGATCAGAGAAAGTCAGTTCTGTGCGGCAGCGGAAACTGTGACAAACTTTGAAAAACGGACTGCCATGCGCTTGGACGCACTGAGGATGAAAGGTCATCGTTTCGTCAGAAAATACGAATTCCTCGTAGATTCTGTCATTCAGTACTGGATCAATCACAGAAAAAAATGTACGATTGCGGCAGGAACCGTCATGATGGGCATGATGGCTTTCGCATTTACGATTAATGCGGCAACTGTTTATGATTATTCTTATCACGGAACGCAGCTGGGTACGGTAAAGGACAAAACCGAAATCGAAGAGGCTGTAGAACAGGTGCCGGACGCTCTTGATACGAACGTTAATGTTACCGTAGATCCGGAGTCTGACGTTACGTATACAAAGCAGCTCGATTTTTCAGCGATTACGGACACGGCTGAGACGGCTGCAGATAAAATTGCTAATGCGGATAATCTGACCGGCGCGGGCTTTTCCATTATCGTAGATGGGAAGACAGCGGCGCTGGTGGATTCTCAGGAGACGGCGCAGAAAATACTGGAACAGGTAAAGCTTCATTACTGTACAGTTGACAGTCAGGGTAACAAACTGATCGACGGAGTTCCGGCTTCGGAGGTCGCTGTATCTGAAGACTCGGGAAGCATCACTTCCACGGAAAAAGATTTTTCCACAGATCAGAGCAAACTGGATGCTTTTCGCAGTATTCTGAAAGCGTCTGAAGAAGAAGCGGAAGAATATCTCTCCGGTTCGGAAGCCGTCGCTGTGTCCGCCACATCTGAAACTGCAAATCAGACGCAGAGCGCGGCAGAGACTGACGATACGCAGCAGGAAGAAGAAATTATCGATCCGAAAGAACAGGCTATCGACGCAGCAGCGGCTGTTCTCACTGCAGGACAGGAGCTGGGAGGTCCAGGTGAGCCACTGGTATTTTCTACCGATGTGGCGCCTGATGATCTGATTTTTGATGAAGAAGTAAAAATCGAACCTGTAACGGCAAATGTCGACGCTTTTTCGGATTACGATGAAGCCAGCAGCGTATTTTTAAACGAAGACGGCTCCAGTAAACTTCTCACCGTATCTACCAGTGAGATTCAGATTTTCAGCCAGACGGTATTTTATGAGACCGTCTATGAGGAGGATCCGACTCTCTATAAAGGTGAGACAAAGGTAAAAACGGAAGGAGTCAACGGAGATGCAAGAGTTACGGCTCAGATTTTCCGTATCAATGGTGAGGAAGTAGACCGAATCATTCTGTCCGAAGTGGAAACGACCGCTCCGGTGGATCAGGTCATTCTGAAAGGAACAAAAGAAAAACCTTCTACCGCTGCAACCGGAAGCTTCATATGGCCTACAAAAGGCGGAAGCCTGAGTTCCAGTTTCGGATCCAGGTGGGGAAGACAGCATAAGGGTATTGATATCGCAGCTCCTTACGGCACCAGTGTCGTGGCGGCTGACGGCGGCAAGGTTATTTATGCCGGATATAATTCCAGCGGCTACGGCAATCTGGTTAAGATCGATCATGGGAACGGTTATGTGACTTATTATGCTCACAACAGCAGCCTGTGCGTATCTGTCGGAGACAGGGTCGCGCAGGGCCAGCTCATCGCCAAAGTGGGAAGTACCGGAAGAAGTACCGGAAATCACTGCCATTTCGAAATCCGCAAGAACGGAACGCCGGTAAATCCTTACAGTTATGTAGGTTGATGATCTTTTCCATAGATGGAATTTCCAACCCCGCACACGGCGGATTGACCGACTGTATGCAGCCAGCAGAGATAAAGTTGTTTATGTTAGAAATCCCGGTGCTCAGCACCGGGATTTTTTATACAGGAAAGGAGCCTGCTTTCGGGAGTGACTTTGCGGAAGAGAGGGACAAACCCCGGAATTGCAAAGGAAATTTGAAAATAGTTATTTTGTATGATAAACTGCTTAGTATACATTGAATTTTATTTTAGCCGGAGTATTGAGATATGGATGATTCTAAGAAAAAGATTTTAGTGGTTGAGGACGAAAAGTCCATTTCAGATATCATAAAATATAATCTCCAGAAAGAGGGATTTACGGTATATACAGCGTATGACGGAGAAGATGCTCTGGCAAAACAGAGCAGCTTAGATCCGGATCTCGTACTGCTGGACGTCATGTTGCCCAAAATCGATGGATTTACCGTCTGCAAAAAAGTCAGAGAAAAGAGCGCGGTTCCTATCATTATCCTTACGGCCAAAGATGAGGAAGTCGACAAAGTGCTTGGTCTCGAGCTGGGAGCTGACGATTACATGACAAAACCTTTCGGTATGAGAGAACTGCTTGCCAGGATAAAGGCAAACATACGCAGAGCGACACTGACGCTCGGTCCCGACGTGGATAAAGCGGAAGCAAACGTGAGAGAGTTTGGAAATCTGACGATCGATCTGAATCGGTACGAGATACGGAAAAACGGAGAAATCCTTGAATTGACCCTCAGAGAGTTTGAACTTCTTCGCTATCTGGCGGAGCGGGAGAACAAAGTCTTTTCAAGAGAACAGCTTCTGGAAGAAGTGTGGGGTTACGAGTATTACGGAGATATCCGCACGGTGGACGTTACCGTCCGGAGACTCCGTGAAAAACTGGAAGATGATTCCAGCAATCCGCGCTATATCATGACAAAAAGAGGGATAGGCTATTATTTCAGGAGGCCGTAGGATTTGTTTGAAAAGACGATCAACAGTATAAAATGGAGAATTCTGGCCGTTTTCGTTCTCATCGTTTTTATCGTTATGACACTCGCAGGAGTATTTGTGACAAATAAGCTGGAATCTTATGAGATCGATTCCATCCGGAGCAAATGCTTTAAAACACTGGATATCGTCATGCTCTCCATGCCTTTCGGTGAATATACAGCGCTGGACGGAAATCAGGAGACGATCCAGGCGATTGTCAACGAGTGGCAGACAGGAACGGATTACGAGCTGTATGTCATCGATACGAACTTTAAAATCATTGCGGCAAATAATACGACGGTGGTAGGAAGATCGGCCATCGATACACTCAGTGAAAACGTCATCGTCAAAGCTCTGAAAGGCGAGACTTCAGAGGGGCAGGAAGCCCTGACGGGAAATATTCCCGTGCTGAATGCAGCCAAACCCATAGAGGGAAGCGGCGGAGCGATTATCGGTGTTCTCTATATCAGCGCCAATCTTACCAGTGTATACGATACTACAAATGAATCAAAGGTTATCTTCCTTCAGGCGATGTTTATCGCCCTGCTGGTTTCTGCTCTGTTGTCATTTTTTATTACCAGCAGTATCACAGCCCCGATTAACGATCTGACGGAAAAAGCGGAGAAAATGGCGTCGGGGGACTTTTCACAGGAGATCATAAGCAAATCCAACGATGAGATCGGACGGCTGGCGGAAATGTTCAATATTCTCAGAAGGGAACTCGATGATAATATCAACGAGATATCGAATGAAAAGAGCAAGCTGGAAACGATTCTCAAGTATATGGCAGATGGGCTGATCGCAGTAGATCTGTCAGGAGAAATCATACATGCGAATGCGGCTGCAAGGACGCTGCTGGATATCTCCGATGAAGAGATGGAGAACCTGAAATTTTCCGATATCCTTCAGAAATTCGGAAAAAAAGATATCGCTGACGGCATCAAAAATATAACATCCAGCGAAGTGATGAGTGAAATGGTGACGTATCGTTCCGACGTTCTTCTGATACGCTATGCCAGATTTACGGCAGAGGACAATAATGACATCGGGGTCATCATGCTGATTCAGGATATCACCGAAGGTCAGAAGCTGGAACAGATGCAGACTGATTTTGTCGCGAATGTGTCACATGAGCTGCGCACTCCTCTGACGACGATAAAGAGTTATACAGAGACACTGCTGGAAAATAATATCGAAGAAGAGACGAGAAAGAATTTTCTTATGGTGATCGATGAAGAAGCGGAACGCATGACGCGTCTGGTCAGAGAGCTTCTTCAGCTGTCACGTCTGGACAGCCATAGAGAGAAAATGAATTTTTCAGAGCTGGAAGTCGGTCAGCTTCTGGAGGACTGCATCAAAAGAGTCACTCTGACGGCACAGGCGAAAGAGCAGACGGTGGAGTCTCTTTTCAATTCCGATATACCGCTCTATATCATAGGAGACCGGGACAAAATGCAGCAAGTGATGCTCAACATACTGACGAATTCCATCAAATATACGCCGTCTGGAGGTCGTATTCTGCTGAATGCCTGGAATGAGCAGAATCTCGTGTGGATCACGGTGAAAGATAATGGAATCGGAATCAGCAAAGCGGAGCTTCCCAGAATTTTTGAACGCTTCTACCGTGTGGATAAGGCGCGTTCCCGGGCGATGGGAGGAACGGGTCTCGGCCTGTCTATCGCAAAGCAGATTGTGGAAGCGCACGGCGGCACAATTACGGCTCACAGCACAGAAGGACGAGGCACTACAATGCAAATTACGCTGCCGCTGGCCTGGAGCAGAGGCAGACGCAACATCGAATGACATGAGGTTAATAATTTGAAAAGAGTCATAAAATGGACGGCAGCGGTCATCGCAGCAGTGGCACTGGCAGGTACATGCTTCATCTTCTGGGTTGCATCATCGGACAACATGAGATTTGTGCAGGTGAGCGATGAAGAAGAACTCGTGGAAGCACTGATCGATAATTTCAGTACGGGAAGAGAATCCGTCCTTATCTGGACCAGAGGATTCAGAATCGACAGATCGCAGATCGCCTCCTATATATCTGCGGAAATATCAAACGACGCGGAAGATCTTTGCATCATGCCGGTGAGCTATACGGTAGGACTTTTTGATTTTGCCGGCCTGTGGCAGTTCCGCCTCTATTACGGTGAAAACGGATCATCCGGAGATTTCCGGGAAACAGAGGAACTGTCCGGAGAAGACAGGGGGCTGTCCTATTCCCAGAAAGAAATCGAAGAAGCGCGTGAACAGGTACATGCGGCTCTGGACGAGATCGTTCCGGTGATCGCTCAGGAAGCCGGAGATGATGAACTCGCTCTGCACAGAGAGATATTTGAATATCTTTGTGAAAATGTCAGTTACGATTACGAACTCAGCGACATTATCGTGTCGGGAGATACGTCAAACCCTCTGCGCAAAAACAGAGGGAGCTACGGGGCTTTGATACAGCAGAAGACCGTATGTTCCGGGTATGCGGGAGCATATAAGGCTATCTGTGACAGGCTGGGACTCGACTGCTGGGTCGCAGAGAGTCGGGATCACGCCTGGAATCTGGTGAGGATGCAGGACGGCGGGGTCTACTGTGTGGATGCCACAAGCGGAGATCAGGATACCTGGATTGCCGATCAGTTTTTCATGGTATCACCGCAGGAATACGAAGAGAAATACGGATATCGGATCAGCGAGACATGCTATATTCCGCCGAGATTCCGGAGCTGATCTTTTCTACGGTCTGAGACAGCAGAATGAGAAAATAATAAAAGAAGCTTTCCTGTCCGAGGAAAGCTTCTTTTGATTTTTAGCGATGGAATATGCAGCCTAATGGCGTGTATCCGACTTCACTTACAGATCTATTTATACATATTGCAGAGGCATGTGTTCTCAGTCGCGGAACATTTCGCTGTAGGATCTGCCTTCCGCCACCATCTCATTTACTTCCGACATATCTGTGATATCGCCGATCAGAGTTGCGCCGCAGAGTTTGTCGCCGATAAAGAAATACTTCTTCAGCGTTTTCTTCTCTTTGTCGAGGAATTCTTTCGTCTTTTCCGGTCTGTCTCCGGAAGCGATGCCGATGGAATAGAGCATCGTATTGGCGACGTCCATAGTCATGCCGTAAGCTTCTCCTTTGAAAGTGACAGAGACGTCACCTGCTGCGTTGGCGCCTGCGACTTCGCCCTGGCGGGAAGCTTCCGGCCAGAGTGCGTAATTTACGCCTTCGAATTCCGCACAGTCTCCGGCAGCGTAGAGTCCGGAAGCGCTCGTTTCCATGCGTTCGTTTACGATGACTGCACGGTCCGTTTTGACCCCGGCTTCTTCAGCGATAGCTTTATTGGCGCGGACTCCGCAGGATACAATCACGAGATCGGCGTCGAATTCTCGTCCGTCCTTGAGCTTGATCTTTCCGTCTTCACAGGCTTCGGTGTCCGCAGAAGTGACGATGTGTACTCCTTCGGATTCAAAGATGTCCGTCAGCAGTCCGGAGGCTGCAGGATCGAGTTTGTTCGCCATGAGAGACGGCGCTGCATCGAATACATAAGTGTCGAATCCGGCTTTTCTGAGTTCCCAGGCTGCCTCCAGGCCGGTAACTCCACCGCCGATGACGCCGGCTTTTTTGTTGGGACCTCTGTAGGACGACAGTTTTTCGATGTCTCCGATGCTGCGGATGCCCGTCACATTTTCCGCATCCCGTCCGCGGAACGGCGGAATGAAGAAATGGGCGCCTAAAGTGTAGATGCATTTGTCATAGGAGAACGTCAGGCCGTCTTCGGTGGTGATTTCTTTAGCATCTGTATCGATGGATTTTACGCGTTTTCCCATGATCAACTGGATATTTCTATCGTCGTACCATTTCTGGTCGTGAATCGCAAATTTGTCTTCCTGAGGTTCACTGAACATATTTTTTGTGAGCATCGGTCTATTGTACGGCAGAACCTTTTCTTCAGTCAGAATGATGATATTTCCTGTGGAATCTCTTTTTCGTACGGCTTCCGCTGCATTTACGGCTGCCGGTCCGGAGCCGAGAATGAAGTAACGCTGTTGCGTATCCGATCTGAATCTGGAATCTTCACTCTCTATGGGTTCAAAAAATTCAGGGCCTGCATTGCATACAGGACATTTTTCAAGAGAAGCGTCGAAAATTTCTCCGCAGATCTTGCATTTTACGAGTTTTGTCTTAATTTCAGTCATGAATGATACCTCCGTGGTGTATCGTATTTCGCCGTCGAAATCGAAGAACGGCAGATTATCTCTTACGATCTATATTTTAACATATGAGTTGTCGGTCCGAAGCCGTTACGTATAAATTATTTCCATTTTTAAAAATTTTAAGAAAATATCTGTGGCGTCTTGATGCAAATCTGAGATCGGCTGGGGTATTTCCTGCCGCATATCTGAAAGAGGCGGCGCATAGGATTTTGAAGGGAGGTTGTATTATGACGGAACACACATTGATGTCGGAAAACTGTGAATCTCTGGAAGTGACAGCTGTCGCTGACATCACGAATTTTGATGAAAATTCTGTGCTGATCGTTCTTCAGGAAGGAGCGCTGTCCGTGAAAGGCAGGTCGCTGCGCATTACACAGCTGGATCTGGATACCGGGAGAGCAGCACTGAACGGAGAGATCATCAGCATGACTTATATAAAAGGAACTGCTGACACGGGAGGTAGTCTGCTGAGAAAGCTGATGAGATGACGCTATGAGAGAGGAAAAATGGAGAGAAATTGCAGAATATATCAGGGATTTTGCAGACTCCGGTATACGGGACGTGATAAAGGGAGTGACGACCGATCCTGTTACCGGATATGAATATATATTTTCTCAGATTCGGGAGATTTTTATCATGGCCGTCTGCGGAGCGTGCATCGCTTTTCTCTTCGAAGTATACGAGGGTATTTATGCCATGGGACGGGCGGGGAGAAAAGAAAATCCGGAGAAAGCCCGAAAAGAAAGAAATGGCGGAAGCACAGGGAGACAGAGAAAAAAGAGACGGAAATTAAAAATCTCAGAAAGGACAGTTCGTATATTACTGGATTTTCTTTTTTGTGCAGCGGCGGCTTTAATCGCAGCGCGTTTCTGGTACATCAGCAGCTGCGGACGTATAAGCTTTCATGAAGCTGCAGCTCTGGTGGCCGGAATCTTTGCAGGACGTTCTGTCTTCCTTTTCAAAAATTCGAAACCCGTTCGTGCGCTGGCGGTCGTTTATGTTATAATGCTGATAACGGCATATATTGTCATAGCATAAATCGATTCAAATGGAGTCAGCGTCAGATACGGGGAAATTCTATGAGAAAACGAAACAAGAAAAAGAAAGGAACTGTTATCGATACGGATACCGTAATCGACCTTGACGCGCAGCGGGAGGCGAGAAGACGCCAGCTGAGAGAAGCTGCGGCAGAGTCACGCAGACGGCGGGGCGTTCCGGACCCGGAAGCATCCGGATATGATTATTACGGATACGGGACGGAGATGCAGCAGGATAATCCGGATGCCGAAACGGAAACAGGGGAAGAAGAGGCACAAGAAAAGACGGCAAAACAGCCCAAGCGCGCCGGCCGGAAAAAGAAGCCGATGACGCCGGTAAAAATTGCGGTCATCGCAGTTGCGGTCATCGCACTGATCTGTCTGTCATGTTCGATATGGAAGATAGTCTCTTTAAAAATAGAAGAAAGCAGAAGCAGAGACCGCATAGCCGAACTGAAAGAAGAAAAGAAAGAACTTGAAGAAGAAGTGAGCGGCATCGGCACGGAAGAGTATATCGAGGAGCAGGCGCGTCAGTGGCTGAAAATGGCCAAATCGGGCGAGATCATATATGTCTTCGGAAACGAGGACGAGGACGATAAAAAGCGGTAAAAGCAGATACGACAGAAAAGGAGAAGCAGAGCTTCAGCCGGAGATTAAAAATGGAAGAACTGATAAAAGAAGTCATCATAGTGGAGGGACGCGATGATATCGATGCCGTACAGAAAGCGGTCAACGCGGATATTATAGCGACTCACGGATACGGCATCAGTGCGGCGACGCTGGAACGTATCCGTCATGCTTACCAAACGAGAGGAATCATCATTCTCACCGATCCGGATCATGCGGGAAGCCGGATCCGAAAGCGGCTGACAGAGCTCTTTCCTGATGCCGGACAAGCCTATGTGTCGCGGAACGAAGCAGTCTGTGGCGATGATATCGGAATTGAAAACGCAGAACCGGAGGTCATACGAAGAGCCGTTGAGGCAGCGGGAAGGACGATGATCCGGCGTCAGCCCCGATTTGACGAAAGTGATATGGCATATTATGGACTGACCGGTAAAGGCTCCAGAGAACGCCGCGATGCGGTGGGAAGGAAGCTGGGAATCGGATATGGAAATGCCAAAGCTTTTCTGAAGCGTCTGAACAATTACGGGATTTCCAGGGAAGAGCTGGAAGCCTGCCTGGAGGGCAGCGAGGAGCATCGACATGATTACTGTGATAGAACAGGGAGCATATCTGACACAGATCAATAAGACCGGAGCAGGAAAATTTACGGCAAAATCCGCTTTTTTAGGAACGCGATTTGAGTGCGATGCAGTTTTGTTTGCTGATGCCTGTACTATGACTATCGATCGTGCGGTTTACTGCATTCACAGAACACCCGGGAATCAGAATCTGACGGAAGAGGAAATTCCGGAACTTTCGGGTGCGCCCTGCACTTTCGATGGCAGCCGGTTCATCCGTTCCCTGCCGGATTATGACGGAAATGGATTCATCCGGGAACTGCTGACAGAAAATCTCCGCAGCATCAATCAGGCGGAGATGTACATGCTCGAGGAAATCGGTATATCTGATCCGATGTCTTATGAAGAATACTGGAGAGATCAGAAAGAAAACTATTGCCGACCGTATACCGGAAGAATGCCGGATATTTATGACTGGCCCATGCATTCTGACTATCTGAAATATTACAGAAACAGGAATCTTTACAATAAATACAAACAGTATACGATTATCGGTGATGGAAGTGATGAAGCTGTGATCACCGGTACATATCAGGACAGTTTTCACGAAATGTGTGCTCAGATCTCTTATTCGATGAACAGTGGAAAAATCACGGATTTCGATATGACACTGCGGCGCTGGCCCTTTGCTGCATGTTTTGAAATGGATCATATGTGGTCAGGCCTTTTTGTAGGACGTCAGATCGATGAATTGACAAAGAAAGAGACAGGAAAACTCATCGGAGGCTCGGGAGGCTGTTTTCATCTGACGGATATCGTTGCTGATATGGCAAAAGCGGCGCGGGATCTCAGAAAGTCTCGATAGCGGAGGAAGTATATTATTTTGATATATATGGCGATTTATCCATATTGCTGAAGGAGGAGTAAATATGATAAAAGTAATTGAACAGGGCGCTTATATGAATCGCGTCGATAAAATGCCGGACGGCCTGTATTCGGCGGAATGCAGTTATCTGGGCACCCGTTATGAGTGCAGTGTTCTGTTTTACATCGATGCCCGCAAGATGGAGACAGTAAGAGCATCTTATGCCGTTCACCGCACACCGCAGAACGACAATCTGATCGAAGGCGACATCCCGGAACTCGTGGGACAGACATGTACATTTGCTGCAAACAAGATCATCAAGACGCTCCCAGACTATGACGGAAACGGATTTATCAAGGAACTTCTCCTTGAAAATCTCAGAGGCATCAATCAGGCAGAGATGTATATGCTGGAAGAGATGGGAATCGATGGTCCGATCGAGTATGAAAAAAAATGGCTTAACGAGAAGGTGAATTACTGCCGCCCATATACCGGAAGAATGCCGGGTCTCTACGACTGGCCACATTACGTCAACAGTCTGAATCACTTCAGAAAACAGAATCTGTATAACAAATACAAACAGTATACGATCATCAGCACTGGAGGAGATATCGTCACAGCCAATACGACGTATCAGGACAGTTTCCACGAAATGCACGCGCAGCTGTCATATTCTCTGACGTCGAGAGAAATTACGGATTTCGATATGACGATGCAGAGATGGCCGTTTGCTGCCTGTTTCGAAATGGATCACATGGCGGCGGGATTATTTATAGGAAAGAAGATCGATGATCTCACAAAGCGCGAAGTAGGCGGTCTCATCGGAGGATCTGAGGGCTGCTTCCATCTGGTGGATATCGTCGCAGATGTAGCGAAAGCCGCACGTGATCTGAAAAATGCCGGATTATGATGGGCGGTACGGAAAAACGGAGAAGACAATCGAATGGACAAGCTGCATTCACCCGCTAAGATGGCTCAGCTGCGTGCAAAGCACAATTTTAAAAATTCAAAGAGCCTGGGGCAGAATTTTTTATCGGATAAAAATATCATTGATTCGATCATCGAAGGCTCAGAGATCGGAGAAGAAGATCTGGTCATCGAAATCGGACCCGGTATGGGAGTGCTGACGGCAGCCGCGGCGGAATGTGCAGCCCGGGTAGTGGCCGTCGAGATCGACAGGCGTCTGATTCCGATCCTTGAAGAGACACTGGCCGATTTCGATAACGTGGAAATCATACAAGCGGATGTAATGAAGACAGATCTGACCGCAATCGTGGAAAAATACCGCACCTCGGGACGGGTTCGCATTATCGGAAATCTGCCATATTACATCACCACGCCTATTATCATGAAACTGCTGGAGGACAAAGTACCGGCGGACAGTATCACTGTCATGATGCAGAAAGAAGTTGCAGACCGGATCAAAGCGTCTCCCGGTTCAAAAACATACGGTGCTCTGTCGGTTGCCGTAGGCTTTTACTGCACGGTACGCCATGTCGTAAATGCGCCGAAGGAGGCCTTTGTTCCAAGGCCGAAAGTGGATTCCACGGTTATCCGGCTGGATGTCCGGAAGGAAAAACCGGTGGAACTCACAGATGAGAGACTTTTTTTCGAGACGGTGAAAAACGGCTTTGGACAACGCAGAAAGACGCTGCTGAATTCGCTCACCGGAGTCCGGGGTCTGCCGAAAGACCGGATTGCGGAAGTGCTGGAAAAATGCGGAATCGATCCGAAGCGCAGAGCGGAAACACTGAATCTGAAAGAATTCGGCAATATAGCCAATGAGATCGCACAAATCGCTGTCAAAACCGCGGAAAATTGACAGAGAAAACGACACTGTTTTTTGGCTGAAATGTAATGTTATTGCAAAGAAAGGAACTGCAGAATTATGGAGAGAATTATCCCGGAACTTTTAGACTGGAAGCTCCAGTTTAAGGACTACAAGACGCTTCTACTTACGGGGAGCACAGAAGAGGACCGGACTAAGGTCATCAAAGAATTCGCGATGAATTATTTCAAGAATATGATTCATATCAATCTGAAAAATAATCAAGAGGTGAGAGAGTATATCAACACGATGCCTACCGGCCGCGATGCATACTATTTCATCGAAAAAGCGGTACATGATATGATCGTGCCGCTGGATACGATTCTCATCTTCAATAACGCGGACTCCTGTGAGGGAAACGGCATCTGGGATTATGCAGCGCACTTTTTCAAAGAAGAGGATATGAGTTTTCTCGCTGTCGTAGGCGATTTCAGCGAAGAAGAGATCGAGGCAGCATCGGAATACTGCATCGTAATCCGGCTGCCGGAGAAAAAGAACTGAAAAAAGTGATAGCGGATTGAGAGGGGGTATCAGAAAGAAAATGGAGATTGCAAAAATTCTGAAGCGCACCTGCGGGACGGCGGTTTTATCGCTGGCGCTTGCAGCAGGTGTGTCTTTCAGCTGCGGAAATGGAATTCCCGCAGTTTATGCCTCACAGTTTACCGACACGGCGGACCACTGGGCGGCCGAATACATCGAAAGGGCTGTGGACTACGGTTTCGTAAACGGATATTCCGACGGTACATTCCGTCCGGATGATCCTATCACCAGAGCAGAATTTACAAAAATCGTGAATTCCGTTCTGGAAAATGATCTTATGGACGATATCAATTTTGAGGACGTCAGCGAGGACGACTGGTTCTTTGAAGATGTTCAGAAAGGTGTAGCTGCCGGTTTCATATCCGGATACAGCGAGTCGTCTTTCGGCCCGGGAAATAAGATTACCCGCCAGGAAGCGGCCGTTATGCTGTCGCGAATCGTCCCGGCCAGCGGTGAAGAAGTGACGATAAAAGTCTTCGGCGACTATGAGGATGTAGCGTCCTGGGCTGAAACGGCGTTCCGAAAAATGGTAGGCAAAGGATATATTGGAGGTTCCACCACCGGTAATCTGAATCCGGGCAGCAATCTGACGAGAGCACAGGCCGCAAAGCTTCTGGTGGATATTTATGAAAATGAAAATATCGTCAGCAAAAATCAGACCGTCATACAGTCTGATGTAACGTTGGAAGACACTATTTATACCAATCAGATTTCCGTGGGCGAAAAGGTTGAAAATGGTAAAGTGACAGTGAGAAACTGTACCATTCTGGGAACTCTCAATGTTGAGGGAGGAGGAACAGATGACAGCGACGGCGGAGTTGAAATCATCGATAGCCGCGTTGCAAATGCAAATGTTCACAGGAATGACGATGCGGTTCAGATTTTCACGGAAGGCGAGACTACAGTATTGAATACCAGCGTTACAGAGGAAGCCTGCCTCCAGGAAAAGAACCTGAAAGAAGACGGTGATTTCGGAAAAGGTTTCTGTAATATTACTGTAGGACGAGCAGCTTATACATCGCTGATAGGCGATTTTGATTCTGTGGTTATCGGCGCGGCGAAAGTCGATCTGATGCTGGAAGAGGGAACGATCGACCAGCTTTCGGCAGATGTCGTGGCGACAAAGACAAATGTAAGTGTTTCCATCGATTCCGTGATTAACAATGCAGATATCAGAGCGGAAGGTCTGGTATTTGAAGGAGAAGGAACGATAAAGCAGCTGAATGCGAGAGCAAACGGCATTACATACGAGATGGAGCCGGACAATATCACCGTGGCGTCGAACGTCAAAGAGCCTCCAAAACAGGAATTTGTAGACAGAATTACACCTCTGCTGTCTTCTCTGTCTATCCGGTACCTGGGCAGCGGAACGGACTCAGCGTATACAAATCTGCCGGTTTCTTCGTCGGAATTCTACTACTATATTCCGTCGGGTTATACCGATTTGACATTGAACTTCCGCATCGTTACGGATGAAGAAGCAGAAGGATACGTTCCGGAACCTGAATATGCCGTTAAATATGCCGGTACATCACAGGAAGTGACAGAGGAAAATGGTCTGATGACAAGCAGGATCGCTGTCGCTTCAGGTACAGAACCGGAACAGATCACGGTGACGATAAGCAGCGAAAACCGGGAATATGGTAAAAAGACGTATACAATTAACCTGAGAAGAATCGATCCATCCATCAGCAGCGTGTATGCCGGTTCACGGGATATCACAGATTACCTTTACAACAGCCGTTCGGACTCCGAAGAAGATCCTTATGAAACACCGGATTCTTCTGCCGATCTGACTGTCAACCTTGCAGAACTGGATGATCCTGACTTCGTTTCGTACAGTATATATAAGGTGACCGATTCCGGAGAAGAAACGGCTGCGGAAGATATCTCCGGAGGAAATACGGTGACACTGGACAGCGGTGCTACATATCGTATTGTGACGAAGATGCGCTGCTACAGCGATTCTTTCGCAGGATGCAAAACGGTGCAGGGAGCTGTTCGCTATTTGACTTTGAAATGACAAAAAACATAAGACCTGAGACATCGGAAATCAGAAAGAGCCGGGAGCGGATCATGTCAGCAGCTCCCGCTGCCGGCCTGTCAAATTAAAACAAAAAACGATCTCTGTATGTTTTGCGAAAACACCTGAAGATGAAATGCAGGAATATATTGGTGTTATCGGATTTTCGGCCTCTTTTTTCTTGAAGGCTGGATAATTTCGGAGCACTTATGTAATATGTCTGTAATGGAAAAATTCCTGATTTTGTTGTAATATAATTACAGTGAAGAGGACTTGAGACAAGTTGCATTTGCTGCGTTTCGCGGGTATCTCGTGTAAGTGATTTCATTGTTACAGGTCTGTTACATTTGAAACTTGCAGTTGACTCTGTTAGTTTTGGAATGTATAATTTCTCTATGATAGAATCTGTATGGCATATCTGCCTGCAATTCTATATATTATGTCAAATTATCT
>JAHZHA010000026.1:0-32923 GCA_019420525.1 Bacillota bacterium
AACCCGGCTGACTTCGCTACCATGGCCAGCATTCACAAGAATAAAGTCCACGGTGGGGAGCATCCTACGGTAGGACTCGTCAACATCGGCTCCGAAGAAAAAAAGGGAACGACGATGCTGAAAGAGACTTATCAGCTGTTGAAAAAGAGCAACCTCAATTTTATCGGCAATGTGGAAGCGAGAGAGATTCCGTACGGTGCCTGTGATGTTCTCGTATGCGACGGCTTTGTGGGGAATACGCTTCTGAAGCTCACAGAAGGGTTGAGCCTTAAAATGATGGATATCCTCAAAGACATGCTGACTGCTTCGACGATTTCAAAAATCGGAGCGGTCATGCTGTCCGGTCAGCTGAAAGAACTGAAGAAGGCGTTCGATTATTCTGAGTACGGCGGAGCGCCGATTCTCGGAGTGAGAGGGCCGGTGATAAAGATTCACGGTTCTTCCGGGGCGAATGCGGTGAAGAACGCCATCATAAAGGGTGTTCCTTTTGTAGAAAATAATGTGGTGGGAATCATTCGCGATTCCGTAATCGAGCTGGAGGAAATAACGATAAGTGAGTAGCAACAGCAAAGAAGAAGAAAAAGATCTTCGCAATCTTTACCGGGCGCTGGGATATGAGTTCAAAGATGAGGCCCTGATCCGGAATGCGCTAACGCACAGTTCTTATTGTTACGAACACAGGCTGAACTACAGAGAAAATAACGAACGTCTGGAATTTCTCGGCGACGCTGTGTTTGACGCGGTCATCGCAGACGAACTGTATGCGAGACTCACCGACAGAGAAGAAGGAGATCTGAGCCGTCTGCGAGCTTCTATCGTCTGTGAACAGTCGCTTCTGCGCAAAGCGGAAGAACTGAAGCTGGCGGGCTATATGCGTCTGGGGCATGGAGAGCAGCTGTCAGCAGGCAGCAAAAAGAAAAAATCTCTCGTCGCTGACGCTCTGGAAGCGACCATAGGAGCCGTTTATATCGACGGAGGCTGGGAAAATGTCAAAAAGCTGATACTCAGGCTTTTCAGCGATGTCATCGACGATGCACTCAGCGGAAGACTGGAAAATGATTATAAGACGGCGATACAGGAGTTCCTGCAGTCGAAGGGAGCGGCTCATATTTCGTATCGCCTCGAGCGGGAATCCGGTCCGGATCACGATAAGACGTTTTTCGTATCTCTGCGCAATAACGGCGTAGTCATCGGAAGGGGCTCGGGAAACAGCAAAAAGCAGGCGCAGCAGAACGCCGCAAAACAGGCATTGGAAAAAATGAGAGGTTGAATTGTATTTCAAGAAGATCAGTATTCATGGCTTTAAGTCGTTTGCAGATCCGATAACGATAGAATTTGACAGAGGAATCACCTGTGTGGTAGGACCCAATGGTAGCGGAAAGAGCAATATCTTCGACGCGCTGCGCTGGGTGCTGGGCGAACAGAGCCCCAAGACACTGCGCGGGGGAAAGATGGACGAGGTGATTTTTGCCGGAACGGCCTCGAGAAAATCCAGGGGGATGGCGGAGGTGTCTCTGCTGATCGATAACAGCGATGCCGGTCTGCCCGTGGATTTTTCCGAGGTGGAGATCACCAGGAGAATGTACCGTTCCGGCGAGAGCGAGTACTACATTAACCATTCCCGCTGCCGTCTCAGAGATATCAGGGAGCTGGTCATGGACACCGGAATCGCGGTGGACGGCTATTCTTTCATCGGCCAGGGAAAGATCGCGGAAATCGTCAGCGGCCGGCCAGAGAGTAGGCGGGAGATTTTCGAGGAAGCCGCCGGCATCATCAGATACAGAAATAAAAAAGCGGAAGCGGAAAAAAAGCTGGAAGACACCGGACGCAATCTGGATCGCGTCAACGACATCATCGCAGGTCTGGAGGAGAGGCTTCTTCCTCTGAAAGCGGAAGCGGAGCGCGCGGAATTATATCTGCGTCTCAGCCGTGAATATGCGGAGGCTGAGACAGAATTCATAGGAAAGACGATTTCCGGCGCCGAAGAGATATGCGAATCTCTGAAACAGCAGATTTCGGACGCCCGGCAGCAGATCGAGGAAGTGCGCCGGAAAAGAGAGGAAGCGGCTGCAGAAGCGGAGCGTCTTGCGGAGCAGACCGCCGGTCTCGACAGAGAAGATATGGAAGAGCGCGACCGGATGATGGCATTTGCCTCCAGGCTCAGCGAACTGAGAAACGACAGAAAATATACCGGTCAGCGGATATCGTCTCTTCAGGAACAGATCGAGAGTCTTAGCCGGGAATGCGAAGCCCTGGCGTGTGGACTGCGGGAAGAAAAAGAGAATCTTCGGATTTCAGAGCAGAGATCCGGGGAGATCAGAGCAGAGCTTGCCGGCATCAGCCGTCTTCTCGAAAGCAAAAATGCGGCTTTTATCGCGGATTCCGGCCTCCTCAGGGAAAGCGAAAAGCAGGCGGAGAAAGGAAGAGACCGGCTCTACGAAATCGGAACGGAGATCTCGTCCGTCACGGCGGAGAGCGCGGCAATGAAGAAGCTGAGAGATTCACTGTCGGAACGCTGCCTCCGGCTGAAGGAAGGAGACAGTGAGAATCCGTCAGAAGAGATCGTTTCTTCCGAAGAGGAGGACGACGGCTTTTTCCGGAAAGAAGCGCTGCTGCGTGAAGCGGAAAAGGCGGCGGAGCAGTCAAGAGCGGAGCAAAGAGAGCGGACGGAGCGCCTCGCACAGCTGACGCGTGAACTGCAGACGGCAGTCATGGCGCTCAGCCGGAAAGAAGCGGAAAGAAGCGCTCTGCTGCATATGGAAAATACATACGAAGGATACAGCGGAGCGGTCCGGTGTGTCATGAACGAACCGGGTCTCGGCGGGATTTTCGGAACCGTAGGGGAACTGATCGAAGTGCCGGAAGGTTACGAAATTGCGGTGGAGACTGCGTTGGGAGCCCGCATGCAGAATATCGTCTGCAGGGATGATGCCAGCGCGGACAGGGCCGTCCGGCTTCTGAAGCAGAAAAAAGCCGGGCGCCTTACTTTTCTGCCTCTGTCGAGTCTCCGCGTGTCAAAGCGCAGTCCGGACCCCCGGCTCAGTCAGGAGGAAGGATTTCTGGCTGAAGCCGTGCGCTGCGTTACCATCCGCCCCGCATATGAAATAGCGGTGGAATATCTGCTGTCAGGCGTCATCATCGTAGACAGCCTGAAGAACGCATCGAGGATTGCGGCGCGGTACAGGGGATATCGGTGCGTGACGCTGGAGGGCGAATTGGTGAGCACTGGCGGTGCAATTACCGGTGGCTCCTACAAAAAGAGCGGCGGCGGAATTCTCGACAGAAAGAAAAGAATTTCAGATGTCGAATCGGCGATCCGTGCAGACAGCCTCGAAAGAGACAGACTGGAACGCCTCGCGGAGGATCTGCGGGATCAGATCTCCGAAGCGGAAGCGCGGCAGAAAGATGCGAAACGAGAAGCGGAACGGCTGAAGATAGAACTCATACGCGAAAAAGAAGAGACGGCTTCCCGGGGACGTATCCGGCAAGAAATGCTGGCGCGCCGCCGCAGAATGCGTCAGGAGACAGAGCGTCTCGAAGCGGAAATCGAAAAGACCGACCGGAGGATATCCGAACTGAGATCAGAGGAAGTCCGACTGAAGGAAGAAATGGAACGTCTCAGCCGGGACGTGGGACAGCTTCTGGAAGATAACGAACAAAAAAGGAAACAACTGGAAAAATCCGGCGGAGATATAACGGAACTGAAACTCAGAGCGGAATCTCTGAGAGGATCGCTTTCGGCGGAAGAAGCGACTGCCGGACGGATGAGAAAAGAGGAACTCCGTCTTCAGGACGAGATCTCAGATAAAGAAAAGATCCGCAAACAGTCGAAAGAGGAGCTCAGGGAAAGACAGGAAGAGGCAGAGAACATTCAGGCTCTTCTGACTTCCATGGAATCTTCGGAACGGGACGGGAGCGGACGTCTCGAAGAGATTCGCCGAAAAAAAGAAGAGAGTATGCGGCTTGCGGCGGAGCAGAATGCGCGCAGGGAAAAAAACGAGCGGACTCTCTACAAACTGGAGGCAGGATGCAGAGAGATGGAGGCCCGTCTCGGCAGAAAGGAAGAGCAGATTCGCCGGCTGAAAGACAGACTCTGGGACGAGTTCGAAATGACGTATCCGGAGATTTCCGGGCGTTTCCGTCCGTCTTTTTCGTCGGCGGAGGAAGCGGCAAGGCGTTCCGGTGAACTGAAGCGCCGCCTGAAGGAAATGGGCGGTGTGAATACGGGGGCTGCAGCCGAATACGAAGAGGTAAGAAGCAGATACGAATTCCTCGCCGGCCAGCGCAGCGATCTGACAGAAGCCGCGGAATCTCTCGGAAAAATCATACGGGAAACGGACCGGAAGATAAGAAGCGATTTTCAGAAGACGTTCCGTCAGATTCAGTCTCATTTCAAGGACGTGTTTTCTGAACTGTTCGGCGGAGGTACGGCAAAACTGATTCTCACCGGCGATGATCCGCTGAGTGCCGAGATCGCTATCACGGCTCAGCCTCCGGGGAAAAAACTGCAGAATATGAATCTGCTTTCCGGCGGCGAGAAGACAATGACGGCCGTGGCTCTGATGTTTGCGGTCCTGAAAGCGAAACCGGCGCCTTTCTGCATTCTGGATGAGGTGGAGGCCGCTCTGGATGAGGCAAACATTGAGAGGTTTTCCGCTTATCTCGAAAATTTCAAAGGCGTGCAGTTTGTCCTGGTAACGCATCAGAAAGTCACCATGGAACACGCCGACGCGCTCTACGGTGTTACCATGCCGGAGAAAGGCATCTCTCAGGTTCTTTCTCTCAGTCTCAGGGACACGAAACGGATCGCAGAAGAGATGACATGAAGCGCAGCGCCGCTTCAGCAGATATATCAGGAGGATTGAAAGAATGGCATTTGGAGAAAAGAAATCGTTTTTTGGACGTCTGAAAGAAGGACTGACGAAGACGAAAGATAATATGATGGGGAAGATCGAAGATGTGATTTTTCAGCGGCCTGAGATCGACGAAGATATGATCGAAGAGCTGGAAGAGACGCTGATCCTTTCCGATATCGGTATGGAGACGACGGAAAAAATTATCGACCGTCTCAGAAAAGACATCAAGACGGAAAAACTCGATACGCCGGATAAAGTGATGAATCAGATACGCAAAATCATAACCGATCTGATCGTAAAGGACACCGGCTATCAGCTGTCCTCCGCCGTGCCTCTCGTGATTCTCATGATCGGCGTCAACGGCTCGGGAAAGACGACTTCCATCGCCAAGATCGCACATATGATGAAGCAGGAGGGAAAGAGTGTCATGCTGGCGGCGGCCGATACTTTCCGTGCGGCAGCTATCGAACAGCTTGAGATCTGGGGCAAACGGGTCGGAGTGCCCGTCATCCGCCACCAGGAGGGGGCTGATCCGTCTGCGGTGATTTACGATGCCATCAAATCGGCTCAGGCCAAAAACATCGACGTTCTGATCTGCGATACGGCGGGAAGACTGCAGAATAAAAAGAATCTGATGCAGGAACTGGAAAAGATGAACAAAATCATCGACCGGGAATTTCCCGAGGCAGACAGAGAGACACTCCTCGTCCTCGATGCCGCTACGGGTAAAAATGCTGTTTCACAGGCGAAAGAATTTGGCAGCATCGCGAAGCTCACAGGCATCGTACTGACAAAGCTGGACGGTACGGCGAAGGGCGGAATCGTCATCACACTGGCGGATGAATTTGACGTGCCGGTGAAATTTATCGGCGTGGGCGAAGGCATGGACGATCTTCAGGTATTTGATCCGGAGATGTTCGCCGGAGCGCTGTTTGAAAAATAGATTGCAGAATAAGGAGATCAGTTTTATGAGCAAACCGATTGTTGCCGTCGTAGGCCGTCCAAATGTGGGCAAATCGACGCTTTTCAACAAAATCGTCGGAAGCCGGGTATCGATTGTCGAAGATACACCGGGCGTGACGAGAGACCGTATTTACGCGGAAGCCGAATGGAGCGGAGCATCTTTTATTCTCATCGATACCGGGGGCATCGAGCCGGATTCCGATGACATCATCCTCTCACAGATGAGAGAGCAGGCTCAGATCGCCATCGATACGGCGGACGTCATCATATTTATCGTCGACGGAAGAGCCGGCCTGACGGCAGCTGACAGAGAAGTCGGAGAAATGCTGAGAAAGACAGGCCGCGACGTGATTCTGGCGGCAAATAAGGTGGATACACCGAAGCTTCCAGACGGGTTTTACGATTTTTATGAACTGGGACTGGGGGAACCGATCCCCATCTCCGCTTCCAATATGCTGAATCTTGGGGATCTTCTCGACATCGTCGTGGGCGAATTTCCGAAAGGAGATCACGAGGAAGAAGAGGACGAGGACATTAAAATCGCCGTCATCGGAAAGCCGAATGTGGGAAAGTCGTCTCTCGTCAATGCCATGATCGGAGAGGAACGCGTGATCGTCAGCGACATCGCCGGCACCACCAGAGATTCCATCGACACGCCTTTTGAACACGAAGGGCAGAAATATACGCTGATCGATACCGCCGGCATTCGCCGGAGAAAAAAAGTGACCGAAGATATCGAGCGTTTCAGCGTCATCCGTGCCATCGCAGCCATTGAACGAAGCGATGTCTGCATCGTCATGATCGATGCGCAGGAAGGAGTCTCCGAGCAGGACAAAAAGATCGCGGGACTGGCTCACGAAGCGGGAAAGGGCATTATCGTAGCGGTGAATAAATGGGATCTGATCGAAAAGGATACGCACACCATGAAACGTTTCGAAAAAGAGATCCGCCAGGAACTCTCGTTCATGCCGTATGCGCCGCTGCTCTTTATTTCCGTAAAGACCGGTCAGCGAATGATGAACGTGCTGAATCTGGCGAAGGAAGTGGCAGAACAGCGCGCGATGCGCATTCCGACGGGACAGCTCAATGCCATCATCGCAGATGCCACGCTGATGAAACAGCCGCCTTCCGATAAGGGCAAGAAGCTGAAGATCTATTATGTGACACAGGTAGGAGTAAAACCTCCGCTTTTCTCTTTCAAAGTCAACAAGAGGGAGCTCATGCATTTTTCCTATTCACGTTACCTGGAGAATCAGCTGAGAGAAAATTTCAAATTTACGGGAACATCGATCAAATTCGTGTTCAGAGAAAAAGGAGAGAATGAACTTGAATAACAGCATGGAGATTCTCTGGCTGGTGCTCCTTACCGTCATCAGCTATTTTATCGGAAACATTTCTCCGGCGACGATCATGGGGAAAATTTACGGTGTGGACATCCGGAAAGCGGGCAGCGGGAATCCCGGAACGACGAATGTTCTGCGCACCCTCGGCAAAAAAGCGGCGGCCTGCACGCTTCTCGTGGACGTTCTGAAAGGATTCCTGCCGACGTTTCTGGCGGGACTTTTCGTCTCAGACCTTGCGGCGATTCTCTGCGCTACAGGAGCGCTTGTCGGGCATATGTGGCCCGTCTGCTTCCGGTTTCAGGGAGGTAAAGGTGTCGCTACCGGATTCGGCGCCGCGCTGGCCATCGACTGGAGAGTAGGGCTTTTGGCGCTGCTCTTTGCAGCTCTCGGCGTTCTGGTGACGAAGCGGATGTCCTGCGGCTCGGTTGCGGCAGCAGTCTCATTCCCGATACTGGTATATATTTTCATATCCCGGGCTGACGGCAGCATGGGATGGGAATATATCTGGGCGGCCGCGATGGGTCTGCTGATTATCTGGCGCCACAGAACAAACATACTGCGGATTATTCATGGCGAGGAACCGGCCCTGACTTTTTTCAGCGGCAGAAAGTCCTGATTCTGCAGGAACGCAGTTTAGATAATCTATCTCTGGGAAGCGCTGACGCCGTCCGGACAGAGGTCTGCCGGGATGCGCCGGCGCAGAGGAATACAAAGGAGCGGTAATACGGAAATGAGTGTGAAAAAAGTTGCGGTCCTCGGCGCGGGAAGCTGGGGAACGGCGCTGGCTATGTCACTGGCGCGCAGCGGCCGCGAAGTCAGTCTCTGGGGGAGAAATCACGAATCCATGCAGGAAATGGAACACAGCCGTGAAAACAGGAAATATCTTCCGGACGTCAGGCTTCCCGACGGAATACGCTGCACGTCCGATGCCGGAGAAGCTTTAAAGGATGTGTGTGCAGCGGTATATGTCGTGCCCGCCCAGGCATTCCGGAGCTGTTTTGAATCGACCAACGAATACCTTCCTCAGGGCGTACCTGTGGTAAACTGCGCGAAAGGGGTGGAGAGAGGAACGCACATGCTCATCTCTCAGATCGCAGAACAGATCCGTCCCGGCGTCAGGTTTGCGGCGCTGTCGGGTCCTTCTCATGCGGAAGAACTGGCGCGCGCTCTGCCCACGATGCTGACGGCGGCATCCAAAGATGAAGAGACGGCCGTCTTTGTGCAGGATCTGTTCATGACGGACGGACTCCGTGTTTATACATCGGATGACGTTGTCGGTACGGAAATAGGAGGAGCGCTGAAAAATATCATCGCTCTCGGAGCCGGAATTTCCGACGGAATGGGCTACGGAGACAACGCCAAGGCTGCGCTGATGACCAGAGGGCTGACGGAGATCGCAAGACTGGGCGTGGAGATGGGCGCTGAAAGGAATACGTTCATGGGACTTTCCGGAGTAGGGGATCTCATCGTCACATGTACCAGCATGCACAGCCGCAACAGGCGCTGCGGCATCATGATCGGAGAAGGAATGGAGCCGGAAGAGGCCACCAATCGGGTAGGTATGGTGGTGGAAGGCATGTACACGACGGAAGCCGCTTATGAACTGGCCAAAGCCCACGGTGTGGAGATGCCGATTACAGAGCAGATTTACCGCGTCATACGCGGAGAGGTGCCTGCCGCTGCTGCGGTGGATCTTCTCATGGGCAGAAAGCGGAAAAAAGAAGACTGAGGCATCATTCAGAACGGTGAAAAAACATAGAAAGAAAAGGTCCGGCAGGCGCCGGGCCTTTTCACAACAAGAGAGGAAATTGAAGATGAACATACTTGTGAGCGCGTGTCTTCTCGGCGTCAGCTGCCGCTATGACGGGAAGCATAACTATTGCCCGGAACTCGGACGGATTGCGAAAGAACACACGCTGATACCCGTTTGCCCGGAATCGTACGGCGGACTGCCTGTTCCGCGGGATCCGGCGGAGATACGGGAAGACCGGGTAATCATGAAATCAGGAAAGGACGTCACCGCAGAATTTCAGCGGGGCGCCGGCTGCATGATGCAGCTGACCGACTTTTTCAGCTGTGAGATGGCGATTCTGAAAGAGCGCAGTCCTTCCTGCGGCAGCGGCAAGATATATGACGGAACGTTTTCGAAGACCCTCACAGACGGAGAGGGCATCTTCGCACGCCTCGTCAGAGAAGCGGGGATTCGGATCATCGGAGAATCTGAAATTCCCGTCGTTTTTCCTGCTGAGGAATAAACGCGGAACGCCGTCAGCAGCCACATTGGAGACGGGCAGCCGGAAATCCGCGCGGAGCCCGAAAGAAGTCTCCGGAGGTCATATGATGATACAGATGAAGTAGTCTTTTCCTTCGTCGCTGATTTTCTGAAGTGAGCGTCGGATCTTCTGCTGAAGTTCCTCCGGAACGCTGCTGAGTTTGCTGTCGATCTGGTCGTTGACCATTTCATACAGCGTCTTTCCGAAGATATTTGTCTCCCAGATGTTCAGAGGATCTTCTTTAAACTGTCCGCTGAGATATCGTATGAGATCCCGGCTCTGATTTTCTGAGCCGACGATAGGAGAGATTTCGGTGGTGATGTCCGTGCGGATCATGTGGAGAGACGGAGCGGAAGCTTTGATTTTTACGCCGTACCGGCTGCCCTGACGGAACATTTCCGGATCTTTCAGCTGCATTTCGGACAGCTGGGGACGCACGATGCCGTACCCTGTCTGTTCCACGTCTTCCAGCGCATTTTGCAGTTTTTCATAAGCTTTTTTCGCATGTGAAAAATCGCGGATGAGTTCAAAGAAATGACGGTCGTTGCGCACTTCGCAGCCCATGATTTCACCTATGACGCGATAGAACAGACCGCTGATACAGGAGAGCTCCAGTGTGATGCTGCCGGTTCCCGGATTTACGTCGATAATGGAAGTATCGTTGATCACCTCATCGTCTTTCAGTTTTTCACAGGACTGGAGGACATCTCTCAGAGATTCGATATTCTCGCTCCATTCTCTGATTTCCGTGATCAGTTTCTGTTTGATATTGTGTGAAATATCGAGGCCGTCGATGAATCCGGGCAGTCTGAGATTGATCTGAGAGACCGGAAACTGGTAGAGGATGTCTGTGAGTATTTCCGCGATGTCTTCTTCCGTCATGTGAAGACAGTCAGCCGGCAGGACGGGTGCCTGATATTTCTCCTGCATGTTCTGCACCAGTGCCAGTGTCTCTTCCGAATAAGGGTCCGTGCTGTTCAGCAGGATGATAAAGGGCTTTTTTGCCTTTTTCAATTCTTCGATGACGCGGGCTTCCGGTTCCTCGTACTGATGTCTCGGAATGCTGCTGATGCTTCCGTCTGTCGTCACCACGATACCGATGGTGGAATGTTCTGTGATGACTTTTCGCGTGCCCGTTTCGGCGGCTGTGCTGAACGGAACAGGTTCTTCACTCCATGGAGTGGAGATCATGCGCATTTCCGAGCTGTCTTCCGGATCGTGAGAACCGGAAGCTCCTTCGACCATGTATCCCACACAGTCGATGAGGCGGACGCGGCAGGAAATGTCACCGAGACTGATTTCGGCGGCCTGGGCCGGAACGAATTTCGGTTCTGTCGTCATGATGCTGCGTCCGGTACCGCTCTGTGGCAGTTCATCGCGGATTCGCTCCGCCGTATGAACGTCTTCCACGTATGGAAGGATCATGAGATTGGCAAATTTTCGTATGAATGTGGATTTGCCGGTACGCACCGGACCGACGACGCCCAGGTAGATGTCTCCGCCGGTTCTGGTGCGGATGTCATTGTAAATATCATATGCGTTATATGTGTCCATAAAAATTTCCCCCTTGCTTAATCTGTTATCAGCATATTAGCCGGCGAGGAATTTTATGAAAAAAATTGAGGAAAAACGCACATTTCAGACAGGACAGATGATAAAAGAGAAAAGTCTGCGGCGGCAGGTTCCGGGACAGACAGGATTCAGACGGAAGAAAAGAATGAGATGAACAGGAAAAATACAGACGGCAGCCGATGCCGGAAAGCCGGTTCCGGAGAAGGCAGGGACCGCAGCAATTACGTATATATCGTCCAGTGCAGAGATAACAGTCTTTACACTGGCTGGACGACCGATGTGGAAAAGCGGATCGCAGCGCACAACGCAGGCCGCGGGGCGAAATATACTCGGAGCCGGTGTCCCGTGCGGCTCGTATATATGGAAAAATTTCCTACAAAAGGTGAGGCGCTGAAACGGGAAGCCGCCATCAAGCGCTTGACTGCGGCGGAAAAGAAAAGGCTGATCGCCGAGGCGAACAGTGGCAAAGAAAAACTTTTTTCAGACGGAGAAGTTCCCGTCTGCCCGGGAGACGGACAGACGGAAAAATAGGTGATATTTTATGGGATTGATATTTGATAACAGGCGGATTTCATCCTTTCAGCTGATCAGTTTCGGATTTCTTTCCGTGATTCTGATCGGATGTTTTCTGCTGATGCTGCCCTGGTCATCTGTCTCGGGCAGGATGACTTCTTTTTCAGATGCACTTTTTACTTCTGTATCTGCGGTGTGTGTGACGGGACTCGTGGTACACGATACGGCCACTTACTGGTCGGCATTCGGTCAGGCCGTGATTCTGCTTCTGATCCAGACGGGAGGAATGGGGATCGTCACCGTAGCCGTGATGATTTCGAGAGTTTCCGGGAGAAAAATAGGACTCAGGGAAAGGAGCACGATGCAGACAGCCATCGCCGCTCCGCAGGTGGGAGGTATCGTGCGGCTGACGGGTTTCATCTTTAAAACCACGCTGACGATAGAGCTGGCCGGTGCGCTGATTCTGATGCCGGTCTTCTGCGGTGATCATGGAGTGCCGGCCGGATTGTGGCAGTCTGTCTTTCATTCGATATCGGCTTTCTGTAACGCGGGGTTTGATCTGATGGGCTTTAAGGAACCGTATTCTTCGTTGACTTCCTACTCGTCGGATATAGCCGTGAATCTGACGATATCCGCTCTCATCGTGGCGGGAGGTCTGGGTTTTCTGACATATGACGATATACGGAAGAACGGGCTGAGATTTCGGAAATACCGGCTTCAGAGTAAGATCATTCTGATGTCGACGGGAATCCTGCTGCTCTTCGGTTTTCTCTATTTCTGGCTCTTTGAATATGAACAGGAATCGGGAAAAGAGCGGTTTCTGCTTTCTCTCTTTCAGTCTGTTTCGCCGAGAACCGCTGGATTTAATACAGCAGATTTGACGGAACTTAGCGATTCGGGAAAAGTCTTCATGATTCTGCTGATGCTGATCGGGGGCTCGCCGGGGTCGACTGCCGGCGGAATGAAGACAACGACGATCGCCGTGCTGGTGCTGTCTTCCGCTGCCGTCTTCCGGAGAAGAGAATTCGCACACTGCTTCGGGAGAAGAATCTCATACAGCGTGATCCGGGAAGCAGCGGCGATACTGCTGATGTACCTGTGTCTCTTTCTGGGAGGCGGAATGATAATAAGCGGAATAGAAGGTCTTCCGCTGCTCACGTGTCTTTTTGAAACAGCGTCTGCGGTGGGTACGGTGGGGTTGTCACTGGGGATTACAGCGGAGCTGGGAATCGTGTCGAAATCGATTCTCATGCTGCTCATGTTTTTCGGCAGAGTAGGCGGCCTGACTCTTATCTTTGCGGCGGTTTCCCCGACGAGAAATCGTCTGTCGAAGCTCCCGCAGGAAAATATCACCGTAGGATAGAAAAAGGAGGCAATTATGAAATCTGTTTTACTGATAGGACTGGGAAGATTTGGAAAATATATCGCGATGAAACTCGACGAACTCCATCATGAGGTGCTGGCGGTAGATTCGGTAGAGAGCAGAGTGAATGACGTTCTGCCGTATGTGACCAGCGCTCAGATCGGAGACAGTACAAATCAGGAATTTCTCGCGTCACTGGGCGTACGCAATTTCGACGTATGCATCGTGGCTATCGGAGACGATTTCCAGAGTTCTCTGGAGACGACGTCACTTTTGAAGGAACTGGGTGCGAAGCTCGTAGTTTCCCGGGCGGCGAGAGATGTGCATGCGAAATTCCTGCTGAGAAACGGAGCAGATGAGATTGTCTATCCTGAGAAGCAGATGGCACTCTGGACGGCCATGCGATACAGTTCAGATCATATTCTCGACTATATCGAACTCGATGAAGAACACGCCGTCGTGGAAGTTTCCGTACCTTCCGGCTGGATCGGAGAGACGGTGGGCAATCTCGATGTCCGGAAGAAATACGGTATCAATATCATGGCTTTGAAAAAAGGCGGTGAGATTGATCTTTCCGTTACGCCGGATATGCGCTTTTCGGAAGAGGATTCCATCCTCGTGCTCGGAAGTAATAAAGCGATACAAAAGTGCTTCCGGCTCTGATCCCCGCTTCCTCCGGCAATCGGCAGTCATAATTCCGGAATGAAATCTGTACAATGATAAAAAAGCGAAAGAAAACGGAATCGGAATTCCGCAGTTTTACAGATTATCCGGGAGGAAGAAAATATGAAAGCATTTCCTGAAAAACTGAAAGGACCACGGGCTGCAGCTGCGGCCCTTTTTGTATGTCTCGCGGTCTTTCTGATGTGCTGTGTTATATGGACTGCGGCACAGGAAAACCAGGGGCAGGAGAGTCAGGATACGGTTTCAGCCGCCGCGGAGCCGCAGCTGAGCGCGGAAACAGCCGTTCTCATCGATGCGGTCAGCGGCAGAGTTCTTTATGACAAGCGCAAAGACGCACATATGTATCCGGCAAGCACGACGAAAATCATGACGGCACTGCTGGTGCTGGAGACGACAGATCCGGATGAATCCGTGGAGGTGTCGCAGAACGCTGCGAGTCAGGAAGGGTCTTCTATTTATCTGAAAGCGGGGGAAAAAATCGGGATAAAAGAGCTGCTCTACGGGATGATGTTGCGGTCCGGCAATGATGCTGCCGTGGCGGCTGCGGAGGCGGCAGGGGGATCTACAGAGCAATTCGCCGCTATGATGAACGAGAGGGCGGCCTCTCTTGGACTGGAGAATACGCATTTTGTCAATCCTTCCGGACTTCAGAATGAAAATCACTATTCTTCCGCATATGATCTAGCCATGATCGCCAGAGAAGCTCTGAAAAACGACGTGTTCCGGGAGATCGCAGGCACCAAGACGTACCAGGCGGAGCGGGAAGGCGTCGATTCGTATAAATATTTCTATAACAAGAATAAGACGGTCTTCCAGTACGAAGGAGCCACCGGCGTAAAAATCGGCTATACGGAAGCGGCTGGAAGATGCCTCGTCGCTTCTGCAAAGCGGAACGGTACGGAACTCATCGCCGTGGTTCTCAACGATCACGACTGGTTTGAAGATGCGTACAGAATGTTGGACTACGGCTTCGGAAATTTTGAGATGGTGCGCATCGCCGAAGGTGAAGTCCCTCTGACTTCCGCCGCAGTAATGGAAGGAGATTCTCCTTCTGTCCGAATCGGCGCTGCGGAGGATATCACCTGTGTCCGCAGAGAGGGCGAACACTCGGATATCAGTATTGTCTATGACATTCCGGATGCGGTGAAAGCTCCCGTAGACAGATGGGAAGCAGCAGGAAAAATGGACATTTACTCCGGAGGAGAATATATTTACTCGAAAGATCTTTATTATCTGGAAGACATCAGCCGGGCGGAATAACGCCCGCTTTTTTCTGCAGGAAATGGAGGCGCACCGCACTTTTCTCTGAACAGACGAATAGAATAATATTATCGGGAAACAGGAAGTTTGTGCAGAAAGGTGAGGGAGATGCTTTATGGATATGAGTACGTATAAATGTGCAGATGCCGGTTCGGAAAACTGTCCGTGCGATCTGGCCGTGACAGGAGACTGTCTCACTTGCAGCCGGATCCGGGGCGGAGATATCTGCGACTGCGACTGGAGAAGTGTCTGTATTCTGAATGAATTTATTTTCAACGGCAGAAAAGTCAGTAGCAGGCGAAAGGAAAAAGAATGTGATGTGGTGTCAAAATATTATACGGCGGACGACTTTTTCATCCTGGTGATCCGCGTACAGAAAGGATTCGCCATCCGGTGCATGCGTCCCGGCGTATACGTCTTTCTCCGGAATCCGGAATTTGATCATCATTACGACGTTCCTCTGTCCGTTCTGGACGTGAATCTTACCGATTCCACCGTAACGGTGGGCGTGCGCGTTCTTTCGGCCAAGACGAAATCTCTGGCGGCTGTGGAACACAGCGTTCTGATTCGCGGCCCATACCGCAGCGGATTTGTCGGAAAAGAATTCCGGAAAGCCGAAGGAGCGGTGATGATTCTTTGCAGCGGCGCCGGCGTATGTCCGGGCATATTTGCCTGTAATCTTCTGAGATCTTCGGGAGAAGTGATTCTAACCGTCCGGGATGCTCCTTTCGAGAGAAACCTCGTGCAGCGCTTTCTTCATCCAGAAAATGCTCTGACTGCCGGAAACAGAAGCGGGGCGGGAGCTTCTGTTTCGTTTCGTGATTTTGACAGCGCTGAGGAGATGGAGAAAATACGCCGGTCGGTCCGCGAGAAAAAACCGGAATACATACTGCTGCTTGGCAGCCGGGAATTCGCATCACATATGTATCAGTCTCTGGAAGAATTCCACGACTCGTCAGCCTTTATCACGTCAAACGATTTCAATCTCTGCTGCGGGGAAGGCGTATGCGGTTCCTGTGAACGTGAGATGAGCGACGGACGGAGAATCCGCATCTGTAAGTGTTCCGGATCTGTAGATCCGTCGGAATTGTTCGGCTACTGATAAGCAAAAAGGAAAAATAAAGACAAAATAATTTATATTTCTTCTCTGACGGGACGAAATGAGCTATAATATAAGGAAATTTTCAGAACGATTTTGTTTTTTCGTCAGATGTGTTTTCTGCCGGCGTCCGCAGCGGCTGCCGACACCCGGCCGCAGCCCCACCAGATACTGCAGACAGGGGCTGCGGCTTATCTGACGTACGGAATGAAGAAGAGAGGAGAAAATAATATGCCGGATGTACAGGAGTGCCTCGTCTGCGGACAGGCACTGGAATATCTCGTCAGACAGGAACCCATGATCTGCAGCTTCTGCGGAAAAACGTTCCTGAGCAATACAAAATGCAGGGAAGGCCATTACGTCTGCGACGCCTGTCACGAGGAACAGGGGATCAGAGAAATACTGGAAATCTGCCGCCGAGAAACATCGACAAACCCCGCCGAGATTCTCGTAAAAATGATGGAAAACCCCTACGTATACATGCACGGACCGGAACATCATGTGATGGTAGGAGCGGCTCTTCTTACCGCCTGTCACAATGCGGGAAGAGAAATGGATTTTCCTGCCGTTCTGGAAGAAATGAGAGACCGCGGCAGCCAGATTCCGGGCGGCGCCTGCGGAATGTGGGGTGCCTGTGGAGCAGCTCTGAGCGCCGGAATCTGTTTCAGCATCATGACGTCTTCGAGCCCTCTTTCCGTGGAGACATGGGGACTCGGCAATCGTCTGACTGCCGCATGTCTCAGTGCTATCGGAGAGACGGGAGGCCCGCGCTGCTGCAAGCGCGATTCTTTTACCGCCTTGCACGAAGCGGTGAAGTTTATCGGAAAGAATCTCGGTATCGTTCTGGAAGAACCGGAACAGCTGCTGTGCAGATTCTCTGACCGAAATTCACAATGCATCCGGTTTCGCTGTCCTTATTATCCCGGACGTCGAAACGGATCGAAAAATACACTAACAGGTATACAGAATACAAATGAGGTATCAAAATGAAATATCTGAAACAATTTACCATCATTCTTTTGATTTCTTTTGTTGGAGAAATCCTGAACCGGCTGATACCGTTTCCGATACCGGCCAGCATTTACGGAATCATAATTCTGTTCGGGTGCCTCGTGTCGGGCATCATCAAAAAAGACGATGTCAGGGAGACGAGTGAATTTCTCATCGATATTATGCCTGTCATGTTTATTCCCGCAGCGGTCGGCATCCTGGATTCTTGGGATGTGATACAGCTTTCCTGGGCGGCTTACGCTGCGGTGACAGTACTTTCCACATTTGTGGTGATGATCGTGTCGGGACATGTCACCCAGTGTGCAGTTCGTTTTGGAAGAAGGAGGAGAGAAAAATGACACAGGAATTCATCGAAAGTTCGGTCTTTTTCGGAGCGGCAGTCAGTTTGACCGCCTACGGGATCGGTATGTATCTGAACAGAAAATTTCACTTTGCTCTGTTCAATCCGCTGCTGATTTCCATCATTCTTACGATTGCCGTCCTCCTTCTGATGAATGTCAGTTACGATTCCTATTACAAAGGTGCGCAGTATCTGAGCTACCTGCTGACGCCGGCCACCGTATGTCTGGCGGTTCCTCTCTATGAAAAACTGGAAACGCTGAAGAAAAACTGGAAGGCGATTCTCGCGGGGATTTTCTCCGGAATTCTTTCGAGTTTTGGCTGTATCTTGGCCATGTCGCTGTTGTTCCGCCTGAGCCACGAAGAATATGTCACATTCCTGCCGAAATCCATCACGACGGCCATCGGAATCGGCGTGGCGGAAGAACTGGGCGGATATGTTTCCATCGCCGCCGCAGCCATCATTATCACGGGGATTGTCGGAAACATTTCTGCAGAAATTCTGCTGCGGATTTTCCGCGTGACCGAACCTGTAGCGAAAGGCATCGCCATCGGCAGTTCCTCTCATGTCATCGGCACGACAAAAGCTGTGGAAATGGGAGGAACCGAAGGAGCTGTCAGCAGTCTGTCCATCGTCGTATCCGGACTGATTACCGCGGTGGCGGCGTCGTTTTTTGCGCAGATCATCTGACACAGATGCCGGCGAAAGATCCGGAGGAATGACGGTCTGAAACAGAAAAAAGAAAAATTTATGTAGCAAAACGGGAAATCCTGCGTCTTGTAATATAGAGGATCGTTCATCGTCCGGGAAGACAAAGACAGAAAGGATCTCAGAAAAAAATGCGCTACGATATCTATCCGCATCCTCCCGCCGACATCCGGAAAGAATATGGTATCCCGTCCGGGATTTACGCAGGAGGCAGGGACAGTATACTGCCTCCAAAAAAGAAAGAAAAAGAGGAAGGACAGAAAACAGAAAAAGGGGAATAGAAGAAACGGAAAAAAGAGAGAAAAAAGGAAAGACCCTGCCGGCAGTATCGCCAGACAGGGTCTTTTCGTATGTAAGTGGAATGAAAGTGAAAAAGTGTCGGATCAATCGACGGTATGGTGATGCGCAGGAGGTGTCTGCGGCGTGATCACCGAGAAAATCAGGCCGCGGTCGCGGCAGGCCTGAATGATGGACGGCAGTGCCTGAACGGTCGTCTCATGTCCGGCAGCATCGTGCATCAGAATAATATTGTGACGATATTTCAGACCGGAGGTTACACTCTTTATGAGAACGCCGGGATCCGGATTCTTGCCGGATGCATCGGTAGAGTTGACATTCCAGTCGAAATATTCCACTCCCCGGCTGTGGAGTTCAGCGATGAGTTCTGTCATCGGTACTTTGCGACAAGCGAGAGTATTGCTGCTGCCTCCCGGGAAGCGATAGATGACAGAACGCGTTCCCGTGATTTCGTATAGTAGATCGCTGATTCTGGAGTAGTCAGCCAGGAACGCTTCCTTCGATGCGTAAATCTCTCTGTAATTGTGTGTTCCGCTGTGCATCGCCAGCGTGTGGCCTGCTTCCGCTATTTTGCGGTAGCGCTGCATGTTTGTCTCATCAGTATTGCGGGCTGTGACGAAGAAAGTCGCTTTTATATCGTTTTCCGCAAGAATTTTCAGGATCGCATCCGTATTTCTGCTGGGACCGTCATCAAACGTGAGATAAGCGTACCGGGCTGAGGAATCGTCTGACGGAACTGATGGCTGCACCGCCGGTTTCTGCTGGTCCCCAGCTGAGGAATCGCTGCTTTTCGGAATGGAATTCCCGATTCCAGAATCAGTTTGACCGCTGCCCGCCGAAGGAGGAGTCTGTTCCGGAGAAGATGATCCCGGCTGGCTGCTTTCTTCCGCAGAATTTCCGTTGTCTGTAGAAACGTTCTCCATCTCTTCCTGGCTGTCGTTCTCCGCCGGTGGATTGTCTGCGCGGTCGGAAATCTTTTCTGTCCGGTGCATTCCGGAGGCGGAGGATCTGCCGCTGTCCGGGAGAAACAGTGCGCTGCCGAGCAGGGCAGATGCGGTGATGAATGCGATTGCTACGATTAAAATAGAGTGTTTTTTTACAGGAATGCGTTTCATTTCCCAGATATAGCTTCCAATGTGCCGAACGAAGCTTTCCCCTTTCTATTATTATCATAACTCTTTTTCTGGAGAAAGAGTTATGAAGAAATATTAAAATCTACAAAACTAATAGTATTTATTCAGAGAAGGACAAAAAGAAATGCGGCGTCCGGTCTGGAAGATCGGAAATTTGTTTTTCAGGGCAAAACAATGGTACAATATCCATGTAAGATAATTCGTCAGGAATATAAAGCAGAAAAAAATCTTCTGTTTCGTTTCAGAGAAAAGACAAGGAGTATCAGATATCATGGTGAAAGCTGTCACAAAATACGGAGCCGTAAAGGGCAAGAAAAAAGAAGGATTTATCACGTTCCGGGGAATTCCCTATGCGAAGCCTCCTGTGGGGGATCTCCGGTTCCGCCCGCCTCGGGAGCCGGATTTCTGGGAAGGCGTGCGCGACTGTACGAAATTCGGAGCGCCGGCCCTCCAGCTGTTCGCTGTCAGCCACGTGCTGCAGCCGAATATTCTGGAAATTTCGTCAGAAGACTGCCTTTATCTCAACGTCAGCACGCCGGCGGTGAAAGAGGACGGGAAGACCGGAGATCTTTCACCGGACGAACAGGCGAAACTTCCCGTCTATGTATTCCTGCACGGCGGTGCTTTCGAAACGGGAGGGGGAAATATGCCGCTGTACCGGGGAGAAAATTTTGCGAATAAGGGAATCGTGTATGTAAACATAAATTACAGAATGAGCATTTTCGGTTTTATGGCGCTCGAAGAATTCCGGAGAGAATCTTCCGTCACAGGCTGTTTCGGAGTTCAGGATGCGCTGCAGGCGCTGCGCTGGGTAAAGGAGAATATTGCCGCATTCGGAGGTGATCCGGACAACGTGACGCTGGGCGGCGAATCCGCGGGAGCCTTTATCACTTCCATCCTCCTGGGACTGAGGGAAGCGAAAGGTCTTTTTAGAAGATGCATTCTGGAAAGCGGAAGCATCGTAGGTCTCAATCCCGTCGCCCGTTTCGGAGCCGGCAATCCCGAATATTATCTGGAAAATTCTCGTCAGGTGGCGGCAGATCTGGGAGCTTCCGATTCTCAGGAAGGAGCGGCGCTGCTGCGGAGCCTTCCGGCGGAAGATCTTCTGAAGTCCTGGTTTTTCCGCCCCGACGGTTCCTACAGAGGAAAGAGAACCGATCCGGTACTGAAAGATTTTCTCTTCGACGGTGACTTTGCGGTAGATCCCGGTACACAATACATCAATGAAGCGGACCTCCTCTTCGGCTTCAACACCGACGAAGGCACGATATTTTCCGACAAAAACCTGACGGAAGAAGGATACGCCGAACGTCTGCGCAATCTTTACGGTGAGAGAGCAGACGAGGTGATGCAGCGCTATCCGGTGGACGCGCAGCACACGCCTTATGAGCGGTGCGCCGAGATCATCGGATTCTCTTCTTTCAAGGCGAGCATGCTTCCGTATGCCGACCGCCTCAGCGGGATGGGGAAAAAAGTATATGGATATCATTTCGATTATCTGACAGAACGTCTCAGAAAAGAGGGGTTCGGCTGTCGCCATATCGCTGAGCTGAATTTCGTGTTCCGCAAGGAGCTGAAATTTGTCGGAGCTGACGATGAAAGAGGCGATGCTGTAGCTGCATTCATGAACGAAGCATGGTGTAGTTTCATCCGCACGGGGTGTCCGTCGCCGGATTGGCCGCAGTATGATCCGGATACGGCGCAGGTGATGCGCATAGGAGAACAAATCCGTTCTGAAAAAATAGAACGCCTCGATGAAATGAAATATTTTGAAAATCTTCTTCTCAGAAAATGACATCTGCGGAGTAGCAGAAAATCCTTCCGTCTCATACGATAAACGGGAGGATTTTTTATTATGGAAAAAAAGGTGATCGTGATCGGCGGCGGCTGGTCTGGAGTTGCTGCAGCCGTCGCCGCAAAAAAATGCGGAGCTGACGTTACCGTCGTGGAAAAGACAGATCTGCTGCTGGGTCTCGGAAATGTAGGCGGCATTATGAGGAACAACGGAAGGTTTACCGCAGCAGAGGAAAACATCGCTCTCGGCGCTTCGGAGCTTTTTGAGATAACAGATAGATATTCCAGACATAGAAATGTCGATTTTCCCGGCCACAGCCACGCCAGTCTCTATGATGTATTCCGGGTGGAACCCGCTGTACGCCGGCTGCTGAAAGAAATGGACATCGGCGTGAAGACAATCGCGCGGGCGGTAGATGCCGAATATGAAAACGCAACGGAAGGCAGGCATATCAGCAGCATTATCCTGGCCGACGGCACGAAGATACCGGGCGATGTCTTTATCGAAACTACGGGTTCCACAGGGCCTATGGGCAACTGTCTGACCTACGGTAACGGTTGCTCTATGTACAGAGCGCCCGCTGATGCCCTTCAGCCATGTTTCTGCAGCAGCTCTGCGGGTCCCGGCTGGGATAGTGAAGAAAAGGAGCCGGCGGAATCAGAAGCGGAGGACAATATGGAGACGGAAAGAAAGGTCCGCTTCCTGACGACTGCGGAAATACTGGCTTTCCTCGGCGATACAGCGGTAAAAAGCGTTTCTTTCATCGGGGGATGCACACCGGATGAGACGAATCAGAACTTCCGGATTTGGGGCGGAAGCGGCACGGTTTCCACTGCTGTTCAGAGAGAAAGGCAGGGGACGCATCCGGGAAGACAGGCAGACTGCTGCTGCGTGGAGATAGCGGGTCTCCACTTCGTTCAGAGAAGACGAGATATTCTGAGAGCAGGAATGTCCGCACCGGATTCGCTCTTTTCCGCTTCCCGTATCTGATTTTCTCATCATGGGACTTCCGCAGAAGCTGCAAAAAAGAATACCGGCCAGAGGATTTTTCAGTTTCCTGTCTCTGCGCGTACGGCAGGAAGGCAGAGAAGAGAGACGCTCCTGCACCCGAAGAAAGTCTTCGCGGGGTATGATAGCTTCGTGCCGGCCCGGAAGACAGATCCACTTTTCCGGAGGCTGTCTTACGGCTTTGCCCCGAATCATCTTTGTCCTGCCATATACCACATCACCGGTGTATTCTCTGTTTCGCAGAATTGCTGAAATCGTTTTATGAGACCAGAGACAACCGTTTGACGTCTGTGTGCCGGATTCGTTCAGGAGAGAAGCGATCCGGCCCATACTCATCCCTCCCAGATACTGCCGGAAGATCAGTCGCACGATATCCGCCTGCACGGGATCGGGAAGAATCGAGTTTTTTCCTGATTTGACATATCCGTAGGGCGGTCGCGCCCATACGAAATTTCCTTCACGGAAGGATTTCATCTTTCCCCTCTGCAACCTTTTTTTGATCTGTTTCAGCTCTTTTCTCGCGAAGAGTGCATAGAAATCATAATAGTCTTCATCCGCATCATCTGAGAGATCGTAAGTTTTGTCCGGCGTGATGACCAGCGTTCCCGATTCCCGGAAAGTCTGTCCGATGATCCCCTGATCGATCATGCTTCCGCGGCCCAGACGATCGATGTCCATTACCAAAACGGCATCGTAACGTCCTTCTTCCACTTCCGAGAGGAGTGCACGCATCTGCGGCCTGGCGGCGATGCTGCCTCCGGAGACGATTTCCTCTTTGATTTCCGTCACATCGAGACCGCGCTCCTGGGCTAGAGCCAGCAGCTGTTCCCGGTGACGGCGCAGCGTTTCGGCTGCCGTCTCTTCGGGGTCATCACCTTTGCGGGACTTTCTCAGATAAATACATGTATTCATAAGTCAAGATACCTCCTGTGACACGCAAAAAAGATCATTTTCATATATTTATTGCGGTCAAAGAAAGAAAAGACCCGGAAAGCATGGCTTTCCGGGCTGTTAGAGAAGAGAATCCCAGCACCGGATACAGTCTTTATTCTGGCAGACACCTTCTGCAGGGTTTGAATCCCTGTGAAACAGCATCTTCAACGGAATGAAGCTCCACCCGGTATTTGTCGGATGTATTGGCACAGTAACGGCAGGAAGGATCGTGAAAGATTTTGCTCAGACGATTCCCTATGTATTCAGAGACGACGGGAACAGGTTCTTCCTGAGGCTCTGCGGGGGAAAGCTCTTCCCGGACAGGTTCTTCCTGAAGCTCTGAAGAGGAAAGCTCTTCCCTGAAAGATTCTTCCGCAGATATTTCCTCTTCTTTCTCAAATTTCTGGGGTGCAGCGGCTTCTGTAGATTCCGCAGGTTGCTGAAGTATTTCCGGCGTCGGTGTTTCCTTTTCCAGAGGACAACGTGCAGGGCAAAATCTCAGAGATGCAGAGGCGCGTCCTGCTGCAAAACCGGCAGCGGCAGCCGCCGCTGCGGTGAGAGTTACAATAATTCTGATTTTTGTTGATATTTTCATTTTATTTTCTCCGTCCGATATCCGACAGATATCATTTCTTTTTATGTGATGTACCGCTTCAGTATATCACAGAATCGAGTCGAAAATTGCTGTAATAGGGAGAAGACAGAAAAACATAGAATAAAAAAGGAGGTGATGCGTTTGAATAATCGTATAATCTGGCAGGGGAAAGTTCAGGAAGCTCCTGATATCCTGAAAAATGACGTTTCTGAAGACAGCTATATGACAGTTTTCGATACAGGTGACATTGTATTAATGAAATCGACAGGAAGATTGTCGAAAGAACAACAGAGGCCGCTTAACGAAATTTTGCTGAATATATGGAAAAATTTGTCCGAAGATGAGAAAAAAAACATACTGATAGAGGACTGTGTGATAACCCGGACATAAATTGTGTCTTATGGTGCGGTTCATCTTTCCGAAATATTAAAAATATGGGAGCATAAAGACAAATGCAGCTTTCTCTGATAGTATATCAGCAAAGAAGTATATATTTTTGCATATTTTGATGAGACAGGTCATCTTCGGATTCTAAAAAGAAAAGGGTGACGGAGAGGAAGAAAAGAATGAAAAAGATGGAAAAGCTGCAGCGGTATTTTTTGTATTTTATGATGTATTCTATCCTGGGATGGATATATGAAGTATTTTTAGAAGTAGTTGTATATCGTTGGGGATTTTCCGACCGAGGAATTCTCTTCGGACCATACTGTGTGATTTACGGATTCGGAGCTCTATTGCTTCTTACAACTTTGACCAAGCTGAAAAACAAAAAAATCTGTGCAGGAAAGATTCCTGTCACACCGATTCTGGTCTTCTTAGGTATTATCATAGTTACCACGATCACTGAACTCATCGGAAGCTATATCATGGAATGGCTGACGGGAGACTGGATGTGGGATTATGACAGATTTGCCTTTGATTTTCAGGGCCGGATCGCGCCGAATCCCAGCATACGCTTCGGAATCGGAGGAATGGTAATTCTGTATCTCATTCAGCCGCTTCTGGAAAAGGCCACAGGGCGGATTTCTTCCAAAAAGCTGAAAATCATCAGCGGCGCCCTGGCTGTTCTGTTGCTGGTCGATCTGGCTGCCACTGTGATTCTGCGGGAAACATCGGGTGTCTGATGTGTATTCTCCGCTGCCCCTCATTCGGACCGCGTATCAGCATAACGAATAAAATCGGTCTTACCGATGTGATGGGGAGGAGAGCGGACGGCGCTTTCGGTGCTTTCAGCGGTTCCTGCAAAATCGAAAAGCAGTCTCTTTCCGAGAAAATCAGAGACGAACTGGACCGCAAAGGTGTCGTCATCGTCAAGCTGAAGAAAGAACAGATTCACGAAGAAAAGCTGAGCCTCAAGGTATGTCAACAGTATGCACTCAAAGAATTTGCGGAGAACATCGTTCTGCTTGACACAGGTTGTGCGAAGCTGATGACACCGTTTATGCCGCTGGACCAGCTGCGGGAAATCGAAGGCTTTGAAAATGCACGTTATGTAGATCCTTATGCGGGTGGCAGAGGAAATTCTATACGCTATCTCTCAGTGGCGCAACGCACTGACGGAATGTTGGTCCGTGGAGCAGAAAATGTATTCTGCGGCGGCGAAAAATCCGGACTTTTCGTAGGTCACACAGAAGCTATTACGACGGGAAGTCTTGCGGGGTATAACGCTTGCCGCTACCTGAAGGGAATTCCTCTGATGGAACTGCCGGACGGACTGGCGACAGGAGACCTGATCTCTTTTGCCAATGCACAGATCGAAAAGGAAGACGGCCTTAAGACGCGCTATACTTTTGCCGGAGCGGAATATTTTGAGAGAATGAAAAAACTCGGCCTTTATACGACGGATCGTGAGACAGTGGAAAAGCGTCTGGATAAGTACGGTCTGCGAGGTATATATAATGAAAAACTGATCCGGCGGTAATTTGTCTTTTAACTGCAACAGACGGTATTTTTTTCTTCTTTTCTGTTCCCTTTTATGATAAAATGATTCAGATAAAAAAGCAGAAATCGCTGTAAACGCCGCAGCTGCGGCATTTGCGGCGGTTCTGTACGGAGGCTGAAGCAGGCAGATGGCACAGAAAGGAATGTTATGCGTCTCAATAAATATATCGCCCACAGCGGAGTCTGTTCCAGACGGAAAGCGGATGAACTCATTCAGCAGGGGCAGGTGACGGTCAACGGACTTACGGCGGAGTGCGGGTATGATGTGACGGAAGGAGATGTCGTCTCCGTGGCGGGAAGAACGATCACTCCGGAAAAGCGACTCGTCTATTATATTTTGAACAAGCCGACGGGCTATATCACCACGGCGGACGATGAGCAGGGCAGACCTACCGTTCTGGATCTCATGCCGGACATCAGCGAGCGGATTTATCCTGTGGGCAGACTGGATTTCAATACATCCGGCATGCTCATCATGACGAATGATGGCGATTTGGCCTATAAGCTGACGAGTCCGCATAAAAATATCTATAAGACCTATGTGGCAGAAGTTTCCGGCCTCTTTCTGCACCGGGACGCGGCGAGACTCAGAAACGGCGTCGATATCGGCGGATATGTGACAAAGCCGGCAGAAGTGGAAATCCTTCGTCAGGGGGCGAATACCACCGTCGTGGAAGTCCGCATCGCCGAAGGAAAAAACAGACAGGTGAGAAAGATGTTTGAGGCGACGGGACATAAAGTGATAACTCTCCGGCGCACGGCCATCGGAGATCTGAAAATGGCGCATCTCAGAGAAGGAATGTACCGAAAAATGACGGTGCACGAACTCGAATATCTGAGAAGACTGTAGCGCAGATAACAGTTTGTGGTTTGTAAGTAGAAATACAGAAGGTGTTGTTAAATTATGGAAATAAGGAGCGAAAAGACAAATCTCATAGTCAAGACGACGTCGCTGGCTATGCATATCGTCGGCGATTATATTTCGCCGGGTGATACGGTGGTGGACTGCACCATGGGAAACGGATACGATACTCTCTCCCTGGCGGAAGCTGCCGGATGCACTCTGACGCCGGGTCACGCAGGGGCGGTGTACGCTTTTGATATTCAGCAGGAAGCTCTCGATGCGACGAAAAATTATCTGGCCGAAAATGGCATTCCGGATCCTGAACAGGCGAATATACATCTTATTCTCGATTCTCATACGGAAATCGATCGTCATCTGGCGGGAGTGACAGAGGAAATCTCCGCTTTCGTCTTCAATCTCGGTTTCATGCCGGGAAGAAACAAAACAGTCATGACTACGGAAAAAACGTCTCTGCCAGCGATAAAGAAAGCCATCAATCTCGTAAGAACGGGAGGCATCGTGTCGATCATGGCCTACAGCGGTCACAGAGAAGGCGAAGAAGAATGCGCTGCGATTTACGAATTCCTGAAGACGCTTCCATCCAAAAAATATCATGTTGCCTACGTTCACATGATCAATCAGAAAAAGACAGCACCGTCTCTGTTTCTCGTGACTCCGAAGACGGATGACAGGAAGCCGCTGTAGCCGGGCCGGCCACCGCGGAACGAACAGAGGAGAATACAGAAAGCATGATGCAGATGCAGCATGATACAGTTGAAAAAGACAGAAAATCAGGAATCATTATGAAATATACAGAACATATTCACATGCCGGAAGTACCGCCCGCTGCCATGCGGGCGGTTTCAATGCTCAGAAAAGATATCGTACTCTGCGTATCTCTCGTTCTCGCCGCTGTCTCTTCTTTTTTCGTCAGACCGGACGCACAGTATGCGGGATACATCGATTTTGAAACGCTATCTCTTCTTCTGAGTCTGATGATCGTCATGGCAGGCTTTCAGAAGACAGGTCTCTTCCGGATGATAGGGGAGAAACTCATTTCAAAGGCCCGCACTGTCCGGCGCACCGCCGCAGTGCTGGTGTTTCTCTGCTTTTTCATCAGCATGATCATCACAAACGATGTGGCACTGCTGACTTTCGTTCCATTCGCCATCGCTGTCTGCTCCATGGCGGGTATGGAAAGGCATATCATCTCCATCATCACGATGCAGACGATCGCGGCAAATCTCGGCAGCATGGTGACGCCTGTGGGAAATCCGCAGAATCTCTATATCTATGCGAAGTCCGGTATGGGACTTGCCGACTTTCTTCGCATTACCGGACCGATGGCCGCGGCGGCGTTTCTCCTTCTGCTTCTCTATATCGCTGTCCTGCCCGGAGGAAAGCAAGTCTGTATTTCCTCGGATGCAGAGAAAAAGGCGGCGGAGACGACGGGGCAGAAGAGTATGCCGAAGTTGAATCCGAAAAAAATCCTGCTCTACACGGTGCTCTTTACCGTCTGTCTCAGCACGGTGATGCATCTGACGGATTATCGGATCATGCTTCTCACAGTACTGGCAGCCGTTCTGGCAGCGGAGCCCTCTGTACTGAAAAATGTCGATTACGGACTTCTGCTGACTTTCATCGGCTTCTTTATCTTCATCGGAAACATCGGGCGGATACCCGTATTCTGTGAGATTTTCGGCAATCTGACGGATACCCTGGGCGCGGCGGCCGGAATCCTCGTCAGTCAGGTGATCAGCAACGTTCCTGCAGCTCTTCTGCTGTCCGGATTTACGCAGCGCTGGGATCAGCTTCTCGTCGGCGTAAGCCTGGGAGGTCTGGGAACGCTCATCGCCTCTATGGCAAGTCTGATCTCCTACAAGCTGCTGACAAAAGAATATCCCGGAAAAAAGGCGGATTATATCAAGTATTTTACGGCTGCAAATATCGGATTTCTGGCAGTTCTCACCGGCATCTCCGCAGCGGTCATATGATAAAATCTTACATAACTGGAAATCAGAGAAAAACATCCAGAAATTACCTTAATTTTTTTTGTAAATTGTCTTTACACCACTAATTTTTCTGATAAAATGGATAGAAATGATACGATGACGAAAGAAGCCGGCGGCATGACACAGGAAAATTTTTCCGCGGGAATGCCGCCGTTTTCTGAAATTTTTACATACTGCTGATGTTTCTCTGAAGTGAGTCAAAAAAGTATGTTTTATAATGTACACAGACAGGGCAGAATGTAAATCAAATGTATGGGACTTTATTTCGTCAGGAGGAATAGATGAAAAAAAGAAGTCATAAGTTACTCGGAATTTACCTTGCAGAGCGCTATATGTCAGATGTATCTGAATTATTTCGCAAAGCGTTTGTCTTCGGCTGCGTGGAGCCGGACTATAATTATACGTCATATCTGAAAGGTCTGGGCAGCGGCAATTCCGTGAAAGGACACAACTACGAGTGCGCCTGCCGCTACATCAGAAAGAACGCCAGCTATCTGGCAGAAAAAAGCAAATGGAACGTCTGGGACTATTATCAGTTTGGCAGAATGCTCCACTATCTTGCGGACGCTTTCACTTATCCGCACAACAGTCATTACGAAGGATCTCTTGCAGATCATGTGAGATATGAGCTGGAAATGCAGCCTATTTTCATCGATAAGCTGAATAATACAGCTTCACAGATCGTGCCGGAGATGTATCTGAAAACTGATATCGTCCATGCACTCAACGCACTGCACGAGGAATACAGAAAACAGGCATCCCATCCGGAAAGAGACTGCGATATCATCCTGCAGACTCTCTGCACGGCTACGGCAGTTCTCGTGCCGTCGGTGGAGTACGGGCGCGTTCAGGTATGTGCCAACTGACAGTAAAATATAAAATAAAGCGACAGACAGAAACCGCCGCCGCACAGCAGATGAAAAGCCGTGCGGCGGCGGTTTTTTATACTTTCATTTCCCCTGTCTGCAGGATGATTTAATATTACAAGCGGGGAGGCTTTTCGTTAAAATGCTCTCTGACGAGTTTCACTACCGTACCTGATAGTAAGAACAACGCGATGAGGTTCGGGATAGACATGAGTCCGTTGAATGTCTCCGCGATACTCCAGAGAAGGCCGAGATCCATTGTCGCTCCCAAAATAGCCACCAGAGCATATACGACCATGAAAGGTTTGATGACTTTCGGTCCGAAGATGAATTCGATGCAGCGCGTTCCGTACAGACCCCAGCCGATGATGGTGGAAAAAGCGAAGCAGCAGAGCGCCACAGCGGTAAAAATCGATACCCAGCTGCCGTAGGTTGAAATGAATCCGCTGATGGTCAGATCCGCTCCGGCATCGACGCCGTAAGTGAATTCCGTTCCGCTGCACAGGATGACGAGAGCTGTCAGTGTACAGATCACGATGGTGTCGACGAATACTTCGAAGATACCGAAAACGCCCTGTTTTACGGGATCTTTGATATCAGAGGATGCGTGTGCAATAGAGCCCGTTCCCAGGCCGGCTTCATTTGAAAAAATTCCCCGCGCCACGCCTTTTTTCATACTCAGGAAAAAGCTCCCCACCACGCCTCCTGTGACGGAAGCAGGAGAAAAAGCGCCCTCGACGATAGAACGGAAAACGGCGGGAACACGGTCGATATTCATGACGACGACTCCCAGTGCAAGAATGATGTACAGAAGTGCCATGAACGGAACCAGCTTTTCCGTGACTTTTCCGATGCGCTTGATTCCGCCCAGCAGGACGAGAGCTACGATAAGTGTAATCACGATACCCAGAATGAGATTCAGTGAAAAAATACTGTCTTCCGGAATTATGTCGTAACTCAGCAGCGCAGAATCGATGGCTGTAGTGATGGTATTGACCTGAGTAGCATTTCCCGTACCGAAAACGGTAAGCACGCCCAGAGCTGCATAAATGAAAGCCAGCCAGCGCCATTTGCTGCCGAGTCCGTTTTTAATGTAATACATCGGACCGCCCACCCAGTCACCGTGATCGTTTTTTTCGCGGTAATGGACGGCGAGAGTGACTTCTGAAAATTTCGTACACATGCCCAGCAGGGCGGATATCCACATCCAGAAGACGGCGCCGGGTCCTCCGATGGCGATGGCTCCGGCAACTCCGGCGATATTTCCCGTGCCTACCGTGGCAGCCAGCGCGGTACATACTGCCTGAAACGGAGTGATCGCTCCGTCTGCAGCTTCTTTTTTGTGGAAGAGCCTGCCCAGCGTCATCTTCAGACTGTAGCCGAATTTCCTGAACTGAATAAAACGGGTGCGCAAAGTAAGATAAAGACCCACTCCGATGATGCAGATCATTGCGGGAACGCCCCAGACGAAATTATTGACAGCGGCGTTGATTTGTGTGATTAGTTCCAGCATGAAAATCTCTCCTATTCAATAAACCTTTTTTTGCCGGGAGGAATCTTTTTCTGTGCCGCTTTAAACGGCGACATACCGAAAAATTTCGCTCAGCAACGGTCAATATCTTAACATAATTTCGTAAAAACGAAAAATCTAAAATAGTTTTTCGGAACGCAATATTTCAGAGCTTTGTCGTAAAACAAGGTGTTTACTACGGCATTTCCCGCGGGTTCTGCTGATTTTTTCCGCCGATATCCCCGTTTCTGCATATTTTGTCAAAATGTTTTCCGGCAGACATTTTATCTGCTATAATGAAAAAGTGCCGGCAGTTCCGCCGGATATCATCAGGCCGGATGCGAGCCGGTCTGCCGCAAATCAAGGTAAAATCTGTCAGGAGGTTTCAATAATGAACAACGGAAAAATCCGCGCCATCTCTGTCAGCCCGGAGAGAGGCACTCTGAAAAAGGAAATCGAAGAATGTATGATCACTCTCCAGGGACTGGAAGGCGACGGACATGCGGGCGACTGGAGCCGTCAGATCACGTGTCTCAGCTATGAGAGCCTACTGGCGTCCAACGAAAAACACGGACTCACCATGGGACCGGGAGATATGGCGGAGAATATTCTCATCGAAGGTCTGGATCTCTCAGCTGTCACGGCTGGCGACCGGATCTGTCTGGGAGAGGAAGCAGTCATCGAGGTATCCCAGGTGGGAAAACCGGATCATCCGAGCATCGTCACAAAGACATTCGGTACTTCACTGTTGCCTCACGAAGGTCTCTTCTGCAGGGTTATCACTCCCGGAAAAATCCACAGAGGAGACACCGTATCTCTGGTGAAATAAAGCAGCAGAAAAGATACGGATAAATCAGAATTGCATAAGCTAGGAAAGCATCGAAAAGTCCGCTGCAGAAAATCTGCCGCGGACTTTCTCTTTTTTGAAAGTCAAGATTGACATTTTATGGAAAATATCTTATCCTTTAAACAGGAGGAATGGAAATATATGGAAGATGAGAAACGGCGGAAAAAGAGAAAGAGAATTGCTGTAATCGTTCTTCTCGTCGTCGCTGCGCTGATCTACGGAGCGGTTTCCGATCGTCAGGGAAATGCAGTCGAAGTGGTGAGGGGTGAAGAAAGTGCGGACTCAGCCGGTCGGGAAATAGAAGCGGGAGACGGACTACAGGACGGGAATGAAGAGCAGGAAGACGGAGAAGAGAAAGAGACTGCGGAAATCTATGTTGACGTGGGCGGTGCGGTGGTTCATCCCGGCGTCGTGAATATCGCCGAAGGCTCCCGGGTTTTTGAAGCTGTCCAAGCAGCTGGAGGAACGACCTCCGAAGCTGAAACGAAATATATTAATATGGCTTCGGAATGTACAGACGGACAGAAACTATACATTCCCACAGCTGAGGAAGCGAAAAAAGCGGCAGAAAATGGCGAATCAGCAGAACTCTTTTCCACAGATCTTTCAGATGGCGATTCGGCAGGAACAGAACGAGCAAAAGTGAACGTCAATACCGCCACATCCGAAGAACTTCAGACGCTGGACGGCATCGGTCCGTCCATGGCCCAGCGGATTATCGAGTATCGACAGGCAAACGGAAATTTTGAAGCGGTGGAGGATCTGACAAACGTCAGTGGAATCGGCGAAAAAACTCTGGAAAAACTCATTCCCGATGTCTGTGTTTAAAAATCACAAAAAGACCTGGAAATGCATATATTGGAAGTGGTATGAATAAATGGCCGCAAAGATGAGAAGACTGCATAACAGAAGATGTGCGGAAAAGCCCGGCAATCTGTCGGGCATGGCGAAGAAAATCATAGAAAATGCAGGTGATATCATGTTTGCACAAAAGAAAAAAAAATCCAAACTCTGGCTTGTGATTCCCGTAATTCTGGCAATGGCCGTCGGTCTGTGGCTGAATGCGGGACTGACAGAAGAAAATGAAGACGAAGACAGCATTCCGGCCGGTTCAGACCAGTATGAAGAAGATATATCAGATCTCGCCGGTCAGCCTG